>NZ_DAOKYH010000001.1:0-747032 GCF_035323175.1 Dysgonomonas sp. | reverse complement strand
AAGTAGTGTTTTATAATGAAGTCGTCTTTGCTTTTTAGATTTAGTTTTACACAGCAACAAATAATCTTTCTGTGATTTTAAATAAAATAAAAAGCACTTACTATTCACTTAGAATACAGCGTAATACACAAATATACATATTCTGTATATTTTTCGTCATATTATCTTAACAAAACATTAATAATGTGAAGATTATATTTTCAAATCTTTTCATTTTACTTTGTGAGAAATTATAAATTGTGAGTATGAAACGATATTTTTCTGTTTTCTTTCTATTTTCTATACTTTGTAGTGTCACCTCTTATGCTCAGGATTCTTTAGCCTTTAAGCCATCGGGGAAGATTATTGCTCGAAGCTTTCTTGATTTTAGTAAAGGTTTTGGTGATGATGACAAGTCAGGGTTTGATATCACAAGAGCTCTCCTTGGATATAATTATAAATTCACACGTACTTTACAGGCTCAAGTCGTTATTGATGGTGCTGCAGGAAAAACATCTTCCGATGGGCTCGAAGTATATCTACGAAATGCTTTTGTAAACTGGAGTGATAAAGGCTTTAGTGTTAATGCCGGATTAATTGGACTAATGGGATTTAGCGTACAAGAAACATACTGGATGCATCGTTATGTGATGAAATCATTTCAGGACTTAAACAAAATGGGGCCAAGTGTAGATATGGGAGTAACGGCAGAATATGCGTTCAATCCGTATATATCGGCAGATTTAGGGATCACTAACGGAGAAGGATATAAGAAGATTAAAAAGGATAATAGTATGAAATATGCTGCCGGGCTGAGCCTTCACCCTACAAAAAATACGATACTCCGCATATACGGAGATGTTTATAATGAAAGTGAAAACTTGAGAGATGCTTTACCCGAAGGAGTTACAGATGTAAACTTTAAAGATCAATACACAATGGCTGTGTTTGCAGGATACAAGGACAAGAAAATCTCTGCCGGTGCTGAATACAACCGCGTTTTTAACAAAGGATTTGTTGAGAAGAAAGATTATTTCGGGTATTCTGTCTATACATCAATCGCACTGGCTCCTAAATGGAGAACATTTGCTCGTTACGATCTTGTAGACTCTTCGGCTCCGAATAGTTTTAATACAGCATGGAATAGTCTTGATGGTCAGTTGATGATGATCGGAGTAGAATTTCAACCGGTAAAGCAATTGAAAATTGCTCCTAACTTTAGAAATCTGAATCCTGATCATTCAAAATCACAAAGATATTTATTTGTCAGTGTAGAGTTTAATTTGTAATATCTGCTTATTCTTTTCTATATTTAATATTAACTTAGCATACATGAATTATCCATGTATGCTTTTTTATTACCTATTGATTACATAACGGATACGATATAATGGTAAAAATTGCGATTCGGTTTCTTGCTATAGCATTAGCTTTTTATATAATATTTTGCGGTGCTTTCTACTTTTTCCAAGAAAGGTTCTTGTTCTATCCTGATAAGTTAGGCAAAGATTATAAATTCAATTTTAAAGAAAATTTTGAGGGGCTATATATACAAACAGACGATGGGATAAAGCTGAATGGACTACTTTTCAGAGCACATGAATCTAAAGGGTTAATTTTCTATCTGCATGGCAACGCCGGAGCTTTAGATTCATGGGGAAGTGTGGTTTCTCTTTATACAGAGTTAGGGTACGATGTATTTTTATTGGATTATAGAGGTTTTGGCAAAAGTGAAGGAGAGATTCGTAGTCAGAGAAGATTATTTGAAGATGTACAAACGGCCTATAATAAAATGAAAGAATTGTATGATGAAGATAACATCATTGTATTAGGCTATTCGATAGGTACATGCCCCGCAACTTGGCTGGCATCAGTCAATAATCCTCACTTATTAATTCTACAAGCTCCGTACTATTCTATGACTGGTATCATTCAAGGTATCTGCCCCGTCATCCCTCGCTTTTTGGTAAAATATAAACTAGAGACATATAAATATATTACTAATTGTAAAATGCCCATTGTTATTTTTCATGGAGACGCAGACATGGTTATAAATTATAAGAATTCGATAATGCTCAGCTCCTTGTTCAAAAAAGAAGATTCGTTAGTCATATTAACGAATGAAGGACATAATGGTATAACATATAATGAACAATATAAAGAGAAAATCTCCAAAATATTATATAAATATAATTTTGGAAATTTGAATTAAAAAGGTATGCTATAAGAAATTATTATTTCCCATCCGTATTGGACTTCCATATAATTTTATTTCCAGTATCGAGTACAAGATTTCCATTATTTTCTATCCGAAGATTTAACGATGAATCATATGAGATTCGATCTCCAATATAAAGAGGTACTGATAGAGGTGTACTGATAGAACTCAGTTTAAAATCTAAATTTATTTGAAACCTAACAATTGATATAGATACTGCTGTGACATCATTATAACCAGTTTCAATTGACCAAAGAATAGTATTGTTATTCTTTCTTAGAATTAGATCTCCTGTATTTTCAAGGGCCAGGGAATATACTCCATTCTCAGATGTTCTAGATTCACCTACTTTTATATGATCTTTCCCATAGAATAGTGCATTTTTTGCCGTTTTTATGGGATATTGCTGGGATATGAACTCAATATCTTTTTGGGATAGTACATTATTTATGCCAACAGAGTAATTATTTAAAGTATGACTTGAAGGTATATCATAGTGCATAATTGAATATTTATCATATGTACTATAATTTGTCTGCGTAGTCGTAAATTTATTAAAAATGTTGCGATCAACAGTAGCTTTATTCCATCCTTGCTGTGCATAATATGCATATACAACGCCTTTATTCCATTGAATATTATTTATTGGATGTAAATGTTCATGAACTAAACCTAATGCATGTCCAAATTCATGAAGAACTACACGTCTAAACTCTTCTTCAGAAGTACTTTCATCAAGCCATCCAAAGTTCATACTCGGTTGATCCTGAAGTATTGTTTTGCTGTCAGTCCCATGATAAGACCATGATGTCTTATCTCCATTCCATTTAAAAGCCACTTTGATATCAGCATTTCCTCTAGGATTTTTCCTAAATTCAAGATTAATAAGTTTCCCCCATTCCAATACATATTTCATAACCTTATCTTCAAGAGAAGGACTACCATTTAAAAACTTTATAGTAATAATACTTTCATCTTCCCATTTCTTCGTTTTTAGAATCGCTGCTTTTTGATTTGAAGGAAAATCATTACCTTCATAAAAGTCAGCGGTACAAACATAAATATTTTCACTTTTTCGAGCATTATAATTTTCTGATTCTGATAGCTGATCTATATTTTCTTGACTACAGGAAAATAAAAAAAAGGCACACAATAAGAATAAAAATATTTTTTTCATGATAATGAGTTTTTAAGTTTGTAATATTTCGGTTTAACATTAAATTAATATAATGTATATTAATCTTTTGCAATTTAAAATTGAAGAATCTAGTAGAGTGTTTTGTAAATGCTGTGAAATTCTAAAAGATATATCTACAATATTTATTTAATAAACTTTACTCAAAGCTAATGATAATATACCAATAAAAAAACTGTGTGTCATACTTAAGATAATATCCACCTCTTTTCATCAGCTTTTTGCAATACATCTTTCAGCCTGGACGACATACGACAATAAACGTTTTAGATTACTTAAAGCATTAAATATAGGATTTAATTACTAAATTTGCATCTTATAAAATGAAAATTATTAAGGATAACTTTCTCTGAAAAAGATAAGTAAAATGAGAGTAAATAAAGTCTACCTCTGTTTTATTATATGTTTGTTTATATTTTCTACATCTGTAAATGCACAGAATACAGGTCTTGTAAGGCAACAGAAAGATAGTATTTTGAAAGATATAACAAATATAGACAGGCAACTCAAGAAGATTTCAACACGAGATACAACCAAAGGATTTTCGGCTCCGTTAAGAATCGACTCTGCTTATGCAAAAGGATTAAATGCGAGTAATCTGCAACCTTTAAGAGATGAAAAAGGACTGCTTATTCTAAAAAATAATTGGATGCCATTTGATGATCATGTATCATTTAGAGATACGGTGATTTTTGATCCGGTATTCTTACCTGTTGTTTTTGATGGAAAGATATTACCATCAGATATGGACTTCTTATCAAAAAAATCAGAAAATGATACTACAAGCGAGTTTCATTTGATATCTCCGGATAGTACTTTTGCGCCTAAACTTGCACGGATTAAGGAGATAGAGGCTGAAAGAAGACAGTACTACATGAATAATCCTCAAAGGGTTAAATTGAATGCGTTTCATTTTAAAGATATTCCTCTCTTGAAGGAGACTATAGTCGAGAAAAAGAGTATATTCCAAGATTTACTTACAACTGATGATCCGATAGGCATCAATAAACCGGAAGTAGAGAAAATACGAATAAAACCTGTGTATTGGATCAGAACAGGAGAACATTCATTGCAGATAAATCAGAATGAGCTTTCAGACAATTGGTACAATGGAGGGAATAGCAACTTTAGCATAATTAATTATCACAAGCTGAATGTAAAGTATAAGAAAAACAAGACTAGTTTTGAAAACTCTTTCGAATGGCGTTTAAATGTTCAGAGAACACCTGCCGACAAATTCCATAAAATTAGTATCATTGAAGATTATGTAAGAAACAGTAGTCTTTTTGGAATAACTGCATTTAAAAAATGGTCATACAATGTCAACTTAAAGATAGAAACACCAATATTCAGAGGTTATCCTGTAAACAGTGAATCAAGAGTAAGATCTTTATTTTCTCCTTTAGTTGTCAATTCGGGTATTGGTATGCGATACACTACAGAAAACATATCACCTAAAGATAAATACAAGCGATTAAACTTGTCGTTAGAACTATCTCCAGCCTCTATTAACTACACTTTAGTAGCTGATACAATGGTGGACAAGTCGAGATATGGAGTAGATGAAGGGAAGAAAAGTAAACTGGATTTAGGGTCTACTGTTAAGGCAGATATATCATACTCATTTAACCGATATAACAAATTCACAAGTCGAATTATGTATTTTACAAACTATGAGAAAATACTATTTGAATGTGAAAATAAATACACAATGAACCTAAATAGATTTTTATCAACTTCTATTTATTTCTACTTGCGCTATGACGATGGTGTACCTCCGACTAAAAAAGGAGATTGGGGATATTTTCAATATAATGAGATGGTAGGTTTTGGACTTACTTATACGTGGTAAAATATTTCCTTTTTTAACATCCTTGTAATCAATAAGTAACTCACAAGTATAGAAATAATTTATTTATTTACCCGTTTTTATTTGGAATGTTATGATTATTTCTATACTTTTGCACTCACAAGATCGCGGGGTGGAGCAGTGGTAGCTCGCCAGGCTCATAACCTGGAGGTCATCGGTTCGAATCCGGTCTCCGCAACTAACAGAAAAGCAATCTCAAATGAGATTGCTTTTCTGTTATATATATTGATTTTGGAATATTTTACAATACTTGCAAATGTATGATCAGTGAAACCAAGCATTGAAGAATGCAAGAAAATCATTCTATCATTCGACAGAAATCTAATACTCTGAAATTTTTGTTTTTCTTCTCAATAAATTATACAACTTCTCTGTTGAAAGTGATATTGTAGTCCAATTGCCAACGGAATTATATTTACATACTTGAGTTACACTCCCTGTACTAAATCCAATAGAAATATTACCTACATAGCAGGTCGCGAATTGTGCTGTATAAACAGGATTTGTTACAATATCGTAGATATAATAAAACACTGAATCTTTCTCTTGTTCTGTTATGTCAAAATATTCTTGTCCTCTATCTATAGGCTTATATTCGATGACAGATTCATTGATTCTTACCTCTTTAAGGTCGCATGTATCTCGAACTCCATAATTCTCATATTTATCAATAACTATTATCTGATTTTGAGATTCAATTCTAAGAGTTTTCCAACATATAGATTTTTTTTCTCTATTCCCTATCATTGATTGATCTTGATTTTTTTTACAAGATATTAGTATAAAAATAAGCATAAAGATAGATGGCAGCAATACAGTTCTCATATCATATTATTTATATCATATGGAGTCTCAATCTGGAATAATTCCATAACAATCACCCCAAATTCCCAAACAAATCACTTTTATAGTCTAATAAAGCATTCAATAAGGAACAGAAAGGACTAAGACTTCTCATGATAACTACTATAAAAACAAAAAAGGAAGCTTTTTAGCTTCCTTTATATTTTGTTATCCTGATAATTCTAATTAAGCAGGATGAATTGCTTCAGTTGGACAAGCATCAGCACAAGTACCACAGTCAGTACATGCATCTGGATCAATTTTGTAGATGTCTCCTTCTGATATTGCATTTACAGGACATTCATCGATGCAAGTACCGCAAGCAATACAATCTTCATTAATAACGTAAGCCATGATTTTTGTTTTTTAATATTATTACTAACTTTGATTTGGCAAATATAATGAGTTTTTTCTGTATCTAAAATAGATAGGATTAGATATTATTAATATTTATATTGTTTATATCTATTTACGAAAGGCTCGCTCAACATTATTTACCTGGCAATAAACTCATTATGAATAGTTTTTGTTTTACATCAATAAGATGAAGAAATTACTATTTTTACGCTTTCTAGATTAAAATAAGTACTTTGCAATAACTAACAGCAAATTACGTTATTAGAAATAAATACTGAATTTTGAAACAGCAGAAATTAATACTATTATACCTATCTTTTATTGTCCTGTTCGGTATTAATATGCAGGCACAGACTCGTAAACCGCAAAACCTACCTTTTGCAGATCAAAAGATGTATCATTTGGGCTTTATGGTTGGATTCCAAGCACAAGACCTTATTATATCACATTCGGGCTATGTGGGAGATAACGGTGAAGCTTGGTTTACGGAAATACCGTCCTATTCGGTAGGGTTTAGTGTAGGTATGATAGCCGACAGATATTTGAATCAATACTTCAATCTTCGGACCACACCTTCTCTACATTTTGGAGAAAGGCGTTTTGTTTTTAAAGAGCAAACATCAGGCAAAGAATACGAATCAGCCTTGAGGAGTAATTATTTAACACTACCTCTTTATCTCAAGTTTAGCGCAGACCGTACAGGAAATTTCAGACCCTACCTGCTTGCTGGGGTATATACAGCATTAAATATAGGACAAAAAAAGAATGATATACTCCGCTTCAAGTCGATGGACTATGGTTTGGAATTTGGCGTTGGGTGTAATTTGTATTTACCGTTATTCAAACTGTGTCCTGAATTAAAATTTTCATTCGGACTAGCGGATGTTGTAAATAAAGACAGATCAGATCTATCAGATAAAGATTTAATTAAATATACCCAAGCGATTTCATCGGGAAAAACACGAATGATATCACTTGTGTTTAACTTTGAATAATAGAGCGATCATTTTGATCATAATCACTATACCTATCTTCTATATAGGAGACTCTTTGTAAATGAATACTACAGAAAAAAAGACCATCGGAAAGATGATTCACTTGTACTGTAAAGATAAACATGGTACAAGTCATGCCTTATGCTCATCTTGCGCTGAACTGAACAATTACGCACAAAGAAAGTTAACGAAATGCATATTTGGTGAGGATAAACCTACATGCCAAAACTGTAAAGTTCATTGCTATAGCTCGGAAATGAGAGAAAGAATAAAAGAGATCATGAAGTACTCCGGTCCACGAATGCTACTTCACAATCCCATTTTAGCAACTAAGCACTTGATCAAAGGGCTGAGATCACCTAAGAAAGCTTATCCAAGAAAACACGATTCGTACAGCTCAAAAGATAATAATCTAAAATAGTCATCGCCGCCATAGCTTCAACAATTGGCACTGCACGAGGCAGAACACAAGCATCGTGACGTCCGCGAGCCTTAAGGTCTGTACTATCTCCATCTTTATTTACAGTCTCCTGATGCATCAAAATTGTTGCCACAGGTTTGAAAGCTACACGAAAATAAATATCTTGCCCGTTTGATATTCCTCCTTGTATACCACCCGAATGGTTTGTTTTGGTTCCTATCTTACCATTATCGTTATAGAATACATCATTGACCTCCGATCCTCTGTGATTGACATCAAATCCATCGCCGTATTCAAACCCTTTCACCGCATTTATGCCAAGCATAGCATTCCCCAAAGCTGCATGCAACTTATTAAATACAGGCTCGCCTAATCCTACAGGAGCCCCCTTTATAACGCACGAAATAACGCCGCCAATAGTATCACCTTTCGACTTAACCTCTTCGATAAGTTCTATCATCAACTGCGCTTTCTCGGGGTCGGGACAACGTACAGGCGTAGATTCTATAAGTGACAGATCATAATCCTTATATAGTTTTTCGAGCTTTATATGTCCTACTTGCGAAGTATAAGCCAATATTTCCACTCCTAATTGCTTCAACGCAAGCTTAGCTAATGCCCCGCCTACACAACGAGCAATAGTTTCGCGGGCCGACGACCTGCCTCCTCCACGGTGATCACGTATACCATACTTCTGAGAATATGTATAGTCTGCATGAGAGGGACGATAAATATCTTTCAGGTTGTCGTAATCTGACGAATGCTGGTTATTATTTCGAATAAGAAAACCTATCGGTACTCCGGTAGTTTTACCATCATATATCCCTGATAAGAACTCTACTTCATCCGCTTCTTTGCGAGGAGTAGTTATCTTAGATTGTCCCGGACGACGGCGGGTTAGTTCGTTTTGTATAAACTCCATATCTACGGTTATCCCTGCAGGGCAACCATCAATAACTCCTCCGATACCAGCACCATGAGACTCTCCATAAGAAGTAAGTCTGAATATATTTCCAAAAGTATTCATCGATAATCTTAAATATGATAATAATACAAAATTACATGAAATAATTCAATAATCGAGCAGATATATTAAAAGAGGGCAATTTCCCTTTCTAAAATGAAAGAAGAAACACCCTCTTATTTTCTATATATTGAAGATAGTTTTCTTAGTTTTCTTTATTCTCATCCATCCTCAACACCTTTTTATCTTCGTTCAGATAACAATTGACAGTGTCATTGATATTATATATCCTATAACTGTTGTCATAAGACCATGTACCCTGAATGTATACCCGCAATAAGTAAGCCTCATCAGGTTTCTGACGTTTTTCTTTGGCTATTTTTTCGTACGATATCGGCTTAAAGTATTCCACTTTGGTTATAGTCCCATTATCTGCATCCCTGTACCTCATGTGCTGCCTTACAGCATCACCCATTTTCTCCAGATTGTTTTGATAACTCAAATTACAAGAAGTCAATCCGATAGACAATAATAAAAAGAATATGTACTTTTTCATATTTTTCAGATTTTGTTATTCAAAATTACAGAAACCGAATATCAGAAACAAATAAAAAGCAAAAGTTATTTGCCAAAAAGAAGCAGGAACTGTCTTTTTATCATTTTTTTGTTACTAAATTAGCGATTCAAATGTATTCCAATTTAAGGGTTGCCTGAAATGAGCAAAAAAGGTTCGGAGAAATTTTCGCTAAAAAAGCGTTCTAAATCGGCTTTATATGCACTAAACGGTTTGAGAGTATTATTTTTGGAAGAGCATAATTCCCGTATACATATAGCTATTGTAATAGTAGTAGTTACGGCGGGATTTCTTTTGAAAATATCAAATACAGAATGGCTTGTTATATGTATTCTGATAGCGTTAGTTTTTAGCCTAGAGATAATAAATTCTGCCATCGAGAATATATGTGATTATATATCACCTCAGTGGAACGAAGTTATAAAAAAAGTAAAAGACCTTGCCGCAGCTGCAGTTTTTGTATCGTCTGTAATATCTGTCATCTGCGGAGCTATTATTTTCTTACCCAAATTGTATAATTTATTTACATAAATTTCAAATACCAATAAATAGTTTCATTCAATTAACGTTCTTAAAATGAAAAAATTAATTTACTTATTACTACCCTCTCTACTTTTCATATCATCCTGTAAAACAAAACCTTTAGAGCTGAATGTTATGACATTCAATATTCGTTTGGATGTTCCCAGCGACAGTCTTAACAGCTGGCAATACCGAAAAGACAATGCCGCTGAAATGGTTCGGATGAATGATGTGGATATACTCGGCATGCAAGAAGTTTTGTTGAACCAGATGAATGACCTGAAAGAACGCCTACCCCAATATACAACAATAGGCGTAGGACGTCAAGATGGTGCAGACAAAGGAGAATTCAGCCCCATTTTCTATAAAAAAGATAGATTCTCGGCTATAGAGTCCGGTACATTTTGGGTAAGCGAAACGCCCGAAGTAGCAGGTTCTAAAGGCTGGGATGCATCATATATACGTGTGGCAACATGGGCTATACTAAAAGAAAAAGCTACGGGTAAAGAAATATTTGCTATTAATACACATCTTGATAACGATGGATTGATTGCCCGAAAAGAAGGCGGAAACTTACTATTAAAGAAAGCTGAAGAATTGGGAAAAGGTCTGCCGATAGTACTTACAGGAGACTTTAATGATACTCCGCAATCGGAAGCGATTAAGAATATTACAGATGCTTCAAAGACCAATCACTTGTTAGACAGTAAAACGATTGCCCTAAAAGCATCAGGTACAGACTGGACATTCCACAACTTTGGCAGACTAGCTGAAAGCGAACGTCCTCTAATTGATTATATATTTGTGAGTAAACAAATAAAGGTACAAGATTATGTAGTCTTGCCCGACACTTTAAACGGAACTTTCGTCTCCGATCATAAGCCGGTACTTTCTAAAATAACTATAGAATAACACTTTAAACATTAATAATATGAGGAAGTCTTTTATTTTTATCGCTTTACTTGCCATAGCCGGACTTGTCAAAGCACAAACAATGGAAAAACTACCTATCGATCCGCAGGTTAGATATGGGAAGTTAGAAAACGGACTTACATACTATATCCGTCATAACGCCTACCCAGAGAGACGAGCTAACTTTTATATCGCTCAGAAAGTAGGTTCTATGCAGGAAGAAGACAATCAGGCAGGATTGGCTCACTTTCTTGAACACATGGCTTTCAACGGGTCAAAAAACTTTCCGGGTAAAAAGACTATGTTAAACTATCTGGAGTCAATCGGAGTTAAGTTTGGCGCAAATGTAAATGCATACACTTCGTTTGACGAAACTGTATACAATTTGGATGACGTCCCCGTAGTACGTGATGCGATCATTGACTCATGCTTGATGGTATTGCACGACTGGTCTGGATTTATCGCTCTGAAAGATGAGCAGATTGATGAAGAAAGGCTTGTAATCAAGGAAGAATGGCGTACCCGTAGCGGTGCTCAATACCGTATATGGGATAAGCAGCTACCTGTTATCTTCGAAGGAAGTAAATACGCCGACCGCATGCCGATTGGCAAAATGGAAATTGTAGAAAATTTCCCTTATCAGACATTACGTGATTACTACCACACATGGTATCGTCCCGATTTGCAAGGAATCGTTATTGTTGGAGACATTAATGTAGATGAGGTAGAGGCTAAGATAAAAGCCATGTGGTCTGATATCCCCAAACCGGTTAATCCAGCAGAAAGAGTTTACTTCCCTGTTCCGGATAATGATAAACCAATTGTATCTGTTATTACCGACCCCGAGGCTGTAAGAACTCAAGTTACTCTGTATATTAAGCACGATGTAATACCGGCTGAGACCAAACAAACTCAGGAAGGCCTGATTATTAGCTTCATAAAAAGCCTTGCTTCGAATATGCTATCAGATCGCTTAGAGGAAATATCTCAAAAAGGAGATGCTCCCTTTGCTGCATCCTATGCATACGATGGAGAGTTCTTCGTATCGAAAACAAAAGATGCATGGACCACTATTGCTCTAAGTAAGGAAGGAAAGGTTGATGAGACTTTAGCGAGCCTGATAAGAGAAAATGAACGCATCAAAAGATTCGGATATACTGATGCTGAAGTAGAAAGAGCGAAAGCTACTTTATTGGAACAATATGAAAATATGTATAACAACAGAAATAAAGAGCTTAACAACAGATATGTTCAAGAATATGTAAGAAGCTTTACCGGCGATGAAGGCATACCGGGTATCGAATACGAATATGATTTCGTTAAGAAGTTTGCTCCGTTTATTAATGCTCAGGCGATTAACGCTGTTGTAAAACAACTGATTGCGGATAAGAACATTATCATTACCGTAACAGGCCCTGAGAAAGAAGGACTTGTATATCCTACAACAGATGAGTTATTGAATGTATTTAAGAAAGTAGAAGCCGAAAATATTACAGCATACCAAGAAGCCGTATCCAACGAACCTCTTGTAAGCCAATTACCAAAACCGGGATCTATCGTAAAAACCGAAGCTGACAACACCCTAGGGACTACGATATGGACACTATCAAACGGCATGAAAGTAGTTATTAAGAAAACAGACTTTAAAGATGACGAGATACTGATGTCTGCTCATGCTTATGGAGGAACTTCTATAGTTCCTGACGCTGATATCTATAATGCAAATATGGCTTCAATGGTTCCATCAGTAGGCGGTATTGGCAATTTCAGCTCTACAGATCTCAAGAAAGTATTGGCTGGCAAATCAGCGAATGTAAACAATAATATATCTGTTTATACACAAGGGTTCAATGGATCTTCAAACATGAAGGATTTGGAAACAATGCTTCAGTTGACTTATCTATATTTTACCGCTCCACGTAAAGATGAAGGCGCCTACTCCAACATTATGGATTTGATCAAAAATCAGCTGAAGAACCTGACATCCGAACCTTCCTTCATCTTGAATATCAACAAGACTAAAGCCATGTATGGAGACAACCCGCGCATGCAAGTTATGTTGTTAGAAGATGCAGAAAAATTGAACTACGATCGCATTATTGAAATATACAAAGAAATATATGCAAATCCGGGTTCATTTGTTTTCAACTTTGTGGGTACAGTAGACGAAGCTATTCTGAAACCATTAGTAGAGCAATATCTTGCTTCGCTACCATCAGGAAACAAAGATGCCAAATATAAAAATGTAGATTCGAATATACGTAAAGGACACGTTGAAAATGTCTTTGAACAAGAGATGAAAACACCAAAAACATCTGCATTCGAAATGTATAGCGGAACTCTGAACTATGAGCAAAAAAATCAAATTGCATTATCTGCACTTAAGCAAATATTGGATATTGTATATGTGCGTACAGTAAGAGAAGAAGCCGGCGGTACGTATGGCGTTGGGGTACGCTCTTGGATCTCTCGAATTCCGGCAGGTCAGAGTGTATTGCAGATGTCTTTTGATACTGATCCTGAAAGAGTCGCTTCAATAACTCCTATTATCAGCCGCGAAATAAATAAGATAGCTGAGAATGGCCCTGAAGATACAGACTTCCTGAAAGTAAAAGAATATATGGTAAAGAAATTCCAAGAGGATGAAAAACAAAACGGCTATTGGGTGGGCATATTAGGTTCTAAGTATTTCTACGGAGAAGATAACCATTCAAGTTATCTAGCACTTGTGAACTCCCTATCCAAAGATGATATCAAAGCTTTAACTAAACAATTGATATCTCAAGGAAATCATATAGAAGTAATTATGAACCCGAAAAAATAAAAGCTGACTTTTAGAATTCACTTCAAAATAAAGAAAGCCGTCTGAAAATATCAGACGGCTTTGTTATTTATATCTTCAATATCTAAATTACTGTCAATATCTGTAATTCATTATTGCACTCTATGAAAATCAGAATTTATTTCAATAGATTTTCAATCTTGTCTACTAAAACAGATTTCTGTGCTGCACCAACTTGTTTATCAACTACTTCGCCATTTTTAATAAAAAGTATAGTAGGGATATTACGAATTCCATACTTAGAGGTAATCTCGTCATTGTTATCTACATCTACTTTACCAATGGTTACTTTATCGGCATATTCACCGGCCAATTCTTCAACAATTGGACCGACCATACGACATGGGCCACACCATTCTGCCCAAAAATCAATAACGACAGGCTTGTCCGATTTTAGAACATCCTCAAAACTTGCATCTGTAATTTCTAAAGCCATAACTTTTGTCTATTTGTTTATATATTTTATACATTAAGTCTATTTTGTTTTTTCCTCTGCAAAGGTAAATAATCTATTTTAGATATAAAAATTTCAATTTACCTTAAAGACAAAACTTTCGTTTTCTACCAGATAATCAATAAGTTCCTGTTTTACATTTATTTTATAGCTTCGTGAGAACAAGTCTACTTTCATATTTCGCTCTCCGTCTACTACTTCAAAATATAACAATGAATTACCCGGATTGTTTTTAGTTAAAGTTGATAATTCTTCTACCATCTGAGTATTCATGTCATGCAGAGGCAATGTAATAGTTATCTTCTCTACCAAGGTATCTTTTATGTCGGGCAACAAATGAATTGAATTAATCTTTAGCTCCATCTGATTTGCATCGTACTTACGCCCTTGCACACGCCCCCGTACAAATACATATAAACCCGGACGGCCATATTTGCTAAAATTGATATAATCATCGCCAAAAAGAGGTATCTCTCCACTACCTGTAAAATCCTCTATACGCAATATCATATATGGCTTCCCATTTTTGGTGATGCCCTCACGCATACCACTGACCATCCCCCCAAAAGTAACTTCTTTATTTTTCAACGCATCCTTATCTTCTATTTCAGACATACCTACATTACATACATAATTTAGGATGATCTTGTATTCATCAAGTGGATGGGCTGATAAATAGATACCGATCAGTTCCCGCTCTTTATTCAAACGTTCCAGATCTGACCATTTCTCTACTTTTGGAATTTCGGGACGAGCAATATCAAACGAAGCATCGTCTCCAAACAGGGAGTTTGCTGCTTGATTTTTATCTATCTGAAATTTATTTCCATAACGAATAAGCATATCAATAAATGTTTCACCTTTACCATTCATTCCAAAGAATTGCTCCCGCGTCATTCCCGGAAAGTTATCGAATGCTCCGGCCAAGGCTAAAGATTCTATGTTCTTCTTATTACATGCACTAAGATTGATACGCTCTACGAAATCAAAGATATCTTTGAAAGGGCCATTATTTCTCCTTTCTTCTATGATATTCATTACAGCCCCCTCTCCTACACCTTTCACGGCTGCTAAACCAAAGCGAATATCTCCTTCTTTGTTCACCGAGAACTTAAGGTAAGATTCATTCACATCAGGACCAAAAACATTCAAATTCATGGCTTTACACTCATCCATAAACTTCGTTATTTCCGTAATATTAGATAAGTTCCGAGAGAGAACCGCTGCCATATATTCGGATGGATAATTCGCTTTCAACCAAGCCGTTTGATATGCAACCCAAGAATAACATGTCGCATGAGACTTATTAAATGCATACGAAGCAAATTTCTCCCAGTCGGCCCATATCTTATCCAGTGTCTTCTTTTGATGTCCGTTCTTTGTTCCTCCCGCAATGAATTTCTCCTTTAGGGCATTCATCTTGTCTATAAGCTTTTTACCCATAGCCTTACGTAGCTCATCAGATTGTCCACGTGTAAAATCTGCCAATAGACGAGAAAGTAACATGACCTGTTCCTGATATACGGTAATACCATACGTATCGTTCAGATAGCGCTCCATTATCGGAATATCATAACTGATCTCTTCCTTTCCATGCTTTCGGGCAATAAATGATGGAATGTAATCCATCGGTCCCGGGCGATAAAGAGCATTCATCGCAATCAGGTCTTCAAACTTGGATGGCTGCAACTCTTTCAGGTATTTCTGCATACCGGCAGACTCGAACTGGAATGTACCTGTCGTTTTTCCCTGACTGTATAGTTCATATGTTACAGGATCTTCCAAAGATATACTGTCTATATCGATATCTTTACCTGTTGTATGTTTGATATTTTCAATTGCCTCTTTTATGATCGAAAGGGTTTTCAACCCCAAGAAGTCCATTTTGATAAGTCCGGTTTCTTCAATAACAGTACCTTCATACTGAGTAACCAAGATATTTTCTCCCGTCTCCTTATCCTCAGCCGTACTAACGGGTACAATATCTGAAATATCCTGCTGTCCGATAATGATACCACATGCATGTACACCTGTATTGCGGACATTTCCCTCTAGCATCTGCGCATATTTTATTGTATCGCGCATTATCGGATCGTAGCTGTTTGCTGCTTCTTTCAGCTCGGGAACATATTCGATTGCATCTCGTAGTGTGACTTTTTTCTTATCAGGAATACGATCGGGTACAAACTTTGCCAAACGATTAGATTCAGACAAAGGCAGTTTTTGTACTCGAGCAACGTCTTTTATAGCCGACTTTGTCGCCATAGTTCCATATGTGATAATATGTGCCACACGTTCTTGACCATATTTATCTGTTACCCATTTCAATACTTTGCCTCGCCCATCATCATCAAAGTCGATATCTATATCGGGCATTGATATACGGTCGGGATTCAAGAAACGCTCAAACAGGAGGTCATATTTAATAGGGTCTATATCTGTTATACCCAAACAATAAGCTACTGCCGAACCCGCAGCCGAACCACGTCCCGGACCTACAGCAACCCCCATACTGCGTGCGGCAGCAATAAAGTCCTGAACAATGAGGAAGTATCCCGGAAACCCCATGGTTTTCATTGTATTCAACTCAAAATCGAGCCGTTCTACGATCTCCGGACTTCGGTCTTTTCCATATCGTTTATCTGCTCCTATGACTGTAAGGTGTCGCAGATAGTCTGATTCCAGCTTTATACGAATAACCTTATCATACCCTCCCAAACGGTGATATGCTTTTTCTCCGAATTCGAGAATAAGGTCTTCTTCGGAGTACATAATTTTATACCCTTCTTCGGTTCCAAATGAGGCATCGATCGTAAAGAAAGGCATCAATGCATCCGAATCTATAGAATAAAATTCTACTTTATTTGCTATCTCAAGCGTATTGGTCAATACTTCAGGATGATCTGCAAAGATTTGATTCATCTCTGCTGTTGTTTTCAACCATTCCTGTTTTGTATATCTCATCCGTTTAGGATCATCAAAGTCCTTTCCTGTACTCAAGCAAATCAGTCGGTCGTGTGCATCGGCATCCTCCTCATCGACAAAGTGAACGTCATTTGTTGCGATTACCTTAACTCCGTACTTTTCACCGATACGAAGCAGTTCTTTATTTACCTTTTCCTGCAAAGGATATGCTTCTGCATTTGCATCGGGACGGTTTGTCTTATGTCTCTGCAACTCGAGATAATAATCTTCCCCAAAGAGATTTTTAAACCACTGAACAGTTTTTTCAGCCTCTTCTATATCATCAGACATAATCTTTTTAGATACTTCACCTCCAAGACATGCTGTAGAGATAATAAGTCCTTCATGATATTTTTCAAGCAATTCTTTGTCGATACGAGGACGCATATAATAACCTTCTGTCCATCCGTACGAAATCATTTTGATAAGGTTCTTATACCCGGTAAGATTTTTGGCCAAAACCACCAAGTGCCAACCACTCATATCCGGCTTGCCTTCCTTCAGATGTCTGCTCCGACGTGCTACATAACATTCGCAACCTATAATGGGCTTAAACTTCTTAGCCTCTTCTTCCTTTATTTTGGTTTTTAAATCTCCTATCTGAATCGAATTGTCTGATTCTTTATCTGCCTCTAATTTCTTTATCTCAGTTTTTAATTCCTTAATAGCAGCATCATATTTCGAATTTTTCTTTTTTACGTAATTGAAAAACTCTTTTATCCCAAACATTGCGCCATGATCGGTCAATGCAATGGCTTTCATTCCATCACCAACCGCCTTATCTACTAGCTTTTGAATACTAGCCTGACCATCAAGCAGTGAATATTGGGAGTGAACATGTAAGTGTACAAAATTATTCATATCTCAATCTTTGCTTTTTCACAATTTGTAAAGTTACTATAAATAGCATGCCTTTACCACAAAAATATGTATCAGTTTTCAACAAATAATATACGTTAGGTTTTATACCCTTGTAGTCACCGAGATAGAGATACGCTGGCAGCTAATCATAAAATCAGAATATTCTGAACATAACGTAAACAACTAACCAAAAGCACCTTAAAATAGACAATACAATAATTAAAAACATCATTTATAAAACATGTGGTCAGAAATTATAAATACTGACAGTTTATTAAATCTATTCATATATTTTTGTAGCAGATGCTAAATCAGACTAAACAGCTTCCTAGCTTTAACTGAGAACATTCTCATTGAATTAACAAACTTTACAAAACGTGAAAATGGTAAGATCCCTAGGATTTTACCATTTTCTACATCTTACACTACTCAAATATCTTGTGTTTGATTTCTGATAAAGTAGAAATTCAAATTTATAGGAATATGATTTTATAATTAACAATATATTGGTACACAGGAAATATATACCTAAATTTGTGTGCACAAAACTGACCGTATGATCAAGAAAAACATATTATTACTTCTCATATTTATAACATCTCTTGCTTATTCACAGCAAATAAAAATCACAGGAAAAGTTACCAACCAACAAGGAAAATCTTTGGAGTACGTTTCTGTTTCGGAGATGAATAGCCGCAATGGAGTAATAACAAATGAGAGAGGCGAGTATGTATTATCTATACAGCCTAAAGATTCGATTAAGATCATATTCTCTCTGATAGGCTATCAACGTCACCAATATATAATCCCTAAACCGAAAAGTGACCTGAGATTGAATATCACATTAAAAGAAGATAATAATACTTTAGAAGCCATTACTATAGAAGGACAACAAACCGTTACCACAGTTATTGAACGAATTGACTACTTAGCAACCAGACGAGCTTCAAACCCTTGGGCAAGTATAGAATCTCTCCTCGCAACGATGGGGGGAGTAAGTTCCACAAACGAACTGAGTTCGCAATACTCGGTACGCGGAGGGAACTTTGATGAAAATATCGTATACGTTAATGGGAATGAGATTTATCGTCCTCTCCTAGTGCGCTCAGCTCAGCAGGAAGGGTTAAGTTTTATAAATCCTGACATGGTGCAAACCGTCGGTTTTTCTGCCGGAGGATATAGTGCAGAGTATGGAGATAAGATGTCATCAGTGCTTGATATTACATATAAAAAACCTAAAGAGTTTGAAGCGTCTGCCTCAGCCGGACTTCTAGGAGGAAGTGTTCATATCGGTAATTCGACAGGAAAATTCTCGCAGATTACGGGAGTTCGTTATAAAACGACTCACTCCCTACTGAGCTCTACCGATACTAAAGCCGAATACGACCCCTCATTTATTGATGCTCAAACATATATAACGTACGAATTGTCGCCCAAATGGGAAGTTAGTATGCTCGGAAACTATGCGCACAATACTTATGAATATACGCCCAAAACCCGCAGTACTAGTTTTGGTACGCTTACCACACCTCGCAACTTTACGGTATATTTTGATGGATGGGAGAAAGACAGATTTATTACTTACCAAGCAGCGTTGACACTAAAAGGTAGAATAAATGAAAATCTAAATATAGGTATTACCGGCTCTACATTCTCTTCTGACGAGAGAGAGCGTTATGATATAGAAGGCAACTATATATTGAAAGAGCAGAACATTGTAGAAGGGAATGAAGCCTTTGACGAGTCCTCTCTGTTGGGGATAGGACGATATATTGAACATGCACGCAATCAGGTAAAATCGGAAGTATATACAATCAGTCATTTCGGAGATTTAAAAATAGGAAGTAACCTCTTGAAATGGGGGCTCACTTATCAACAAGAAAATGTAAGAGATAAGATCAAAGAGTGGGAAATGAGAGATTCTGCGGGTTACTCTCTACCAAATACAGGAATAGATGTCAATCTGTATTCGAACCTGAAAGCAGATAACAAAATCAAGCCTTCTCGTTTTTCCGGATATATACAAGACACTTATAAACTCAATACAGACAATGGCTTATTTATCATAAATGCCGGATTGAGAGCGAGCTATTGGACTTTCAATGAAGAACTGATAGTAAGCCCACGTGGAGCTATAGCTTTTGTACCCAGCGGAATCGAAAACTTCTCGATACGACTAGCGGGAGGCATTTATTATCAGGCTCCTTTTTACAAAGAATTCCAAAAAGTAGTAAATGTAGATGGGAACAATGTTATCGAGCTGAATAAAGATATTAAATCACAAAAATCGATTCATGTCGTACTAGGAAGTGATTATTATTTTGGAGGAGGAGGCGAACACAACTCTCCACCACTGAAGTTATCAGGAGAAATATACTATAAGAAATTATCTGATCTGATTCCATATACAGTAAACAATGTAAAAATACGTTATTCAGGAGAAAATATTTCCAAAGGCTTTGCTCTAGGGATGGACATGAAGCTGTACGGAGAATTTATTCCGGGTGTAGATAGCTGGATTAGTCTGGGAATAATGAAAACGCAACAGGAAATAGATGGACAAAAAGTTCCTCTACCCACGGATCAACGTTTCAACTTTGCCTTATTTTATCAAGATTATATGCCGGGATATGAACGCCTAAAAATGAGCCTTAGGGGACTGTGGTCTCAAGGCTTACCCGTTTCTGCGCCATACAAAGGGTATGAAAACGGATATTTCCGCACACCGGCATATAAGCGTGTAGATATCGGTTTTTCGTGGCAAATACTAGGCGAAAACTTTGCTATACGAAATACAAATTCGTTATGTAAAGCACTAAAAAACATCTGGCTAGGAATAGATATCTTTAATATATTCGACATGCAAAATACAAATACGTATTATTGGATTACAGATATCTACAACCACCAATATGCCGTACCAAATTATCTGACCGGACGCCAAGTAAACGCAAAACTATTAATCGAATTTTAGCTTATTTAATAAATTGAATTCAATCATATAAGGTTAAATAATATAACTTTACTATCAATCAAAAACGAAGAGATTATGGAAAATTTTTCATTAGCAAATCCCGTAAAGATTATATTCGGGGAAGGAATGATCAAAGAGATTACAAACGAAATACCTCAAGGCAGTAAAGTGTTGATGACTTACGGAGGAGGCAGTATAAAGAAAAACGGAGTGTACGATCAGGCTGTAAAAGCTTTAAGCGGCTACGAATGGCATGAGTTTGGAGGAATAGAACCAAATCCACACTATGAAACCTGCATGAAGGCTGTCGCTGTAATCAAAGAAAAGGGTATCGATTTTATATTATCCGTAGGTGGCGGATCGGTTCTTGACGCTACAAAGTTTATTTCTGCCGCAGTCTATTTCGAAGAGGGAGATCCGTGGCAGATACTGTCTAAAGGCAGCAAAGTAAAGAAAGCTATGCCTTTTGGTGACATTATTACATTGCCTGCTACAGGATCAGAAATGAATAGCGGAGCTGTAATAACCCGTGCCGAAACTCAAGAAAAACTTGCATTTGGTTCTCCCCTCACCTACCCTAAGTTTTCTGTACTTGATCCGACTGTAACATATTCATTACCTCCCCGCCAGACAGGGAATGGAGTTGTAGATGCTTTTGTACATGTAATGGAGCAATACCTGACATATAACGAAGGAGATTCTTTGCTGCAAGATAATATGGCTGAAGCTATTGTAAAAACATTGGTAGAAGAAGGACCTAAAGCACTGAAAGAACCTAACAACTATGACGTTCGTGCCAATCTGATGTGGGCTTCAACGTGGGCACTGAATGGCTGGATTGCCTGCGGTGTGCCCGAAGACTGGGCTACTCACATGATCGGACATGAACTTACAGCTTTCTATGGACTTGATCATGCCCAAACTCTTGCTATTGTATTATCGGGAGTAATGACTGTACTAAAAGATCAGAAAGGAAGAAAGATCACTCGTCTTGGAAAAGAGGTGTTTGGCATCCAAGGAAGCGATGCAATAGATAGAACGATTAAAGCAGTGGAAGACTTCTTCGAATCGATGGGTGTAAAAACTCATCTGTCAGACTACGGATTGGGCGACGAGGCTATAAATAAAGTAGCTGAGCGATTAGGAAACCGTGGATGGAAACTCGGTGAATGTCATAATATTACTGCGGATGTAATCAAAGACATTTTGACTTTAAGAAAATAAGTCGCAAATATAGAAAATAAGCCGATAATTATATCGGCTTATTTTATAATCAGATCTTCGGAAACCTCGCTTAAATTATTTATTATTAATTCTTTTAGCTTTTCTTCCGGCAATATTACATTAAAGTTACCCCAAAAATTTCTGTCATATTGATACTTAGTATCTGAGAATATGTTTTGAGTAGGTATTCTTTCCTTTCGGGCAAATGCATTTACATCTGTTGTATCTACCATACAGTTTACCATTTCGAACCACAGATATAATGGAGTGCTAAAAAGCTTTCGCTTCCTTTTCATCTTAAATTCGAGGTCTCCGCGAATATGGTTCACATAATAAATACCATCATTGGATAATTTATACGAGACATTATACCGAGCCTGTTGTAATGTTAGCCGAATATCCTTATTTTTTTTTCGAACATAAAGATCTGTAGCCTGTTGTACAAACTTGGGATTGATCTCGAAATGAGCTTCTATCAATGCATAATTCTCTGCGTCAATAAACAATTGTCCTTTAAACAAAGGTTCATCGATATATTCTTTCTGACAGAATGAAATAATATTCACCCTTCTGCCATCTACAACTGTAATATCTGTATGCCCATACTCATATTTATTTTGTTCTTCAGGCTTCAAAAAATCAGGTAAGTTCTTCACCAAATCCAATATCAGACAAGAATTAATACCGGATTTCATTTTTGTAAAGATTGTATCACTTTCCTGAATGCTCTTAATACGACGCATCTTTATAAGTTTTACCTGGTCAAGATTTACATTTACATCATAGCCGGTCTTATACATTTTAAGCACCGCCTCAGTTACATCTATATTATTTTTTTTATGGTCTATGCCCTCTCTGTAGAAGGTTGTAAGATAAACAGGCGAGGTTGAGTAGTTATTCTTACGATTCTCCAGCATACGGTTGATCTCTTCTTGAGGCTCAACTACTCTAATTACAACCTCTTGCAATGGTATTATTCTGGGCTCGAGGGCAAAACGAATATGCTGTCCGGCCAATAGTCCGACTTCTACTTCCTGACTTTCGTAACCTACATGAGTAAACTTTACCTTGGAGTGACGAAGAGAATCAGGCAATATCAATTTGAATTCTCCATCCTGATTAGAAATCGTTCCTATTGTTGAGTTGCTGATTCCTACTGCGCTATAAGCTAAAGGCTCATCCGTTATCTGGTCGTATATTGCACCACTAAAAGTAAAGAACTTTTTTTCTACACTATCTACCTTTTCTATTGAAATTACAGTATGTGCTTTTGTCCGATCTGTAACTTGTAACAAGATATGATTTCCAACAACGGAAATCTTTAGTTGATTATTCCCGGTGATTGCATATATGGCTTCCCGCAATGTATATTCGCCTTTTGCAATCTTAACCTTCTTGTCATTGTTTATAATCTGGCTATCATAGATAAATAAATAACCCGACTTGTCGGATACTTGCCTCAGCAGCTTATATACACTCTCTTTACTTTTTGGTAATTGTATCTTCCTATTTAGCACTGCGCCATCATCTGCCTGTAAGATCACTGCTACCATCATTAGCAATAACGATACAAGAATACGATGAAAGGTATTTTCAGCCGTATATTTCATGGCGGTTAATATATTATTTTTGTGATATAGATATCACATTATCTTGCTGTTTAAACTGCAAATTAAGAGCCAGACAAATCAGTTCAGCCATTGTGTATGGAGTATCCCCCGAAAAGGTAACTGTCAGTAGGCGATCTTGCAGTTCGGGTGACACAGTTAGCTGCTCTGCATCGGAGTTCATATTTATAACTCTCACAATATCCGACAATCGCTGATCTTTAAAATGAACCCTTTTGAGATACGATTCAAACTGTGAAACATCTGTGGTTTTAACCTTATGTAGATTATCAGATTCCAAAAGGGCTGTTTCTCCGGCCCTTACATTTACTGTCTGCCCGTTCAATTTTGAAGTGACTCTTACTTCTCCACGCCGTACTGATAAAGAAAATGAATTTTTATTTTCACTCTTCACATTAAATGAAGTGCCCAATACCTCAATAATCGTTTGTTGAGTTTCAATGACAAATGGCTTACTTGGATTTCGACTGATATCAAAAAATGCATTTCCCTCCAAAACAACCTCTCGTTTGTCTTCCGAAAAACGATTCGGATACTGCAAAGATGCTTGATCTGAGAGATATACTACCGATCCATCTTCTAAAGTAGAGATCAGAGTTGGAGCATCCTTTTCGTTATTGATTGTCAACATTTCCTTATGGCTGGTCTTTTGTCCCCATATAACGAATACTGAAATGGCACAAATACATAAAATTGCAGCCGCAGCCCCCCATCTTACCAAAGATGTACGTATGCTTGCCTTTTTCGCTAATTTATTCTCCGGCAGCAATCCGTCCCGATCGAGCCGCATATAAAGGCGATCCCAAGCCTGATCTGTAATCTTATTATTTGTTTCTTTCAAATTCATGATGCGTGTGTATATTTTTCTATTTCCTGTCTTAATATCTGATATGCTTTTGTCATTTCTGCCTCTACCGTTTTTATTGACACAGAAAGCAATTGTGCAATTTCTTTATATTTACGACCTTCCATCCGATGCATTCTGAAAATGCGAAGTCGTCGTTCCGGTAACTGTTCCAGCGTACGATTTATAATATTCTGCAACTCTTTATATTCAATCTGTTCTTGCGCTGTCGTTTCCGATGCTTCAAGCTTCCTGCTTAATACATTTTCTCTGTGACGTTCTTTTACATACTGATGTTCGAAATATTGAAGCGACTGGTTACGTACTGCTCCATATAAATAACTCTTCATCGAACGGACAATATTCAAAGATTCTCGGTCGCGCCACAATACATAAAATAATTCCTGAACAATCTCTTCGGCTGCATCTTTACGACCAATTATGCCAAACGAGTACATGTATAAAGGCAGATAGTACTGGCGAAAAACCTGTTCGAAGGTTTCTATATCACCATCCTTTATCTTCTTGAATATAAGCACATCGTTCAGCATAATAAGTACAATCACAAGTAAGACCAAATATAATAAATCATTACGAATTTATCAGTTACTTTGTTGTTTCTTTAATTTATTTACTGCCGATTCGAGCGACTCTGTAGGTTCTATAATGTTATAGCCCTCCCAGAAGTTGGCATCATAGAAGTTACTCACTTTGTCTGATAACGAATATCTGTCGCTAAATGCTTCTCTAGCCGGAATTTTAGCTATATTATTTTCTTGCCTGTCGGTAACAACCATCTCTGATATAATTGTATAGTTGGTAGAGAACAGTCTGCGCTTATAATCACATTTGAAGCGAACTTCGTTACGAACATAATTCAGATAGCTTTTTCCATTCTGCTGCTTATAAGTAACCAAATAGGCTACCTCTTCAGGTTTGAAATGTAATCTGAACGGTTTTTTACGAAGAATGGCCTGTGTAACTTTATTGCGGTCGTCCATACTCAAATTAAACTCTGCCCGTGAAAAAGCTAATGTTTCCTGATCAATGTACAAGTTACCATAAAACAGGGCGTAAGGCATGACAACCTGAGGCTCAAAACTTATCACATAATGAAGACGTTCGTTTATCATTACACTGTTCTCCATCTTGTACTTGTAGTAATGAAGAGAAGCTTTATCTAACATTATATCCCTATTCTTTACAATATCCAGGTAAGTAGATAAATTTGGACCTCCTACAAATTTAACAAGCAGGGTATCGCCGGGTTTTGGACTGAGTAGTTTTCTGCCCTTCAACACTTGTACCCTATCTCCTGCATCCGATTGCGTATATGGGGTCTTGTAGATATCTATAACAGCTTCGGAAATATTTATATAGCTTCGTCTTTTCTGTATAGTTTCACGATAAAATCCGGTTAAAAGATTTGTCATCAAACTATTGTTATCACCTATTTTATCTATAGCTTTTTCTACCAATTGCAACGGATCAGTAGATTCGACAACGACTTCTTTCAATTTGTTCTCGTT
Organism: Dysgonomonas sp.; assembly: GCF_035323175.1. Taxonomy (NCBI): domain Bacteria; kingdom Pseudomonadati; phylum Bacteroidota; class Bacteroidia; order Bacteroidales; family Dysgonomonadaceae; genus Dysgonomonas; species Dysgonomonas sp. The sequence goes on along the minus strand of NZ_DAOKYH010000001.1, from coordinate 720,862 downwards.
ACGTGTAAGGAAGATCGTAATATTACTCATATCCTGATCCAATAGAGGTACCCGCTGGTTGAAGTAGCCTATGTGGGAAACTTCTATTGTTTTAACATTCAGGGAATCTCTGACCTTAATGGTAAATCCTCCATCCGCATTCGATATAGTACCGATACCCGTTCCGGGAACAGATATACTTACATATTCAAGAGTCTTTTTTGACTTTATATCCTTCACTACTCCGGTTATTGTAATATATCCCGGATCTTTGGCCGAATAAGTTGGAAGTGCTACACTCCAAATTATAAGGACTGTAAATACAGTTTGTATCAATTTTAAACATTTAGTTCTCATGGCTATATTGTTTTTAATGATGATTAATAAAACCGGTTGTACTATTATGATCGTTCAAAAAATGAAAACCCTATCCTTTATCTGATATTTAACATTTAATGAATGAAAGTTTAGTTTTAAACAAATCTGAACATCAATAAAAACGATACAAATCCCACAATAAAAAACTAACAACCTGCCACTTACAAAACAAAAGCTTGTGATAATAAAATCACAAGCCTTTGTTTTCCTTATACTCTTATATTTTTATTTTGCCACTTTCAGCTCGTTGATAAGACGAGGGCAGTTCATTACCTTATCTATTATATAAAGTACGTAACGTATGTCTACACTGATTGTACGTTGCAACTCTGGTTCAAACAAGATGTCACCGCTCAGCGATTCCCAGTTACCATCAAAAGCAAGTCCGATTAGTTCTGCGTTTCCATTAAATACAGGACTACCTGAGTTACCTCCTGTAATATCGTTGTTCGACAAGAAGTTTACATACATTTTTCCATCCGCTTTGTTTGCATATTGTCCAAAGTCCTTACTTGCCAAATCGTCCAATATATATTGTTGCACACCGAATTCTGGATCGTTAGGAACTTGTTTATTCAATACACCTTGAGATGTTGAATAATAGTCGTAAGTAACCGCATCGGCAGGCTTATATCCGCCCACAGAGCCATAGCTCAAACGTTGAGTGAAGTTAGCATCCGGGTAGAAAGCTTTATTCGGCTCCATTTCCATTAATCCCGCCATAAACAGACGGCTGCCTTTATCTATCTGAGGATAATAAGGTGCAGATGCCTGACGTAATAGGTTTAAGCATGGTTCTAAAGATTGAGCGAATGCAATTGCAGGGTCATTATTGATTGCCTCCTGATCTTCACTGCTTACTAGAGCTGTAGCAGCTTCCAGATTGGTAAATTTAGTATTGTTGTAGAACCACTCGGCAAATTTATCATAGTCTCCACCAAATTCATTTGCAATCTTTGTATATACCGAAGGCAAGTATTCAGCAGGAACTCTTTCTGCATATATTTTTAGTAATGCAGGCATTACTTTACGATCGAGAGCCGGCTCATAATCTTTATAAAGCGGAGCTAAACGTTTTGTGAATTCTTCACCTTTATTTTTGTCAGGATCCATTCTATTTACAAGGAGTGCCGTATTTGCATAGCGGATAATCTCAATTCCATTGAAGAATGTTTCGTACAGATATGTCTGGATTCTAGATGTTTCCATTGTTTCAGTATAGCCTTCTTTCACTAGCGTAAGAGCATCTCCATATTTTGCTTGCAATGCCGGTTTTGACGCAGCCCATTGTGCAAATTTAGCTTCAAGTTGTTCTTTATCTTTTATAACGCCTAGTTTAGCAATAGCTTCGTTCATACCCATAGCATTTTTCCAGTAATTGGAGCTTCCTGCATATTTAGACGCGTATTTGATACGAATAGCATCGCTTGCATTCATATCTTTTCTCCAGATATCCTGTTTTGCTCCGCGAACTTCAATCCGAGGCTTATGTTCCGATTCTACCATTTGGTTGATACCCCACGATGTCATATAGCGTTCGGTACTTCCCGGATAACCAATCGTCATGGCATAATCGTTCTCCTTGTAACCCTTTAGTGAAACAGGAACTGAATATTTAGGTTTGTAAGGTACATTATCTGCACTATATTCTGCTGCACCATTGTCTTTGTTAGCATAAACGCGGAATACAGAGAAGTCGCCTGTATGGCGAGGCCACATCCAGTTGTCTGTTTCACCACCAAATTTCCCTACAGAAGATGGAGGAGTGAATACAAGTCTTACGTCTCTGAATACTTCGTATACAACAACATAATATTTGTTGTGTGTATAGAAAGGTATTACTTGCGCTCTAAGAAACTTATTGTCTTTATACTTTTCAAGATATACTTGCGACAAAGAGTCTATTTTTTCTTCACGTACATTCTCGCTGTCAGTAGGCAATAGTGTGGAGGTTACAAAATCTGTAATGTCTTCGGTCTTTTGTAAGAAAGCAACAGTCAAACCTTCTGCTGGTAATTCTTCCTGAAATGACTGGCTTACAAAACCGTCTTTCAAATAATCATGATCTACGGAACTAAGCTTTTGTATTGCATCGTATCCGCAGTGATGGTTGGTGAATATCAACCCTTGACGAGATACCGATACTCCGGTACAGCCTCTACCAAAAATAACTACAGCATCTTTCAGCGATGGATTAGTCTCACTGTATATGCTATCAATAGGGAACTTAAATCCCAGCTCTTTCATGCGGGCAGCACTCTGCCTGTTGAGTTCTTTCAACAGCCACATTCCTTCGTCAGCCTTTACTCCGGCAACAGTAAGGAAAATTGCTAATATTAAAAATAGTTTTCTCATCGTTTTAGTTATTATTAATTAATGATATATTTTATAATTAATCGCCTTTAAGCCACACCTACATAATCTACTGTCTGGCTGAAAGATACAGCAAAAAGGTGACAAAAGTAACAGTTTTTATCTGCTTTTTTTAGTGTAACCTTTTATTCTCCACAGAGCACACATCCCATTTATATACAGATAATTATATTTAATTTTCACAACACGATGAAATAAGAAAGTGTCACTTATTTTTTTTATTGTTGCTAATATATTTACCAATGACAGGAATCTCTTTTAATGGTAGATCTTTCTTTATTATAACGCCCGTAAATACAACAAGGAATACCGTACGATATGCCAATCGTAAGATTTCGTTGTCTATCTGTGGATACATGGCAGCAATATAAAATGCGACAGCCAAAGCAAAGTATAAGAAAATACGCTTCAGGTCGTATTTTATCGGATAATATTTTTGTCCTATAAAATAAGATATACTCATAATAATCAGATTACAAATCAGCGTAGCCCATGCACTGGCAATATAGCCATAAACAGGGACAAAGATGATATTGATCGCAACCTGAAGGATACATCCGAAAACAGAGAAATAGGCTCCGTATTTTGTCTTATCGGTCAGCTTATACCATACCGAAAGGTTGAAGTACATCCCAAAAAATATTTCACCCATCATGGCAATAGGAACAATGACTGTACCTACTGTATAGTTTTTGCTGACTATATACTTCAATATATCCAGATAAAACATCACAGCCAGAAAAACGAGTAAAGCAAATATTACAAAATACTTCATAGCATCGGCATACGGTTTTGTACTGCTGTTCTCCCTATCCTTGCTAAAGAAGAATGGCTCGTAAGCATATCGGAATGCCTGTGTAAACATTGTTATAATAACCGTTATCTTAAGGCAAGCATTGTATATACCTAATTGGCTGAAAGCTTCATCGGGGTTATCAAATAAAAAAGGGTAAGTCAATTGCGCTACAGTCTGATTTATAACTCCTGCCAGCCCCAATATTAAAAGAGGGAATGAGTATATCAGCATACGTCTGATCAGAGCATTATCAAACTGGAGCTTCACATTCTTCATTGTTGTCGGTATCAATAGTATCAATACCACCAAGCTAGACAGCAAGTTTGCCAAAAAGATGTATCCGATACCGATCTCGGGATGAAAGAACTTATTAATAGCCAGGTCCGGATAATTTTTGTATAGCCAAGGACATAGAACCAAAAACAGAAGATTGAAAAATATATTAAACCCTATAAACGTTAGCTTCAATGTAGCAAACCTTATAGGTCTTTTCTGATAGCGCAAATAAGCAAAAGGAATTGTCATAAAAGCGTCCAGTGCCACTACAATAGCCATCATCCAGATATGTTCCTTATGATCGGTATATTCCATCCATGACGAAATAGGATTGATAAAGGAAAAACAGAATAGAATAAACAGCAGAGATGTTGTAGCTAATGAGATTAAAGATGTAGCATATACTTTATCAGGATTCTCTTCTTTCTTGTTCATAAAGCGGAAAAATCCCGTTTCCATACCGTAAGTCAGCAAAACCATGAATAACGCAGTGTAGCCGTATATATAGCTTACCTTGCCATACTCGATAGTATCAGTAAAAATATAAGTGTGTAAAGGAACAAGCAACCAATTAAATATGCGGCCAACAATACTACTCAATCCATAGATTGCAGTATCTTTTGCTAAGCTCTTCATTCCACTCCCTGCCATATAGATATATTTAGTTGGCTACAAAAGTAGTAAAAATAAATCATGAGTTGTATTTTATAACCTGCTAGTTAATTCCATATTTTTACTCGTTAAGACACATTACTTAATCCCCTGATAGTGGCTACAATAGATGCCTAAGCAACTATAAAAAGTGAAATTAAATAATCATTTTTTAATATTATAAATTACCTTTGTGATAATAATAAATAAAAAAGGAAGTCCAAATGAATTATTATCATCTGTCTATATTGGTACATCGTCAGGCTATCAGGTATGGTAAGAGAACAGCTCTGAAATATAGGAACCCGTACGAAAAGAAATGGAAGAATATTTCATGGAATAAGTTTTCGGACAATGTAATGAAAACAGCCTGGGCAATGGCTGAAATGGGTGTAGAAGAAGGCTCTAGGATCGCTGTGTATTCTCAGAATATGCCACAATATCTTTTTGCGGATTTCGGTACTTTTGCCAACCGTTGCATTTCGGTACCTATCTATGCAACATCATCACCGTCGCAAGTAGAATATATCGTAAAGGATGCCAGTATACAGTTACTGTTCGCCGGAGAGCAGTTCCAATATAATAATGCATTTAAAGTGCAACAAAATTCGCCTGTATTGAAGAAAATTGTTGTATTCGATAATAATGTCAAATTTCATCCCGATGATAAGACTTCTGTCTATTTTGACGATTTTATCGCTACCGGAGAAAATTCGCACACAGAAGTTATCGTGCGAGTACGCCTTAAATCGAGAAGAGAAGATGATATAGCTTGTATTATATATACTTCGGGTACAACCGGCGAACCGAAAGGAGTAGTATTACCACATTCGTGTTTCTCTCAGGTTTTCCGTATTCACGACATGCGTCTGCCTATGACTTCGAATAAAGACCTGTCTATGAATTTCCTTCCATTGGCACATATCTTTGAACGGGCATGGACATATTACGCTATCCATAAGGGAATGACCATTGCTATTAATCAAGATGCTAAGGAAATACAAAAATCAATAAAGCAAGTTCATCCGACTATCATGTGTAGTGTTCCCCGATTCTGGGAAAAAGTATATGCAGGGGTTCACGAAAAAATATCGAGTTCCAAAGGTCTGATGAAATGGCTATATACCGATGCCATCAAGACAGGGAAAAGATATAATTTGGACTTTAAAAATAAAAATCTACGAGCCCCGCTTGGTACTCGTATTAAATTTGCTCTATATAACAATACGATATTTTTCGTTCTTAAGCTGGTTATCGGTATCGAGAAGGGAAACATATTCCCTTGTGCAGGAGCTCCATTATCTGATTCAATAATTGAGTTTTTACAGTCGGTAAATATTCCAATAATTGTGGGTTACGGTCTTACTGAAACAACTGCAACTGTAAGCTTCTATCCTGACAAAGAATTTGTTATTGGGTCTATTGGCAGCGTAATGCCGGAAGTTGAGGTTAGGATTGATGAGACAAACAACGAGATTCTTGTGAAAGGAAAAACCGTGATGCGAGAATACTACAACAAACCAGAAGAAACAACTAAAGTTTTCACCGAAGACGGCTTCTTCCGGACGGGAGATGCAGGAAAATTGGAAAACGGAGTATTGTACATTACCGAACGTATCAAAGACCTGTTTAAGACAGCGAACGGAAAATATATCGCACCTCAGGCTATAGAGACACGCGTAGCCGAAGACAAGTTTATCGATATGATTGCAGTTATAGCCGACGAGCGTAAATTTGTGAGTGCACTTATTGTTCCCGATTATAAAGCATTGGAAGAGTATGCTAATGAACACCAAATAAAGTATGACAAAGTAGAGGACTTGTTTTCTAATGTAGATATCCTTCGCATGCTGGACGGACGCATAGAACTCTTGCAAGCTCATTTTGCACCATACGAAAAGATAAAAAAATACAGGTTGCTGGCCGAGCCATTTACGATGGAAGGTGGTGAATTAACCAATACACTCAAAATAAAGCGTAAATTTGTAGCAGAAAAATACAAAGATATTATCGACAAAATGTATAAAGAATAGAATTTTTAGCAACAACTAATTAATTCTTTCTAATAGCTTAAAATTACGTAATGGCCGGAATTTATATTCATGTTCCTTTTTGTAAAACAAGGTGCATATATTGTGACTTCTATACACGCACAGATATGTCTCCGAAGTATGACTATGTTTCGGCTCTTTGTGAAGAGATAAAGCTACGTAAAAACTACATTGGAGACGAAGATGTAAAAACAGTATATTTTGGAGGAGGTACTCCATCTCAGTTATCTGAGAGTGACTTCCTCCGTATATTTGAAACTTTACGCCATGAATTTCGGATAACACCTGATGCCGAAATAACAATGGAAGCTAATCCCGATGATCTCTCACCTCATTATTTAGCAACCCTTAAAGAAAAATTACCGTTCAATCGCCTGAGCATAGGAATTCAAAGTTTTGACGATGAAGAGCTCAAATTCTTGAAGCGCAGGCATTCTGCCGATAAAGCAAAAGAAGCTGTCAGAATCTGCCAATCGCTAGGCTATGATAATATCAGTATAGACCTCATGTATGGTTTGCCGAACCAGACAATGCAGATTTGGGAAAGAAACCTCGAAGAAGCAATTGCTCTCGATGTACAGCACATTTCATCTTATCATTTGATCTATGAACAGGGCACAAGGCTCTATCGTTTATTCAAAATGGGAGACGTAAATCCTGTTGACGAAGACCTGAGTGTAGACATGTTTTCACGAATGATAGAGAAACTTACCGCTGCAGGGTTTGATCATTATGAGATCTCTAATTTTGCCCGCCACGGATTATACTCAAAGCATAACAGCTCCTATTGGCTTGGAAAAAAGTATCTGGGACTAGGGCCTGCTGCACATTCTTATGATGGCCAAAATCGTTCGTGGAACGTAGCCTCTATATCAAAGTATATAGAAGGGATAAGGGCTGAAAATCCAAATCTTGAAATTGAGGTATTAGATGAAAACACAAGATACAACGATTTTATTTTAACAGGTATGCGTACCAAATGGGGAGTAAACCTCTCTGACCTTGAATCCCTTTTTGGCACTAAAATGAAAGCATTCTGCCTGAAAAACGCACGAAAATATCTCGATCAAGGTTTCTTAACCGAAAAGGATAATATCTTAAAATTAACCCGACAAGGAATCTTTATATCCGATGGAATAATGAGCGACCTGATGTGGGTATAATTTAGAGTTTCTACAAAGGTTTTATCTGGCAGTAATATTGAAGAAGATTAAATTAATCCTCTTGATTTGAATTCAAGATATTTATTTATAGAATCGATAGTAAGGTTTTCAGGCTTTGAGAGAATCGTATGAATTCCATATCTATTGAGTTCCTTTACGATCAGGTATTTATCATTCCATAGCTTTTCCGCCATTCCTTTCCTGAATATATCTTCCAATCCCGCAGGAGAAGACTCCAACACCTCGTTGAATTCAGAATTCAAGAAAAATGCAACCAACACCAAGTGATCTTTGGCCATGTGGCTGAGATATTTCAACTGGCGACGCATTCCATTTACAGTCTCAAAGTTTGTAAACAAAACAATAAGACTGCGTTGCGACAATTTGCGACGAACAGTAGCGTACAATCGCTCATAATCAGACTCCTTAAAATCTGTTTTCTGCGCATATAGCGTTTCCAAAATCTTTACTCGTTGACGGCGTTGCCTATCTGCCGGAAGTATTTCATCCACATTCTTGGAGAAGGTTATTAGTCCGGCTTTATCACCTTTATTCAACGCTGTGGTACTTACCATCAATGTGGTATTGATTGCATAATCCAACAGCGTCAACCCGTTGAATGGCATTTTCATAGTACGCCCTTTGTCGATCAAGCAATATACAGGTTGTGACTTCTCTTCCTGATAGGTATTTACCATCAGCTGGCTCATACGCGCTGTTGCCTTATAGTTGATTGTACGAGGGTCGTCACCCAATACATAATGTTTGATCTGATCAAATTCGGTAGCATGCCCGATACGTCGTATTTTCTTAATACCATAGTCTGTAAGACGATGCGATGCCGCCAATAATTCATACTTATGCATCTCGAGAAAAGACGGATACACGGCAACATCCTTATTCTCGTCAAATATATAGCGTCGTGTAACGAGCCCCAAGAGTCCTGCCACATAAACGTTTATTGCTCCGAATTGATACACTCCCCTTTCGGTGGGACGAAGATCGTAGTACAAGACTTTTGATTTGTGTACACCTATCGAAGTACTAAATGTCAAATCTCTTTTTTGAAATTGAAAAGGTACTTCTTCTATAATTTTGATTGCAACCCTGAATGGATATTTATTGGATACGGAAAGCGAGATTGTGTTTACATCACCGTTCGATAACCTTTCGGGACAATTACGAAAAGCTTGTATGCCCCTTGTCTGCCGATAAAGAGTAAAGGTATCCAACAATAAGAATACAGCCAACACGCTCATGACCACAGTCATTATGAAAAGTGATGCCTCGAAAATATAAGATACGAAGTATCCCAACACACATAAAGCCAGTGTGAAGAAAAAACGGTTTGAGAGATAGAAACTCTTAAAAAACCATTTTATCGAGGAACTTCCACTTTGTCTATCAGTTGACATATAATTGTATCGGTAGATGTACCGTCCATTTCTTTTTCGGGTGTTAATAAAATCCTGTGTCTAAGTACAGGCACAGCAACTTCCTTGATATCGTCAGGCGTGATAAAATCACGTCCCCGTATGGCTGCCATTGCTTTAGAGGCATTCAGTATTGCAAGCGATGCACGAGGCGAAGCCCCAAGCGTTATCCATGGGCTCTGACGTGTAGCTGATACAATCTGAGCGATATATTCTAATAGTTGATGTTCAACCAGTACTTTATCTACCGCTGAACGCAAAGAGTTTAATTTCTCAGCCGTCAGAACCGGACGAATACCTATTTCAGGAGATAATTCCCCTCGGTTTTGCCTGTCCAAAATATTAATCTCATCCACAATATTCGGATAATCAACTACAATTTTAAATAAGAAACGATCTAATTGAGCCTCGGGCAAACGATATGTCCCCTCCTGCTCTATCGGGTTTTGAGTGGCCATTACAAGGAATGGATAGTTCATTTTATATGTTGTTCCATCATTTGTAACCTGACGTTCTTCCATCACCTCGAAAAGTGCAGCCTGAGTCTTTGCCGGAGATCGGTTTATTTCATCAATCAGCACGATATTTGAGAAGATAGGCCCTTTCTTAAATTCAAATTTGGCAGACCCCGGAAGAAAGATACTTGTCCCCAATACGTCCGAAGGCATAAGATCGGGTGTAAACTGTATACGACTGAAAGCGACATCTATAGTCTTTGCCAGAAGTTTTGCAGATAAAGTTTTAGCAACACCGGGAACCCCTTCTACCAATACATGACCATTTGCCAAGATAGCAATTATCATCTGTTCTATCAATTGATGCTGTCCAACAACAACACGCGCTATTTCGTTTTTTATCTCCTGAACACTTTGGCTCAATTCGGAAAAATCTATCCTTGATTGAAATTCTAAATCCGACATATATTTTATTTTATTTGTTTTTTACCTTTCTATAAAATTCTTCCAACAAACTATTATATTGCAAGAATATATCATTCGGAGCATAAGGCAATATAATTATATCGTTATATAAATTAAATAGATTACTCAATTTATCTCTTTCAACTACTGATTTGGCACTCAGGACATCCAAAAAGTCATCATTAATTTTCTCTGTCGACATGTAGTAATTCTTCCTTATATAGTCAAGAAAGTACGCATGCCGCTTCTCGGCAATGGTTTTAAAATCTTTTTTGCGATAATACAAGTTGCTAATTGTACCCAGGAACTCTAATGAAGAGTTTATATGCGGTTTGATGACAGGTATAATCCGTTGAGTCCGTTTCGCCCTGAAGATCACAAAGAGCAACAAACCGCCGATTATAAGATATAAAGCGATACGTAACAAAGGATTAGACAACATCGCTTTGAATATACTACTATTCGCATCAGTACCACCTTGCTTTTGATATTCGTCCCAAATAACTTTACTATTCTGTGGCAAAAAAGATAAGCACCTGAAAGCAAAATCATATTTGTTTAGTTGCAGTAGATTTACATTAGCAAAAGCAGAAGGAATTGTATGCAAATAGAAATGCCCTTTTCCATATTGTACATCTAAGAACACTGTATCTTTTTTGTTATTAAAAGCCAATGGACGTGACACCAAGTTGCAACTATCAGTATTAAGCCTTGTTTCACCGGTTATACCTGCAAAATTATATTTCTGATGCGGAGAATCTATTAAATAATAAGCTGTATCTGCTTCAAAATATCTATGTTTTGTCTTTATTCCCAAAGTATCCATCAGGCTCGAAGAAAAGCTTTCTGCCGAGATGAACACGTTATTTCCCAAACCGACAAAATCGAGTAAATATTGCATATCTACTTTATCCAGCGTGAATTTGGTATTGATAAATATATATGCTGTAGTATCTATTTCCGCATCAATACTTTTATACCATTCAGTAGGGTCAGAAGTCAGTTCCTCAAGCCCTTGCTCAAGTACTGTATCTATTACAAGGTCGGTATTTACTTGAGTTGTATCAGACTCTTCAGTATAGTCATATTCATCATCAGAATCTTCATAATAGCCTGAACCATACGAATCATAAGATTTGTCATAGGTGAAGTATTCTTCCATACTCTCTTTCAGATTATTATATATTGGTGTGCGTGTAGATCGTATATTCTTTTTGTAGAAGATATCCCCTAACAGTTGATATGCAATGTATGTTCCATATGGGGATGTCTTGGTATTTATAAATGTAGGTCTCCAATCTACCGGCTTAGGAGCTTTGGTTCGGGCATACGACAAACCAATCAATAAAAGGATAATCACCCCGATCAGAATTATTAGTTTCTTATCTTTCATGGTTTATCATTTTATTTAGTTCGCCCATACGAGAATCTACTTCAGTGAATTTACTCTCATCCAACTCGAATTCACCATACCATACATAATCAAAGATTAATGTAGTTTCAAGAAATTTGGAGCGCAACAAACTATTCTGTATCTCGTACTGATAACTATAGTTGGTCTTATGGACACTCCATTCTATAATATCCTTATCAGACATTTGTTTCAGATTTTTCAGATATAGAAATCGGACAGCCAGACGGTAATCTTTGTTTCTTAATGCATTAGATATTAATGCATCAAAATTCATTTCATGCACATTTTCTGTATAGATATCTATATCCGACTTATCTAGTTCTTTCTTACCCAATAATGTTCTGTAGTCAACTCCGATAAGTTTTAAGACAATCAGACATATTACAACTACTATGATGAGTAGCACTACAATACTCAGCATTCCTGATTCTGCGACCCTGCCAAGTAAATTATTGATAAAACTATTGATTGCCAACAATATTCTATCCCACCACGACAGACCTCTTTCCTCTTTTTTATACTCAAATCGCGGATCTTTTCTATATTCCTCTATCTTACTTTTATCGGGTATGCGGATGTTTACCTTCTCTTGAATATGTATGGGCTTTGTTGTTGCTGTAGAGTCTGCCTGACCAAAAAGATTTATGCACATACAAACCAAGAGCATTAATATAATGCTCTTGAATATGTGTATATTTTTATTTGTATTTACCACCCTAAGGAATATGTTCAAATATTAGTATTAATATTGAGTTGGTTGGTCTTCTTCTTTATTTACACCGATCATATCTATTTCGTCTGTAACTTCAATACCATCCAATTGGCTTCTATAACTGAAGTACATAACACCCAATACTATTGTAAGTATAGGACTTAACAAGAAATTAGCTGCATAACTCAAAGAATATGTTATATATATATATATTTCGCTGGTAAGAAAATCTATTCCTAATAAATTACCGAGCATCGTGCCATATACCGGAAGTGTTAACACAAAATTAATAACCCAAACTATAATATAAAAGATAATTATCAATCCCAGAGATATCCACCAATGATGGCGAACAAGATCAATACTCCGCTGAAAAGTTTCTACCAGCCCCTTTCTTTCTATGATATATGTATAAAAATAAAGGGATAAGTACACCGAAATAATCAGACCGGGAATCAAACATAATATCAAACCTGCAGAAGTCAGAATACCAAATATAATAGAATAACCGAACAAAGGAAGTGCAACTTGCTTTACTTTTGTCCAAACATCCTTACTATCTACCCTGCCATCTTTGGACTCGGCATATAATGCCATATAGCACATAGGATAAAGTGACATTAAATATCCTGCTACCATCATAATAAATATACCAAGAAAAAATCGCCAATCAAATATAGATCGAAGAATTGCAAATGGATCATCTTCATATTGTCCAATAGAAGTCATATTCATATTCGAAAAAGACAGTAAATTCATAAGAAGATATGTAGCAATAAGAACAATAGGTATAAATACCAATATACCCTTTAAGATTGCTCCATAATTTTGCTTAATGAATGCAATTGAAGTATCAAAAATACCGCTAAAGTCACGGCTTTGATATAACCTGATCTTTTGTTGTTGTTTCATTTGTTTTTTTATTGATGTAATAAGGATAATAGATAAAATACCATATAATAAATAAGGCAGACAAGCCAATTATTATCAGATTAAAGTAAACCGGCATTTCGGTCAAACGAGTCAGATAGCTCTCGATAAAAGCCGCTACAATAAAAACGGGGATCAGTGCAACTACTATTTTCACAGCATCTTTTGCACCTCTCTGTAATGACACTAAGCGTTTGTATGTACCGGGAAATAAAATACTATTACCCAATATAAGCCCTGCACCTCCGGCTATTACGATTGCTGATATTTCTAATGTTCCATGCAACCAAATGGATATAGCCGAAGTAAACAACAAACCTTTCTTAAAGAAAAAGTATTGAAAAACGCCGAGCATTACACCATTAGGAAATAAAACATAAACAGTTCCGAGAGAAAACAGAATACCTCCGATAAATGCATAAAATGCTACTGCAATATTATTTGTGGCTATTCTGAAAAACATAGGTGCCTCATCCGAGCTTTTATATATAGCCATCGGATCACCGCTTTCTATATTTTCAAGTGTCTGATTCACATACTCAGGAGGTAATATTTGACTAGCAAAGGCAGAATCTTGTTCTAATGAAAATATCCCTAATAAAACACCTGCAAACATCGTCAAAAAAGAATAAAGCATGTGTCTGCGATATTTGTACATGATAAGAGGAATTTCTTCTTTCCAGAAACGGAAAAAGCGTCCTTTATCTTTTTTCTTATACTGGTATATATTGATAAAATAGCGCCCTGTAAGTTGATTCAGATATTTTACAGTTTGCGACCGCGGGTAAAACGTACGCGCATAAGATAAATCATCCGTGAGTTCAATGAAATTATCCGCTAAAATTTCAGCCGGAATATCTTTTTCCTTGGTCTGGATATCTATTTCTTGCCACTTATCTCTATTTTGCTTGACAAATGCGGCCTCTCTCATCAAAAACTACAAGTTTGCATTTATAATATATTGTTTAAGCACAAATATAGCTCTTTGGTTAAAAAGAATGAAAAATTTATACTATATAATCATACAAAAAACATAAATTTGTTCTTTATTTTTAGTGTTTATGATAATAGAAGTACAAACAACCCAAAACGTAACAATAGACTACGAAACAGCCGGTGTCGGATACAGACTTTTAGCTTATATTCTCGACTGGGTTGTAATTTTAATTTGGTATTTAGGTTGGATTGGAATTATATCTCTTTTCTCCCAAGCCGGATTATGGAGTGCGTTTGATGGAAACACTGCCATGATATTTATAATTATAATAATGGCTTCCCCTGTACTTTTCTATGACCTCTTATTCGAAACATTAAATAAAGGACAAAGCATTGGCAAAATGATCGTAAAAATACGAGTTGTGAATGTCGATGGTACTGTTCCATCCGGAAGTTCTTACCTGTTAAGATGGTTATTCCGCTTAGTTGATTTTACGTTTACAGAGGGCTTTCTGGCTATTATAATGATTGCTGTTACAAAAAAGTCGCAGCGGTTGGGTGATTATTTGGCAGGAACAACAGTCATAGACCTCAGATTGAATGCACGAAACAAAGAGTTAAAGCTTTCTGATCTTGATTTTCATGAAGACTATAAAGTTACCTATAAAGATGTGCTTGACAAGTTATCCGACAGAGACATTCAAACGATTACTTCTATCATAGATGACCAACGCATGCAATACAACGAATACTTTAACCAACGTTTGGCTGACAGAATAAAATCGATTACAGGCTATGAGTATGATGGCCCTGACAGAATTTTTCTTCGAAAAGTAGTCACCGACTACAATTATTTAGCGGTACAAGAAGTATAAATAATTATCAGGTAATATTAAGTTCAAGAGTCTCCCCTTCTTTTATACGCTTTAGGTGACAAAACAACAATTCTCCGTTTTCATCTCGTAAGTGCATACCGTTACCTTCACAATAACGAAAGTATTTACAGTCTTTACATTCGCCTTGCTTCATCCATCTACGATCTCTAAATGGCTGATAGCGATTCGACCATATATCCCAAAAGCTGTCTTTATATATATTTCCCTGAGTAAAATTTGATCGTAGATTAGGACACGCCGAGATAGAACCATCTACAAGTACCGATGCAATGTTGATACCGGCATGACAAAAATAGAAATGATCTCGGATCTCAGTTTCATAATTGCCAACAAAACCTTCGCAACCATAACTGAGGTTTATAAGACCTTCCTTACGAGTGTGTTTTATAAATTCAAATAATTGTTTAAACTGAATCGGGGATAATTGTAGTTCCTTATGAACGACAGCTCTTCCGATAGGGAACACAGTAAAAATACGCCATGATTTAACACCGGTATCGATGAGTAGCTTTTTCAAGTCATTGAGCTGAGAAAATGTATCTGTCGTAACACAAGTAACAACATCAAATACAATATCTTTAGTTTGCGCCAGCATCGAAATAGCATTAAATGCCATACGAAAGCTATTCTTATTTCCACGCATTATATTATGTCTCTCCTCAAGTCCATCGAGGCTTATTGTCACCGATCGCAAACCGGCATCAAGAAGGCTTTTCAATCTTTGTTCGGATAAAAACAACCCGTTTGACACCATTCCCCAGGGATATTCCCTTTTATACAACTCCCGTCCGCAGGCCTCAAGGTCGTTACGCATCAATGGCTCGCCACCTGTTATAACAATCATTGTATCATGAGGATTAACATGAGGGGTAACTTCATCTACCACTCGCAGAAAATCTTCCAAGGGCATATCCTTTTGCCTCATATCTTTGTGACAATCGCTGCCACAATGCTTGCATGCCAAATTGCATCGCAAGGTACATTCCCAAATGAGATAGTTTAATTTATGTAGAGATGTCTGATTCTTTTTATGCTGACGAAACAGCTCTAAACCTAAACGCTTTCGGAAGGAAATGTCGTCTACACTCATTATTTTTCAGGATTAGATGAGTTAAGCTTTACAGTACCCAAATCCTTTGTCGTTTCGCCGACATACCAACCACCACTACCATTGGTAAAGCTCGGATTATCAAACCTCACAGTATCTATCACTGTTTCCAATAATCCGTTTTTCTCCCCATCGATATCTTCGTATTTTATAACAAACTTCTGACTAGTCGGAAAGTCTTTAATAGATACTTTAAATAAACCTTTTACATCAGTATTCACACTATCTACATAGCATACTTTACCTGTATCATAACCATCGTTAATTACCCCTAGTGCAACTTTCAGTCCCGAAACTTCTTTGTTGCCATTTTCCACTTTGCCTTTCACAATAAATTTAGCAGATGGAGTCCCATACTCAACTTTAGGATCAACGGTTGAGCATGAATGAAAACCTAGAAAAATGAGAACAAATGATAAAACCCTTGAATACGCAGAAAGAAGCCCAATTTTCATAATATATCTGTTTTATAAGTATAGATTTAGTTGTCTATATATTATGATGCATATAAGACACAGAAAGCTGCATGAATAATTATTTCTTTGCAGATGGCTTAGCTTTTCCCCTAGCACTTACCTTCGGCTTTGCTACAGGCTTGGGACTCTCAAGTTTAGTTTCAGTTGCTACACTTTTAGGCTTCTCTGTTGCCTTGGGTTTTGCCGTTGTAGCTTTTGTTTTAGGCTTTAACTGAGTTTCCAGCTTTCCAATTTTGTCTTCCAGCTCTTCTATTTCATTTGCCTGATTGTGAATGGTGGTAAGCAACGCATTAAGTTCCTCATTATCAATAGAACTAGGAAACTCGGCTTCTACCCTTTCCTTGAAGTCACTCAACACATTCATATAGGTATTAAATGCTTCGTATGGAGATGAATATGGGCTAAATGGCAACGCATTTTTTGTTCCCATATAATAAAAATGATCACTTGACTGCAAGTATATCCAGTCTTGTAATATCCGTCGTGATTGGCTTAGGCGAACACGTTCCGCTATTTCATACAACTTATTGAATGCCTCTTCTTGCAATGTATTACCCAACCATGCCGAAACATCTTTTTCTTCCCCTACCCATGATATAGGGTGCATAGACGAAATAGAATCAACAGGCTTCATCGTCTTAAATATTTCTGATGGTGTAGCAAATCCGATATTATTCTCAGCAGCAAAACGAGGCAATACTCTCATAAATTCGAATATACCTGAGCTTTTCTTTTGAAAATTACCTAATGCTTCATAATTCATAAACAAATTAATAACCTGTTCCTCTTTTGGCGTATTAGCCACCCAGGAAATAAACTTATCGGCAGTAAGCGGATACTCATTCCAGCTATAATTAGAAAAACGAGTTGCAATATCGTCACTGAATTTTGGATTACGTAACAATAATTTCAGTTTTGGCTCTTCTGCTGCTTGATAAAGATAATTAGGACTTTTCCATCCGAGTGTTCGCTTAGCACCCTCGGTCAATATTCCTGTATAGCCCATTTCATAGACTAAGTGTCCAATTTCGTCAGAGTATATCAATTCTGTGTTGCGAAATACCTTTGGACGTTGTCCGAACAGGCTTTCTATCTTATTGCTATGTTCATTTACCTGCTTCTTGAACTCTTCAGGGTCTACCAAAGAAGCCAGAGAATGTCCTTGTGTTTCAGTCAAAAACTCAACACAGCCTGTATCTGCCAACTCTTTGAATCCATCAATAACCTCAGGAGCATATATTTCCATCTGATCTAAAGCCACGCCCGAAATAGAGAATGCAACCTTAAATTTGCCTTCGTATTCTTTTATCATTTCAAGCATCAACCTGTTGGCAGGTATAAACGACACTTCAGCCACCTGTTGCATAAAATCCTCATTGGCAAAGTCATCATAGTAATAATGATCTCCGCCAATGTTGAAAAATCTATAGCGCTTTAGCCTGTGAGGCTGATGTATTTGGAAATAGAAACATATATTTTTCATAATGTATTTTGTTTTTTATTATTGACATAGACTATTATAAATATCCCTAACCTTTTGTCCGGCATATTCCCATTTTATATTATCCACCTCTTCTTTCCCTTCTCTGCTTAGGAATTCAGACATGGCATCGTATGTACAAATAGAATATATAGCATCGGCCATGCCCTCAACATCCCAATAGTCAACCTTCACTGCTTTATCTAGGATCTCGGCACAACCGGATTGTTTTGATATAATAGTAGGAATACTGCACTGCATCGCTTCTAGTGGCGAAATTCCAAATGGCTCAGAAACCGAAGGCATTACATATACATCGCTCCGTTTCAGCATTTCATATACTTGTTTTCCTTTAAGGAATCCAGTAAAATGAAATTTATCTGATATTCCTCTTTCGGCTGCAAGATAAATCATACGTTCCATCATATCACCGCTACCGGCCATCACAAAACGTATGTGTCTAGCCTTTTCAAGTACACGAGCGGCAGCTTCCACAAAATATTCAGGACCTTTTTGCATCGTGATACGCCCCAAGAAAGTTACAACTTTGTCTTTACCTTTTTGAGGCTCAATAGCGACAATCTCGGCACTTAATGGTTCTACAGCATTGTGTACAGTAGTCACTTTTGCCGGGTCTTGATGATACTTTTCAATCACTGTTCGCCGGGTAAGTTCACTCACACAGATAATATGGTCTGCGTAGTCCATGCCGTTTTTTTCCATTTGATAAACCTGCGGATTTACCTTGCCTCGGCTACGGTCAAAGTCTGTTGCATGCACATGTATAACTAAAGGTTTTCCCAAAACATTTTTGGCATGTATTCCTGCGGGATAAGTCAACCAATCATGTGAGTGTATTATATCATAACTATGAGTGCGTGCAATCACTCCGGCTACAATAGAATAATTATTTATCTCTTCGAGCAAATTGTCGGGATAACGTCCCGAGAACTCTATACAACCCAAGTCATTTGTATGCAGATAATTAAAATCGCCATAAATATGATCGCGTAGATTATAATATTCCTGAGGGTCCATATATTTCGACAGACGCTCACTCACATAGTCCCAGTATACCTCACGCCAGGCTACAGGGGTATTGCATGCTCCTATTATTTTCAGAAAACTCTGGTCTTCATCGCCCCAGGGTTTAGGTATAACAAATGTAATCTCCATATCAGGCTGCAAAGACATACCTTTTGTCAATCCATAACTAGCTGTCCCAAGCCCGCCTAATATGTGGGGAGGAAACTCCCATCCAAACATTAATGCTTTCATATATTTTAGTTCGAAACTATTCTGTAAATTTAATAATCTAAATCATATTGCATAAAGAGGTATTCTTTATCATTCAATATTCATCTCCAAACATTTTCTGAACATTGAGAGCAGTTATTATTCCGGCAACATTTATGGCATAAGAAATCTGCCCATGTCCGAAATAAGGGATACTGCCATCATATACAGAAGATAAAGAACCTATGCCATCGTTAGACATTTCATCCTCAACACCAATCAGTAGACGGTCGAGAAAAGACAATCCACTCTGTTGGAATATTTTAAGGTAAGCTTCCTGATATGCCCGCAGCAGCCACGGCCATGCCGCACCATTAAAAGCACTGTAGAGACGATCATATATTGAGCCTTCACATCTCGGACGAAAACCAATGCTCTTCGGACTAAGGGAACGAATGCCTTTAGGTGTAAGTAATTCTTTAGTTACTATATCAATTATACTTTTACTTTGTCGCTTACCCAGCAGTGGATAATCGACAGCTATAGCCAATAACATATTAGGTCTGACACTCCAATCTACGAAATTACCTACAACATAATCGTACAGATAGCCACCATCGTTAAGAAAGACTTCTAAAAATGATGTTTTGGTTATCTCAGCCAATAGAGCCATCTTTCTTTCCAGCTTCGGATTATCTTGATTGCGTGCTATTTCTTCATTAAACTTGAGTGCATTATACCAAAACGCATTAACCTCAACCAAACATCCTGTACGAGGAGCCAAATAAAGTCCGTCCGAAATCTTATTATGCATCCAACTCGGATAACCAACTTTATTGTCTACAGTAAGTAACCCATTCGTTAATGGCTTCAAGTTCGGGTGATTGCCTTCTTGTATAAAGCTTACGATCTGGCTAACCAAACTTGCATATTTTAAATAAAAACGCTCAGAGTCATACACCTGAAACTTTTTAAGGGCGCGTATCACCCATAAGAGTACATCTGCATCACCTATATCCTTCATAAATCCGGCTATTGGCTTCCCCTCCATAAATTGCTGAATTGTAGGAATAGCAGTATCAACGATCTCTTCAAAAGCATCTTTCTTGCCAACACCTAGCGTAAGTCCTTCCAAAGCCATAAATTGCTCTCGGGCCTTAACCTCACCCCAAGGATAACCATTCAGTAAATATAGTTCATCTTTAGTGGGACGATAATAAAACTGATGTGCTGAATTTTTCAAACAATTATAGAAAGAAGAACGAGGGGTACGCTCTTTTATACCTTTTTCAAATGAGAAAACCAGCTTACTCGTATCTACGTGAATATCACTTGCTGAGAATATTACCGACTCACCTTTCTGTATGGGTAATTCAAAATATCCGGGTACATACAAATCTTCTTTGTATGGTAATCCGTGATTCATATCCTGCATATATTCTACACCTTTATACCAGTTTGGCTCAAAGACGAAATTTACAGGCTTATTAAACTGCATAAACAAATCGGGATAGCCGGTATACATACACATACTGATGCCATTTTCCACTTCCTTATATCCAAGATCTGCTATCGGATTCTCTTCCGTTAATTCGTTCACATCTCTAAATGCCAAGAAAGGCTTGAAACGCATCGTTGTAGGCGAATGAGCATCTATCAGTGTATATCTGATAAAAATAGAGTTATCCTCTAAAGAAAACATCTTCTCTTTAGATAAAATCACCCCCCCTACTCTATATATCGTTCGCGGCAACGAGTCGCAATCAAATTCTCGTATATATTTATGCCCCATCGGGCTATAATTATTTCCATCATATTTGTGTATCCCCAGGTTGAAATCCGCACCATGCTGTATTACAGTTTCATCTAAGGATGATAGCAATACATGATTTGTATCACCCAAACGGGGTACAGGAAGAACGAGTAGTCCGTGTTGCTTTCGTGTGTTACACTCTACTAATGTTGTACAGTGATATGCTCCCCTCCGGTTTGTTCTCAAAATCTCACGATAAAGCGAGTATTCGAGGTTAACCATCCGCGATTTATCAAATTTGAGGTAAGCATTGGTCTTTTTATAATTGTAATCCATAATGTTACTGATAGATTTTCGGTATTTAATATGTCAACAAACAAGCTATATAAATTCAAACTCGTTTATACAACAAGCTTTTTTGTTCTTAAAGATATGAAAAATGTAAACAAAAAGCGAAGCTTTAGGATATTTTATTAACATTCCCTTATATACACTAATATTCAAATGAATAGACGTCTCTCTATTTAGAATAATTATATATAATAAACTCTTCCTTCTAAAACACACAAATAATTATCAATAAATACTTTATACGCAAATATTAACAAAGAGTCCTTTAACTTATCTCAATAAAGTATATCTATTGATAAGTATTTTATATATTTGTACTCCGAAAAAAGGTAAAGTAAAAATTTTGAAATAAAAACAAGTATATGCTTTCATTTATTACCTGGGATGTAAACCCTGATGCTTTTGCTATATTGGGACGAGAAATACGATGGTATGGAATACTTTGGGCTACCGGAGTACTGTTAACAACTATTGTTGTGCAAAAAATGTACAAATCGGAGAAGCTGCCTGAAAAATGGTTCGATTCGTTATTCATCTATGTTCTCACGGGCCTCATTATTGGAGCACGATTGGGGCATTGTTTGTTTTACGACCCGGTATATTACCTAAGCAACCCGTTAAAGATGCTGATGGTATGGGAAGGTGGTTTATCGAGCCACGGAGGAGCAATAGGCATGACTGTAGGTATATGGCTGTTTTCGGTCAGAGTTACCAAAAAAAGTATGATATGGGCTCTCGATCGCTTGATAGTAGGCGTTGCCATTGGTGCAACATGTATCCGACTTGGTAATTTAATGAATTCTGAAATATATGGAGGAACGACAACTCTTCCTTGGGGTTTCAATTTTGTACGCGATCCGCACTGGCATTTTCCAATAGCTGAAGGTGGTTCAAACGAGCTGCCATGTCATCCGACACAAATATATGAAGCTCTCATTTACTTCGCTATATTCTGTGTAGGACTATATCTATTCTATAGAACAAATGCAAAAAACAAACAAGGCCTGATATTAGGGGTCTCACTTATAGGGATTTTCCTTTCCAGATTTTTTATCGAATATATAAAAAATGTACAGGAGCCATTTGAGGTTAATATGATAGCTACTTTCGGTATTAATATGGGACAATTGCTAAGTATCCCATTCGTACTATGGGGTATCTGGCTGGTGTGGAATGCAACAAGAAAAAAAGAAACAATAGAAAGCAAAACAATAAAGAAGTAGAAGTAATTTCGTATGTTAAAACCAATTCCAATAGAAGATGACCTTTACTATATCGGAGTAAATGACCGCACTAAGAATCTTTTCGAAAACTTATGGCCACTCCCTAAAGGCGTATCTTATAATTCATACCTTCTTGTAGATGAGAAGACAGCGCTTTTTGATACAGTAGACGTATGTTATTCTGATATCTTTTTCCATAAGTTGGAAATAGCCTTAAATGGAAAGTCTCTTGACTATGTAATCATCAATCACATGGAACCCGATCATTCAGGTTCTCTGGGATTGCTTAGAAACAGATTCCCGAATGTACAGATCGTAGGTAACAAACGTACGGCTGAGATGGTACAAGGATTTTATGGAATCTCAGATGGAGTAAAAATTATAGAAGACGGTGAGGAACTGTCTTTAGGTAGCAAACATAAGCTTATTTTCAATCTGACGCCAATGGTACATTGGCCTGAAACAATGATGACATATGATACTTATCATAAAATCATATTCTCGGGCGATGCTTTTGGTACATTCGGAACTCTTGATGGTGGTATTACCGATGCGCAATTACATCCTGAACGCTACTACGATGAGATGGTGCGTTATTATTCTAACGTTGT
Source organism: Dysgonomonas sp. (assembly GCF_035323175.1). Classification (NCBI taxonomy): domain Bacteria; kingdom Pseudomonadati; phylum Bacteroidota; class Bacteroidia; order Bacteroidales; family Dysgonomonadaceae; genus Dysgonomonas; species Dysgonomonas sp. The sequence goes on along the minus strand of NZ_DAOKYH010000001.1, from coordinate 697,716 downwards.
AGGCAAGTTTGGCTCTCCGGTACAAAAAGCACTTGAAAAGCTTAATACTCTCGAAATAAAATATATCTGTTCTACACATGGGCCGATATGGACTCTTGACGAACAGATAAAAAAAGTAATAAGCATATACGACAAGCTAAGCCGTTATGAAGGCGATGAAGGCGTTGTGATTGCTTATGGCAGTATGTATGGCAACACTGAGCAAATGGCTGAAACAGTAGCTTACGAACTGGCTCAACAAGGGATAAAAGAGGTTATATTACATAATGTATCGAAGCGTTCACATTCATACATTATACGTGATATATTCAAATACAAAGGTTTGATCATCGGATCTCCGACATACAATAACAAACTCTTTCCTGAGGTAGAATATCTAATCTCGAAAATTGAGGGTCGTGATATGAAGCATCGTTATTTTGGGTATTTCGGATCATTTACCTGGGCGGGAGCAGCAGTTAAGCGTTTGGCTCAATTTGCAAGCGACAGTAAATTTGAAGTCATAGGCTCGCCGGTAGAAATGAAGCAAGCTATGAACCTAAATACTTATGAAGACTGTGTTTCTCTGGGAAAGGCTATGGCCGACAGACTTAAACAAGACAGATAAGCTATTCGCACATTAAGTAGATATTATATAAAACAAAAGCCGTCCTTTAAAGAACGGCTTTTGTTTTATTATAGAATAAGTCTAAATTCTTAGAACACAAGGTTTACACCAATTTCTGTTTGGCTAAGATCGAAATCGAATCCGAAATTATCACCTTTGATTCCAGCATATTTTGCATGTTGATAACCTAAGAATCCGAATTTACCTGTTAAAGTAATTTTATCTGTAACATTAACTGCTACACCCGGACGGAAACCAACTTCCCAAGCATTCAATTTATACTTTTCAGCGGCAGTCTGACCTGTAGATACCATATAATCAGTTTTTCCATAAGTATATGCAGCACCGCCATCAACAAAGAGGCTACCCATAGTTCCTTTAAGGAATGACATACGTAGGAAAGGATTTACAGTAAATGCATCTTTGAAAATAATATCGGAATTTACAGAACCGTTTAATGCTGGTTTATTGTGTGCATAACCCAATCTGATACCTACTCCCATATTATTAGTAAATGCATAACCTACTTCAGGAAGAATACGGTATGATGATACTCTGTCGCCACCGTCAATTTTAGTGCTGTTGAAACCAACGCTACCTCCAACCCATATCTGACCAACATCTTGAGCTGAAACTGTTGCTGTTAGACCTAACATAATTGCAAGTGTAAAAAATAACTTTTTCATAACTTTTAATTTTTGTTTTTAATTTACCTTTATTTAATTAACTCAATCTTTTAAGATATTCTCTTATTGATGAAGACAAAGGTCTAACAAAATAGAGAACGACAAAAGGTCTATTTTGGCTTAAAGATGTTCTAAAATTCTTTTTAGGCATAACTTTGAAAAATTGTTGACAACAAAAACAGTCTAAAGTTCTTATTATATGTTCAAAAGTTCCTTTCGACTTTTTCTATATTTCAATGAAAATAGACTATGTTTGCATTCATCTTAATCGACTTTTTACACAAAAAGAATTCAAAATATGAAATTGGCAAAAATCCAACTAGAGGATATTTCAGAACATATAGATCCTTTTGCAATCAAAAATTTTATTATATCCGATAAAGCAGTATTATTTCCTCCTCTGTCCTCCAATTTTCCGTTTATACTCGATGGCGTAGCTTTTGCAATTTGTATTAAAGGGAATGCTCGTATAAAAATAAATTTCAAAGAATATGATATAGAGAAAAACATGATTATTACAATCATGCCTCAGTTTGTCACAGAATTTATCACACGTAGTGAAGATCTGATGCTTGAGTTTTTAATTTTCTCTATAGACTTTCTCACAGAAATGCCCAATATATCGAACTTCGACATATCGAGAAGTATTATGCAAAACTCTTGTATAAAAATATCAGAAACGGAAGCCAACAAATATCTGGAGTTCCACTCTTTTATTGTTAAACAATACAAGCGTAGAGATCATCCATTCAGGAATGAAATGGCTAAAAGCCTCTTATATGCAATGCTAACCGAAATAGGTAATATATACTACAATCGGATCAAAGATGTAAGTACATACGAGTGTGACAACATGAATACATCTTCGCATCAGGATGAATTAATCTCACGCTTTTTTAATTTATTATTGCAGTATCACAAAAAAGAACGATCGTTACAGTTCTATGCGAGTGAAATGTGTCTCACACCAAAATACTTATCAACTATTGTAAAAAGCAGGACAGGCAGAACGGCCTTTATGTGGATTAATGAAGCCTTGATTGCTTCAGCAAAACATCTGCTAAAAACAACAACGAACACAATTTTACAGATATCAGACGAGTTAAATTTCCCCAATCCTTCTTTCTTCGGGCGATTTTTCAAGAAGCATACAGGACTAACTCCCGTACAATACAGAGAGACTTAATGCATTAGGGGGAAGAGAAAAATAAAACATAAAAACGGGAAAGAGTTTCGCGATAAAATCGAAATATCATGATATAAACTTCCTTAGTAAGGGGTTCTTTTTCATATCATCATATTTGCGAACTACTACCCCCAGCCTCTCGAATAGTTGCCGGATAAGCGGATCAATATCCATAACATACACCTCTTTGATTCGCTTAGTCAACAACCAAAGAGCCAAATAATTGACGTCCTTTTTTACTAGAATATCTTTTTCGATCTCCACGACTGTATTACTGTCGGTATGCAAAACGATTATAGGTATTGTGTCTATATCGGAATCGTCAATCTTATCGTTTTTAAGAAATAATGCTATTTTCATAAGATTAACTTTTAGGTAAAGTTGATAAATATATATGATCGTCAAAAGTCCTATAAAGCGCTATAAGTGTCCTAAATATCCTAAATTACTAATATTTGAACAAAGTATGTCTTCGTTATGTTTAAAATTAAGAGTATACTACACATTAATATTAAATAAAAATAGAAACATTATGAAGAAACTATTAATCGGAGCAGCAGCCGGTATAGGTCTTGCGCTCGTTATTTATAAGTTGGCAGAAAGTGGTAAGCTAGATTGTGTATGTGATGACTTAAATAAATTATCAGGTCAGGCTAAGAAAAAAATAAAAGATGGTATCGATGTTGGAAAAAACCAACTGGAATATCTAAAGGAACGTGCAGCCTACAAGTCTGAACAATTAAGCGAATTGGCTGATGAAGTGGAAAAGAAAGTTTTGGACAAATTAAATAAAGCCAAGAGCTAACTCCAGAATTACTGATTTATAAAAAACAAAAAGGAATGCTGATATCAGCATTCCTTTTTGATATAAATGAAATGTCTTATTTACATATTTGTCTTTAGAAACTTAATAACCTTTTCGAATAAATAAGTTCTGTTAGCTGCACCTCGTATAGAGTGATCTTTATCCGTGAACACAAACATATCGAATTGCTTGTTGGCTTTGACTAATGCAGCAGCATAATCCATCGTATTTTGGAAATGTACATTATCGTCGGCAGAACCGTGTATTAATAATAAATTCCCTTCTAATTTGTTAGCGAGCAAAATCGGAGAGCCTGATTGATATCCGGCTTCATTTTGCTGTGGAGTTCGCATAAAACGTTCTGCATATACAGAGTCATAAAATTTCCAATCGGTAACAGGAGCAATGGCAACTCCGGCTTTGAATACGCCATTCCCCCGGCTCATACTCATCAACACGTTGTATCCACCATAACTCCATCCCCAAATAGCAATTTTACTTCCATCAATATAAGGTAAAGAAGCAAAATGTCTTGCGGCAGCTGCTTGATCGTCCGATTCGTAAATACCCAGATTCATATATGTACACTTACGAAAGTCTTCCCCTCTGGCTGCAGTTCCTCGTCCGTCAACACAAGCAACAATAAATCCTTGGGTAGTCAGGTAATCTGTCCAATCAACACCGTACTTATCCGCTACTTGTTGCGAATTAGGTCCACTATACTGAACCATTACCAACGGGTACTTGCGTGATGGATTGAAGTCCACCGGTTTCATTATATATGCATTCAGGTCTTGTCCGTCAGCCGCTTTTACAGTAATAAACTCCTTTTTAGGTAAGTTGAGTCCGGCTAATGTATTTTTCAATTTAGCATTATCTTCCAATACTCGAAGTTCCTTTCCTGTAGCGTCGTGTACGGTAACAATCCGAGGTATTGAGATATTGGTATAACTATTGATGTAATATTTCCCATTTTTGCTAAATGTTGCAGCATTAGTTCCCTGCTTTGTAGATAATTTAGTTTTGATTCCTTTCACCATATCCACCTTGTAGATTGCTCTTTGGAGAGGACTGTCTTCTGCAGCTTCATAAAAAACAGTTTTAGAAACCGGATCAACAGCCAATAGGCTTGTTACATCGTAGTTTCCTGAAGTTAATTTCTTTTGCTGAGCACCATTCTTATCATAAAGATATATATGAGAATATCCATCCTTTTCGCTAACATACACAAACTGATTTCCAAAGAAGTATATATAGTTTAACAATTCTGAGTCTATATATCTGCTGTTCTCTTCATGAAGGATAGAGCGGCATACCGATGAGCGTGCATTTGCAAGAAACAGATCAAATTTATTCTGCTCTCTGTTCAATGTCATTATTGCTAAATCGTCCCCGGTAGGTAAAAACTGTATACGAGGAATATACTCAACATTATCAGGTATATTCATTTTCCGTATTGTCTTCGAGTCAATATCGAATACGTTGCATGTTACTTTCGAATTTTGTTCTCCGGCCTTCGGATACTTGAACGAAAATGAAGTTGGGTAAAGTTTGTTTTCATACATCTGCATCGAATACTCAGGCACATTTGTTTCGTCGAATCTTACAAATGCCAACAAACGCCCGTCTTCAGAAAAATCCATAATACTGGTCGTTGCAAACTCTTCTTCATATACCCAATCTGTTCCGCCATTGATTATTTTACCCAATGCTCCGTCTTTTGTTATCTGAGATTCTGTATCATAATCAAACTTGACAAGCCATATATTGTTGTTGATAACATAAGCCAACATTCTTCCATCTTTAGAAAAAGTCGGTATCGATTGCTTTTCTTTATTTTCAGTCAGTTTTCGAACTAAATTTCGTCTAATATCGTAATAATAGTAATTCGCTTTAAATGAATGACGATAGATCGGTTCGTAATCATTATACACTACCAGGCGTTTCTCATCGGGGCTGATTATAAATCCTTGAAATGAGCTAAACGTACATTCACGTGCCTTATTAACATTAAACAGAGTATCGGTCGGCAAACCTGTTTTGTACGAATACTTGATGATCATCGAATTTTTATTATCTGCCTGAAAATAAGATTCGCCATCGGCTGATGACACAACCGGCTGAACACCTCGAGCAGAGTATTTGCCGGAATTAATATCCATAAGGTCTAAACGTTGCGCACTTGCTGTTGTTAAGAAGAAACAAGCAAGCAGCAATCCTAAAACATTTTTCATATCAATAGCATTTATTTTTGACAAATATATCAATTTTCGATGGGAGTTGTAAATGATATATCGCATTAAATAGAAATAACCTTTGACCAAGGCCAAAGGTTATTGTAAAAACACCTAAAGTAATACGTAGTTTTTAAAGTCCTATTTGTGTTTTTTTATTTGCTTATATATAACCGGTATTCTCCCGGTTGGAGTGTAATATCTATAGAATTATCAGATACATTTAGCTGGTTACCCGTAAAATAGTCCTCCCATTTACCTGTTTTTCCGAAATTAACTTTCTGAGTTAATTCTGTGACATCGAAGTTAGCTATGGCACAGATAGACTCTGCTGATGATTTTAATAATATTTGTTTATACTGATTTGCTAAATCAATAGTATAGTCAGTCGTATAAAAGGTAGTATTCGTATTACGAAGTTTATTTATTTTAGCAAACACATCGTAGAGATTCTTTCTTGCAGGTACATCGTAATACTCCCAATGAGGAGGCTTTTCTCCTAAGCGGTCATTATTTAATTCCTCATCGTAGCCCAGCTCTCCGAACTGCCAGATCATTTTAGGTCCGGGTAATGACATCAAGATAACTGCTGCCGCTTCTGTTCGTTTTAATCCTGTTGCTAAATTTTTCACATTATAATCACCATAGCTTTTTCCGTATGAGTTGTTTTTGAACATAATTCTTTCTTCATCATGACTTTCCATGTAAGCGACTAAGTTTGGTTTCGACCATTCTCTTTTCTTATACGAAGCCCATGAAACATCACCTTTCAGACCATTGTCTCCGGCTTCAGCCCCCCAACCCATCGTTACCTCATTGAAGTTATAATTCATATTTCCCCAAAGTTTAATTCCATAGTCTGCCAGTATTTTTTCTTCATCATTGGCTGTAAGATGCTCAAAAATGACAATTGCATCAGATTTTCGTTTCCAAATTTCGGAAGCCATTCTTTTAAGGATCGTTATACGACTGTCGTCTTTACTCCATCCATCACCTTTTGTATTGGTAAAACCTTTTGTGAAGTCGAAACGAAATCCATCTACTTTGTATTCTTTTATCCAATATGCACAAACACTGTCTACAAATGCCTGAGTATATTTACTCTCGTGATTGAAATCATATCCCCAAGAATAACTGGAGTTAGGGGATGTTTTATTGTACCAAGGATTATCGGCTGTAGGGTTTTTATCGCTACCCTGATACATTCTCACCATCGGGCTTTGTCCATAGCTATGATTTAGTACCATATCCATTATCACAGCAATTCCATTAGAGTGGCATGCGTCAATAAATGCTTTATAGTCGTTAGATGTACCGTATGCTTTGTCTGTAGCAAAATAGAACGACGGGTTATATCCCCAACTATTATTACCCTCAAATTCATTGAATGGCATTAGCTCGACAGCATTTACACCAAGATTTTTAAGGTAGCTTATTTTTTCTTCAACGGCCTTAATCGTTCCCTGCTCTGTAAAATCACGAATAAGGATCTCATAAATAACCATATTATCCGGCTTATCAACCTTAAAAGTATTTACTTTCCAAGAATAAGAAGCCGGAGCTGTATTTACTACCATGGCTATCTCGGAAGTCTTTCCCGTAGGGTATTGTATCAAGTTAGGGTATACATTATTAGAGATATAACGATCATTATCCGGATCAGAAACTTTAGATGTATAGGGGTCTGCTATCCTTATCGAATTATCTATGAGGTATTGACATATATACTCTTTCCCTTTTTGGAGATTGCCTATTTTTATCCAGAAACGATCCCCGTCTTTTTTCATCTTATAGCTATCCGAAACCGTCCAATTATTGAAGTCTCCGATAAGATGAACCGTTTGTTTTTTGGGAGCAAAAAGAACAAAAGCCAATGAGTCGTCACTGATAACAGTAATACCATCTCTAAGACTCCCTATTGTTGGCGTTACAGGTACTTCGGGTATATCAGGATTGTTGGGACCATTATCACTGCATGATAAAAATATGCATAGTAATAGAGGGAAAAAGAATCTTAATAATTTCATGATACTAATAAGTGTATTAGGTTATTTTAGCACAATAGCCATCCGTATCACAAATCTATGGCTTTTGATACCACTGTTATTATCCTGAATAAACTACTTGCATAAAAAAGAATGCAAACGTTTGCATTCTAAACAATTAGTATTCCTCACTATATAAGCATGCTGTTGCGTTCGATTAAATAAGATTATAAGGAGAGTAAATATAGAAAAGGCGCCGGATCAATTAAGATTCCAACGCCTTTTGCTTACCTATATATAAATAATCATTCACTAATCCGTTTATAGTATTTCGGCTTATAGTCAGGGAAGAGATCCGGATGAAATACATAGGCCATATCTTTTAAGATATAGTCGGGATGTATAGGCAAATCTTCGTAATAACTGCTATAAGCGGTGTTGCATCCATATATGTTTTTACTTTTGAATGCTTTAAAGTAGGAATATGGCTTATATTCTTTCTCAAGACTTGTATAAGTCATATCCGACGGGGTATTGTATTTGATAATCCAGATATCAGCCTCTCCGGCCTTGTCAAAAACTATTTCGAAGTTAAGAGGCATATATGATGTTGATTTGTCTTCATTCCATGGATATATTGCTCCAGCATCAGACAACATATTGGACATAAAGCTTCTGCCACCCGGCATATTCCATTTTCCTTGATAAGGTATATCCGGGAGTACCGAAGGTCTCTTAGTTACATTGGCTACTATCTCTTTGACTTCTTTATAATTTTTCTCTGTAATAGCAAACAGAGAGTCGGCACAGTGTTCTTTTCCTGTGAATAAAGAATAAAAACGAATCCATTCAGCGCGTCCCAGTGGATGAGATTCTGTATAGTCTACAGTTTCGAGCATCGGAATATTTGTTTTCTCCACATTGCCGTATGTCCAACCCTGTATTGGTGTCGCAAAAATAGCATCGGGATTCAACATAATTATTTTCTCCACATCCGGCTTGCTAGCCATCCCCAGATTTTCTATTTCGCCGTTTTTTACACGCTGCTGAATTATATCCAATTTTATATACTGCGGCTCGCAAACACCTTTTATAATATCTATTTGCCCCAATTCATTCAAAGATGAACAATGGATAGTAGAATATGTCGCTACATTCTGAAGTGGAATTTTCACAACGACACCCTTCGGCAAGTTGGCGGGCAATTCTTTTGCTCGGTCTACAAGCACATAGGTATGTAACAACCGAGTAGTGTCCCACGGGTCACGTACAGTAACAAGGGTATAATCATTATACTTTTTCACTTGAAACCCTTTGGCATAATGGACTGTATAAACAGAGTCCGTCTGTTTAAGAAGAGCACTCTCATCTTGTCCGACAGGCTTTTGCTTGTTGCAGCCGGTCAAGACAAGAATGATAGTGAAAAGTAGTGTGATATTGAATGATTTCATTTGTTGTTTTATTATTTATAAGGCTTTTACTATAAAGCCATAATACGATACTTCCTTAGAAGTGTTTCTATACTGATATTAGTTGGAGGTAAACGGTTAACTAATGCTCGTATTCCATATTCGTCTAATATCTTATCATCATGTATAGAAAACGCAAATCTACCACAGAATTCGCAGTCCTCGTCATTCCGATCTGTTTGAGGATCATAATCAGATACTATATATATAACACCATTATACGTAAATTTCTTTAATAAATCTTCTTTAAATATAGTTGTTCCACCATATCCTATTATTTCTGAACCGGGACTTGTTGAGGTATTAGTATTTTTTATCATTTTCAAACCAAACATAGCACTATATCTTTTTGCTTCTTGTGTTGCATATTGGTCGAATTCACCAGGGTATATTGTATTTATCTTTAAACAGATTATATCTCCAAACCGAGTATATAGATTAACAAGTGCATCTCGAGCAATCGGACTATATATATATCCAAGCTCAATTTTTATATAAGGCTCTTGTAATCTTTCTATTTTATTAACTCCCCTAGCGATATACCCTTTCATTATTTTTCTAAGGTTGAACTCCGGAATAAACTCTGTAATAGGAATTAATCCGCCATCTCCCAATTCAATAATACTATGAGTGCTTTTATCATTCAAAGAGCTGACCCATCTAGAGAGGTCTAAATTAGTATTTTTAACCTCTTTGGCTATAGAAAAAGAAGCAAAATCAGGAGAACCTCCGATTGTTTTAATAGACATTTTAATAGAACTGAATTCATTAGTAACGGATGTACTACTGTTACTATTTCTTCCAAAGTTCAATTCTGCAGAACTATTTTCCTTGGCCCCCTTAAATTTATATGAAGCATCCATTTCGAGGTTCATATTTTTTTCTTTTGTCTCACTGGTTTCTGTTTTTTTATATAAACCCACATATTGAGCAGATGCTTTCCCTCCAGTAACAAAGCTAGCCAAAACAAACCCTCCATAATTGGAAAAAAATTCACTTGGGTGTGTCTTATATAATTCTTCTTTGAAATCCTTAGACAAATAATTCTCTTTAATCTTTTCTAATATGTTTGAACTAGTTTGCAATTCAAAACAAGAATCTCTTACAACGATATTAACTTCACCAAAAACTGCATCTGTATTTTCCACAAGTGATTTTGTAAATACTTCTTTTTTACTACTTTTACTTCCAATAGAGAAAATACCAACATCAAGCTTAAACCCTCCACCTATATTTTTAGTTATTGTTGAATTAGAGGTATATCTATCAAAGTTAGCATATGAAAAATATGAACCATCACTTGTATTATTTTTCCAGAAATTACAGTACGAACGATAGTCTTTGTAAAATTTATCAAAATCGATAACTGAATAACCAAGATTTCTTGAATCTTCAATAGGATAATAATTATTCCTAAATGACCTCCCCAAGTATTTCACTTAGGAATACCTATAACTCCGGTTTTTGTGGTGTTAGTTACGGAAGAAAATTTTGACTGATACTCAGAACGAACCCATGGAATATTATGGTCTCTTTCTTTTAAAACTACTTCGTTATTTGCCATTGAATAACCTGCTTCTTGATTCTTCTCATAGTGATCTTCACAGGAAAAAATAAAGAACGATAGACTAATGATTAACAATAAATACTTTTTCATAATTTAAATTTTTTAGTAAATACAATATTTTATTTTAATAAGAATATAATTCCGTTCAAATTGAGTGATCTTCTGATTTACTAAATTTTTAATTTGATTTGTAGTTATTAATCATACAAACTCATAGAAATATAACTATGAGTTTGTATGAACTTCGCTTATTTGACTGTAGGATATACTGCAATCGGATTCAAACCTTTTGTGTCAAATGTTTTAATTAATTTACCATCTGTATTGAAAACATACATATCTCCATCGGTCTTATAGTCTGATGTACCTATAAAGATATACTTTTTCACAGGATCTGATGATATACTATATGGTTTGTTCAATACTGTACCATCAGTGATAAAGTTATTAGTTAACACCTTTTCTGCTTTAGCATCATATACACTATATGTTATAATCTGATTCCAATTGGCATCGTATTGAGAATATATAATGTATATATTATCGTTACATATTGTCATCCATGTAGCATTTCCTACCTGAGTTACTTCTTGTGTATCTGCATCTATTCGTTGCAATGTATTTGGAACATCATTATAATTTCCATTTGATATTACATAGATATCCCCTTGACTATCTACAACCATTTTATCAGGATTTATAACAACATCTAGCATCTTAATCTCTGTAAAAGTCGCTACATCTACAACCGAAACTGTTTTATCATAACCAGTAGCTGTATTATAGTCCAACCCTCCTGAATTTGCGACATATAATTTTCCTTTGGATGCTCGTACATATTCAGGGTTACGGCCAACTTTGACCTCAGCTTCAATTTTTAAAGTATTCGGATTTATTTTGGCCAAATACCCATCAAAATATGTGACATATACTTTACCATCATAAGCTGTAAGATTTCTCGGCTGTTGCTTTTTTCCATCTTTAGTAGATTCTATAGTACTTAATATTTTACCCGTTTTGTCCAAAACATAAATAACAGCAGATCCTGATACTGCTATATAAGTTCTATCTCCGTAGGTTATTATATCTTGTCCAGTATCTCCCAGTCCTTTACTATTTATTGATTCGAAGACATTGTAAGTAACCTTTCCTGTTTCATAGTCGTAATAAGCAATATTTGCGTTATTACTTCCGCTTTTTCCACTATTTAATATGTATGATCCTGTTCCTGCCAAAGGTGGCTCAACAATAGGTGGTTCAACAACAGGTGGTTCAACAACAGGATAGCCTTCGTCATCACTACATGATGCGAATCCTAAAACTAATGCTACAAAGAGAAATGCGTAAAAAATCTTATTTATTTTCATATGAATAAATATTTAAAAATTATAATTAGCTGATATTGTAAAAGATCGTCCCGGCATAGGATAATATTGTACAATTTGATAATTCTTGTTTGTCAGATTAATTAAATTGAGTTGGAGGCGTAAGCTATTATTATTTAATATAAAAGACTTATTTAGTGAAATACTATGATCTGTATATGATTCTATCTCATTTTTGGGTATATTCTGATCAAGAGCGTAACGTTTGCCTGATATAATAACAGTATATGCAAAATTTAACAAAGGGTTTTCTAAACTTACCGATGCCGAACCATAATGACGCGGTGTGTAAGGGATTTGATCTTTATAGTTTTTACTATTTTTATCTGTTACATCTATAACTCTCTGATAACTATAATTGCCTGTGATATTTAATGATATTTGGGATGTTAACAATGTATGAAGACGGAGATTCAGATCCACTCCGGTCATATCGACCTTTCCATAATTACGCATCTTAAAAATGTTCATTGTAGGAAAAGGCACAATTTTATCATCTACTTTATTTTTGTAACCATCTAAAGATATACTCATAAAGTCAATAGTCTCAGATATTTTTTTTGTCCAAGTCAATCCCACATTGTATTGTGTTGCATATTCCGGTTTCAGATTTATATTGCCCATACGTATGTAATACATATCATCAAAAGTTGGCACTCTAAATATCTTTTTATAAGACCCACGAAATCTTAAATTAGCTTCTTCGAAAGGTAAGTATGATACACTTATAGATGGTGTTACCTTTTTCTTATCTTTAGGGGAGTCTCCCGTCAGAACGCTTTCGTCAACATATGTAGCTAAAAGGCTTCCGGTTACGGTTAGATATTTATTAGTAAATTGAGCAGCCAAAGCTGTGAGTGATGAAATTCTCTTCGGCTTGTCCACATCTTCAAAATTACTATTCAACTTATTCTGAAATATATCTTCAAATAAACTTATGGATAGATATTTTAGAGGCTTGTACATCATACCTACAGATGCATAGTATTCATACTGAGTGATGCGGTCTTCTTGTTTGTTTTCTGCTGTATTATTGGTTATTGACAAATATTTATAATGGTTGCGACTGAATTTTAATTGCCCTTTTATACTTATTTTATCATTAACTCTATTTTTGTAATATAGTTGGGAGAACAAATCCTTGTTCCATACTCTTTCGTCATTATCGTCTCTGTAGAAAATTACAGAACCCGGCAGACCTCTTTCCGAATCATAATAATTTACTTTAAATTTCAGCTCGCCGGCTTTGCCCATATTCCCATAGAGGTTTAATTCTGTACGCCAGATATCAACATCAGAATTCCTCCGCTTACGCTCTTCGGTTTGATCCGCATTTTTAAATGTGAATTTATATCTTCCATCTGCTCTTTCCCATCCTGTATTTAACGAAAGAGAGAATTTCTTATTCAGTCGGTGTGCATAATAGACAGTAGGATTGAAAAGCCCATAAGAACCAGCTTTAACTTGTATATTTCCATTATATGATTTATTCTTAAAGGCAGGGTTTGATGTTATTACCTCTAATAAGCCGGCTGATGCATATGATCGTGCTGCCTGAAATATATCATCAGACTGACCAATAGAGAGAGTTATCATAGAAACATTATCCAATGAAAAACGACTGATATCGATCTGTCCGGATTGAACATTACTCATCGTAACACCATCATAACTAACTGCAGTATGTTGAGCCCCCATCCCCCTTATAGAAACAGTTTTCATGCCTCCAATACCTCCATAATCTTTTACTGTAACTCCCGAAAAACGGCGGACAGCATCTGATACGGACAGTATTCCTATTCGTTCAATCTCTGTATTATCAATAACTTGAAGTGGAGTTGTAGATCGTGAGACAGATGGTTTGATCTGTGCAGAAATTTCTATCTCTGACAGTTTCTTTGCATTGAGACTATCATTAATCTGAGCCTGCATATGCATACAGCCTACTACAAATAAAAATATAAGGGAAAATAAAAAAGTCCTCATCTTCACAAATTATTCAATAAAATGCTTTCGATAAGAACAAAGAAAAGACTATATAATCTTGACACTGTTTCTTAAGCTCTATTCCTCGAAAGCTGTCCGAACTATTACTTTGCAGGTCTTCTGACTTACTCCAACTTGTACAGCCTTCCCATTTTGAATAACAGTGGCTATGTTGCACAAGCTTTACAGAGCTTACAGCAGCGGGTCTGTTCAGGATTTTCACCTGATTCCCTTTCAATTCGTTAACAAACGAAACAAAGTGCTGCAAAGGTAAGGATAAATTATATTGAAAGACAAAATATAAATGTTAATTCCGCTAGCATGCTTCATGCGAAAGATATTATCCTGTGTTTTATGACTCTATGCATTAAAGTTCTCCAACCTTAAGCAGCCATGATTTAAATTAATATTTGTAAATCGACATCTAATGTTGTGTTTATCTTAAAAGAAAAACGCTTACCTTTGTTTCATATTCATATATAAATGAAATGAGGAATACAACCAGAGATAAAGTATTGCAGGAAATAAAAGTTGATCAACCGGCTCAATTGCTAGATTTCCTTGTCCAAAAAGAAGTGCGTAAAAGTCGCAACGCAGTTAAATCGCTTCTTGCACATAAACAAATCAAAGTAAACGGAAAGCTTATCACTCAATTCGATTTCGAACTGAAGGCAAAAGATAAGGTCTCTGTTATGAAATACGATCAGTCTCGAAAAGAAAAAAGATTGAAGGGATTAAAGATTGTATTTGAAGACGACGACTTACTTGTCATCGAAAAAGAAGCAGGATTTTTATCTGTAGCTACAGATAAGGAAAAGTCACGCACTGTATATAACTCTCTGAATGAATACGTAAAGAAAAAAGATAAAAAAGCACGTGTTTATGTTCTGCATCGCCTCGACAGAGAAGTTTCGGGACTAATGATCTTTGCGAAAGACATGGAGCTACAGGATATTTTTCAGAAAAACTGGGACAACCTTGTACCTAAGTATTCATACATGGCAATTGTAGAAGGACGCCCGAATCCTAAAAATGGAACTGTAACATCGTGGCTTACCGAAAACAAGAATTTTGTAATGATGTCCTCCCTTATCGATAACGGAGGACTGAAATCTGTTACACATTACAAGACACAAAAATCGAAAGGCGGCTATTCACTATTGGATTTTGACCTTGAAACACGACGCAAAAATCAAGTAAGAGTACACATGCAACAGATCGGACATCCGATTGTTGGCGATAAGAAATATGGTGCTTCAAATAATCCGATCAAAAGAATCGCCCTTCATGCCGGGGGACTAATTTTGAAACATCCAAGAACAGGGGAATTGCTTGAATTTAAAGCCGGCATCCCTAAAGCAATGCAAATACTAATATCCGAAACACAAAAAGAAAGAAAGGATAAGCCCGAAAAAGAGGAATCAATTTAATACATTTTAGGTATGAATGAAGATATTAAGCAGATAGGTCAGCGTCTGAAAGGTCTCCGTGAGGCTTTGGATATGACGACCGAAGAGTTCGCTTCATCATGTGGTATAGATCCTGTGGTATACCTCGAATATGAAGAAGGGAGAAAAGATTTGACTATCAGTACACTGAAAAACATTGCATCGAAACATAATATAGATGTTTCTGTACTGATGTTTGCTGACGAACCTCGCATGAGCAGCTATTTTTTGACGCGCAAGGGAAAAGGTTTAGCTGTGAAGCGTGTTTCAGATTACAGTTATCAGACGCTAGCCGGTGGATTTAACAATCGAAAGGCCGATGTGTTTGAAGTTACGGTAGAACCCAAGCAAGATAGTGTAAGGATACATCATAGCACACATACCGGGCAAGAGTTTAACCTTATCCTTGAAGGACGGATGCTTTTACAAATAAATGGGAAAGATTTGATATTGGAAGAAGGTGATAGCATCTACTTCGATTCAAGCCTGCCGCATGGAATGAAAGCTCTGGACGGAAAACGAGTGAAGTTTATTGCTGTTGTGCTTTAAGCTGGTATTTTCATTTACTAAAAGATTAATCACCATTATATAATGTTGGAAAAATTTGTAAAACAAATTCATTTTACTTCAACTGAAGATTTTGCAAAGCATTATCACGTTGAGATTCCTGATAATTTTAATTTTGGATATGATGTAGTTGATGAATGGGCACGAATAAACCCTACTAAAAGAGCTATTTGTTGGGGTAATGACCAGGGAGAACACATCGATTTCACATTTGCAGACATCAAAGAACAGAGCGACCGTACAGCTGCTTATTTCCAGTCGTTAGGCATAGGACATGGAGATATGGTAATGCTTATCATGAAACGACGCTACGAATTCTGGTTTGCTGTTATAGCTCTGCATAAGATAGGTGCGGTTGCGATTCCGGCGACTCATCTATTAACAAAAAAAGACATTGTTTATCGCAATAACGCGGCAAGTATAAAAGCAATCCTTAGTGTAAATGACGAAACAGTCATAAGTCACATAAATGAAGCAATGGCGGAGTCGCCAACAGTGAAGTGCCTTATTGCATGCGGGGAAAATATACCTTCGGGATGGAACGATTTCCATAAAGGAATAAAAGAAGCGAAACCTTTTGTACGTCCCGATCATGTAAATACCAATGATGATATTTCTCTGCTGTATTTTACTTCAGGTACAACAGGAGAACCGAAAATGGTAATTCACAATTTTGCTTACCCTTTAGGGCATATTGTAACAGCTAAATATTGGCACAACCTGCACGAAAACAGTCTGCATCTTACAGTTGCCGATACGGGATGGGCAAAAGCCGTGTGGGGAAAACTATACGGACAGTGGATAGCTGGTGCGGCTGTAATGGTATTTGACCATGAAAAGTTTACACCTCAATTGGTATTACACCTTATAGAGAAACATAAAATCACTTCTTTTTGCGCACCTCCGACAGTATTTCGCTTTATGATTCGCGAAGATCTGTCTCACTACGACTTATCTTCGTTGGAGTACGCCACTACAGCAGGTGAAGCTCTCAATCCATCTGTTTTCGAGGCATTCTATAAAGGTACAGGAATAAAGATGATGGAGGCTTTCGGGCAAACTGAAACCACGCCGACTATTGTTACTTTCCCATGGATGGAACCAAAACCCGGAGCAATGGGTGTACCCAATCCGGCGTATGATATGGACTTGATAGCAGCAGACGGTCGCTCGGTAGAAGATGGCGAAGTAGGTGAAGTTGTTATTAAGACCGACAAGTGGAAACCGCTAGGTCTATTTATGGGTTATTATCGTGACGAAGCGCTAACAAAACAGGTATACCATGATAATGTATACCATACCGGAGACATGGCTTGGCGCGACGAAGATGGCTATTATTGGTTTGTAGGACGTATAGACGATGTTATCAAAAGTTCGGGATACCGTATCGGACCTTTTGAAGTAGAAAGCGCTTTGATGACACATCCGGCTGTTGTAGAGTGTGCTATTACCGGAGTACCGGACGAAATACGCGGACAGGTAGTAAAAGCCACTATTGTATTAGCTATGGACTATAAAAACAAGGCCAATGATCACCTGAAGCGTGAGATACAAGACCACGTAAAAAAGGTTACAGCTCCGTACAAATACCCTCGCATCATCGAGTTTGTTGAAGAACTACCTAAAACAATTAGTGGAAAGATCAAACGAGCGGAAATAAGAAAACAGGAAGAAAATTAATAATACATCGATGCAAGAACATGTTTATCGGCATAGAGTATAAAACTATTATCTACCGATTTGCATATTTGCTTAATCTCTAATTTCTTTATATTTATTATGATTTGTAAAGAATAAAAGATTATATTTGCACGCCTAAAAGTGTGCATATATCTCCATTAGGCCTCATTTTATTGAAAAGAGGTGTCTGGGATATATGTGTATTTTATTAATTTTGAAGAAAATAGAAATAATATAATTAAATAACAAAAAGTAAAATCCAAAATGCAAAACAAAGGCTTTGTAATTACTTTTGCAATACTCCTAACATTAGTTTGTTTGTTTTACTTGTCTTTTACGTTTGTAACAAGAAGTTACGATAAGAAAGCGGAAGAATACGCAGCTGCATACGCTACGGAGCATGCAAAAGGCGATCAACTACTCTATGATGAGTTGTATAATAAGCAATATACTTTCTACATAGACTCAATGTCTACAGAGAAAGTTTGGCCTAAAGGTATCCTGGGCATTGGAGATAGCATCGGCTATACTCTGAAAGAATGCCGTGAGAAAGAAATTGGCCTCGGACTAGACCTTAAAGGTGGTATGAGTGTTATTGTGGAAGTAGATGCTGCCGCAGTACTTCGTTCACTTGGAGATCCCGACAATGAGGCGTTTCAAACAGCTTTAGGACAGGCTTCGGACGAAAACAGAAAAGGAAGTAACCGAGACTATATCTCTATTTTTGTTGATAAATTCAAAGCTAGTAACGGTAATAACAAATTAGCATCAATATTCAGTACAAAACTGAGAGATCAGGTATCTCCTACCGATGATGATAATAAAGTAGTAGCTGTTTTAAGAACAGAATTGCAAAGCGTTGCTGACAACTCATTCAATGTGTTGCGTACACGTATCGACCGTTTTGGGGTAGTTGCTCCTAACATTCAGAAACTAGACCGTGCAGAACGTATACTAATCGAATTGCCGGGAGTTAAAGAACCTGAACGTGTGAAGAAACTATTGCAAGGTAGCGCAAATCTTGAGTTCTGGAAAACATACAACCTACAGGAAATCCAAAACTATATTGAGTTGATGGATCAGCGTTCGAAAGAAGTGTTAGCTGCAAATGGTACTACTGCACCTGTAGCTACAGATTCTCTAGCTGCTGCAACCACAGACTCTGTAAAAGTAGAAAGCACCGATAATCTTGGATTTACAAAACCACTTCGTTCATACTTTACAACCTTTGCAGGTGGAGCTATCGTAGGTTTTGTAAATAAAACAGATACAGCTGCCGTAAATAGAATTTTACACAGATATCAAGATTTATACCCTGGCGACCTAACATTTGCTTGGGGCTTCAAAGCTGAAGATCTAAAAGAAACACAATTTGCTCTATATTCACTTCGTGGTGATGGTATCAAAAAAGGTCCGGCTCTTGATGGAGATGTTGTAATCTCGGCTAAAGCTGACCAGTCTCAACACGGTTCTGCATGGGAAGTAGATATGCAGATGAATACTACAGGAGCGCAACGTTGGGCTACTATCACAGGAGCTGAACAAGGAAGAAGCATCGCTATCGTTCTTGACGGGTCTGTATATTCAGCACCAAACGTTCAAAACAAAATTGAAGGTGGTCGTTCTCAGATCACAGGTCGTTTTACTGTAGATGATGCAAAAGACTTAGAGAACGTTCTTAAGTCTGGTAAGATGAAAGCAGGTGTACATATCGTACAAGAAGATATTGTAGGGCCATCTCTCGGACAGGAAGCTATTACTGCCGGTATATTCTCATTCTTATTAGCCTTGGTATTATTGATGATCTATATCTGCGTTATTTACGGATTGATACCGGGATTAATCGCAAACTCGGCACTAATTGTCAACTTGTTCTTCACGATAGGTATTCTAGCTGCTTTTGGAGCGGTGATGACACTGCCGGGTATAACAGGGCTAGTATTGGCACTTGCACTTGCTGTGGATGCTAACGTATTGATCTATGAGCGTACAAGGGAAGAATTAAGAGCGGGTAAAAACGTGAAAATTGCCGTAGTAGACGGTTACAGACATGCATTTTCTGCTATCTTCGACGGTCACGCATCTCAGGTAATTACGGCTATCATTCTTGCATACTTCGGAACAGGTCCGATACAAGGATTTGCTACAACGTTGATAATTGGTATCATCGCTTCGTTCCTTACTTCTGTATTCCTTACACGTATATTCTATGAATATATGTTCGAAAAAGGTAAATTCAGAAATCTTACATTCTCTACATCTCTTTCTAAGAAACTGTTTTTGAATACAAATATCAATTTCTTGGGAATGACCAAAAAGGTTGTTATCTTCTCTGCCATCATTTTGGTGTCAGGATTGGCTTCATTATTTATCAATGGATTGAATGGTGGTATTGACTTTACAGGTGGACGAAACTATTTGATTCGTTTCGATAAGAATGTAAATGCTGATGATATAGAAAAACTACTAGTTCCGGAATTCCAAGGTTCTACGGTTCTTGTATTGACTAGTGGATCAGCAACGCAATCTTCTACAACAAGTCAGGTGCGTGTTACAACAAACTACAAAGTAGAAGAAGCAACAGATGCTGTAGAAACAGAGATCAGAGCTAAAATGACCAGTGCATTGAAAGAATATTTGGCACCAAATACAACAATCGACAACTATATACAAAGTTCTCAACGTGTAGGGCCAAGTGTTGCCGACGACTTGAAGACCGCTGCTACAATCGCAGTTGTAATTGCCGTAATATGTATGGCTGTCTATATCCTTATCCGTTTCCGCAACATAGCGTTCTCGGCAGGTACATTCTTCGCAGTAGCACACGATGCTGTATTGGTTATTTTCTTATACTCTTTACTATATAAGATAATGCCATTCTCGATGGAAATCGACCAGTCGTTTATTGCTGCGGTATTGACGGTAGTAGGTTACTCTATCAATGACAAGGTTGTAATCTTCGACCGTATCCGCGAAATCAGAAACATGTATCCAAAACGCAATATAACCGAAACTATTAATGAGGCATTGAACTCAACATTAGGACGTACGATGAATACATCATTGAGTTCTATGTTGGTTGTATTCTGTATCTTCTTATTAGGTGGTGATACTATCAGAAGCTTCACATTTGCGATCTTCATCGGTATTATTATCGGTACATATTCTTCCGTATTTGTTGCTACTCCAATAGCATGGGCTATCTTCAAGAAAGAAGAAAAGAATAAGGATACTGCAATTGAAGCGAAATAAAACTAAATAAATTGTCTTTTCGATATAGAGGCTGATTAAACAATGTAATCAGCCTCTATTTTTTTGTAGAAACTTAAAGAATATATCTTTAGGTCTTCAATGAGATTATCGACAAAAAAATCCTTTCATAGTGAATATGAAAGGATTTTTCTTATATACCTAATATGTAATGTGAATATATATTTTGCTCGTGTTAGAAAGGAACAAAGTCATTCCCTCCACCTTGCATAGGATGTGGCGGCTGATCTGCCACAGGGTGATTGTTGATCTTAGATGAGAATTGTTGACCTGCTCCAAAATTATAATCATCATCAATATTCTGAAAACGGGCAAACTCGCTCTTGAAGCGTAGCAACACATCGCCTGTAGCACCATTACGATGCTTTGCTATAATAATTTCGGCAAGCCCTATCAAAGAGTTACCTTTATCATCTTCTAATATTTTATAATATTCAGGACGGTGGATAAAACATACCATATCGGCATCCTGCTCAATAGCTCCCGATTCGCGGAGGTCAGACAATTGCGGACGCTTACCCTCTGCCCCTGTACGCCCCTCAACCCCACGATTAAGCTGCGAAAGGGCAATAATTGGGATGTTCAATTCTTTTGCTAATCCTTTCAATGAACGGGATATCATACTCACCTCCTGTTCACGGCTACCATAATTCATACCGCTGGCATTCATTAGCTGGAGGTAGTCAATTATGATAATCCTAACGCCATGCTCACGGACCAGACGGCGTGCTTTTGTTCTCAGTTCGAAAACTGACAAACTCGGGGTATCATCTATAAATAACGGTGCGTCGTAAAGCTCTTTTATTTTGAAATCGAGCTGTTCCCACTCGTAAGGTAGTAACTGCCCATTCTTTATCTTTTCGCCCGGTATTTCGCATGTGTTTACGATCAAACGGTTTACGAGCTGTACGTTCGACATCTCGAGAGAGAATAATGCTACCGGATATTTATAAGACACAGCCATATTTTTGGCCATTGACAACACGAATGCGGTTTTACCCATAGCCGGACGAGCTGCTATAATAACCAAGTCGGAGTTTTGCCAACCCGAAGTTATCTTGTCTAGCGGAGTAAATCCTGTTTCCAGACCACTTAACCCTTCAGGACGGTTTGCCGCTATTTCAAGTAAATGTAAGGCTTCTTTGATGACCGGGTTGATCTGCGTCACATCCTTCTTCACATTGCCCTGCGATATCTCGAATAGTTTGCTCTCAGCTTCCTGCATGAGATCGTCAACATCTACGGTTTCATCAAATGCTTTGCTTGTTACATTTGATGAAAAAGAGATAAGTTCGCGTGCAAGATATTTTTGAGCTATAATACGAGCATGAAATTCGATATGGGCAGCAGATGCCACTTTCTCGGTCAACTGTGCTATGTATACAGGGCCTCCCACTGTCTCCAATTCTCCGTCTTTGCGTAATTGTTCGACAACAGTAAGCATATCGATCGGAGCCTGACGCACAGCCAGATCTACTATTGCTCTGTATATAATCTGATGAATGGAATCGTAAAAACTTTCTGGCTTAAGAATATCACTAACAACCGAATAAGCATCTTTCTCTAGCATTAGGGCTCCGAGTATGGCCTCTTCCAACTCTCTGGCCTGTGGTTGTATTTTTCCTATATCCGGAACTAAAGTTGTTTCCTTTGGTTTGCGTTTTCCTTGATTCCTAAAATTTGACTCTGCCATTTATCTGAACTCCCCCTTCCATAAATTTTATTCAAAGATAAAATAAATAATATTGAATGGAGACTTAAGTTTTGAACAAGGAGCTGTTAATAACTTTTTTTTACGGGTTATATTTTGCACCTTTCAAAATTGTTTGTGCATCCATAGATAATATATCTTCCAGTAAGAATCCCTTCTTATTGGCATACTGATTTAGGATCTGCCAGCCTATCCATGCACCTACACGTCCCGGAGATTGAGGTGATACTACTATTGTAGAAGCAGCATCATTGGTGAGACGGGTGATAAGCATGTGGTCGGTAGAATAAAGATAATTTTCTTTTACTATTTTTTGCCAAATATCTTTTTCGTTATTCTTGCACCAAGCTGATTGTTGGGATGTATATCCTATCAGATTATCGGTATCCTCGCCCGGAAGCAGAATGGATAGTGCATACAAAATTTTACCTTCATCTATCATCGCAGACAGAAAGGTTTCGTGATCGGCAGGTTTTATAATATCACTTATCAGCCAAGCTTTGATATAATCCTTTACAATATCCTCCGGTTGCATTTGAAGGCGTTCGTATGGTTGAAAGAAACTTTGATAAGCCGGATAGTCACTACCCAAGTACTTGTCAATCGAGAGAGATATAAGATTGTTTACGATAATTACATTTGCCCTGAAACCTGAGACATGCATCGCTAACCGAGGTAGTTTTTTACCGGGAAAATTTTCTTCTACCAAACCGTTTACCGCAGTCAACTTATCTTCGTATACAGATACGTCTGCATATTTAGTGGATACATCCTGATATATTTTGAGTAGGTCTTCATTCGCAAAGTAATCTCTAAGTTGAGGAAAAAACGTCGCTTGATCGCTAGTCTTCATGGCGATTTGCCCAAAAGCAGGAAGCAACAAGGGATATTTTTCGGTCAGAGATTTTTCTGTTGCGGCATCAGGGTGTTGTATATAATTGTATATATCTTTATCGAAGCGTATAATGGTTACTCTCTCTTGCGCCGAATGTCTGTTGTCGCTCTTCACCGTGCCCGAACAGCCGATGAAAGATATTATAATAAAACCTAATAAGTAAGTTATATTTTTCATTTATTCCCTTTTAAGATTTCTTCTTTGCGAAGATAATTTATATTTTTTAATTTTGTTCCGCTTTATAAACAAACATATATGTATAATGTTATAACTAAGAATGTAACAATATATTATATATTTTGGAGCAAGTAATAAGCATAGTCTCTTATAGAAAAAAAATAAATCCAACGAATGATAACTATATTAGGAATAGAATCTTCCTGTGACGATACTGCAGCAGCCGTTATACAAGATGGGGTGCTTTTGTCAAATGTAATATCCAGCCAGAAGGTTCATGAAAGTTACGGGGGTGTTGTTCCCGAATTGGCTTCACGAGCACACCAGCAAAACATTATACCGGTAGTAGATCAGGCTTTAAAAAAGGCCGGAGTCAACAAAGAAGATCTGTCCGCAATTGCCTTTACCCGAGGTCCGGGACTTATGGGTTCGTTGCTTGTGGGTACATCTTTTGCTAAAGGGTTATCGTCGGCACTAAATATCCCGATGGTTGATGTTAACCACCTGCATGGACATGTTTTGGCTCACTTTATCAAAGAGAATAAAGATGATGACAACCAACCACAATATCCGTTTTTGTGCCTATTGGTTTCGGGGGGAAATTCACAAATAATTCTTGTGAAGTCATACAAAGAAATGGAGATCGTAGGACAAACAATCGACGATGCCGCCGGCGAAGCTTTTGACAAATGTGCGAAAGTGATGGGACTGGGTTATCCCGGAGGACCTGTTGTTGACCGATTGGCAAAAGAAGGTGATCCTACCAAGTTTAAATTGAATAAGCCGCATATACCGGGTTATAATTACAGCTTTAGCGGATTGAAAACTTCTTTTCTATACCTCTTGAGGGATGAACTGAAAAAAGACCCTGACTTTATTGATAAGAATAAAGAAGATCTTTGTGCGTCATTACAAAAGACAATTATCGATGTACTGATGGAACAACTCAGACGAGTAGCCAAAGATTACAATATAAATGAGGTTGCCGTGGCCGGAGGAGTATCTGCAAACTCGGGGCTTCGTGCAGCTTTCGAAGATCATGCAAAACGTTATGGCTGGAAAATACATATCCCTCCTTTTGGATATACAACAGATAATGCGGCAATGATAGCCATTACCGGTTATTTTAAGTATTTAGACAAAGATTTTTGCTCTATGGATGCTGCTCCATACTCGAGGGTAGTAATGTAAAAAGAGATAGTAGAAAAAGAAAAGGATTGCCTACCGAGACAATCCTTTTTCTATTTATATATTTTTCTTATATGCTCTTCTTTTCTTATGATTCTCGGCATTAAATCCGTCCCAAAGAGAAGCAACCTTGTTATTCATCTCCAACTCGGGATTTGATTCCGCAAACTTGAAGCCACACTTATGCGCTGATGGTATAAAATCGTTAAAGATGATAGCATTTACACCTTTTCCTTGATATTCGGGCGAGATACCAATCAGTAGAAGGTCTACGACAGGATTTTTCTTACTTTTGAGATCCCTCAAGAGATTTATCCAACCAAATGGAAGGAATCGTCCACGAGATTTAATAAGTCCACGAGAAAGGCTTGGCATAGCTATACCAAATCCAACCACCTCATCGGTATCTTCTTTAATTATTATCGACACCAGATCCCAGCGAAGCAATGGCACATACATTTTCACATAGTAATCTATCTGACGTTGTGTCAATGGAGCAAAGCCATATAAAGGCTTATAAGCAACATTCAACAGTTCAAATATTTTACTTACGTACGGTGTTATTTGCTTTAGGCTTTTAAATTTAAGTACCTTCAGACCATATCGCTGCATCACCATGTTAGCGATACGCTGATGTCTTTCAGGAACAGAATCAGGAACAGGTATCCGATATTCATTCCAGTCGGCATCCTTCTCAAATCCGAGGCGTTCTATCTGATCTCTGTAATACGGATAACTATATGTTGTAGACATTGTCGACTCTCGGTCGTAACCTTCAATCAGCAAGCCTTCGTGATCTAAGTCGGTAAAGCCCATAGGCCCTACTATAACATTCATACCTTTGGCTTTCGCCCACTTCCCTGCCGCATCGAATAAAGCATCTACAACCTCGTTGTCGTCGATAAAATCAACAAATCCGAAGCGTGCATTTTTTTGATTCCAGATTTCATTCGCTGTGTGATTTATAATACCGGCAATACGGCCAACGATCTCGCCATCTCTATATGCCAAGAACAATTGTTTTTCACAAAAATCGAATGCGGGATTCTCTTTTTCATTCAACGTACCCAGTTCATCCAGAACAAGAGAAGGTACATAATATGGAGAATTTTTATAAAGAACATCGGTAGGAAATTTAATAAATGCTTTTTTCAAAGCTTTATCATCTTCTTTAACCTCCTTAATGATTATAGACATAGATTAAATAATATGGAGAATAAACTTATTTTCAGAACGCAAATATATGGATTTTTTATTTATTTAATATATCCCCTTAAACTCATAATTAAATGAAATAATATTTCTTTATTTCCAAATAAATTCATTTTCAGAGACAATATAATCCATCTTTATATCATTCGTATCAACAGGGATAGTATCCAGAAGCTGAAATTCGAAACATATACCCATTTTAGGAGCCGAAACGAGAGACAAGAAGCGATCGTAATACCCCCTACCTCTGCCCAGACGTCCCATCTTTCGATCGAAGGCTACACCGGGAACAATAATTAAATCCACCTTTTTATAATCGGTAAAATTATCACCCAATGGTTCCATTATACCATACGAAGATTGCTTCAAAGTGGTATCCTGAACATATTTTCTGAAAACAATATCATCCTTAACCACAACTGGCAAGTAGAAATTCTTTTCAGCACTCCAACGGTTGATAAAATCGAGGGTCTGTACCTCATCCCCCATACTATTATAAATAAATATAGTTTTTGCCTGCTGAAATGCTCCTGTTATTTCCAAAACCGATAATACTTCTTCCGAACGATTGGATAAGTCGTCAGCTG
This sequence comes from Dysgonomonas sp., assembly GCF_035323175.1. Classification (NCBI taxonomy): domain Bacteria; kingdom Pseudomonadati; phylum Bacteroidota; class Bacteroidia; order Bacteroidales; family Dysgonomonadaceae; genus Dysgonomonas; species Dysgonomonas sp. The sequence goes on along the minus strand of NZ_DAOKYH010000001.1, from coordinate 671,071 downwards.
AATATTGTTTCTTTAACAAGGATATTTCTTTTCTCAGTTTTTCTTTTTGCTGTGCTATATTCATTCTTTATTTTCTTTGTTCCGTTGGAGATATTTTGTTTGTATAATTAATTCCTTCAACAAAAATACATTTCTTTTTCTAATTTCTACTTAAATAGAACGAATACAAGAAAAAAGGATAAAAGTAGAGTTCTACTTTTATCCTTCTGTTTTATATTATATCATAACCAATCCACATTATTTATATGCTCCTTTCTTTATGGCATCAGGCGTAGCCTTATTAGCCTTAAGCAATCTTACCGCTTCTTTTATCATCTGCTCATCTCTTTGGAACATTTCATAGAAATTGTCTTCGCTGAAGAAGTTGCGTATAATAAATGCTTCGAGCTGTGTTTGAAGAAGCTTGCGCGATTCATCTATCAAATATGGCTGTTTACGGATTCCCTTTGTATAAGCATAGTCTGCAAAATTATCGACAATAGGCTGTGTCGATAAATATTTTGCAGCATCAGTCCATGTTTTAAAGCTCTTCAGTTTATCTCTGTTCTTTTCGGTGTACACATAGCTAAACTCTCTGAGTAACCCTTTATTCGCTACTCGCATGTAGTACGAATTGATACCTGTCGTATCGCGAGGGACAAAAACATCGGATAAAACGCCATCGTCACCATACACAGGTCTTCCCGAAAGAGTATGGAAAAGAGGTAAATTATCGAACTTGATACTATCTCTATTGTCAAATTCGCCTCGGCTATATCTGTTATACAGATCCATACTATATGTCTGGCGGTCTCCCTTTTCGTATGCCTTTTGTACACATCTACCGGACGGTGTATGATATCTGGCAATTGTGAGTCGCATAGCAGAACCATCGTTGAACTTATATTGAGCCTGTACCAATCCTTTACCAAACGAACGACGACCGACGATCAATCCTCTGTCGTTATCCTGTATAGCTCCGGCAAATATCTCACTGGCTGATGCACTTGTTTCATCGAGAAGAACCACAATCTGGCTTTGCTTGCATGTACCCGAATTATCAGCATAATAATTTTCACGAGGATAAGCTCTTCCTTCAGTATACAAAATAAGCTCTCCGTTGGCAAGGAATTCATTCACCATCATTATGGCAGCTTCCATGTATCCTCCTGTGTTTTGTTGGAGGTCTACAACAAAAGATTCACAACCCTGACTTTTCAATTTAGCTATTGCCGAAATAAATTCGTTATATGTTGTGCTGCCAAACTTACTTACCTTTATGTATCCTATCTTATTATCAAGCTTGTACGATGCATCCACACTCTTCACCGGCACAAAGGCTCTGGTTACTACAAATGGAATCAACTCATCGCGCCCTTGTCTCTTCACCCCTATTTTGATCTGGGTCTTTTCAGGCCCTTTGAGTGTGCTGTACACTTTATTTTCATTTATTCCTTTGCCCACAAACAGAGAGTCATTCACAGTTACAACTCTGTCTCCGGCCTGTATACCGACAGCTTCAGAAGGTCCGCCCGGTATGGCTTTTACAATTGTCAGCGTATCGTTCAATATGATAAACTCAACACCAATACCACTAAAATGACCTTCCAATTCGTCATCTTTGCGGTTCATAATATCTGCACTAATATAATCTGAGTGTGGATCTAATCCGGCCAATACGGTTGGTATAGCATTTTCGATCAGCGCATCTACATTTACCGTATCCACATAAGACTTATTGATATAGTCGAGTACAACGTCGAGCTTATTGCCTTTTCGCCCTAAAAATCCGCTTCCCGAACCAAATATAGAATAAGCATTTCCTATAAAGATACCAACAGCGACACTTACAGCAATGCACAACGGAAGCCAGATATAAATACCCCTTCCTCCTTTTTTAGTTTTACTACTATTATTGTTCTCTGCCATTTTGCTGTTTGTCCCTTCCCAATTGTTGTTCAAGTTCTTATCGCTTTCCATTTAATCTTCCGATCCCTCTGTGTTAGTTTCTATATCTATAAATACGACCTCTACTCCCGCACGTTCGAGAAGAGAAGCTCCATCTGTACGCCGATATTTCTGATTATACACAACCCGCGTTATGCCCGCCTGAATTATAAGTTTTGCACATTCTATGCAAGGCGATGTAGTCACATACATCGTAGCCCCAAGACTACTGTTATGCGAACAGGCTACTTTCGTGATTGCATTAGCTTCGGCATGCAGAACATATGCTTTGGTTTCGTTGTTTTCATCTTCGCAAATATTCTCAAATCCTGAAGGAGTACCATTATACCCATCGGATATAATCATTTTATCTTTTACAATAAGGGCACCTACTTTTCTGCGCTTACAGTACGAATTTTCGGCCCAAATAGCCGCCATTCTCATGTATCGCTCGTCGAGCAACCTTTGTTTGTCATCGCTCATGAAATTACGTTCTAAAAATTCGAACACAAAGATAATGAAAAGTTCACGATTTAAAGTATTTAGTTAATTTTTATATAATCCACAAATTACCTTTTTGGGCATTGTGGAGGCATATTAAATTTTATTTATAAATGATAGATAAAAGAAGGTCGACAACATTGCTTTTTCTTATCAGAATTATCTCTTATAGAGGTCTTTGAAATAATTGAAATAGATTGTGAGCTAAAACGTCGCTATTATAAGAAATCATTAAATTAATTCTACCCGAATATCCATCCAAGTGTAAAGGTAGATATAAAGTGACAGTGAAATAAGGTTCGAAAGGTGTTACTTTTGTCACCTTTTGCAAACAGAAAAGCTATCAAGATGTAATATATCAATCGGTTACAATAAATAATCGGCAAAGCAGAATATTGTAAATATTGTTACCTTTTTATAGATAGTGATTTGAATTTGGAAATTCGTAACCGAAAGGTATTGAGTTATAAAAGTCGGTATTTTAGGTGAAACAAAAATATTGCTTTAAATTTGCAGCAAAAAATAGGATATACATTATAAGTTTTTAAGATTTGTTATGAACGACCATCAATTTAAAGCACATCCATGGCATGGAATAAATGCCGGAAGCAATGCACCTCAGGTAGTAACTTGCTTTATAGAAATAGTACCTACCGACACAGTTAAATATGAGGTGGACAAAGAAACCGGTTACCTTAGCATCGATAGACCACAGAAGTACTCAAATATCATTCCTGCCCTTTATGGATTTATCCCTCAAACATATAGTGCCGACCTTGTAGCAGAACTTACAAACAATGAATTAGGAAGAACTGATATAGAAGGAGATAACGACCCTGTAGATATTTGTGTTCTGACTGAAAAGGATATCACACATGGAGATATAATAGTAAAAGCCAGACCGATAGGAGGTTTCAGATTACTAGATCATAACAAAGCCGATGATAAGCTTATTGCAGTACTCGAAAATGATGCTATCTACGGTGCATACAAAGATATATCGGACGTACCGCCAATGGTAATAGACCGTCTGAAACACTACTTTACCACCTATAAGGATTTACCCGGAGACAAGTCTCCTCGGTGTATTCTTACAGGCACATACGATGTAAAAACAGCACACGAGGTTATACGCCGCTCGATAAAAGACTACGATAACAAATACAGAAGTGACAAATAAGAGGAAGAAATATCTGGCTTATTTTTCGCTGGCAGCCTTAATGGTTGCCAGTATCTGTCTTATATATGGTTATCTGGAAGCACGGAATATAAAACTGAAAGAACTGACATTCCGAAGCAAAGATATCCCCGAAGCTTTTGTAGGAAAGAAGATAATCTTCGTATCGGATATTCACTCCGGGAAATATTTTACAGGCAAAGATGTAGCACGTCTGGTAGAGAGAATCAATGAACGAAACCCCGATATAGTGATTATCGGAGGGGATAACACCCTAAAGAGCACAACATACTCGCGGCCTTTCTTTGACGAAATAAGAAAGCTGAAAAGTAAATACGGAGTATACACTGTATTGGGCAATCATGATCACTGGGAAGATGCCAAGCTAATACAGCAAGGCTTTAGCAATTGTGGCTTTCATATCTGCGACAATGAGTCATACTGGATAAAAGAAGGTAATGACAGTATAAAAATCGGAGGTGTAGGAGACCTTTGGGAAGATGTGCAGATTATAGACAATACGATTAGTGATGTGAAGCAAAACAACTTCTGCATATTGCTGTCTCATAACCCCGACTACATGGAATTGCTAGACACAGACCTTGTAGACCTTATGCTATCGGGTCACACACATGGGGGACAAATAACACTTTTTGGATTGTATGCTCCAATTATGCCGGCCACCAATCATCCCGAATATATGCAAACGGGACAAAAATACAGGTATGGTTGGAAAGAAAAGGGTAAAACAAAATTATATGTTACTTCGGGCGTTGGTATGGGCGGATTTCCATTCCGTTTTTTCGCACAACCCGAAATTGTAGAAATAACGCTAGAGCAGAAATAAGACAAGAGTAAAAAACTACCTACTTCTTACTTCCTTTGAAGTTATCGATCACACTTAAAAGCTTGTTCAAAGAGCCGACATCGTAACGTACCTGATGCCTGAGACGATTAAAGTCTAGTTTATTTACAACTCTCACCGTAGCATTATATTTCTTTGTATACGACTTGCCTACAAGCCTGTAGATATTATCCAGATCTTTAGCCGGATGTACTCTCGATTCTGAGTTTATGACATAAGGATCAAACCCAAGCCTATCTTTTATAAATCGTCCTGTCAGCCGTTTGTCTATTCTCTTGAAGTGATTCGTTTCTGCCATAAACCAGGCTTCTATTTCGTGTATTGCAATTACAATATCAAAATATGGAGCATCTGCTCTCAGTTTATTCGGCAAGAAGCGCAAACCTTTTTCCAACTTCTCCAAATCATCTATCGGTATAGGATAAAGATCACGGACACCGATGATCATTTCATACCCTCTTTGTCGAAGGTTAGAAATGTTATCTAGTATCTCCGATTTTACCCTGTTGTCTGAACCACAATCAAAAATAAGCACTTCGTACTTCGGATTTCGAGAAAATGACGAGTTCCGAACAATCTCTTGTTTCGGTATATTAGAACCTCCACGAAATTGTTTCTGAATAATATTAATCTGTTTATAGCCAAAGACTTCCTTTATCAAGCGATTTATAAAAATCTGCTCAGTCTGTCCTTCAACGAAAAAAGCAATGCGTCTCATCAAACGTTATTATCCTCATCCATAATGCCAAAACCTTTCTGGTAAAAGTCTGTGGCCAAAAAATCGAAGTTATTAAGTCCCGTATATTTAAAGTCTTCAAAAGTATCTTTCGAATTTGTATAATCGTAGAATATCGATTTGCTATGATCCCTACCTATTACAGACCAATAGCGAAGTGGTATTTGGTTCATAATGTAGCGATCGTTGGTGGTCATAAAGAATTGCATATTAGATTTGTTCACCTTCTTAATAACGATGTCTGTTATTTTCTTAGAGCTTTCAAAATCAAGACCTTCTCCAATATCATCAATCAACATACAAAATGAAATATTCTTCAATTTCGCATAATGCAACAATATCAATAAAGACAGAGCCCGATACATGCCTTGAGACATTTCACGTTGAGAAACAGTATATTTACAATCTTCTTCAACGCATAGTCCGTAAAGTCCATCAACCTCTTCTATATCGATTTTAGAAATATCATAGCCTAAATCCTGCATGCTCGACAGAATCTCTGATATGAAGGCTTCACCGAACAGCTCTCTCCCCTTGTAGAAAGCGTGAATCAGAGTTTCCGGGTCATCAATATCTTTATTGTTTTCCTCCCCGACGTAGTCTTTCACCAATTTCTTTTTCTCCAACTGGTTTGCAAACATATAGTTTCTGAGAGACCTCCCCCACTCTACAAAACTTTCGTAATAGGATTTCCCTTCGCTGTTTTGCAAAGTAATGGCCAGTTGATTATCTGACACATCCGCATCAAGTCTATTATTTTCAAGATCGATGAATATCTTCTTTTCCCTATCTAATAAGACTTTCTCATCAAACATCAGAACCTCTGTGATGATAGTCCTGTTTTTGAAGGCAAGTATATACTTATATGTGTTTTCACCCTCAGTAAAAATGATTTCAAAGTTTTCGCTAGGACTAACAGTTTGTTTTAAACTAATCTGTCCCGAAAATAGATTTGCAATTTGTCTTATCAGATTTAATGTCCGGCTTTTTCCGGATGCATTTTTGCCCACCAAAAGATTTAGATTATCAAAGTAAGCATAATCATCATTACTGCCTACGATACTCCATTCGCGAGGTTCACCCGCATAACGAATATATTTTAATGCACGAATTATCATTTGGGTCTATATTTTACAAAGAGTATAAAATTTTACCTCCTCAAATATACACTTTTTTCTCTCTGTAAATAATCTTCGATGGAGAATTCAATTACAGATTCACCTGCCTATTCTTTGTAGCAAACATTTAAGAATGACTACTTCCGAACAAGTCGTCCGATATCGGACATTTACAAAAATTATAAACAACTGATTATATAGAATTTACATTTTCGGCATACGACTTGATATAAATAAGTAGAATAATAAAACATTAGAAATGGACAGAGAGATACCATTAAGTGAGCAACGCAAAGAAAGACGTAAACAGATCATACGATATGGTGCTATTATAGTAGGTTTGGCAATAGTAGTTATTATCGTAGTAAATTTTCTGCAAGGTTCGATTTCTTCGAAAAATGTAATTATAGGAACTGTTGACAGAGGAACGATCGAAGTAACGGTAAATGCATCGGGCAAAGTGATTCCTCTGACCGAAGAAATTATTGTATCGCCTATCAATAGCCGGATACTGGAAGTATATAAAGAAGCGGGAGATTCGGTAAACAAAGATGAACCGATCTTAAAGCTCGAACTGGCCTCGATAGAAACAGACTACAAACAGAAGCTGGACGAAAAGGAAATGAAGAAAAGCAAACTTATCCAGTCTCAAGTGAGTCTCGACAATACAATTTCGGATCTTCAAATGCAACTACAGGTAAAGGATATGAAGCTCAAACAACTACAAACCGAGCTTAAAAACGAAAGATATCTGGATAGCATCGGGGCAAGTACCTCCGACAAGGTACGCCAAGCAGCATTGAACTATGAAGTAGCAAAGCTTGAGCTCCAGCAGCTAAAAGAACAAATAGTGAATGAAAAGAAAAATGCATCGGCCGAGGTCAAAGTCCAACAACTCGACCTGAGTATATTCGAAAAATCGCTGGCAGAAAGTGCCCGTCTCTTAAAGGATGCCCGTATATTATCGCCTCAGAGAGCAACGCTTACCTATGTAAATAACCAAGTAGGTTCGCAAGTTTCTGCCGGAACACAAATAGCTATTGTCTCAGACCTAAGCCACTTTAAGGTATTGGCCGAAATAGCAGACAGCTATGCCGAGAAACTCAGTTCGGGAGCTAAAGCCATAATAAAAATCGGACAATTGCAGCTGGAAGGAACGGTCGTAAATATAACCCCTTCGGTAAAGAATGGCGTAATTAATTTCACCGTCATGCTAAAAGACTCGGGTAATTCACGTCTCAGAAGTGGTCTGAAAACAGATGTATATGTTACTCATGGGATACAGGATGATGTATTACGAATTCCGAATTCGACATATTATATAGGAGCCGGAGAATATGAACTGTGGGTAGTGAAAAACGGAGAAGCGGAAAAGAAAAAAATAAAACTAGGCGAAAGCAGCTTCGAATATGTAGAAGTGATAAGCGGTCTCGAGAAAGGCGAACAAGTAATTATATCAGATATGAATCAGTACAAGAACAAGCAAAAATTAAAAATAAATTAATTCTATAATAGGTAATATAATTTTAGGGAGATCTTTTATACTCTTCCTAATCGAAGGAAGAGTATAAAAGTAAATAAAAAATAATCATACATAAAATATCAGCACTATGTCAATAATCAATTTACAAGGGATTACAAAAATTTATAGGACGAAAGAAGTAGAAACAGTAGCATTGGAAAATGTAAATCTGGAAGTCGAAAAAGGGGATTTTCTATCCGTTATGGGGCCATCAGGTTGTGGTAAAAGTACTATGCTAAATATCATGGGTCTACTCGATGTTGCAACCAATGGCAAAGTACTCATCAATGGTACAGAAACAAACAAGATGAAAGACAAAGAAATGGCAGAGTTTCGTAACAAAACACTTGGGTTTGTTTTTCAAAGTTTCCATCTTATTAATTCACTAAACGTACTCGACAATGTGGAACTTCCACTTCTTTATCGCAAGTCTGGAGACACCAGCCGCCGCGAATTGGCAAAGCATGTTTTGGAGAAAGTAGGTCTTTCGCACCGGATGAAACACTTCCCGTCTCAATTATCCGGAGGACAGTGCCAGCGTGTAGCCATAGCTCGTGCCATTATCGGCAATCCTCAAATCATTTTGGCCGATGAGCCTACCGGAAACCTTGACAGCAAGATGGGTACGGAAATTATGGATCTATTGTTTGAGTTGAATAACGAAGGTACAACAATAGTAATGGTGACGCACGATGAGCTGATAGCAAAAACGACTAAACGCATCGTTCGTTTCTTCGACGGAAGACGTGTAGAATAGAATTTAATAAATCAGCTAAGCTAGAAGGGAAAAAATGAAAATAAGCTACTTCAAACAAGCCATAAGAACAATTAAGGATAATCCTTATTCGGCTTTTATATCCATCATGGGTGTTGCTCTTTCTATCGGCATAATTATATCGTTACTTGTTGCCATACGAGCTAAAACAATGGATATTGAACCGGAGACCAACCGCTCACGATCTTTATATGTAAAATGGGTTGGAGTGAAAGAAAAAAACACAGGAAACTTTGTCGTTAACGGTTTTATGTCTTTAAAAACAATTAAGGAGTGCTTTCAGTCATTAAAAACACCCGAAGCTGTTACCATATCATCATTTATTCATTCTCATCTGGCTACTTTACCGGGAGGAAGCAACCAGAAGAGATGTTATGTATTGTATACAGATGATGTTTTCTGGAAAGCATTTGACTTTAAATTCATTGATGGAAAGGGATATAATAAAGAAGATTTCGATTCGGGTATAAGGAAAATCGTTATCAGTGAAAAATTGGCACGCACAATTTTCGGAAGCATAAAAAATGTGGTAGGAAAACAAATGCAACTAAACTTTATTACATACACAGTATCTGGCATAGTAGAAGACCTCTCACCGATAACGGTAGCCACTTATGCTCATGCATGGATTCCCCTCACATCTATACACAAAACACAAAGTGCAGATATGGAAGGAATAACAGGTATGTACAAATGTCAGATTATAGCCCATTCTTCGAAAGATTTTGATGCCATACGTGCAGAAACAAATCAACAGGTGAGCCGCTATAATACAACATTAGCCAACTATAATGTAGAATTTTACGGCCAACCCGACACTCGATATGTAGAGGATCATCGGTTTGGACCGGGATATCCGGATATGCAAAGGTCATATTTATCGGATATCGGATTTATATTGATCCTTCTAATTGTACCCGCCATTAATTTATCTGGTCTTACACTGTTTCGCATGAGAAGAAGAATCGTCGAATTGGGAGTTCGAAAAGCATACGGTGCTACTAGAAAAACCCTCATCTGGCAAGTATTGAGCGAACAAATGGTATATTCTCTTATTGGCGGTGGTTTAGGTTTATTGCTATCATTCATTACAGTTCATTTTATAAGCGACTATGGTTTTAATTATAATAATTACTTTGGTTTGGATATTGAGCCTCATTTTAACCCTTCTGTTTTTATAACTCCGGGTACGTTTCTTCTGACGTTTATCTTCTGTGTAATTATAAACCTTTTAAGTGCAGGAATACCCGCATGGAGAGTGTCATCTGCATCGATTATTAAATCTTTAAGAGAAGACTAAAGCTATGTTGAAACAAATTTTCAAGATAATAATTAATCAACGCAAAAGTAATTATTGGATAGTAGCCGAATTACTCTTTGTTTCGATATGTCTTTGGTATATAGTTGACTATATGGAGGTGCTGAGATCAGTTAGAAATATACCCTTCGGTTATAATATAGAAAACACTTATCGCATCGATTTAAATGAACGCCTTGAAGACAGTGAAAATTATATTTCTCCCGAAGAAAAAACAACGACTAGCGGAGAAGATCTATTAAGCATAATGGAACTGATACGTCAGTATCCACCGATAGAATCAGTATCGCTGTCTATAGCGTCACAGCCTTATGCGGCTACACCTTATAGTCAGGCATATTATAAAAAACTGTCTTATAATAAAATGGGTGTGTCAGCTCAGGAATATAAAGTTACCCCTTCTTTTTTTGATGTTTTTAAAACACAATCTATCACTCAAAAAGATTTAAAACAAGCGTTGAATAGGCATTCTGTGATAATATCTGCAAATGCTGCAACTGAGTTATTAAAGGGAGAGGAAGCTATCGGCAAGAATATCATTGTAGGAGAGAATGGCGAAGAAAAACAGATTACAGGGGAGTATGTACCTGTAAGATGGACTGAATACTTTAAAGCTAACCCCTCATTCTATACACTTCTGTCTGAGGAGGAAATCATAAAGAATGTAAACTCTGACAACCTATCTCAAATGGAGCTGTGTATACGTGTGAAACCGGACATAAAAAATGATTTCATCGACAAATTTATAAAAGATATGGCACCTAAGATTATGGTAGGTAATATTTATCTGATGGATGTACGCCCAAGCTCCTATATCAGAAAGGCCGCAGTAGGGCCTGAAGAGAGTACGATCTTCGTCAGAACTTTTCTTTTAGGATTTCTTCTTATCAATATTTTTTTAGGTGTATCGGGTGTATTCGGTTTACGAACACAACAACGAAAAAGTGAACTCGGACTACGTATCGCCTTAGGCTCATCAAAAGTTAAACTCCAACTGCTGGTTATCACAGAAGGTCTATTATTACTATCTGCAGTCATGATACCTACTATAATCATAGCGCTCAATTTCGGACTATTTGAACTAGTACATCTCGATTGGGTAGCATTCACTTTTTTACGCTTTATAATCGGCATATCAATCACCTATGCTATTATGGCTCTAATTATTCTTGTTGGTGTATGGTATCCGGCATACAGGGCTACAAAAATAAATCCGACAGAAGTATTGCGAAACGAATAAAAATCTTGAATAAAACAGAATAATATATGTATAAAATATATTTCAAACAGGCTTTGGGAATGCTGAAACAAAACAAGTTTATCAGCATAATCACTATTACAGGTACAGCATTGGCTATAATGATGGTTATGGTCATCATAGTGACCGACTCCATTAAGCATGTAGATATAGCACCTGAAGTAAACAGAAGCAAGACCTTCTACGTGAAACGCTATACCAAAAAGAGTAAAGATCAAACTAAAAACAGGATATGGCAAAGTACGATCAGCTACGAATTGTATAAAAATTACCTCTCGGAATTTAAAACGCCCGAATATACTACAGCTGTTGACAAAGCATGGAATGGCAATCAGTTTATGGTAAAAAAGGAGAATGCGAACGAACGTTTCTTATCGGAGATCAAAATGGTAGACGCTAGTTACTGGAAAGTACTATCCTTTACTTTTCTGGATGGAAAACCATTTACCGAAGAAGACTTTAAATCAGGTATACGCAATGCTGTGATATCCCAAAATCTTGCAAAAAAAGTTTTTGGAAATAATGGAGCTTTGGGCAAAAATATAGAAATAGACTTTAAGCTATACAAAGTGATCGGTATTATAAAAGACGTGCCTCAGACCTTTACATACGGATACGGAGAAGCGTATATACCATATACCTCGAAGAATGGGTACAACAACAGGAGCTATCATATTTTATACCTATTGAAGGATAAAAAAGACGCAACGGCATTAACGGAGGAAATACAGAAAGCTCAACGAAAATTTGATAGTGGCGACCCCGAAAACAATATAACGTTTCATGGTCCTTACAATCAGAGACAGCTCTCGATGGAAGAAACCAGGGATATGAAACCGGATGAAAAAACAGCCAATAGAAAAATGATATTCATTTTTACCGTTTTGCTTCTCATTCCGGCAGTTAACTTATCCAGCTTTAGCATGTCTCAAATAAAAAGACGAATCGAAGAAATAGGAGTAAGAAAAGCTTTCGGAGCAAAAAAATATATAATACTGATTCAGATTTTGTTCGAAAATCTAATTACAACTTTCATAGGAGGCATTATAGGATTGATATTGTCATACTTCATTGTAATGTGGCTCAAAAGTTGGCTACTCGATGTGGGGGCAGAAAGTGCTATACCAATCGATGCTTTAATATCATACCCTGTATTAGTCGGTGTATTCTTAGCTTGCTTTGTGCTCAACCTTCTTTCGGCAGGGATACCGGCATACAGAGCGTCAAAAGCAGCCATCGTTGATTCTTTGAACAAAAAAAACATGTAACAATATGATAAGGCAAATTTTTAAAATAATATGGAGTGAGCGAAAAATCAACATTTGGATATTGTTCGAGCTCGTATTGGTCTTTTGTATCCTTTGGTTTTGTGTAGATTACATCTATTTTTTCACAAAGCGTTACTTAGAGCCGACAGGCTATAATGTAGAACACGTTTACAACATCAATATGGGTATAAAAGAAGAAGGTCATGTACTTATAAATAATGGAACGAATGCTCAAAAAGATTCATTAGTCAACATCGTATGGACTATCGTAGATCGTATAAAGAAATATCCTGATATAGAATATATAAGTCTCTCTTCGGCTGCTGTTCCTTATTCGGGCTCATTTATGAGCAATAAAGCCTCTTTGGATACGATGGTTGATTACATTCAGTTCAAATCGGTTAGTCCTGACTATTTCAATGTTTTTAAAATCAACTTGCAACAAGGACAAGTAGAGAACTGGAATAACACGGATAATATAGTTATCAGTGGGAATAAAGATAATCAATTTTTGAAGCACGATGCCAAACAAATAAAATCACTCGCAACTGGAGATAACGAAAACAAACAAGTAATAGGAGTTGCAGCATCTTCCAAGAGAAGTGAGTTTGACGAACACAATCCGATAGTTTACACATTATTATCGACAAACGACAGGGAAACAGTCTATTTTGACGGAATCGAAATTTGTGTACGGGTAAAAGCCGAAGCCGATAAAAATTTCATTGAGCGATTTACAAAAGATATGCAAGAACAAATTGCGATGGATCCTTATTTTCTATCGTCTGTGACATCTATCAGTGATCTTAGAAAAGACTTTATGAAATGGAACAAATACGATAATAACTTCAAGAGTATTTTTTCTATATCATCATTCCTTTTCATAAATATCTTTCTCGCTGTAGTAGGCACATTCTGGTTTAGGATACAGACCCGACGTAACGAAATTGGCTTGAGAGTAGCTGTAGGATCAACCCGAATAAATATAAAAGCTTTATTTATTCTCGAAACTCTCTTCTTATTGCTATTAGCCAGTCTTATAGCCACACCGATATGCATAAACATCGCTTTGGCGGATATACTAAGAGATATTGGAGTACCGTCCATAGATAGAGGAGAAGAGCCTATACGGATAAGCCAATATTTTATCAATTATTTATTTACTGCTTTGATCCTGATTACAATATCAATATCGGCAGTACTTTATCCATCGTGGAGGGCATCAAGGATACAACCGGCAGAAGCTCTGCGAGACGAATAAAACAGAAACAAAACAAAGAGTATGAAACAGATTTTTTCTTCTATCCTATTGCTGGCTTTATTTACAGGTTTGCGAGCACAAGATACGATTACAGTAAATCTGCCTGAGGCTATTCAACGAAGTGTCTCTATTTCGGTCGATGCTGTCGTAGCCCGCAACCAATTTAAATCAAGTTATTGGGCATATAGAACATATAAAGCCGAATTGTTACCCGAAGTAACGTTAAATACAACCCTGCCCTACTATTCTAAATCATACAATGCATTTCAGAATTCGGACGGAACATACACATTTGTAAGCAACGACTATAGTAAAATAGACGCAGGAATATCCATATCCCAAAATATCCCATTAACAGGTGCTACACTCTCCGTAGAAAGCAGTTTTCAAAGATTAGAGCAATACGGAGGCAACGGTTCTACAAGATACATGGCAATTCCGGGATCGATAACACTCCAACAACCTATTTTTGGATTCAACCGTGTGAAATGGTTACAAAAAATAGAGCCGGTAAAGTATCAGGGAGCAAAACAGCAATTGGTTGCCGATATGGAAGATGTATCTAATACCGCAATCCAGTACTACTTCAATTTGCTCTTGGGACAGATAAATATGGAAATAGCGCAGCAGAATTTAAAAAACACAGAGAAGCTCTATACGATAGCCGAAGCTAGAAGAAAAATAGGACAAATTTCAGAAAATGATTTATTGCAACTGAAAGTCTCATTACTAAAAGCGGAGTCATACCTCACAGATGCACAAGCCTCTTTAAGTTCACGAATGTTTCAGTTGCGTTCCTTCCTTGGGTATGGAGAAGACATTATCATTAAGCCCGCTATACCGGAAGGGCTTCTAAGTAGAATGCCGGTTTTGTCTTATCCGCAGGTGGTAACATTGGCACGAGAAAACAACCCCTTTACCCAGAATATCCAGAAAAGAATGCTGGAAGCGTCTCGCGATGTAAGCCAGGCAAAAGCAGACCGTTGGAATGCGACATTATTTGTTTCATTTGGAATGTCGGGACAGGAAGATCGTTTTGCGCAAGCCTTCAACAGCAACAACTGGAGAAACAACCAAGTCGTTAATGTTGGTATCAAAATACCGATCTTGGATTGGGGCAAAAGCAAAGGAAAAGTAAAAATAGCTGAAGCTAATCGTGAAGTAGAAAACTCTAAGATAGAAAAAGAGCAGATAGATTTCAATCAAAATGTATATCTTCGTGTACAGAACTTTAATAGTCAGTCGAAGCAATTGGAACTGGCAAAAGAAACAGATATAATTGCCCAGCAACGTTACAATACCTCTATCGAAGCGTTTGTATTAGGTAAAATTGATGTATTAAACCTGAACGATTCCCAATCTTCGAAAGATGAAGCCAGACGTAATTATATCGAACAGATGTATCTGCTATGGTCATATTATTATCAGATAAGAAGTCTGACCCTGTACGATTTTTTAGGCAATAAAGAAATATCCGCTGATTACAATAAGATTGTTGATTAACTTCAAAATCATTATTTTTATCCACTAGAACGAAGATTTTTATGATACTAATCTGTGACGACGATGCTGCTATACGTTCATCCCTTTCTTTAGTATTAAAAAGGGCCGGATATGAAACAGCGAATGTAACATCTCCTCAAGAGGCAATAGCTTTTGTGAAAGCCACATCTCCCGACCTGATCCTGATGGATATGAATTATACCAAAGGGACAAGCGGAGAAGAAGGACTTACTTTACTGAAGCAAGTGAAAATTTATTGCCCTGACGTACCTGTTATACTTATTACGGCGTGGGGATCGATCAACCTTGCAGTAAGGGGAATACAAGCCGGTGCTTTTGATTTTGTCACCAAGCCTTGGAACAATATGGCGTTACTGAACACCATTCAGACAGCGATACAGTTGAAAGAGGGAAGTGAAAAAGAGGCAACCGGAAACAACTCACATATCAGTAGCGACGAGACTTTCCGAAATGATAAAATCATAGGCAAGTCTCCCCTCTTACAAAATGTATTCAATACAATTTCGCGGGTAGCCAAAACCAATGCCTCTATCCTTATTACAGGCGAAAGTGGTACAGGAAAAGAACTTATAGCAGAAGCTATTCACGAGAACAGCGACAGAAAAAAGAATCCATTTGTGAAGGTAAACCTAGGGGGTATTTCACAATCTCTTTTCGAAAGTGAAATGTTTGGTCATAAAAAAGGAGCATTTACCGATGCTCATTATGATAGAATTGGTCGCTTCGAGTTAGCAAATAAAGGAAGCATCTTCCTCGATGAAATAGGAGAATTAGATGCGGCATGTCAGGTGAAATTATTAAGAGTGTTGCAAGATAAAACGTTTGAATCGTTAGGTGACAGCAAGCAAAAGCAAGTTGATGTACGTGTCATTAGTGCAACCAATCGCAATCTTGCCGACATGGTCTCTAAAGGCACATTCAGAGAAGACCTGTTCTATCGGATCAACCTTATCACAATAAGAGTTCCGGCTTTGCGTGAGCGGATAGATGACATTCCACTACTTGTAAAACATTTCGCAAAAAAACAAGTCGAAATAAACGGATTAGAAAATATTGAATTTACATCGGAAGCGATTAGCTTCTTGAAAAGATTACCATATCCCGGAAATATAAGAGAATTGAAAAATCTGGTAGACAGAGTTATTCTCGTCTCAGGTAAAAACATACTTACCGATAGCGATTTTAAAGATCAATATACAGCAATCCCCAATTCATCATCTACACTCCCCGACTCTATCTATCCTTTAGATGAGTTGGAGAAAAAGATGATAAAAAAAGCAATGGAACTATATGGTGGTAATCTCTCGAAGGTGGCAACAGCACTAGGCGTAAGCAGACAAGCATTATACAGAAGGCTGGAGAAATATGGAATAAGCACAAATGATTAGGGGCTATGAAATCAAAAATCTTATTCTGGATATTAGCAGTTCTTGTTTTTGGTTCTTTATTAACTGTAGGGTTTGTTTTTTTTAGAACAGACCTATACAAGTTTCTACTTATAGAAGGAATAGCTATCCTTGCTATTATATTTTTTATCACACTTTACTACCGACTTATAAAACCATACCAGATTATTAGCGATGGAATGGAACTACTAAAAGAACAGGATTTTTCTACGCGTCTGCGTCCCGTTTCCGATAGCGAAGCCAACAAGCTGATTGAGATTTTCAATAAGATGATGGATCAGTTGAAAGACGAAAGGCTGCAAGTGAGAGAGAAAAATCATTTTCTTGATTTGCTTATACAAGCATCCCCACAAGGAGTAATCATTTTAGATTTTGACGATAAAATCACAGAGGTTAACCCATCCGGACTACGCCTGTTGAGTATAAACAATATCAATGACGTAAAAAACAAAAAGCTCGATGAATCGGGAATAAATATAGGAGATCAACTAAGCAAACTAAAGCAAGGAGAAGATGTAGTGATACGCAGTTCGGGTATAACAATGTATCGTTGCTCCCGCTCTTCGTTTATAGATAGGGGCTTTGCACACCCTTTTATCCTCATCGAAGAGTTGACGCATGAATTGCTAAAGATTGAGAAAAAATCATACGAAGGCATTATCCGAATGATGGCACATGAAGTAAACAATTCGGTGGGTGCAGTAAGTTCTACTCTTAATGTTATCTCGGATATATTACAACAGAATGAAAACAGCGAATTGATCGATGTATTGCCTGCTGTAGACGCATCTTTCGACAGATGTAAGCATTTGGGGCATTTTATCAGCAATTTTGCCGAAGTTGTAAAAATACCGGAACCGTCGGTATCCGATGTAAGTATAAATGAGTTGGCACGGTCTGTCGAATCCCTCTCCCAAGCAGAATGCTTAAAAAGGAATATAAATCTTAAATTGAGTCTGACTACCGGGAAAGATTTAGCATGCATCGACAGTATACAATTTGAACAAGTACTAGTCAATATTGTAAAAAATGCCTACGAAGCAATAGACAAAAATGGAGATATAAATATCATTACTACCTCTCAGCCTCTTTCCATAACTATTGAAGACAATGGACCAGATATACCGGAAGAAACAAAACAAAAACTATTCACACCTTTCTTTACTACCAAACAGACAGGTCAGGGAATCGGATTAATGTTTGTTCGTGAAGTCTTGCTTAATCATAATTGCAAATTTGACTTGAAGTCTGAAAATGGTTGGACAAAATTCGAGATCTTTTTCTAACAACAGGCATTTGTATTCATATCTGAGAGATACGATCACATCGTATCCTTGATATCGGGAGAAATAAAACTATATAAAATAGGGGCATTATACTCTTTCCCTTTTTTTCGTTCGTCCAGTTGAATAACAAATCCTTCCTGAAGTATTTTTCGTTGAAAGTTTCGCCTGTCAAGCTTTTTATTTAAAAATATTTCATGAATCTTTCTCAATTCAGTCATCATAAATTTCTCGGGAAGCAGCTCATATCCTATAGGTATTATTGGCATTAAAAGTTTGATTGACTCTTGTGCCTTTTTTATAATAAGCTCATGATCTGAATACATAGCAGGCAATTTATTTATATCATACCAATGTAATTGCTTTTTTTCTGATACAAAGTCATTTACCTCATCATACTTCACCAAAGCAAAGTAGCCCATTGTTATAAATCGCCTTAACAGCCATTTTCCATCATTCCTTACCGAGCTATATTGAGCTACATAGTCTAGATTTTGTTTCATAATAGTTCTGTTAGGGTCACTAAACAATGCAAATTGCTTTAGGAAAATATTGCTCAACCCGGTATAAAGTTCCAGTATCCTATGTGCCGCTTGATCAGCACTTTCGTCATTAAAAACAAAACCTCCTAATAGAGCCTTATAATTGTTTATGCCAAAATCTCTCAGCAGAACTTTTATTTTCCCCTTGTGAAAAGCTATTATAACACAATCTACCGAAAAGCCTGGGTGCGAGTTCTCTGCGGTATGATCTTCATATGTCAACGTCGTTAAATCTTTCATAATCTAAGTAATAGGCATCTATATCCTCTCAAAATTAATGAGTCTGTAAAATTAGAGAATATATTCCGAATAAAAATATGATTAATAATGTCAAATTGTGTTGTAAAACATATATGCGTATTTTGTACGCACATTAATTTTTTTCTTCAAAATCAATAAATATATTTGCAAAATATACATGCGTTTACATAACGCACCTAAATATAAATATCAATATTATGAAAAAGAAGTATATTCCAATATTCCTACTCGGAATATTGAGTTTGCAATGTACACAGCCAACTAAAACCGATGATTACATCCTTGTAGAAAATAAAGGTGGACCCACACTGGGGTACTCAGCAGCATCAGGTGTAAAAATCATTACGGTTGACGATCTAAAATTTAAAGACCTCAACAAAAACGGAAAGCTGGATAAGTATGAAGATTGGCGTTTGCCTGTACAAGAAAGAGCAGAGAATCTCGCTTCATTGATGTCTATAGAACAGATAGCTGGCCTGATGCTATACAGTGCACACCAATCGTTACCGGCTAAGGAAAGTGGGTTTTTAGCAGGGACATACGATGGAAAGTCCTTCACCGAAAGCGGAGCGAATGCTTGGAATCTGACGGATCAACAAAAGAAATTCTTAAAAGAAGATAATTTGCGACACGTATTAGTTATGGGTATCCAAAGTCCTGAAGTAGCAGCTCGCTGGAACAATCAAATGCAAGCTTACATCGAAGGTCTTGGATTAGGTATTCCGGGAAACACAAGTTCAGACCCTCGACATTCAGGACAATTGGTTGGATCTTCGAATCCTGAATTCAACGCAGGAGGAGACCGCATATCTATTTGGCCTGATGGGTTAGCTATGGCAGCTACATTTGATCCTTCTATAGTGAAACAGTTCGGAGAGGTGGCAGCTAAAGAATATAGAGCATTAGGTATAGCAACTGCGCTTTCACCTCAAATAGATTTAGGAACCGAGCCTCGCTGGTTCCGTATCAACATGACATTTGGAGAAAGTCCGGAATTGGCAACAGATATGGCTCGCGCTTATATTGATGGCTTCCAAACTTCGGAAGGAGATGCAGAGATTAAAGACGGATGGGGCTACAACAGTGTAAATGCAATGGTAAAACACTGGCCTAGTGGAGGACCCGAAGAAGGAGGCCGTGACGGGCATTGGGCATTCGGAAAATTTGCAGTGTATCCGGGAAATAATTTCGAAACACATCTGACACCATTTCTCGAAGGGGCTTTCAAGTTGGAAGGCAAAACGAATAAAGCATCAGCCGTTATGCCATACTATACAATATCATACAATCAGGCAAAAGACGGAACAAACTATGCTAATGGATTTAGTAAGTATATCATAACAGACCTTCTGCGCGACAAGTATGGATATGATGGCGTAGTCTGTACCGACTGGCTGATTACAGGAGATGAAGGGAAATCTCCGGGAGATTTTGCTGGAAAACCATGGGGAGCAGAAAAACTTTCTATTCCCGAAAGACATTACCTAACCATCATGGCGGGAGTTGATCAGTTTGGAGGCAACAATGATAAAGAACCTGTATTAGAAGCTTATCGCATGGGTGTAAAAGAGCATGGAGAGGAATTTATGCGCAAACGCTTCGAACAATCGGCAGTTCGTTTATTAAAGAATATTTTTCGGGTAGGACTTTTCGAAAATCCGTATCTCGATCCTAAAGAAAGTGAAGCAACAGTTGGTTGCGAAGCATTTATAAAGGCGGGTTATGAAGCTCAACTGAAGTCTATCGTATTACTAAAAAATAAATCGACAGTATTACCGGTGAAGGATAACAAGAAAACGGTATACATTCCTAAGAAAATAAATCCTTCTGTCAGAGACTGGTGGGGCAATATAACTCCAGAAACTGAGGCAATACCTGTAAATCTAGACTTAGTAAAACAGTATTACAATGTAACAGACAATCCTCAAAATGCAGATTTTGCTCTTGTTTTTGTAAACTCTCCGCATAGCAATAGCGATGGTGGAGGTTATGATAAAGAAGATAGAAAAGCCGGAGGAAATGGATATGTTCCTATTTCTCTACAATACGGGCCTTATACAGCTACAGAAGCCAGAAGTCACAGTATCGCCGCAGGAGACCCAGTAGTAGATCCTTCTATAACAGACAGATCATACAAAGGAAAGTCTACAACCGTAGTTAATACAAAAGATTTGAATACAATATTGGATACAAAAACACAGATGGGTGACAAGCCTGTTGTAGTTGTTGTAAATGCTACCAGACCGATGATATTTAACGAATTCGAAAACAAAGTAGAAGGTATAGTCATTCGTTTTGGTGTATCAGACAAAGCGGTAATGGATATTGTTTCGGGTAAAGCAGAACCTTCGGGTTTACTTCCTGTGCAAATGCCGGCTAATATGGTTACAGTAGAAAAGCAGAAAGAAGATGTTCCTTTCGATATGGAATGCCACACAGATACAGAAGGTAACACTTATGATTTCGGGTTTGGACTCAACTGGAAAGGGGTAATAAAAGATGCACGCAACCAGAAATATATAAAGAATTAATACAGACACAGAAACTATTAGTCACCTTAATATACACATTAATTAACCTATTTAACCTTTAAAATTTTATGAGCAAATTGAAAATTCTCTTTGCTGCTATCTTGCTATGCATAACGCCATACGTGTTTGCTCAAGATGCAAGTAAAGATAACACTGTTACTTTTTATGTAACAAGACATGGTAAAACTATACTGAACACCTTAGTGCAGGCTCAAGGGTGGGCAGACACCCCTCTGACTCCACCCGGAGTAGCTGTGGCCGAATATTTGGGTATCGGAATGAAAGACGTTCCTCTGAAAGCGGCTTATTCCAGCGACTTGGGTAGAGCTCGCCAAACAGCCCGTATCGTTTTAGAAAAAAAGGGGCAGAAAGGCCTTCTTTTACAAGAAGATGAAGGATTGCGGGAAGCTTGTTTTGGTAGTTACGAGGGCAAACCAGATGAGAAAATGTGGGGAGACGCTGCTCTTAGAATCGGACTACGCAACATGAAAGAGTTTTTTGAAGCTATGAAGACTGACAACCAAGTATACATCAATGCCATGCAGGCGTTGAAGGATCTGGATGAATTGGGCATGGCTGAGAACTATTACGACGTAAAAAAGAGAGGGCAGGCTGCATTTAAAGCAATTGCAGAAAAAGAAGCAAAATTAGGCGGAGGGAATGTATTAGTTGTCGTTCATGGAATGTTTATCGGGATACTTCTATCAGACTTAGATAGCTCGGGTAAATTTATCCAACCTACCCACCTTGGAAACGCATCTGTAAGCAAGGTAGTCTACAAAGATGGTAAATTCACTGTAGAGTCGGTAGGTGATATGAGTTATGTAGAAAAGGGCAAAGCTGCCTCCAATTAGTAAAAAAAAATCGAAACACTAAAACAAACAGAATGAAGACAAATAAATATCTTTTCTTAGCTCTATTTCTTGCCTTTACAGGTGTAGGAATGAATGCTCAGGAAAAAAATAAATCGAAAAAAGAAGCTGCCGGCGAGGTCAAAGAAGGCGATCGCAATGTGATGCTTAATGCAGCAAACAATACCGGGCCGCGCGATGTTAATATCGGATTACCGGCTAGTACTGGAGGTACAACAGTGTTAGAGAATGGTATACCAACTGTATTCTTTTATTGGCCCGAACTACCACCTCGAGCATGGCGTAATGATGCATCAATTGCAAAAAGAAAAATGCTTGACTTGGGACAGACTGCCGTTCGTGTGGGAGAAGTGGGAGTATCGTTAAGTACTTTCAACAATCTGGGTACTGATAAATTTCAGGGCAAAGGCTCGTTGAATTCAAACCACTTCGGATTGATGCGCGGAGATATTAATCTTAGCGGGCCCATAAACCAGAAAGGACTTAAATTCTCTGTCGGTGCATACGGGAGTTTCGACCCGGGTACATTCAAACCTAAAGGTATTACAAGGTATTATAACGACAAGGCTCAGTTGTATAAGGCAGCTTTGACGCAGGAGTACAAGGGAGAAAATATAAAAGGGTCTATAACTGCATTCTACAAGTATGCGAATATCGACAACATTAACAATAAGTATAGTCCATTCCGCTTCGATAGAAATGGAAAGGTCTCAGAACTTGATAATTTTAGGTTAGGTCGAGACTCTTATATCGAACAAAGCGGCGTACTTACGTTGAAAGATGCTTACACAGGGCAAGCTGTAAAAAGAGATCCGGTTAAAGATTATGGAACAGCTTCACATACTTTAGATATTATCGGTAAAAATACACTTTCAAATGGCCTAAACATTGACTACATCCTGCGTTATCGTTATGCAAAAACAGGTATGTATACTGCTGTAATGACAGGAGTTGAGAATGTTTCCAACCTTTCCGGCAAGTTAAATTATGTAGATGACGGAAGTGCCTATGCCGGAGAAAATGTACAAAGTGTAATGAATCTGGCTTCGAGAAGAACTCCGATGAATACATTAATGGGTACAGTAGAAGTAGGAAGAAAATCGGGTAACCACAAATGGTCTGTTGGTATTGATCAGTGGTATTTTGAGACTCATAATTTCCTGACCGAATCATCTCAATATTATCAGGAAGTAGCTCCTAATCCTAGGAAACTAAAACTAATCACCAATACAAATCCAAATGGAGATATGAGGTTAAATGCAAACTATGAGTACTATGATGGCAGTGAGAACAAAACCGCACTATTCTTCTTAGACAAATGGGATGTATCGAATGTAGTTACTTTAGACTTTGGTGCTCGCCTGCAATACTTCAACTTAAGAGGTAATTATATAAAAAGCGGCGACAGAAAAGATCAAAATGGCAATATACGTTTGATTGGTGATGCACCGAAATCAGATATTAAACATGATTGGTTGACAAAAGCTGTAATGGTAAATGCTGTAATCAAGTTGACAGACAAATTTGGTTTGCTAGGAGAAGCTGTTTACAATGAAGATGGAGCTCACTTAAACAAATATTCATCGGGCAAAGACCCTCAGTTAGAAATCTCAAAAGTTCCCGAGGCGGCAATAGGAGTATTTTACAATCACAAGTTTGTTAGCTTAGTATCAAAGGCAACATACATCAACAGGAATAATTACCGTACCACTGTGAATTTCTCAAATCCGAATAATAGCTCCGATGTTGAAAGAGCGATGACACAATACGATGTACAGACATTAGGATGGACTACAGATGTATTATTTACTCCTGCGAAAAGCTTCAATTTACATTTTCTATTGACATTGCAACAACCAAAATATAAAAACTTCAACGGAGACCTTAAATTCTCCGATGGAACAGTCTCTTCTTACGATTTTGGAGATAAGACAGTAACCGGAGTTCCAAAGGTATTGATAGAGATAGATCCTAGTTATACTTGGAAAGATTTAAGAGTTTGGGCTAGTGCAAGATACTTTAGCAAGCAATATTTCAACAAACCGAATACCCTATACTTTGATGGACGTTGGGAGACATTTGCAGGTGTAAATTACAAAATCTCTAAAAACTTTGATGTAAGTGCTACTTTCGTAAACTTGCTGAATCAACGTGGTGTTTCGGGCTCTATTCCTGATGCAGACCTGATCGTTACCGATGCAGATGTGAAGAGTAAAGAAGGTACTGTAATGTCGGGTACATACATCCGTCCTTTTACAGCCGAATTTGGAGTAAAGTATAAGTTCTAACTATTTAAATTATAAAGTTATGAAAGCAAGAATTACATTAGCCATTTTAGTTTGTTCTTTAATTTCGCTGAATATATTTGCGCAAGACAAAAAGATAAGAGATAAGAGAACAAATCCTGATTTATATTACTTGGAAGAATCGGAGGTTGCAAATAGTCTGGAGCTCTTACCACCTCCACCCGAAGCGAATAGCATTCTTTTCTTATACGATAAAGCTCAACATGACTGGGGAAAGCTGCAAAGAAATACCCCTAGAGGAGAACAGGCTGTGAGTGACGCACAGATAGGTGGCAATGGTGTACCATTGGCTTTTTCTGAGGCTTTTGGAATTGAAATCACCCAAGAACAGACCCCTGAAATATACAAACTAATTATCAATATGCGTGAGGATGCCGGAGACTTGGCTACCCGTCATGCTAAGGTGCATTATATGAGGGTTCGTCCTTTCAGTTTTTACAATGAACAAACTTGCCTACCCGAACATCAACACGCACTGTCAACCAATGGCTCATATCCATCAGGTCATACAGCAATCGGTTGGGCAACGGCACTTGTTTTGGCTGAGATAAATGTTGATAGACAAAATGAAATTTTGAAACGTGGATATGAAATGGGACAAAGCAGAGTTATCTGTGGATACCATTTCCAGAGTGATGTTGATGCTGCCAGATTAGTATCGAGTGCAGTTGTAGCACGCTTACATGCGAATGATTCATTTATGGGACAACTTAAAAAAGCGAAAAATGAATTTGCAACTCTTCAAAAAGCAGGTAAGGTAAAGCCTAGCGACAAGAAGTAAGTTCAAAGAATTGGGTACACGTTCGGTAAAAAGACAATAATACAAATGTGTAACTAAATAAAATTAAATATTTATTACGGAGAGAGGCTACTGTTTTAGTAGCCTCTTTTTTGTTGACTCACTAGATAACAATCAACTATAATTAATTTTATTATTTATCTATATACAAACCGATAGATGAAAAAAGGAACAGAAAAGTTACAAATAAAAAAAGTGAAATAACTGTTACTTTTGTCACCTTTTTCATTAAAAGATGTATAGATCAGAACTATTCGAAGTGTATAATAAAAGCAGCCCGATGATAATCAATATCACTCGAGCTGCCTTCTTTATAAATTGGAGTTATAGCCTATCTGTTCAGAAAGACAAAGGGATCAGAAGTTTCAAGCTGAAATTTCGCCCCATGTTATACACCCCTTGCCTGCCTGTCACAGGATTTTCATCGGCATACTTCAATCTGCTCAAATGGTTCTGATAAGCTTTATCTGTCAGATTATTCACAGCGAAGAAAAGTGAAGCTATCGTTTTCCCCTTGTGGATAAAGTCAGTACCTATCGCAGCGTTGAAAAGTGTATAGGCTGGTGTCGGCGTCTCGGTTCTAAAAGCTGAATAAACTTTGCTCTGCTTCAAGTTACTTTCTACACCAAAAGAGACATAGGTATTGTTAAGTAACTTCTTGCCGTGACGTATCAGATCGTAACGAATATCAGATATAAGCTTCGGAGCCGGTGTAAACGGAAGATACTTTGTAGAATCAGGCTGGTTTAGCTGTACAGAACTTACATACGAAAATGAGTTCTGAAAATGCAGTTGCTCCACAGGGTGTATATCAACACTGATTTCACCACCCATAATACGAGCATCACCCGAAACAAACTGATATGTTTTATAGCCATCGGTAAGCAAGTCTTCTCCATTAGTGTCCAATAATTTATGAGAAAAGATATAGTTATTTATCCTATTGGCAAACAAAGACAACTCGCCCGAAATAAGCGGAGAGGAGTAACCTAGTCCCCAGTCAGCCTGCCAGCTATTTTCTGCCTTTAGGTCACTGTTTCCTTTTTCATAACGAATTGTACCTTCGTGAACACCATTAGATGCAAGCTCGCTCATATTTGGAGCACGAAATCCATGTGACACATTCAACTTTGTATTCCATTCGTCCGAAAACTGATAAGTCAATCCTAAACTGGCACTAACACCGGTAAAGTTTCGGGAAAAGGCATGAAACTTTTCTTCAGCATCGGGGGTTGATGGAGTAACAACCTCCTCTTGTTCATTCAAAAACAATGCTTTAGCCTTATTATAACGGCGATCGATACGTAATCCGCCACTAATATCAAGAGCTCCTATATTTTTACTTACCAGTGCAAAAGCTCCTATATCAAACAGATTATACTCAGGTATCAGAAACTCCGATCCTTTGTTTAACGATCGTTGATACATACCGTTTATGCCTGCTACAAATTTATAACCCGCAATATCAGGCAGCGTATAGCGAATGTCATAGTTTACGGTATGAAGTTGGAAATACAACCCGTAAGTATCAGGTTCTGCTATTTCTTCAAACTCCTGCCTCCTGTTTTGTTGATAACCAATAATTGTTTTCAGATTCCCCTCTCCGACTATAATACTATTATTCAGTACTGCTTTGTAGTGATATATCTGCTGATAAGGCATCTGCTTTCCGTATGATTTGCTATCACTATCAGATGCCACAACTTCAGTTTCTTCTCCGTTTACAATAGCTAGTTTCAGGAATCTTCCGGTTGCTTCGTCTCGCTCACCTTCTACTATTCCGGGGGTCAAGTGATAATAGTCCAGGCTAAGATGCGAATAGCCCCAGCTTCGGTTAATACCAAGTAGCCCGGACACAGCCCGTTCTCTAAATCCTGAATTATAGACATAGCCATCGTACTTATTTTTATATGAATGAGCCATTTTATCACTATAACGCCAGTTCCATACGAACCCGCTATTATTGCCCGCTGCATTTACCGAATAGTTGAACAGTCCGTTATTAGTCTGATACTCACTCATCAGATTGGCTTTTATTGTTCCCTCGGGCAGGATAGGTTCGGGTAGGAAATTAATAACTCCCGCCAAAGCATCAGAACCGTAAATCAAACTGGCAGGACCTTTGAGTATTTCAACAGAGTTCACGCTTTGAGCATCTATCTCTATACCATGCTCGTCTCCCCACTGTTGCCCCTCCTGACGAATACCGTCATTGACAACTACAACACGGTTGTACCCAAGTCCTCTTACAACGGGCTTTGATATCCCATTTCCTGTGGTTATCTGAGCTATGCCGGGCTGTTTCGCTATAGCATCTATAATATTCGAAGAGGATTGTTGCATAAGCTCTTTTTTAGAGATATACGATATCGGTGAGGGTGTACGTTTTATTAGCGAGTTACCCGTAAGAGCTGTGATGACCACTTCGTTAATCTCCGCATTTGATTCTTTCATTACGAAATCAAGAGTAGAAGTATTTTTAAGGTCGACAGTTTCAACAATTGTTTGATGTCCGACATAATTGACCTGTATAGTTGTTTTTATAGCCGGCAGATTAGCTATAATATAATTTCCGTTTTCATCACTGATTGCTCCCTTTTTCAGTTCGGGAAGGTAGATGCTAACTCCGATAAGTGGAGTGCCATCGATACCGTCAGTTACCTTCCCTGCTAATGTCCTACTATCTATAGGGACATTTGCAAATATAGAAGTAACAGTAAAAAGGAAAAGAATGAATGTATATATTGTTCTCATAATTATATACGAATAGGAACTATTTATCTTGTATACACAATACAGATAAGCAGTTATATAGAGTTAATAAATATATAATATAAAATTGATCTTCGTATCAGGCTTTACCTAATACGAGAATAATGTTCTAAGCTAGAGAACACTCAAATAAGAAATTAGTTTGTATATGAAGAAATATAGGCAGGGGGACCACGTGTGGATATATCGGAGATGAGTTGGGGTAAGAATATAACCCGATCTGAAATAATAAGCGTTGTTACATAAACAGTAATTAGCTGCCTGATATTTCCAAACTTCTGAAGGGTAAAATTGAAAAAGGAGAAAAGGCAGATACTACAATCATGATGTTGGTCGGATAATTCCTGTTGCGATGAGCATGAGGACTCTGCACAATAGTGGCTGTGGTCTGTAAATATAAAGTGAAAAGGCTTCATCAGTATCATACTGACGAAAATACTTACAAACACAATTGCTATTTTCCGATGGGATATCATCTAACTCGATTCCTTGTGAGGAGCAAAAGTAGTATTATAAATCAAACTATTACTCGTCCTTTTATTTTTAAATAAAAGAGTTAACTTTTATTTGGTAAAAAGATCTGCATTATATTGATATTCTACCAATAAAAAGATCAGAGAGATATCTTATAAATAGAATAATTTAATATTTATCATGTACATTTGTATCTGAAAACTTAATAATAGAACGAATGAGAAATTTGTGTATAACATTGATAATTGTACTTGTAGTTCCTGCCGTATGGTTTTCTTCATGTGCTAAAATTGATGACTATGAAGGAGCTGGAAAACCGACAGTTTCCGACGTCAGATTCAACGCCAATGATACCTTACTTCTTGAAAATGGAGAGGTTATAGTTTTGAATGATTCTACTAAAACAAATTCTCCTCGTATAGATACATTCATTATAGGCAAAACGCTCTATCTCAATGCGCGTTTTAGAGACAGTATTGGTTTATCGAGTTATAGAGTGAAGATGATAGTAGACCTTGAAACGAAAGAACATTTTATATCAAAAAAACCTCTTGAGATTAAGGCTCTTGGAGAAGACATTTTCAGTACAAAAGGCCATAAAATAAAAGATATTACAATCATTCGTAATAGATTATTTTCAATTCCTGAGACTATTACAAGACTAGATACTGTTTTTAGTCCAAAACAAGGACTGTACGATGTACAAATTGCGTGTGGCAATATAGCAAACAGGGTCGACTCTACTAGTTTATACTATAAGGTTTTGCTTCTTTCCAGAGACTCAATACTTTCAATCAGGAAGAAACAAAATATATAATCTGTTTGTTTTATAATCGAAGTAAAATATTTAAACACTAAAATACACTCACAATGAAAAAAAGCGTAATTGCAATTATCGTAGTAGTACTTATTCTTCTGATCGGATACTTTTTCAGTAAATCGTCTTATAATGGGATGGTAGCTCAAGAAGAAGGGGTATCTTCTCAATGGGCTCAGGTACAAAACGCATATCAACGTCGTGCCGATCTTATACCAAACCTTGTGGCAACAGTGAAAGGGTATGCTACACACGAACAACAGACTCTGACAGAGGTAGTGGAAGCTCGTGCTAAGGCCACACAGATGCAAGTAAATGCAGATCAGTTGACAGAAGAAAATATAAAAAAATATCAGGAAGCTCAAGGACAACTAGGTTCTGCTTTGGGACGATTAATGATGATTACTGAAAATTATCCAGATCTGAAAGCGAATACAAATTTCATACAGCTTCAGGATGAACTCACAGGCACAGAAAACCGTATCTCTACAGAAAGAAATAAATTTAATGAAAGAGTAAAGGATTATAATACAACTATCCGTATGTTTCCTAAAAATATATTTGCAGGACTTTTCGGCTTCCAAAAGAAAGCTTATTTCGAAGCAGATCAAACTGCACAAACTCCTCCAAAAGTAGATTTCTCTAAATAACAGTATATAAAGACTTGAAATATACATATAAGATATTGTCCTTATTATTGCTTGTGCCGGTATTACTATTGGCTCAAGACGATGATTTACCAAACCCCATCACCAGTCCTTCACCCAGACTGGTAAACGATTTCAGTAATACATTTACGAGTGAACAGAGAGAAGACTTGGAAAGGATACTCCTCGCCTATAATGATTCTACTTCTACTCAGATTTATGTGGTTACTGTGGATGATCTAAAAGGTTACGACATCTCTGATTATGCAGCCCGATTGGGACAAAAATGGGGAATCGGACAAAAAGACAAAAACAATGGGGTGCTTATACTTATCAAGCCTCGAATAGGTAATGAAAGAGGTAGAGTATTTATCGCCACTGGGTATGGGGTAGAACACATCTTAACCGATGGTCGTGTAGGGCGCATCATCGACCAATACATGGTCCCTTACCTTCAGAATGGGGATTACTATAATGCAAACAAAGGAGCTATCGGAGCCATAATAAAATATCTATCGGGAGAGTTCCAAGCTGATGAAGATAACGGAGATAAAGGTTCTCTTGTCGGACAAATCTTTATCATATTATTTATCCTCTTTATCTTGTATATTTCTTACCGAAACAATAAGGGAGGTCCATCTTCGGGAGGACGAAACCGTGGAGGCGGTGGCTACTATGGTGGCTGGGGTAGCGGACGATCGGGAGGTGGCTGGAGCAGCGGAGGTGGCTTTGGTGGTGGTGGAGGCGGAAGCTTCGGAGGCGGTGGCGCCGGAAGAGGTTTCTGAAAAATCCTATAAAATATACTCTTATGGCAATCAATATAAGACCTCAGACATTAAGATCACAGATCTTTATACTTGCTACAGGAATCATTCTGGGTATAATGGTGATGTACCTCATTAATACAAAAAAGAATGCTACGGTACAGATATCCCACAATATGTTACTTCAAGAAATAGAAAGTCTAGGCAATCTTGAAGTAACCAAGTATAGTATTCAGGATATGATGGAGTATAAAAAAATCCGAAGATGGCTGCCTAACGCAAAAACTGGACTAATTATATATGGAGAAGTGATATGCTGTGTAGACCTGACCAAACTAAAACCCGAAGATATAACTGTTTCAGAAAAAACAATACATCTACAACTCCCCTCTCCCGAAATATGCCATGTAAAAGTTGATCATTCCAAATCGAGAGTATACGACATGGAATTCGGTCTATGGGAATCAACGGATATAGTTGATGAAGCATACACCTTTGCAGAACAACAGCTCAACGAAAAGGCCAAACAACTGGATATGCTCAGCCAAAGCAGAGACAATGCCGTAAACCTATTGAAACCTATCCTAAAAGCGATGGGATTCGAAGAGGTGGTTATTACATTCAGGTCTAAATCGGGCAAAGGATAAACCCCTTTTCATCAACAACCTCTATATCTCATACTTTAATTCTATATCTATTTTATTTAACATTAGAAGCGTTCAATTATATTTTATAATATTTAATTTTACACAATCAAATTTAGGAAAACTAAAACAATGAATGATAGTTTAAAATTAAATAATCAATTATGCTTTCCGATATATGCTTTATCGAGACAAGTTACTGCAATATATCGTCCTTATCTCGATAAGATAGGACTCACCTATCCACAGTACCTCGTCATCATGGTTTTATGGGAATATAAAACGGTAACAGTAAAGCAACTTGGTGAATTACTTTGGCTCGATAGCGGAACTCTTACCCCACTCTTGAAAAGGATGGAAGCAAATGGATTCCTTATCCGCAAGCGTTCTTCGGAAGATGAAAGAGTAGTTGATATTCTTATCACAGAGAAAGGTGAAGCTTTGGAGAAAGAAGCAGAATCTATCCCTCCGGCAATGAAGAAAGCATTGGAGATTGGAGATGAGGAATTGGTAACACTTCGGGAGCATCTAAAAAAAATACTGAATATAACGAGTAAATGCAATGCCAAATTGCTATAAATATTTTCTAATTATAATAAAACAACAAAAAACAATATGAGCTTAATAGAATCTTTGGAATGGAGATATGCAACAAAAAAGTTTGACTCTTCAAAAAAAGTAGATCAAAAATTAGTCAACGATATTATTGATGCAGCTTGGCTTGCACCTACTTCATCGGGATTACAACCTTTTGAGGTAATAGAAATAACAAATCAAGAATTAAAAGAAAAGATCGTTCCGATTGCATTCAACCAACAACAAATAGCCGATGCATCGCACCTATTGGTGTTTGCCGCATGGGACAATTATACAGCAGAACGCATAGACACAATATACAAACACACTACAGACGGCCGGAAGCAGGACCCCAACCAGTATAAAGATTACACAGATAGACTAAAAAATGCGTATTTACAGCGTCCGGCCGAGCTGAACTTCGAGCATGCAGCGCGTCAGTCATATATTGCATTTGCATTCGCAATGGCAATGGCTGCAGAGCTTAAAGTAGACAGCACTCCAATGGAGGGTTTTGAGAATGATGCACTAGATAAATTATTAAATTTGAACGAACGTGGCCTCAAAAGTGTTACAATACTACCATTAGGTTATCGTGACGAAAATAATGACTGGCTCGTAAATCTAAAAAAAGTGCGTCATCCTAAAAAAGATTTTCTTATCGAAATAAAATAATAATATTAACTAACGCTTAAAAACAAAAAATTATGGCAAAAATAACATTTAAAGGATCTCCGGTTAATACCAGTGGACAATTACCAACAGTAGGTTCAGTAGCTCCGGCTTTCACTCTTGTGAAAAAAGATTTATCAGACGTTACATTGAAAGATCTTAAAGGTAAAAATGTAATTCTAAATATTTTCCCAAGTATCGACACCGGAGTTTGTGCTGCATCAGTTCGCAAATTTAATAAAGAAGCTGCAAGTCTTCCTAACACTGTTGTATTGGCTATCTCTGCGGACCTTCCATTTGCTGCTGGACGTTTCTGTACAGCAGAAGGTATAGATAATGTAGAACCAGCTTCTGTTTTCAGAAATGCTGAATTTGCAAAAGATTATGGAGTATTAACTGTTGACGGCCCATTGAAAGGTCTTTTGGCTCGTTCGGTAGTAGTCCTTGATGCTGATGGAAAGGTGCTATACAATGAATTAGTAGAAGAAACTACAAATGAACCGAACTATGAGGCAGCCTTAAGTGTTCTAAAAAAATAAAAAACTAGATAGCTGTAAAGCAATAAGAAGTATTTTTCAATCAAGGCTTTTGCAATATTTGCAGAGGCCTTGTGCTTTTAGTATATACTTGCATTGCTTGTAAATTAAATCTTTATATAAAAGAGCTAGTTTTACGATTATACAATATTGCTTTATTGAATTCTCTAAAAGATTCTTACCTTTGCAATACTATTAACGAATAAATACTCCAATGAGAATATCTAAGTAATACGATGGTTGTAACAACCATTTTGTCAAATCCGGATTATCCGGCACATTTTGGTTAAATCAGTATTCAAATATATCAGACTATCCACAGTCTGCTAAACTTAGATATCATGTAATCCTCTATTTTTAAAGAATAAAAAGTATCAATCGATACTCTTATGTAAGTTGCATTTTGTTCAAACTTTTGAACAAAGTCTTCGACTATCATGGCATATGCCATAAAACACAATTAGCTAATTATTTATTAAAAAAATAGGTTTATGAGTATTATCGTAAAACAATTATCATATATACATCCTGATAAAGAGCCCTTATTTCATAATATCAATTTTTCTGTTCCTAAAGGACAAAAGGTTTCGTTGATTGGCAGTAACGGGTCTGGAAAGTCGACACTATTAGGTATCATTGCAGGAAGTATTCAACCATCGGAAGGAAAAGTTATCTATCAGGATGAACGCCCCTATTATGTACCTCAACACTTTGGTCAATACGATCATCACACGGTTGCCGAGGCTTTACAAATCAGTGAGAAATTGAGAGCACTTCATGCAATATTAGAAGGAAATACAAACACGACTAACTTTACACTCCTCGCAGATGATTGGAATATAGAAGAACGTGCTTATAGTGCTCTGTCAAAATGGGGTTTACCTCATATTCAGCTATCTGAGATGATGAGAAACCTTAGCGGAGGAGAAAAAACAAAAGTATTTTTAGCAGGAACTTACATCCATTCTCCAGCCAATATTTTACTGGATGAGCCGTCGAACCATCTAGATAAAGCTGGTCGGGCGCAATTGTATGATCTTATAAAAAATAGTAGTGCTACTGTAATCGTCGTAAGCCATGATCGTACTTTACTCAATTTGATTGACCTTACGTTTGAACTCACTCATAATCAGATTGAAGTTTACGGAGGAAACTATGAATTTTATAAAACCCAAAAAGCTGAACAGCAGGAAGCATTACAGTCCCAACTTGAAGAAAAGCAAAAAGAACTTCGCAAAGCCCGATATATAGCCAAAGAAACAGCAGAAAGAAAGCAAAAGCGCGATGTACGAGGCAAAAAAGATCTGGGAGATAAAGGTATTCCACGTATCATGCTGAATACTATACGCAACAGGGCGGAATCGAGTGCAGCAAAGCTGCAAGAGACTCATGCCAATAAAATGGAGAATATTGCCGATGAAATGAAACAGTTACGCCAACAGCTACCCGAAAAAAAAGATCTCAAATTAAATTTTGACGATGCGAATCTCCATATCGGGAAAATATTGGTAACCGCCCAAAATATCAATTTTGGCTATAGTGGTCAGATGTTATGGAGTAGTCCTCTTGATTTCGAAATCAGAAGTGGAGATAGGATAGTTATAAAAGGAGAAAATGGAACGGGGAAAACAACCCTGCTTAAACTTATATTTGGAGATTTAGAACCTAAGCAAGGATATATTATCCGATCGGATTTTCAGTACTTATACATCGATCAAGATTATTCCATTATAGATAATGAACTTACGGTTTTTGAACAATTACAAAAATTCAATTCATATCATTTGAGTGAAGATGAATTACGCATTTTACTGCATAGATATTTGTTTACATATAATACATGGAACAAGCCATGCAAGATTTTGAGTGGTGGTGAAAAAATGAGGTTGGTATTTTGCTGTATGCAAGTTGATAAAAAAGCTCCTTATATGTTTATTCTGGATGAACCGACTAATAATCTAGACATTCAAAGTTTGGATATTGTCACCGATACAATAAAAGATTACAAAGGAACTCTTCTGGTGATATCACACGATGCATACTTTGTAAGAGAGATAGGTATAACAAAAGAAATAGAGCTGAAGGATCATTAAATCCTTCAGCTCCTATCCTCAATAATTCGTTCAATCATTATTTTACAAAAGAAAAAGCTAAAGCAGCCTGATCTTTAGGAAGTCCTGCCGGGATTGAAACTTCAATTCCTTGTGCTGTTTTCTTCCATTTTACAGTTTTCCCAGTCTGCAAGAATTTTATTTTACTTCCTTTTGCGGGTTCATTACCTTTCCATACAACAGTAGTAGGCAGAGGCTTTCCTTCTTCCAAGCAAACAATAGCATATATCGTTTTGCCATCTTTACTTTGGGTGAACCACGTTTTACCATCATTATAAAAAGGAGTAATGCGTGTGTTATATATCGCTTCTCCATTCTTGATTGTCCAATCACCTATTTTCTCCAATCGTTCAACTACCTGATCCGGCAATGTTCCGTCAGGTTTTGGACCGATACCCAATAATAAATTTCCTCCTTTAGCTACAATCTCCACGAGGGTATGTATTACAGCTGCCGGTGATTTATACTGATCTGTCGGTACATATCCCCAGTCCCAACCAAGGGTAATACAGCTCTCCCAAGGATGATCGAGTTGTGTTTCGGGGATACCCCTTTCTGGTGTCTGATAATTTTCATTCTCTCCCGGAACAGTACGGTCTACCACCAATATACCGGGCTGATAACGACGTGCCATCGCTGCTATTTTAGGCATATCAATATCTTGTGCTCCTCTATAATTTTTACCGGCACGCTCGGCATCTCCGCTACGTGCAGGACGTACCCAGCCACCATCGAGCCACAATATATCAATATTACCATAGTCGCCGTTCATAAGTTCCTCTATCTGGTTATAGGTAAACTCTTTGAACTTGTTCCATCTCCACTTATTTTTTTCAATATCGTAATTATTATTACGGTTGGGAGTCGGGTATCTATCCCACCAATAATATTGAGAATGCCAGTCGGGTTTTGAATAGTAAGCTCCTATCATATAACCTTCGCTACGAAATGCATTAAACACTTCTTTAGCAATATTACTACGTGGGTCATTCTTAAATGCACCCTTCGTTACCGAGAAATCGGATTGCTTTGTATCGAACAAGTTAAAGCCATCGTGGTGCTTTGTTGTGAAAACAACATAATTCATCCCTGCCTTTTTTCCATACTTAGCCCAAGAAGCCGGATCTAGTTTTTCGGGTTTAAAGCTATTTATCGTATTCCAATAATTTCGTTTATAGGCATCATAAGTAATTGTAGAATCACGAGGAATCCAATCTTCTTCTTCTCCACAAATAGACCATGATTCTACAATTCCCAACTGAGAATATAATCCGTAGTGAATAAGCATTCCAAACTTCTGGTCTTGCCACTTGTCGAGTTTATCCAATACTTTTTCATCCTTAGGCCATGTGTACGACTCTGACCTACCGTGAGCAAAAGTTTGGGCAAATGTATTTGACGTTATCAATATCGACAACAATAAAAGAGTAATGATTTTTCTATTCATGCTATATTGAGATTTAAAATTTCTATTTTTTCTGAGTTGCTTATCTTATATTTTTTCCTTTTTCATCTTCTCTGCCAATGCTTCAGCACATCGTTCACCATCCATTGCAGCAGAGACAATACCTCCGGCATACCCGGCTCCTTCCCCACATGGGTAAAGCCCATCTATTTCTATATGCTGCATCGTTTCACGATCTCTGATTATACGTACAGGAGAAGATGTACGGCTTTCTACGGCCAGAAGTATTGCATCATTTGTCAAATATCCTTTGTAGCTCTGCCCCACTTTTTTGAAGGCCTCTTGCAAACGCGATGCAACAAATCTCGGCATCCATTCGTGCATCGAAGAAGACACAACTCCGGGAGCATATGATGTTTCAGGCAAAGTAGAGCTCTTCTTTCCGTTTACAAAATCATACAATCGTTGTGCCGGAGCCACCTGAGTCATTCCTCCGTGTACCCATGCCGATTCTTCCAGATCTTCTATGAACTTGAGCAAAGCCAATTCATTATATTTTTCATATTCAGGAAAATCTTCAGGATGAATCTCAACCACTACACCTGAGTTAGACCAACGAGAGCCACGGTTAGATGGAGACATACCATTCACTACAACCTGTTTAGGTCCACTTGCCGATGGTACGATTGTTCCTCCCGGACACATACAAAATGAGTATACACCTCGCCCTCCTGCCTGAACTACAAAGCTATATTCTGCAGCAGGCAAATATTCTCCTCGTCCTTCTTCACAATGATATTGTATTTGATCGATCAGATGAGAGGGATGTTCTACTCTAAATCCAACAGCCAATCCCTTGGCTTCTATTTTTATTTTCTGGTCGTACAGCATATAATAAACATCTCGGGCTGAATGTCCTGTTGCTAAAATAACCTGACCATGAAAAACTTTTCCTATATTAGTTTCTATTCCTTTTACACTACCGTCTTCTATAATCAGCTTATCCATGCGTGTTTGGAAGTGAACTTCTCCGCCTGACAATATGATTTGCACACGCATTTTTTCTATTATACCCGGTAGTTTATCTGTACCGATATGCGGATGTGCATCAACAAGCACAGATGCGTCAGCACCATGCTGGCAAAAAACATTCAGAATTTTTTCTACATTACCACGCTTCTTACTTCGAGTATAAAGTTTTCCATCCGAATAAGCCCCTGCTCCCCCCTCACCAAAACAATAGTTGGACTCTGGATTCACGACATGCTCACGATTCATCAGTGCTGTATCACGTTTACGATCACGAACATTTTTACCTCGCTCTACCACTATGGGGCGAATGCCCAGCTCTATAAGGCGTAATGCCGCAAACAGACCTGCCGGCCCTGCTCCTACGACAATAGCCTGCGGACAATGCTTTACATTGGGGTAATAAGTAGTTTGGAAATCCGGATCATTTTGTTCTTCATTAATGTAGCCTCTTACTTTGAGATTCACGAAAATATTTCGTTGGCGGGCATCAATGGATCGACGAAGAATACGAACCGAATTTATATCTCTTAATGGAATACTTGTCTGGGATGAATAGATGCGTCTGACTTTCTCGATATCTGACGCCTGCTCTGGCGTAATGCGTAAGTCTATATCTTTTTGCATGATTTATTGTAATTGAAAGCACAAAGATAAAATATTTAGAGCATAAAGAAAAGCACAAGTATCACTACTTATGCTTTTGTGCCATCAGTTACATTCACAATATTTATTCTAAATAAATTATCGCCAGATCTTTTTCATCACAGAATACATGACAAGCATCTGTATAAACCTTAATAGTCTTTCTAAACAGCTCCTTATCTTTTTTATATCCAACAAAGTCAACCTCCTCAATAAATTTGGTTTCATTCCACTTCGTTGGCTTCACAAAGTCAGGAAAATGCCTATCGAATCCGTCGCCTACAAAAAGATAGGTTCCCTGCTTCTGACAATACTGAAAAAATGTATCATTAAAATCCTTGAAGACACTGACGTTCTTCAATCCTTCCTTTGTTGCGATAAAAGACTTTACACTATCCAGCACATAAGGGCTCCCATCTTTATGCTTAACTCCGACACCAATCATACGCATCTCGTCTGTACAGTAAACAATATTATCATCAGCTTTATTATCAGAACACGATACGAATAGAAAAGATAAAAATAAAAACAAAATAAAGTTTTTCATAGTTATAACAGATTAGTATCTATATTATTATAGATGAATAGAGAAGGATAAAAGCTGCATGAGAATATTTTTATCCTACGTTCCGGTCTCTTTTTTTCACACGAACAGCATCTCCGGCATCGGGAGTTAACTTTGTGAAACCGTATAGAGAAATAATACCGAGTATTGCCACAAAGATGAAAGCCAAACGAAAATCTGCAACAGTATAATGTTCAGAATATCCGTTTATCATATTAGAGAATCTCAGGAATACTGCACCCATTGCGATCCCCATTCCTGTAGACATTTGTTGCACGGTACTGTATAATGTGTTAGCCGCAGTCATCTGCTGCTGTGGTATTTCGGCAAAGGCCAAAGTTGTAATAGCACTAAACTGCATGGAACGAAACATGCCCGAAAGGAACATTACAACAACAATCAATATAACAGGAGTAGTTGGTAAAAGCAATGCTGTGAAAAAAGAAAATAAAGCGACTAGAAAACCATTCACAACTAACACTGTACGAAAATTATAATGGCGCATCACCCATATAGTTGCGGGTTTCATTGCCAGATTGCCTGCCATGGTAGCC
Source organism: Dysgonomonas sp. (assembly GCF_035323175.1). NCBI lineage: Bacteria > Pseudomonadati > Bacteroidota > Bacteroidia > Bacteroidales > Dysgonomonadaceae > Dysgonomonas > Dysgonomonas sp. The sequence goes on along the minus strand of NZ_DAOKYH010000001.1, from coordinate 631,611 downwards.
AGAAACAATGATCCTGATTCAAATGGATTTAGCCCAAACCCTTCCTGAAACATCAGTGGTATAAGATATGGTGCCACCCCTATCACCATACGAGAAAGAGATCCTGTAAATATAGTTACCTTATAGGTAGGGATTCGTATAACAGAATAGTCTATCAGAGGATTTGATATATGTTTCGAATAGCGAACATTAAACAGGAGCAAACAGATACTAACCAGTATAAGTAGTACAGATACATAGTACGGCACCTCCCTGCGGCTAAGCAGTTCCACCCCATACATGAATCCGACTAAGGCTGAACCACTGAGCACAAAACCAACTAAATCGAACCGTTTTTTGGGAGCGTTGCTCTTCTCTTCTTCAGGAATAAAACGCCAGGCAAGAATCACACATATTATGCTAATAGGTATATTCAGGTAAAAAATCCAATGCCAGGTCCAATAAGTCGTAAGATACCCTCCTACTACCGGCCCTAAAATAGGCGCGACAAGCGCAGGCCATACAATGTATGCCATTGCCGTCACCAATTTGTCTTTCGTTACCGACTTTAATACAGCAAGCCTTCCCACGGGAGTCATCATTGCACCTGCCATACCTTGAAATATTCTGAATATTACAAACTGTGTCAATGTCTGAGACATACCACATAAAGCTGATGCAGTGATAAACAACACGATGGATGTACAAAAAACTTTACGTGTGCCATACCTATCGGCAATCCAACCACTTACAGGAATAAAGATAGCTAATGCAATCAGATAGGAAGTAATACCCGCACTGAGATGTACAACATCTGTATTGAAAGACCGAGCCATAGCGGGAATGGCTGTATTTACGGCAGTGGTATCAAGCCCTTGCATAAAAAAGGCAATGGCAACAACTAACGATACTGTATAGGTCTTATCGATTTTCATCGGCGAAGAGTTACTCTGTAAAAACGAATGCAAAGTTAGTTTTTTTAGTAACTATCAGCTAAGGAGTAAATAAAAAGAGCAGAACACTAAAAACACAAAAACCTAATAATCAATAACTAAAAAGCGACAAATAAGAATAAATTTATGATCCCTTAACTTTCCTCGGCAGTAGTTAGCGTCTCTTTGGTAAAAGGTATTCTTTCTTTCAATGGTTCTTTTCTATATGAGCAGTCCTTAACCCGACAAACCGAGCAATATTTCTCGAGGCACGAATCGGAGTGTATAGATATCAATGTATGCTGAGGGAATAACTTGATAAGACTTAACCTTAATTCTTCGCAAGAAGAGTGTCCCTGATCTATATTATAATACCATGGCAGGGTGAGATCACAATCTATAAAAAAGTCGCTTCCTGATTTTAACACCTTCAGATTGTGAATATCAATCCAATCATCCTTTCTATTTTCATTTATCGATTTGGTTATTTTCTCCAATGCAACAATATCTGCCGTATCAATCAGATTTTGTATCGTTTTTCGCAAAATACCTATTCCTGTAAAAACAATTATTCCACCAAAAATAATTGCAAGCGCACTATCAATCCATACCAAACCGGTGAAATAAAGTATCAACAAACCTGCAACAAGCCCAATAGTAGAATATGTATCCGATTGGAGATGCTTTCCTCCTGCAACAAGTGCTATAGAATCATATTTCTTCCCCTGATGAATACTATAATATCCAAGAATATAATTTACAATACCGGCAGCGGCAATAACAACAATACCAATATCAAGCTTTTCTATTACAGAAGGGGTAAACAATCTTGCAATACCTTCATAGATAATCAACCCTCCTGCCAAAATGATTAATATTCCTTCTATCGAAGCCGATATTAGTTCTATTTTACCATGCCCGAACGGATGATCCTGATCTTTGGGTTTGGCTGCTTTATGTATGGCATACAGGCTGATAAAACCGGCAACTATATTTACAATACTTTCCATTGCATCGGTAAGAATCCCAACAGAATTAGTCAAAACGTAGGCTGTAAATTTACCTATCATCAGAATAATACCACAAGCAACAACAAGAGTTTGTACTCTTTGTTTTATTTTATCCGGATTTGTTTTCATTATTAAAGCTAAGATAAAGTGCCTAATCAAGAGAGCCCTCTGAAATGTTTGAATTTAAGTTCAAATATACCTTTTTTTTCTAAAACCAGAACAAAACAATCCTAAGACTTAAGAAGTATTATAACTTATGTTCGTATATAAAAATAACTGAAAAAACTTTATCTTTGATTCTCAAACTAATTAAGGTATGAACTGGCAACAACTGCTTTCGGCAAAACGATTCGGAATGGAAGAATACCATGATGACAAACATCATGATAGAACTGATTTTCAAAGAGATTATGACAGGTTAATCTTTTCAGCACCTTTCCGCCGTTTGCAAAACAAAACACAGGTCTTTCCTCTTCCGGGTAGTATATTTGTGCACAACAGGCTCACCCATAGCATCGAGGTTTCTTGTGTAGGACGCTCTTTAGGTGTCATTGTCGGAAAGGAACTAAGAAAAAAGTATCCAAATTCGCCGGCCGATTTCGAAGAAATAAACTCTATCATTGCTGCCGGTTGCCTTGCTCACGATCTGGGTAATCCCCCTTTCGGCCATTCAGGTGAAACAGCCATCACGAGCTATTTCTCTGAAGACAAAGGTATGCGGCTAAAGGAAAAAATAATAAAAGAAGGTGGACGTTGGGAAGATTTTATCAACTTTGAAGGCAATGCGAACTCAATACGTCTGCTTATACATCAGTTTAATGGCAGACGAAGAGGCGGTTTTGTTATGACCTACTCTATGCTAGCTTCAATAGTTAAGTACCCCTACTCTTCCATCGCTGCAAATGGAGCCGGCAAATTCGGATTCTTTGAAGCAGAAGAAAAAGATTTCAGAAGAATAGCAAACGAATTGGGCATGCACTGCATTCAAGAAGATCCGTTAAAATACGCCAGACATCCCTTAGTATATCTCGTAGAGGCTGCCGATGATATTTGTTATAAAATAATGGATTTAGAAGATGCTCACAAGTTAGGACTATTAACTACTGAGCAAACAATAGAGCTCTTCTTAAATTTCTTTCCGGAAGAAAAACAGAGAAAAATGCAGAAAACGCTCCAGGTAGTCAGCGATATTAATGAGCAAATTGCATATCTTCGCTCAAGTGTTATCGGTTTACTTGTAGATGAATGCTCTAATGTATTTCTGGAAAACGAACAGAGTATCCTGGATGGTGCGTTTGAAAAACCATTAATAAAATGTATTTCTCCATTACCCAATAATGCTTACCAAATAGCTACAGATGTTAGCTATAAAAAAATATATAAAACAAAAGATGTAGTAGATATAGAACTGGCCGGGCATCGGATTATTGGATTCCTTCTCGACACATTTATATCGGCTGTGGAAGAGCCTAATGCAAAATATTCAAAATTAATCCTTAGCCGTATACCGGAACAATATGAAAAAGACGCACCAACATTATATCAAAGAATTCTTGCCGTTTTAGACTTTGTTTCAGGTATGACAGACGTATACGCCCTCGACTTGTACAGAAAAATCACAGGAATGAGTTTACCAACTGTTTAACATCTCTGATTTTATCGTTAATAAAGATTAACAACAACATAACCAAATAACCAACAACACTTTAACTAACAAGAAAAGGGATAAAACAGAGCAAAATAAAATAAAAAATTGCAATATGAATTATAAATAATATATTTGTACCAACAAACGGATACAACTTTTTAAACTACAGCAATAATCAATTACATTGCTATAAAAAATATTGATTTTAACAGAATTAAGAAATATAGCATTTTGTATCATATTGTCATATATTCACGCAAAACATGAAATTTCAGTTGTATTCATCCGAAAAGCCCGGAATGAGGAGTTATGCAAACGAATGAGATCTATAGCCCTGTCGCCCAGAATCATTATTTTGCACGTATGAATTATAAAAAACGAAAACGAACATTCTACCCGGAAGGATTGTGTTAAGTAATTATTGGTAATACTAAAAAATATACTGACATTAAATAGAAATAAAGATTAAATTCAGTGCCTGATGATATACGGAGATGTAATAAACTATTCACATTTGTATTTGTCTTCAATGTTTGTCCCTCCTTTTTCATTCTAGAGCTTGTGAAAGTATTGAAAGAAAAATCTCAGGCGCTGAATTTTACTTTAATAAGCAAGTAAATCAAAAGAAGTATAACGCTCTGTTTGTTTATTTAGTTCACTATCCCGAATTTTCTACACTTTTACGTTTTTTGTTAAAAATAAGAGATATATAACCATCGTAATTTTATTTATTTATAAAAAAAGTATTTCCTTTGCGTAAAATAATGGAATACAAAACATTTTATATAATTACAGTCTAATGAGAAACCGTTTAATTGCATTTTTCACATTCTCAGCACTTTTGGGGACTACTTTTGTCTACGCACAAAGTAATCAGGGAAAGAACCAAGAGCAACAGCGCTATTTTGATATAAATAAGAACATCGAAATATTCAACAGTGTAGTCCGCGAGATGGATATGTTCTATGTCGATAGCCTCGACATCAATAAAACAATACGCACAGGCATAGACAATATGCTAGGCACGCTTGATCCTTATACAGAATACTACAATGAGGATGACATGAAAGAGTTTAGCACCCAAATAACAGGCGAATATGCCGGAGTTGGAGCTATCGTATCCTTCAAGGATGGACGAGTTACTATCATAGAACCATACGGTGATAAGCCCGCCGCAAAAGCCGGATTGAAAGCGGGAGACGTAATCTTGGAGATAGACGGAAAAGATATGACCACCTGCGACTCTGTACCCGGAGAGGTATTTGGGCGCACATTGAGCAGTTTTGTAAGCAATAATCTAAAAGGGCAACCGGGAACAACAATAGAAGTAAAGGTAGAACGCAAAGGCGAGAAAAAACCTTTAACATTGAAGGTTGTACGCGAGAAAGTTGTTATGGATCCTATTACATACTATGGTATGGTAACTCCTACTATAGGATATATAAGTTTTAGCACCTTTACCGACAAAAGTGCTGCTGAAGTAAAAAACGCTTTCTTGGAGCTAAAGAAACAAGGCGCTAAATCCCTTATATTCGATGTACGCCAAAATGGTGGAGGAATCATGGAAGAAGCGGTTCAGATTGTAAATATGTTTGTGCCAAAAGGAAAGGTTGTACTGTCTACCAAAGGAAAACTAAAACAGACCGATAGGACATACCGCACCACACTGGAACCAATAGATACTGAGATACCAATCATCGTTTTAACGAATAGAGGCTCTGCTTCTGCGGCCGAAATCGTAGCCGGATCATTACAGGATATGGATAGGGCTGTACTGCTTGGCGAACGCACTTTCGGAAAAGGATTGGTACAAGTAACTCGTGAAGTACCTTACGGAGGTGGAATAAAAGTAACCTCTTCTAAGTACTACATCCCCAGTGGCAGATGTGTGCAAGCAATAGATTATTCCCACAGAAATGCTGATGGTAGTGTGGGACGTATACCGGATAGCCTCACTACTGTATTTTACACTCAGGCAGGACGTCAAGTAAGAGACGGCGGAGGTGTTACTCCCGATATTGTAATGAATGAACCTAAAACCCCAAATATCACCTATTACCTCGAAAATCAATACATCGTTTTCGATTGGGTTACAGATTGGGTAGTAAGACATAAATCGATCGAATCGCCTGAAAAATTTTCTATATCTGACGAAGACTACGAGGACTTTAAGAAGTTCGTTAAATCCAAAGATTTTCAATACGATCGCATGAGCGAAAAATCAATGGCTTCACTAAAAGAGGTGATGGAGTTTGAAGGCTATATGAAATATGCCAATGATGAGTTTAAGGCTTTGGAAGCAAAACTTATCCCGAACCTTGATCGGGACTTGGAAACCTTCAAAGAAGATATAATGAAACAGATAAACTCAGCCATCGTCAAACGTTATTATTATCAGCGTGGGGAGAAACTTTATTCTCTTAAACATGATGCTGACGTAGATAAAGCAATAGAAGTTCTCGGGGATACAGAATTGTACAAAAAGACATTGTCTGCTCCCGAAAAAATAGCAGAAACTGCGAAGTAAGAAAATTAATTTATAGAGGTAAGTAATTATTTCGTATCTTTGTGGATATCTAATTACTTACCTTTTTATTTATACATATATTACATTTACAAATGGAGTATAACACTCAGTTAAAAAAACTTACTCTTCCTGAATATGGAAGGAATATACAAAATATGGTCGACTATTGTCTTGCAATACCTGACCGAAACGAACGCAAACGCTGTGCAGATACTATAATAAACATTATGGGAAATATGTTTCCACACCTTCGTGATGTAAACGATTTCAAGCACATCTTATGGGATCACTTGGCTATTATGTCCGACTTTAAGCTGGATATAGATTATCCTTACGAGGTAGTTAAAAAAGAAGACTTGAACACCAAGCCGGGAAAAATAGAATATAGTCGTCCCGACATGCAATACCGCCATTATGGTAAAACATTGGAAAAGATGGCAAAGATGGCTATATCAATAGAAGACCCCAAAGAAAAAGAACAATTTATTTTGCTGGTTGCCACACATATGAAAAAATCATATATACAGTGGAACAAAGATGTGGAAGATCACAAAATATTCCTTGACCTTTATGATTTATCGGGTCATAAGATTGATATCAGGAACTCAAACATCAAACTTCCTGAAATGAAGGATCTCGGTCAGAGAAATACGCCCAACAATAATGGTGGAGGGAAAAAAAGCAACCAACAAAAGAAAAAATAAACAAGCCTGAGCTATGATAAAAGATAGCGAAGTATTTAAAATAGGGAAACTTATCAAACCTCATGGAATAAAAGGTGAGATAAGTTTTGCTTTTGAGAACGATATATTCGACCGGGTGGATTGCCCATACTTGATATGCCGTATAGACGGCATCTTTGTCCCTTTCTTTGTGGACGAATATAGGTTCAAAGGAAGTGAAACGGCTTTAATTACATTTGAGGGTGTAGACAGCGAAGATAAAGCAATGCAAATGTCGGGATTGGAAGTGTTTTTCCCCCGCAAATACTTTGAAGAAGAATCGGATGATGATATAGACTATTCGTGGAACTTCTTTATTGGATTTTCGGTAGTGGACAAAGTTGCAGGCAATTTAGGTACGATTGAAGAAATAGACGACAAAACGATTAACACACTATTCCTCGTGAAGAACGACGATGAAGATCTGATAATACCCGCAACAGAGGACTTTGTCGAAAAAATTGATGCTAAAAAAAGAATATTATATCTAAATCTGCCCGAAGGGTTAGTATAGGCATACAATTTTTCAATAAATTTTATCATATATAGTATAAAGTCTGCTACACAAAGCTGTAGTAGAAAAGTGACATCAGAAACAACGTCAAAAACTGTTACTTTTGTCACCTTTTACAAATAACCACCTATATATAAACAACTTAGCAAAACATTCAAAATCATTTTAAGACACTACAAGCACAAAAAGAAAAGATAGCAAGCAATTTAACGCCTATTTTCTATTTTATCTATCATTTTACCTGAAATAAAATTTTAACTTTGTTTTTTTGATATTCTTCTAATGAAAGAGCGTATTACTGTAAAAATAGGAAGCCAGATATTAACCCGAAAAGACGGGACATTAGATGTCACGCGTATGTCTGCACTGGTAGACCAGATTGCAGAGCTGCACAAAAGTGGTGTCGAGGTTATTCTTGTATCATCGGGTGCTGTAGCATCAGGTAAATCGGAGATTAAAGTCAAGTCTAAGTTAGACACGATTTCTGCCCGTCAGCTATATTCATCCATCGGACAGGTAAGGTTGATAAACCGTTACTCAGATTTGTTTCATCAACAGAATATTACCTGTGGACAGATATTGGCTACGAAAGAAGATTTTTCAACCAGACGACATTATCTTAATCAACGAAATTGCATGTCTGTGATGTTGGAAAATAAAGTCATACCGATAGTCAACGAGAACGATGCCATTTCTGTTACCGGACTTATGTTTACAGACAATGATGAGATGTCGGGGCTGGTAGCTACAATGATGGGCTGCGAAAAACTAATTATACTGAGCAATATCGACGGTATATATAATGGCAATCCGTCCGACCCTAAATCGGAGATATTTAAGAAGATAGATATTACAAAAGACAATATAGAAGACTGTATACAATCTTCGAAGTCATCTACCGGACGTGGCGGGATGACTACCAAGTATAATATTGCACGCAAAGCTGCAGAAGAAGGCATTGAAGTAATAATAGCCAACGGGCGTAGGGACAATATACTTGTAGATCTTATAAAAGGGAAAGATGTGATTTCCACGCACTTTATTCCCTCTACAAAGAAAACAACAAGTATAAAAAAATGGATTGCTCACTCCGAAGGATTTACCAAAGGAGAAATATACGTCAACCAAAATGCTAAAGAGGTACTCTTGGGAGACAAGGCTGTCAGCTTACTTCCTGTTGGTGTAACCAAAATTATTGGTAACTTCGAAGCTGACGATGTAGTGCGCATCATGGATGAAAAAGGAAAATTGATTGGCATTGGAAAAACTGCATATAGCAGCGAAAAAGCCAAAGAAGTAATAGGGAAAAATAATAAAAAAGCAATAATTCATTACGACTATTTATATATTGAAAAATAAAAATGGACGATTATCACCAGAATACGTTCCAGTTAGTTGCAGAGGCTAGTAAAAGCCTTAACTTATTGGAAGAAAAAGAAATAAACGCAATACTGGAAGCTATTGCAAAAGAGACCGAATCGAAAATGTATTACATTCTTGCAGAGAATCAGAAGGATTTGCAAAGAATGGATACAAGTAATCCAAAATACGACCGCTTGCTGCTCAATGAGCAACGGATAATGGATATTGTGAAAGATATCCGCAATGTAGCATCACTCCCCTCCCCTGTAGGAAAAGCACTAATGCAGAAAACACTGCCCAACGGACTGAACCTATCAAAGGTGACTGTGCCTTTCGGAGTGATAGGTATCATATACGAGGCACGTCCGAATGTCAGTTTCGACGTATTCTCGCTTTGTCTCAAATCTGGAAATGCCTGCATACTAAAAGGCGGCTCTGACGCTCGTTTTTCGAATGAAGCCATAATTGATTTGATAAGAAACGTATTGGACGCAAATGGAATCAATCCGAATGTCTGTACACTATTGCCTAACGACAGGACTGCAACTGAAGCATTAATGAATGCCCGCAACTATGTAGACCTTATTATACCTCGTGGTGGGCAAGAGCTGATAAACTATGTTCGTGAGAATTCTCGAATTCCTGTGATAGAAACAGGTGCAGGTGTTTGTCATACATATTTCCATAAAGATGGGGATATCAAGAAAGGGAAGGATATTATTACCAATGCTAAAATCAGAAAAGTGAGTGTCTGCAATTCCCTCGATTGCCTTGTTATAGATAGAGAAAGACTCGATGACTTACACTATCTGTGCGAAGACCTTGACAAGAAAGACGTTATTATCTATGCCGATAAACATGCATACGAAGCACTGTTCTCATACTACTCGTACGACCAATTAAAGAAGGCTGACGAAAAAAGTTTCGGCACAGAGTTTCTCGATTATAAGATGTCTATCAAAACAGTAACAGATATAGAAGAAGCAATCAACCATATATCCAAATATAGCTCGAAACACAGTGAAGCTATCATCAGTGAGGATGCTGAAGCGATCAAGCTTTTTGAAAAAATGGTAGATGCAGCTTGTGTCTATTCCAATGCATCTACGGCATTTACCGATGGAGCGCAATTTGGATTGGGAGCCGAAATAGGTATCAGCACTCAAAAGATGCATGCACGTGGACCTATGGCATTAGAGGAGCTATGCACCTATAAATGGCTGATAGATGGTAATGGACAAACCAGGTCGTAAGAGAGATTAGGCTTTGATTTAGTACCGATAATGGAAAGAAACGTTACACTCGATTATTTCAAGGTATTTCTAAGTATATTGGTAATAACAATACACATAGGCCCATTATCAGCTACATACCCTTTGCTCAACTGGCTAATATCGCAAGGTATCGCGCGGATTGCAGTACCTTGTTTCTTTATTATAAACGGATATTACCTTGCAAAAAAAATTGATAATCCGAAAGCCTTAAAAAAGTATATCCGACATCTACTGATAATATATGCTGTATGGTCGGCTTTTTATATATTATTGAATATAGATAAGCCACCCATTACAGTCTCGCTCTTCTTTGAATATATCACTTTAGGCATCTTACATTTATGGTATGTAATCGCTCTGGTCTATGGCACTCTCTTGCTATATATCGCAAAGAAATTTATAAAGAATGATACTGTTCTTCTAGTCTTGGCGATTCTCATTTTCTCAATTGGTGTCTTCTGCGAACCATTGAGAGAGGGGAATATACACATCGTAAGAAATGGCTTTTTTGTAGGTTTCCCTTTTATTTTTTTAGGATATTACATTTATAAACATAACTTAATACTAAAATCCAGCAGTATCACCTTGGCGGCTCTCATTGCATTAAGCCTTATCACATTATGTATTGAATCTTCATATGCCAAAGAGATGTGCTTTGTACGAGATACCTACCTGTCGCTCATTGTTTGTTGTCCTGCTATAATAATATTTGTATTTAAGCATTCGAGCTATAGAATGCCTAATACATATCTTACTTATTTAGGTTCATTAGGCTCTGCCATATATTTTATTCATTACTTTGTCATTATTAAGCTATGGGGTATAAGCATGCCTTATACAATTATCCGTTTCGGAATTATTTTATTTTTATCAATTATTTTATCCGTTTTTATCATATACATAAACAAGCGGATAAAAATATTTCTATAACAGTTAAATTCTTGTCATGAAGAAAAAGAAGAAAACAGCAGGTAAAATATCTATAAAGGACTATATAAAAGCTGTAAAAAAAGCAGACCGGAAAGATGAATTATCTCAATCGCCGGGGTGGCGACGTACAACAAATGTACATAAGAGCAAAAAGGTATACGACAGAAAAAGAGAAAAAAGAGATATATCCAAAGAATAAGATTTAACTTTGTACCTTTAATTTGAATACAATAACAAACAACATAATGAAAACTTATACCAATGTAAAAGACTTGGGCGACCTAAATGCTGCAATAAAGGAAGCTCTGGAAATAAAGAAAAATCGTTTTGCTTATAAGAAGCTTGGAGAAAACAAGACCTTGCTAATGGTGTTCTTCAACTCAAGCTTACGCACCCGCCTCAGCACACAAAAAGCCGGAATGAATCTGGGTATGAACACGATGGTACTTGACATCAACCAAGGAGCGTGGAAGCTGGAAACAGAACGAGGAGTGATTATGGATGGTGATAAGTCTGAACATATATTAGAGGCAATTCCTGTTATGGGAAGCTATTGTGATATCATTGGTGTGCGTGCTTTTGCGCAGTTCGAGAATAAAGAAGATGATTATCAAGAAAAGATTCTCAATCAGTTTATAAAATATTCGGGAAAACCTGTCTTTAGTATGGAAGCTGCTACAGGTCATCCACTACAAGCATTTGCCGACCTAATTACAATCGAAGAATATAAGAAAACAGCTCGTCCGAAGGTCGTTTTAACATGGGCTCCACACCCGAAAGCATTGCCACAGGCAGTACCTAACTCTTTCGCCGATTTTATGAATGAGGCGGATGTTGATTTTGTTATCACTCACCCTGAAGGCTATGAGTTGGACTCTAAATTTGTGCGTGGTGCTAAAGTCGAATACGATCAGGATAAGGCGCTGGCCGGAGCAGACTTTGTGTATGCTAAAAACTGGGCTGCGTATACCGATCCGAATTATGGAAAGATACTAAGCAAAGATATGTCGTGGACAGTAACCAGTGAGAAAATGGCACTTACTAACAATGCTTATTTTATGCATTGCCTACCTGTACGCCGTAATATGATTGTAAGTGACGATGTTATAGAAAGCCCTCAGTCTATTGTTATTCAAGAGGCGGCAAACCGTGAGATATCAGCACAAACCGTTATAAAAAGAATGCTTGAGAGCTTGTAATAAAGTAATAGAATAAATTTATTATAAGAAAAATATAAGGAAGTGCTTTCAATTAAATGAATAACACTTCCTTATATTTTTAACGCCTATAGATCAGTAATGATGAATCACATTACCTTCGTTTATCTGAATATTTTTCTTTTGAAAATACTCGGAAGGAATCATTCCTGTTAGTTGTCTGAAATTACGTAAAGCGGTGCTACGCGAACGAAATCCGACAAAAAAGAAAGCTTCTTGATAATTAACATATTGTCCTGATTCTATTTGTTGCAAGAAATCCTCAATGCGCAGCTTATTAATATAGTGTGTATAGCTTTCGTAGCCATTTTCGCGCATAACTTGCGCCAGAGTTGTACGGTTAGTAAAAAGTTCTGAGGCTAACATATTGAGAGACAAATAAGGATCTCGCCATGCATATTTTTTCTTCATATATGCATCTAATCTATCAATCAAGATCGTATTTTTTTGCTCAGGACATGAGGATGACTGCACATCTTCTACTGTAGCTTCTTCAGACTGTACATCTTTTTCTTCAGCATTTTTCTCAAGAACTGATTTTCCGATCAGACGATCAAATAGCTCCATGTAAACAATATAGAGACTACACCCGACACTAATATAATAGTACGAAATATTCAGTATAGGGTGATTAAATATCAAGATGAGAACATATGCCAGAATATTTATAAAAAGTGTAATCGAGTATTTCTTCAACCAAATATAATCGGTGTTATTGTAGCGTCTTGTACGATGAACAAAAAAGACAAACAACCCGGGGAGAAATATCAACAACGCAAGTAAAAGGCGAAACCATACCTCAAACCGATGAGCATCGGGCAACATCTCCAGAAGCGTATTATATGGAGTATAGTGCATACCTGTGCGGGAGGTAACAAGATAAACACCCAGCAAAAACAGCCAAAGAGAATATAGCTTTATTATCCGCCAAAAATTTAAACAGCCGGGAGCAATAACCTCTATAGGATACATAATGTAAGATACAACCATAAAGTTTGCCACCAACAATAATTTTGCAGAAACCACAAAATCGGGAACTACCCCGTTGCAAAGCGCAATAAAACGTGGAATATAATTAAAAACAGAGAAAAAGACTATGACCGCAAGAATTACACGAGAACGTTCTCCGGTCTTACGGCGAAGAACTAACAATAGCGAGGCAAGCAAACATACAAGCGCACCAGCAAAGACTGTAGCTATATATAGATATTGCATTATGGGTAATAATTAAATGTAATAAGATAAGGATATGAATGAAGTCGCATTCATTTAACTTGTTTTTCACTTTTGAGCCAGATCTTCTTTTTACTCTAATTGTAAAAAAGAGATCTTAATAATGTAAGCAAATTTGAAATATTACAGGTCTGGTAATTTAAATAGTCTCGTCTTCAAAATACTTTTTGGACCTTTCTTCTGCAAAAGTAAGTTTTAATTTTAACTTTTCATGCCAACAAAACTAATAATTATAGGATATTGAAAGAGAAATTTCGTTAAAAACACAAAATATGTTATCGGGAATATCTTCAACTGTAATTTTCACAAAATAGCTTCCTGTAGGGAATATAGATTTAATATTATCTAAATACAGAGCTCATTAAGGAATTTTAATATTGCAAATCAGCAAAACTAAACTATAAAATTTGTAAATATAAGACAGCAGTTTTGTAAATATGAAACATCGCAAGTTTTGATATTGCATAGATTTGCATATCCAATTGTGTATTGCTACTCCGTGTCAATAGCATATATTCGGTATACCAGCAATACGTAAATTAGAGAGAATCGATATTAGAAAACACCCGAATGAATTAAACTGCTTAAAAAAATTATCACTAATATTTATTATACGATGAAAAAAATTTATTATTTACTTTTACTTATTGCAGTAACCTTTCCCTTTAGTTTGGTTTCATGCAATAATACTGACGAAGAGATTACCTCAAATCCATTTGACAGTATCAGCAACGGGAATATCAACGGACGAAACAAGATTGTCGTTATTAGCGACTTGCATCTAGGAAATGATTTGTCTTACTCAGAAAATGTGAAACACCTCAAACGTTTAGAAGAATTCTTAACTGAAGTAAGGTCGTCAACGACTATCAAAGAACTTGTTCTTAATGGCGATATACTGGACGAATGGTATATTCCTACACGTGTAAATCCTTATGGTGGTGGTTCGCAGGCCGACTTTATAAGAAAGTCTGTAGCAGCAAATAAGAATGTTTTTGATATTTTGAACGGAATAATTAAAGATGGTAAGATAAAACTCACCTATATTCCGGGTAATCACGACATGGGATTCACGGCAGAAAATATCGATATTGCAATGCCGGGAGTGAACCAAGCTCGCGATGCAGGAGCTAAATATGGAATAGGGACTTATCATCCCGAAGGTTATCCTCAGATAGCGATAGAACACAGCCATCGGTACGATTTCTTTAACGCGATAACTCCAAATGCAAATGAGAGTGAAGCTCCGGGTGCAACTTTACCTCCGGGTTATTTCTTTGCTCGTATTGCAGCCAACTCGTTTACCGATCCCACTACTCCGGAAGCAGCAACCAAAGTTCCTGAAGTAGTACAAAATAACCCAGGTAATGCCGAACAAGAAAGTAAATTCATTTATTATAACCTGTGGAAAGAAGTAATGGAAGGGCTTATTTATGTGAAGGACAATTTCAGTGACCCTATTATCACAACAAATGTAGGGAACTACACAAAGACTTATTCGATAAACGACATTCTGCCATATAACAGCACAACTGATGGAAGTATCCAAATGAAGTTATACAATAACTTGTTTACACAAAGCAATTGGAATCGTCGATTAAAATACAACAATGCTATTGTTATGACAGATATCAACGAAGCAATAGTAGGTAGCCTGAGAACAGAATTCATCGACAATCAGGCAGATGTACAGTATTTTAGGAATGCTCTATCTAACGTTCGTATTGTCATCTTTGGACACACTCATATCCCGATGATAAAATCCTATATTAATCTCGACAAGCAACCTTGTATATATGCAAATTCGGGAACATGGGAAGACCAAAAGACCCGAGACAAAAACGAAGTGATTGACCAAGATGCGAAAAAGATGAACTTTATAGTTATTGCACCTGTGAAATCTGACAAAACAAAAATAGAAGTGGGATTGTACCAATATCGTTATGGAAAGCATGTCTTAAATGATAAAAAAGAAATAGATTTATAATATCCTCGATCTTAAAGTTCTATTGTCCCGATGGCAATTTCTCTCAAAAGAAAAATGTCATCGGGACTAATATTTAATTCTTTGTAATAAATAAAGAATAGAAAGCCGGAATAAAAAATTAGGGTAAAAAAATATATAATTAATCAAAAAAGAAGTATCTTTTCGGTAAAAATAAAATAGGGTGACAAGAAGTAAAATCTAATAATATGCATTATGTACAATTCAATTAGAAAGATACTTACCTATGTCAGCTTACAAAAGCAGACAGAAGATTTTGAAGAAATACACAATTCCATAACACAAGGAATTTCTTTTAAGGGAACCAACATCTGGATATTAGTTTGTGCTATTATTATAGCATCAGTGGGGCTTAACACCAATTCAACGGCAGTAATAATAGGTGCCATGCTTATTTCTCCATTGATGGGGCCGATTAACGGAATGGGCTATAGTATCGCTATTCACGACTTTGGCCTGCTTCGCCAGTCTTTAAAAAACTTTGGATTTGCAGTATTAGCGAGTATAATAGCCTCAACTATATATTTTACGATTACACCTGTTCATACAGCCCACTCCGAATTGCTAGCTCGTACCAGCCCGACTATTTACGACGTATTGATTGCTCTATTTGGTGGATTTGCAGGTATAATCGCAATCAGCAGTAAGCAAAAAGGAAATGTCATACCCGGCGTAGCTATTGCAACAGCCTTGATGCCTCCTCTGTGCACAGCAGGATATGGTTTGGCAACTTTTCAGTTCTCTTTCTTCTACGGCGCGTTTTATTTATTTACCATCAATACAGTCTGTATTGCTTATGCTTCGGTTTTGATTTCTCAAATGCTGAAATTTCCAATCAGAGATATCAATATAAGTGAAACTAAAAAGAAGCGTATCAATCAAGCATTATCTATTATTCTAATCATAATCATATTACCTAGTATCTATTTAGGCTATCGCATGTCTCAGAATGAGAAGTTCAGGGCAAATGCAGAAAAATATACACGTTACGTTGGAATATATAAAGGAAATTACCTGCTCAACAATGAGATTAGTGCCAATAAAAAAGAAATTAATTTAGTATATGGCGGATCATCATTGACGGAAGATGATAAAAAAGCGATTATTGATCAGGCTAATTTATTCTCTTTAATTGATGCTAAAATAACAATTGAGCAAGGACTTGCTATAGACAATGACATGGCTAAAGATCGCTTGAAAGCACAATCGGAAGAAGAAAGGTTAAGACAACAAATAGCCCTTCTTAATTTGGAAGTCACAGGTTATAGACAGAAAATAGATAGTGTACAGAGCCAATATTTCATAGGGAAGCAATTATTATCTGAATTGGCTCCTCTATATCCCCAGATACAGAGTTGTTCATACTCTGATGCATATGTCTATCAACAAAACGATACTTTATCTCGCGAAAAAACAGGTATGTTTATGATTACATCGAAGAACACCCTTTCGAAAAATGAACAGGAAAAGATAAAGAATTGGCTAATGAAAAGATTAAATAAAAAAGAGGTCAAGGTATATTTTGATATAGGAAAGTAGTCATTAATTAATTATATTATTTTCTATATTTATAGGTTTTCAATATTATCTATATTTTTATACAATAGAAAGTATCTATCGCTATTATTATTCTATCCATGTTAATTTAGAAGATATTAGATTCCATTTACCATTCTCTTTTTTCAGATAAGCCTCACCTCCTTGATAAACAAGTCTAAAGAATAATTTAGCATAGTTCATTTCTTTATCAAAGACTATAGTATACACTTGTGGGTATGTCAAAAGCTGCCAATATGCTCCCCAGTGTCCTCTCCATATTTTTATCTTTTTTTCAAGAAAACATTGTCTTTTAGCTACCTCTTTGTCCGACAAATAATATAAATAATTAAGAGCTTCTTTATTCTTCTTAATACGAGTACCTAAAAACGTTGTTAATTCTATATTGTATGAAGGACTTAGATATACAACTTCTTTACCTCTAAAAGAAATATTCGGTCTAAAATTAGTAATAGTATCAGTGCTTATGATATCTTTCTCTAATAATTCTTTCATTAATCTTTCTTCTGCAAAAGCAGGTATCTTTTGTAGATTTAAACTGTCAATACCATCTTGTCCTTCCTTTTTCAATAGCTTTTTGTAAATTATTATTTTCTCGTCTTCAGTATAAAATACTTTATTTTGAACTATATACTGAAGATTATGCTGAATGATTATATATTTTGTGTTCTGATATATAGTATCTCCCCACTCAGAACTTCCAATTCTTTGCAAGTCTATTGGATTATAAAAAGCATAAAACACATCATATACAGCTTTCTCTGTAGTCAATAAGGCTTGATATTCTTTATCTGAAATTGGCAAAATATCTTTTCGCCAATGATCAAAGAAATCTTCAAGCTTCTTTTCTGACTTTTTTTTGTATGCTTCTTCCAATATATTAAACTGAGAATATGAATAGTTAAAGGATGAGCACAGTAAAAACATAATAATAACTTTCCTCATAGTCCAAATTATTAATAGAGTAATATGTAAAAATACTAATCTATTTTATCTGAGGAAAACTATTATTTTATTTTTACAACAAATTACTCGTAGCTTAACTCTAATAATCCAGAAATTCATATCCTTGGACTAAAAAAATATCTGAGAATAAACATACGGCACTTTCTGTCGTCTGTCATCCTATTGTTGGTTTAACTTACACCCTTAAAAAAACACTTTTTTGACAATAAAAAAAGACAGCTACATAATTGTAACTGTCTTTTTAACGTGGTGCCACCAGGAATCGAACCGGGGACACAAGGATTTTCAGTCCTTTGCTCTACCAACTGAGCTATGGCACCTTAACCGTTTTGCGTGTGCAAAGATAGTACATAATTTATATTCTCCAAAAATTATACGAACTAATTTGATAATATTTTCACAATTCATAGAGCCCTGCAAGCTGCAACCAGCCTTATTATTGAGCTTTTCAGCCTCATTATCAGAATCTATAGACTAAATAAAGTCGGCTGAAAAACATAAAAAAAAAACAGGTGATATTTTTCATATCAAATCGTATTCAGGCACGAAAGCTGATTCACTTTACTTCAAAACAAAAATATCGGTCTTAATTCGATACTACTTTCAATCCAATAATTGAACAGACAAGCGTAAAAATAAAGAATAACCGCCAAAAGCTAGAAGGCTCTTTAAACACCAAGATTCCTAACAATACAGTACCAACTGCACCAATGCCTGTAAATATAGCGTAAGCTGTACCCATTGGTATTGTTTGAACGGCTTTTATCAACAAATACATACCCAAAGCAAGACAAATACCAAAACCAATATACCAGTAGTATGAATGAGGAGCAATTGCTTCTTTTGCTTTTGATATGCAAAATGTAAACCCAACCTCAAACAAACTGGCTAATAATAAATAAATCCATCCCATAATACTATACACTCACTGAACAAACGTTCAATATATTAAAAAAAAATAATACTACTTTAATAAAAAAAGATAATGCAATAAAGCCTTTTCCAGATTCTGAACGATCGAATTGCCATCTGTACTGAAAATACTTTGAAACCAAATACCATCAGTCAGGGTGAACAATTGCATCGCTGAAACTTCAATATCTGTATCCTGCTTTATCTCTTTCTTCGATACACTATTTCTCAGAGCACTCTCCCACCCGATTTTTTCTTTTTCGATTGTAGCCTGATATTTATTTCTAAATATGGCATCACGTTGCATCACTTGATAGAAAAGAAAATGATAGTTGAGCATCGACACATTTGTATTCTTAGATGCACCTCCAACAATATCAGATACTATTCTAGCGATGTTCTTAAAACGCTTGCACATAAAATCAACAAATTCGAAAACTGTGTAATTTGCCGTGCGTCGAACTTCAAAATCAAATATTCTTATAAAATACTTTTCAGTAACCTGTATAAACAGATCCTCTTTATTCTTGTAATAATGATACAGAAGACCTCTGGACAGACCAGTCGCTTGCTGTATATCAGATATTGACACAGCATCAAAGCCTTTCAAGAGCAACAGCTCAAATGTTCTTTCTAATATTAATTCTTCTGACACCATAATTGAACAATCATTCAACAAAGATATATTTTTATACCAAATCAGACAAGATCGAATGTATAATTATAGAAAATTTATAGAATAATAGTCTTTATAAACCAATCGTAAAGCAACGAGAGAAGAATCCAATTAAGTGAACCATAATAGAGCAGCACGGGATAAAGATAACAATAGATACAAAAACGATGAAAAGTTCTTACCTTTGCCCTTTCTTTATTTAGATCGAAATATAACAAAGGCATCGAGAAAAATGACTGTATTATACGAGGACAACCATATCATCATCATCAATAAAACAGTATCTGAGATTGTACAAGGAGACAAAACCGGAGATAAGCCACTTTCAGAAATTGTAAAAGAATATCTAAAGGAGAAATACAACAAACCCGGAAATGTATTTTGCGGGGTAACACACCGTCTCGACAGGCCGGTAAGCGGCATTGTTATCTTTGCGAAGACAAGCAAAGCCCTTAGCCGTTTGAATGAAATGTTCAAAAACAAACAGATAGATAAAACCTACTGGGCAATAGTAAAAAACATGCCGAAAGAAGCTGAAGGAACGCTCAGTAACTATCTGATTAGAAATGAAAAACAGAACAAATCGTATGCTTACGATGTGGAAAAGCCAAATTCGAAGCTAGCCATACTGCACTATAAGTTGATAGCACGATCCGACAGATATAATTTACTTGAAGTTGACCTTGAAACAGGCCGCCACCACCAGATACGTGTACAACTGTCTAAAATGGGATGTCCCATAAAAGGTGATCTGAAATACGGCTTCGACAGGTCCAATCCTGATGGAGGTATCAGCCTTCACGCACGTAAAGTATCTTTCCTACACCCTGTTTCAAAAGAACGGATTGAGGTTACTGCCCCTCTTCCAAAAGAGACCCTTTGGCAAGCTCTGGAAAAAGCAATTAGTTAGAACTTACAGGAACTTCTTTCCCAGAGATGACATCCTCTATATATGAACGTAGAGAGGTATATTCCACGCCCTTGGGAAAAGTACGTCCGTAAATATAACGTGTTACTCCTTTTATTTTAGAAACTTTGTATTCTCCTCCAGACTGATTATCAAGAGATGGTGTATATTCAACGAAAATAGAAGAGTCCACTTCTCCCGAGTCATTCATCACATAGAATATATTTTTAACGAAAGGCTGAGATGAGCTCTCTTCATAACGCTCATATGCATATACATCAAAAGAACCAACTTTAAACTGATCTATACAAAAATTATCAGAGATGGTAGTCGAAGCCAACTGGCCTTCTTTATATGCATTATATAGCTTAGTCTTAGATGCAGCCGCCTTGTTGTACTCCCCAAGCTTAACATAACACTGAACCAGCTTTTCATACGAATAATAATCGTCAGGAAGATAGCCGACTAATTCCTCATAGGCTTCTGCAGCTTTTGTATATCTACCAAAATCATATTCTATCCGTGCTATATTATAAAGAACTGTAACCAACAATTCCTCATCCTTCTTAATTTTGTCTTTGGCTGTATAAAATACATTCAATGCATCAGACAGATCGTCTCGGCTTGCATATATTACTCCTATCATGTAGAACGCTTTCTCAGACGGAGGATTAAATGATGTAGCCTTCTTATAGTTTTCCAAAGCTTTATCTGTATCTTCTTTTGCAACAAATACATCACCTAATCCGACGTATGCATCTGCAAAATCAGGAGAAATAGCGATGGCCCTTTCAAAGCTAGCTTTTGCATCATCTGCACTGCCATTTGCATTCTGAACTAATCCTTTCACATAATAAGCCCGGGCACATTTTGCATTTTTCTGCACGGATAAATCTATATATCGCGACGCATTGATCAGATCGTCCAAGTAAAAATAAGCCTCTGCTACATAAGCAAGGTTATCGGCCGAAAGGCTACGTGGCTGAGCGGCATATTGTTCTACCACCTCTTGATAAAGTCCTTTATCAAACAATGATTTTATATCCTCTGTTGGTTTTACGACTTGTAGCTGTGCAGAGAGCAATGACTGTACCGAAAAGCACATTAGAAACGCAATAAAGAACAACTTAACAATACTCTTTTTCATACTTAATTTCCTTTATTTTTCTTAAAACCATTTCTGTCTTCTTATCCAAAGGTAAGAAAGAACCGCAATCAATATAAGAGTTATCCAAGCTCCGAGATAACCATATTTCCAATCCATTTCGGGCATCAACTTGAAATTCATACCCCAGACACCTACCATAAATGTCATTGGAATAAATATGGTAGACACTATCGTCAATCGTTTTATAATATCATTCATTTTAAGGTTATTGTTATTATAATACAAGTCCAGAAGGGAAGTCAGCGACTCATGGAAAGAAGCCAAGTTGCCCAAGATAGAACGCATACGATCATCAAAATCATTATAATAAACAATATTTTCTTCTTCTATCAACTTATTGTTGTTATGCAAGAGATTGACAAATTCTTCGCGCAGAGAAGTGATAGTACGCTTTATATGCATATAATCGACCCGGCATTCGTGCATCAAACGCAGAATATCGATAGACCCTTTGCCTTCTATCAAATGATCTTCTACATCAGCCAGCCTGTCTTCAATATCCATTACGGTATTCACATTCGCCTGATTCACGGCGCTCATCAAAATGTATAGAAGGAAATCAGCTCCTTTCTGACGCACTACAACATTATTCTCTTCTATATTTCTTTTTACATCATCAAAAACAGGGATTGCTGCCTCCTGAAAACTGACAACAAAGTTCTTTCCAAGAATAAATCCAATCTGCATATCGTCAATATCTGTAGTATCTTTCACCTGATAAAAGAGAGACATCAGAACAAATGAGATATTTTCATATCCAACGGCCTTTACAACTTGTCTGTTTCCCAGAAGGTCCTTAATATCAAAACCGTGTAGTCCAATCTCTTTACAAATTCTGTATACAGTATTAGCATCAGATATCCCTATTATCTTTATCCAATTTACCTTCGTTGTATCTATCTTATCCTTAATAGATTCTTGCAATTGAATATTCCGAACCTCCAAACGTGTTGTATCATATTGAACGAGTTCAATAGACATCGGAATATCCTTATCACCAAGATATACGGGTTTGGTTAATAGATAATTGTTTCGTGAAATTTTATTCTTCGATTTTCTGGTGGTTCGTTTACTCATACTGCAAAATTATGTTTTGAGTGATATTAAACAATATCAAAAGTAAGAATAAAATACTATATTTGTCGACTCTAAATCCGTATTATTTAAACTAAGGCAGATTTACTGACGATAAATTATTAACACTTGTGATGTAACCAATGAACGAAATATACAGCATATTAAAGAAAAAGAAAATGCAATTCTTTTTCTTATTTTATATCCTACTCCTACTGCCTATACTGTGCCCTTTAGCTCAAAATTTTACTTTTTTAGACAAAGTTGCTGTTTTCTTGGTCTGTGGTTTATTCTTTGCTGCCATCTGGATCTTATCGCTATTTATCAGTTCCAGATCTGAAAAGATCATATACTCCATCATGTTGGCTGTCTCAATTATTCCGGGATCAATCTATCTGGCCTACTTACTGTTTGCACACGTTATGCTTGAACAAAACAGTGTGACCAGTCTATTCGAAACCAATCCCGAAGAGAGTAAAGAATTTATAGCCCATTACCTGAGTATGTGGGTTATAGCCGGAGTTGTAGTATATGCTGCGATACCTATCGTGATGATTTGTAAAATGCGATCGTTCAGAAAGCTCAAAATAAAAGAATATAAAACACTGTTTATATTGAGTATAATAACAATAATAGCCATTGTAGGCATAGGCAGGGTATCACGGTCTGTATATTTTATCAATTTCTACAGAACATTTATCAGCTACAAGATCCGTACAACCCATGAGGTAAAAGAAATACAGGCTCGCCAAAGCTTAGACTATGACGTAAAGACCAACCATAAAGATTCCATTCCTCAGATAATGGTACTGGTGATTGGCGAATCACTGAACAAACATCACATGTCTCTCTACGGCTATCCAAGAAATACAAATCCCTTGTTGTCACAATACGGAGACAGCCTTGTTGTATATAATGATGTAGTAGCTCCACATGTGCATACAATTCCGGTGGTTCGTTCTTTATTATCGATGAACGAAGTAGATCATTCGGAATACTTCACCGAGAAACCATCTATGTACGAATTATTCAACCGTGCGGGATACGAAACATACCTCATAAGCAATCAGAGATTTAATGACGAAATGCGGGCAAGCTACGACATACTGCTATCGCTTGCGAAGAAAAGATACAATCTTGCATCTTACAGACAACACGATGATATTGTCCTTCCCATACTGAATAAAATACTGGAGAAGAATGACAAGAAAGATAAATTGATTATCATACATCTCATAGGGAATCACATGGCCTATGAATTCAGATATCCCAAAGAATACATCTTCTTCAACAACCAAAAAGATGGCTTGGTGAAAGATGCTCCATACAGAGACGAAAAAGCAAAAAAAGCAATAGATGCTTACGACAACTCTGTTCTCTACAACGACTATATAGTAAACAGCATTATCGGTTCTCTAAAAAAATTACAGCATCAGGATGCAGCCATGATCTACTTATCCGACCACGGAGAGGAAATGTACGATTACAGAGATTTTGCAGGTCATGCTTATGAAAAAGTATCACCAACGATGAGCGAAGTCCCTTTTCTTGTATGGCTATCGCCGTCATACAGAAAATTCAGGAAAGATCTTGTCTTTGACAAAAACAGAGTTTATTCGTCAGCAGACTTTATTTATTCTGTATCCGATCTGGCAGGAATAAATTATGTTGATTATGAAGACTCGAAGAGTATATTCTCCACGCATTTTGTTCCTCGTGAGCGTTATGTAGGAGAAAAAAAATATGAAGACATAAAAGAGAGGTTTGAGAAATAGAAACTATCTGCCGGTATAATCAGAAAATCATTTTATAACCTATCCCCCGAATATTTATAATTTGAATTGTAGGATCTAAAGCTAATTTCTTACGCAGCTTTACGATAAACACATGCAGGCTGCGTGTATTAAAGAAACTATCATCGCCCCAAAGCTCAATCAGTACAGCTTTATTCTCTACGATATTATTCTGATTGGAACAAAGACGTTCCAATATAGCAGCTTCACGGTGAGAGAGGATTTCAGTACGTTGAGAGTGAACCAATTTCTGCATCAAGGGATCGAATGTATATTTTCCTATCTCATATATTTTATCTTGAGGGATCTCCGTTTGCGCTCTGTTTAGCAAAGCCTTGATACGCACAATAAGCTCATCCATTCCGAAGGGCTTTTTCAAGTAATCGTTTCCTCCTATTTCAAACCCCTGAACTACATCGTCTGTCCTCGACTTAGCACTCAAAAATAAGATCGGGGTTTTCTTGTCACTTTTACGTATCAGCTGAGCCATTGTGAAACCATCCATCTTTGGCATCATTATATCTGCGACGACGATATCGGGCTTCAACCGATGAAAAAGCTCGAGCCCTTTTTCCCCATTAACTGCTATATCAACAACAAACTCCTTTTTCTCTAAAGCATCTTTAATGATCATAGACAAGGCTGGTTCGTCCTCTACTAACAATACTTTTATCTTATTCATCCTATCATTATTTCGAAACAAGTTCCTTTACCTTCCACACTTTTTGCTTTAATATTCCAGCCATGCTTAACAACAATCGTCTTTACATAAAAAAGCCCTAAACCATATCCTTTAACATCGTGAACATTACCTGTATGAACACGGTAAAACTTATCAAATATCTTATCCAAAGACCCGTCCGGAATACCGATTCCGTTATCACATACAGATAAAACAATTTTGTTTCCCGACTTACGTGCCGACAAACGAATCTCTACCGAATCGTTGGAATATTTGATTGCGTTTTCAATCAGATTACTTACTACATTACCAAAATGCAATCGATCGGCTTCAATACTCAATCCTTCAGGTTGTATATCTATTACAAATGAGGTTGGTTTTACAGTGTTCAGTAAAAACTTATTTTTCTGACTCTCAAATATGCTCCCCACTTCTATATTTTCCAAATTCAGTTTGAGGTTTTTCCGCTCTTCTACCGACATCGTTAGTATCTGTTCCACAAGGCTATTCAGATACATTAACTGCTCACGTGAGATATCAAGATATTCTTTTCTTTTTATAGGGTCATCGCCAAATCCAAAGTTTTGAAGAGCATCTACAGCCGCGTAAGTAACTGATATCGGCGTTTTAAGCTCATGTGTCATATTATTTACAAAGTCTGTTTTTATTTCATCTATTGTTTTTTGTCTTAATATGATTTTAAGCAAATATATAAAAGTCACAATTAGTAAAATAACCATCAATACAGAAACGGAAGTCAACCCCCACATACCTTTAAAGATATACCACTTAGGATTATCCATATACAAATAATAAGTATGTATCTGGGTTTTGAGACCTTCTAAAACATATTCCTTACTATTCTTAAAATCGAAAGTTCCTTTAGGTATTTGAGTCACCAAGGTATCTCCAATAGATGTTCTACACTGGATAACATGAGGTATATCGAACCCTTGTGCAGACAAATCGGCACTCATAATACTATCCAAACGTACTAAGTCGAGTGGGGTTATTTCTCCAATAGCAGACAAAAGTCCTTTCTTGATTTGTATCGTTACCTCTTGCAAGTCTGCGTAAATAGAATCAGAGCTACTTTTTTCGCCTCCTCGTTCTTTAGAGAAACTCATACTAATGGTTGTCTTACCTTTGCCGGAGTTATAAGTTTTTGTTTCTACAGAAGCAGGAATACCATTTTCTGCTTCTTCCTCTTCAGCATCATTGGCAGATATGGTAGACATTCTGATTGCCAACTCTTTGAAGGAACTACTTTCTGCCGTATTGTTTATTACTGTTTCTAACTTCTCATATTGCTGGTTATAGAAATTGACCAACCAATAAGCCTGATAAGAGCAAACCAGAATTAACAAACTAAAAATGACGATCGCTATGGATTTAAATCTGAACTTCATACATGAATTCATTATCGATAAAGCAAATGTAAACAATAGCTTAGAAACAAAAAATAGTGATAACACTAAATAACACTAGACAAGCAAACTTCTGTACAAATCATTTTTATAAAATTATCTTATATAAAGACAGTTATAGTAACAAAAAATAAAATACAGACACTTTTTGTAACAGAGAAAAGGTGACAATAAAAACAGATCGAAAAGGTGTTACTTTTGTCACCTTTTGTTAGCTATTTCATTGTTTACTAATACTTAACAGAACATTTATATTTTGTCACTTTTTTAACTAACATACAGTTCTCTATTGCTTGCTGGGATAGGCATATTATATCCGCTTTTTTTAGTACTTTTGCAACTTATTACGGAAAAATCAATGAGCGAACTTAAGAAAGAAATACAAAAAAGACGCACTTTTGCTATTATAAGTCACCCCGATGCGGGTAAAACAACCCTTACTGAAAAGTTATTACTATTTGGAGGGGCAATACATGTTGCCGGAGCAGTAAAGTCAAATAAGATAAAGAAAACTGCTACCTCGGACTGGATGGAGATAGAAAAGCAACGTGGTATTTCTGTTGCCACCTCTGTTATGGGATTCGAATACGATGGTTATAAAATCAACATACTCGATACTCCCGGTCACCAGGATTTTGCCGAAGACACTTATCGTACCCTGACTGCAGTGGACAGTGTGATCATTGTTGTCGATTCTGCGAAAGGAGTTGAAGCACAAACACGCAAGCTGATGGAGGTCTGCCGTATGCGCCATACTCCTGTCATGATATTCGTCAACAAGATGGATAGAGAAGGTAGAGATCCATTTGAATTACTAGACGAATTGGAAGCCGAATTACAAATCGGTGTTCGTCCTTTGAGTTGGCCAATCGATAGCGGACAACGATTCAAAGGAGTTTATAATATATATCAGGAAAAATTAGACCTATACACTCCAAGTAAACAAACAGTTACAGAGTCAATAGGCTTTAAAGATATAAACAGCCCTGAGCTGGAGACATACATTGATGTACCTTTGGCTGCAAAACTGAGAGACGATATCGAATTGATTGACGGAGTATATCCCGAACTGGATATGGATACATACCTGAAAGGGCAAATTGCCCCTGTATTCTTTGGATCGGCTCTCAACAATTTCGGGGTAAAGGAGCTCTTGGATTGTTTTGTAAAGATTGCACCGTCTCCACGTCCTGTGGAAGCAATCGAGCGTGAAGTAAAACCTGACGAACAGGCTTTTACAGGATTCATATTCAAGATACATGCCAATATGGATCCTAATCACCGTTCATGTATTGCCTTTGTTAAGATATGCTCAGGAAAGTTTGAACGGAATGTAAACTATAAACATATGCGATTGAACCGTTCGATGAAGTTTTCCTCTCCTACAGCCTTCATGGCTCAAAAGAAAGAGACTGTAGATGAAGCTTTTGCAGGTGACATTGTAGGTCTGCCTGATACCGGGAATTTTAAGATCGGGGATACACTGACATCTGGAGAAGATTTACACTTCAAAGGTTTACCTAGCTTCTCTCCTGAAATGTTCAAGTATATCGAAAATGCTGACCCGATGAAATCTAAACAACTTCAGAAGGGAATAGACCAATTGATGGACGAAGGTGTTGCCCAGTTGTTTACAAACCAGTTTAACGGACGCAAAATTATAGGAACTGTTGGTCAGCTTCAATTTGAAGTAATCCAATATCGCCTATTGCATGAATATGGTGCTCAGTGTAGATGGGAAGCAATCAACTTGTATAAAGCTTGTTGGGTAGAAAGTGACAACAAGGAACAACTGGCTGACTTTAAAAAGCGTAAGGCTCAATATATGGCAGTAGATAAAGAAGGACGAGATGTCTTTCTTGCAGACTCTAACTATGTATTGATGATGGCTCAACAAGATTTCAAGGATATAAAATTCCATTTCACTTCTGAGTTTTAAGATGATAGAAATTGTTATTAATCCCGAATATAAATATCTGGACGGTTTTGTAGAAAATCTTTCTGCCTCTTTTGCTTATGAAGGTGAAACACTATATGCCGCTCGGAATATTATAAAACTATTTGATGTAGATGGGTTTAAAGTAAATGTAAAGTTCTTTAAAAAGCCTATTTTTATCAATCAGATAGTATACAGGACATTTAGAAAGTCTAAAGCCCGACGATCATACGAATATGCTTTTAAGCTAAAGGAGAAAGGACTTCATACTCCCGACCCGATAGCCTATATAAAAGATACTAAATTTGGGTTGCTTAAAAACAGCTTCTATATATCAAAGCATGAGTCTTTTGATGGCACAATGCGTGAACTAAAAACATCGCTCCTATCAGAAAAGGAAGAGCTGATAAAGCAGTTTGCAAGATATACAGCTGGCCTGCATGAACAGCAAATACTCCATTTAGACTACTCTTCAGGGAATGTCTTATATAAAAAGGAGGGAGACGATTATATCTTTTATCTGGTAGACCTTAATAGAATGGAGTTTGATAAACCTATCAGTATGGATAAAGCTTGTTTTAACTTCAGAAGATTATGGGGAAGCGATGATATGATTTTCTTATTTATTAAAGAATATGCCCAAAGCAGAAACTTTGATGTAGAGGATTGTCTTAAACGGACGTTATACTACAGGAAGAGATTTTGGGATAATTTCACAAAAAAGCATCCGGGTTCTTCACCATACATAACAAACTACTAATCAGTTACAGAAAAAAAAATATTTATTAATATTTATCTAACCCATTTTGGCAATAGGTTCCTTCACTATTAATAGTTTCTAAGAAGGTTTTGTGATTCTGATTGACTTTGTCTCTACTATTGATAGGATGATCAAGATGATATCCTACTGCTCCCATCTTTAAGAATTGTCTTTTTATTCCGGCAAAAATAAGTCGTGCTCCTAACTCATTATCTTCATATCCCCAACCGATAATATCTTCGTTATATCCGTTTACCCTTAGTAAATCCTCTTTCCAAAAAGCGATATTACAACCCCGAACAAGGTAAGGATGATTTACTTTATATATGAATCGAAAATAGTTTTGCAAGAATCTTAACCTTAATCTATTGGGTTGAAAGAATGAAGACCATGAAAAAGGAATATCCACCTTGCCATTCCTTAATATCTCCAAGCTAGACTTTGGCGATAACTTCACTCGACTTCCTTGTGTGAAAAAACTCTTTTGAGCAAATAAATAATGATCTTCTATAAAGTGTTTTTCTAGAATAATATCTCCATCTATTTGAACAATATAATCACCCGCAGCTTTCACTATAGCTTTATTCCTTATTTCAGACACCCTGAAGCCATTATCTTCTTGCCATACATGAATAAGTTTGCATGGGAAAGACTTCTGCATCTCTTCTATTAGTTCTCTTGTATCATCTCTTGAACCATCATCCGCTACGATTACCTCTATTGGTAAATATGTTTGATTGATGACACTAAGCAATATAATTTTAAGAGCTTCTGGCCAATTATATGTTGATATGATAAGTGTGATAGAAAAGTCATTACTATTCATGAATACTATTTACAAATTAATAGATATAAGATGTTAAGTCCTCTATATGTGTTATATTATATTTCTCGTAAGAAAACACCAACGACTTATTGGGGCTGATAAATAAATCACTTTTAAGTCGATCTTGCAAATTCACCTCTACCCCCACTGGATAGAAGAGTAATAATCCCGAATAAAACTCTGTTTTCTCGATCTCACGACTAAAAGGGAAAGCATTAGTTATTTGCCCTTTATCATTTACCTCTACAATATAATTTTTCAGATATATATTCGGATATATAAAGGTATAATGCGAATAATAGCGTTTCATTTCAAAACTTTGAAGGTATAGGAATTTCGAGTTTTTAATTAGGCTCCGGACGACCTAGACTTTCCTTACGGATATTATCTGTTGATCGGTTCGGTTGCCTTGTAGAAAGACCGTCTTTATGTCTTGCAACAGCTACAGAATCTATATAGCTTATATTATGTATCAAGACATTTGATCCACTACTCGTATTATTTCTAAGGTGTATATACCCTGATATGCCGTTCAGTAAGCTATCAGGTAACGAAGGTTTACTTATTGAATAATGACTGTTACTTTCGATAGGAATCCTTGTTTTAACTAAGGTGTCCTTATAATTGAAATAAATTGCAGCCTCAGCTTTTTGCTTAGCGCTCAATCCTTGTATATCAAACTTTAGGTGAAAATCGGATATATTCTTTATACTCTTCATCTTCAATGTATCTATATTGAAAGAAAGAGTTGGAGTATAACTATTCAGATAGTAAAATGTAGGTACTATCAAATTACTCTGAGCCCCCCTGCTCAGCATTGCAGATCTAGAATTTAGAAGCGATTCATTTCTAAACTTGAGACGTGCAGCTACAGTATCATTTATTGCTGCATAATATTGTATATTATCCGAGTACCACAAAAGAGATGTATCTAGTTCGGCTTGAGTTATATTATGCTTTTTGAGCACTCCGGCCACTAACGCATCTTTCATGTCATCAGACCTGAATTGAGGATCGTCATTGAAAATAGATTGAGCTAGCCTTATATCGTATAAGACATCTGTCATCTTATCGGGGGAGATTACATATCCCGGTCTTCTTCCGCAAGAGCTAAACAGAATAAGGATAGAAATAATGATATAAATAACAGATCGTTGCATAATTATGCTTTGCCGTTTTTTTCTAAAGATAGCGCAAGAGTCTTACGATAGAAAAGAAGAAGGATAAAAATACCAACAGTAATAGCTGAATCAGCTATATTGAATATGGCACTGAAGAAAACAAATGGTTGTCCGCCCCATACAGGAACCCATGAAGGGAAAGTGCTTTCGATCAATGGGAAGTACAACATGTCTACAACCTTACCATGTAGCCAGCTAGAATATCCGTCTCCCAAAGAAACAAAGGACGCCACATGCCCGGAGTAGCTAGCTGAAAATATTTCGCCGTAGAATACACTGTCTATGATATTACCAAATGCTCCGGCTAATATAAGCGATATACATATGATATATCCTGTCTTATATCTCCCGTTAATCAGCTTGTATAAATAATAGCCAATAAAACCGATAGCTACGATACGGAATATAGAAAGGAACATCTTTCCGATGAATTCCATCCCAAAAGCCATTCCGTTATTTTCCACAAAATATATCTTGAACCAGCTTGTTATTTCAATACTCTCAAAGAGAGACATATGGGTCTTCACCCAAATTTTAGATGCTTGATCTATTACAAGAACGAGTACTATTACTAGGATTGCTATCAGTCCTTGATTCTTTTTCTCCATATATCAGCCGATTCCTGTAAAGAAAGTGAAGAAAAAACAGGCATAATTCACCCTTGCTTTTTCTTCCTTTCTTCTATGCTTTTTTTATTTAATTACTACTTATTTTACTCCGCTGTTTTTAGCCTCAATACTTAATGTAGCATGAGGAACAGCACGCAATCTTTCTTTCGGTATCAATTTACCTGTTTCGCGACAAACGCCGTATGTCTTATTTTCGATACGAATAAGAGCCGATTGAAGATTTTGGATAAACTTCATCTGGCGTTGAGCCAAACGGCCGGCTTCTTCTTTCGACAATGTAGATGCACCTTCTTCCAGGACTTTGAATGTCGGTGAAGTGTCAGTAACATCATTCCCATCGGCATTTGTTATAGCCGCTCTCAACTCTTCATATTCTCCTTTAGCCTTATTTAGCTTCTCAAGAATAATATCGCGGAATTCATTTAATTCCTCATCAGAATATCTTGTTTTTTCTGCCATAACCGTTAGTTTTATAATTCCTGTTTCTTATTTTACTTAAAGATAATACATTTTCAGACTTTTTCAACAGATATCTGTAAAATATAATCATCCATATCAATATTTTGCCCATCTACAGACTCCAACAGTTCTATTTTGTCAGCAAGTACCTGTGACGCTATGTAATTATTATATTCCGAGACAGTTTCTCTTATCTGCTCCAAGTCTGTCAATTTTATATTTATTCTGTCAGTTATTTCCAATCCGCTGGATTTACGTATATTTTGTATACGGTTTACCAGCTCGCGGGCTATACCTTCTTTTCTCAGATCGCCTGTTATTGTCACATCAAGTGCAACAGTCAATTTTCCGGCATTAGCAACCAACCATCCCGGTATATCTTCAGATATGATTTCCACGTCAGCCAGTTCTATGGTAGCTGCTTGTCCATCAATATCGAATGTATATTTTTCTTCTTTTTCGAATGTCGCGATAGCTTCCTGACTCATCCCCTGAACTTCTGCGGCAAGCTGTTTCATGATCTTACCATAACGAGGCCCAAGTTTTTTGAAATCGGGTTTTACTTTCTTCACCAAGATACCTGCAGCATTATCTACATGCTTAAGCTCTTTGACGTTTACTTCATTCAATATCAGTTCGCGCACAGCATCCAAATCTTTTCCTTGCTGATCGTTCAACACCGGTATCATGATTTGTGTCAATGGCTGACGCACCTTGATATTGGTCTTACGGCGCAGAGCCAAAACAGCGGATGATATATCTTGTGCTATTTGCATACGTTCTTCCAAATTCTTATCTACTACTGATGCATCATAAGTAGGGAAATCCGAAAGGTGTACCGACGCTACTTTTTCATGCTCTGTTACAACAATCAAATCACAGAAAAGTTTATCGGCATAGAATGGAGATATCGGAGCCATAAGTTTGGCTATTGTCTCCAAACATGTATATAAGGTCTGATATGCAGATAATTTATCTTTTGTCATTTCTCCTCCCCAGAAACGTTTTCTGTTGAGGCGCACATACCAGTTGCTGAGATTATCATTTACGAAATCAGAGATAGCACGTCCGGCCTTTGTTGGTTCGTATGTATTATAATACTCATCCACATCCTTGACTAGCGTATTCAACAATGATATTACCCAACGATCAATCTCCGGTCTTTCCGAAACAGGTATCAAGTCTTCCTTAAAGGAGAAGTTATCGACGTTTGCATACAGAGCAAAGAATGAATAAGTATTATAAAGTGTTCCGAAAAACTTACGGCGCACCTCTTCTACCCCCTCTATATCGAATTTTAGGTTATCCCAAGGCGACGCATTGGTTATCATATACCAGCGCAAAGGGTCTGAACCATACTTATCTATTGTCTCAAAAGGATCGATAGCATTGCCTAAGCGTTTTGACATCTTTTGTCCGTTCTTATCCAATACAAGTCCGTTGGAAACAACATTTTTAAACGATATGCTGTCCTTGAACATTGTAGATATAGCATGTAGAGTAAAGAACCATCCACGGGTCTGATCTACACCCTCAGCTATAAAATCAGCCGGATATACTTTTGAGAACTCATCTTCGCTGATATTTGGATAAAATACCTGAGCAAAAGGCATTGCCCCCGAATCGAACCAAACGTCGATCAAATCTTTCTCGCGTGTCATTGGTTGTCCCGAATCGGATACAAGTATTATATCATCAACATACGGACGGTGAAGATCTATTTTCTCATAGTTTGCCTTATTCAGATTTCCGACTTCGAAACCTGTCCAAGGTATTTCTTTCATCACACCGGCATCTACGGCTTTTTGCATTTCGGCATAAAGCTCTTTCATCGAACCGATGCATTTTTCTTCTTTTCCATCCTCTGTTCTCCATATAGGAAGAGGCGTTCCCCAATAGCGGCTACGGCTGAGATTCCAGTCCTGCAGGTTTTCGAGCCATTTTCCAAAACGGCCTGTACCTGTCGATTCCGGTTTCCAGTTTATTGTCTTATTGAGCTCTATCAAACGTTCGCGACAAGCAGTGGTACGTATAAACCAGCTATCGAGTGGATAATATAATACCGGTTTGTCGGTACGCCAACAGTGCGGATAGTTGTGCACATGACGTTCTATTTTGAATGCGCGATTTTGTTGCTTCAACATCACGCAAAGATCTATATCTAAAGTTGTTGCATCAGCAGGAAGCGTATCGTCATATTCGTTTTTTACATAACGACCGGCATATTCCTTATATAGCTCAACATTTACATTATCACTAACAAAGCTAGGATCTAAATCCTCTAAGTTGAAATACTTCCCGGTGAGATCTACCATCGGACGTTGATTTTCGTCTTTGTCCAACAGAAGTAATGCAGGTACATTATTTGCTTTTGCTACACGGGCATCATCCGCACCAAATGTAGGAGCTATATGTACAATCCCTGTACCATCTTCTGTCGTTACGAAGTCGCCTGCAAGAACTTTAAATGCACCTTCTCCCGGATTAACCCATGGGATAAGTTGTTCGTATTCCATTCCGGCCAAGTCTTTACCCTTCCATTCTCCTACAATCTTATAAGGTATAAGCTTATCTCCTATCTTATAATCTTCAAGAGCTATGTCTTTAGCCTTCTCATTGAACATACTGAACACAAGAGACTGTGCCATTACAGTAGTTATCTTATTTCCTGTATACGGATTGTAAGATTGTACTGCTACATAGGTTATCTCGGGTCCTACAGCTAGTGCCGTATTGGACGGAAGAGTCCAAGGGGTTGTCGTCCAAGCTAAAAAGAAAGCCTCTCCAAACTGAGACATTTCAGGTTTCGGAGATTTTATCTTAAACTGTGCAACACAGGTTGTATCTTTCACATCACGATATGCACCCGGCATATTCAGTTCGTGTGTACTAAGTCCTGTTCCGGCAGCGGGCGAATATGGTTGTATTGTATAACCTTTATAAAGGTAGCCTTTGTTATATAGTTCTTTTAGTAAGAACCAAAGTGTTTCTATATAACGATTATCGTATGTGATATAAGGGTCGTTCATATCTACCCAATATCCCATTATGCGGGTAAGGTTCTCCCATTCCCCGGTATATTTCATTACCTCTTTGCGACAAGCATCGTTATATTCTTCTACTGTTATTTTCTTGCCGATATCTTCTTTGGTTATACCCAGTTTCTTTTCTACAGCAAGCTCCACAGGCAAGCCATGAGTATCCCATCCTGCCTTACGGTTTACAAGAAAACCTTTCATAGTCTTGTAACGGCAGAAAATATCCTTAACCGATCTAGCCATAACATGGTGAATACCGGGCATACCATTAGCCGACGGAGGTCCTTCATAGAAAACAAATGATGGCGCTCCGGTGCGTATTTCCAAGCTCTTTTGGAATATGCCTTCTTTATCCCATTTTTCTAATATCTCTTTGTTGACATCAGATAAGTTAAATCGATTATATTCTGAAAATTGTTTACTCATAATGTAAAATAACCTGCTTAAAAAATTGAGGACAAATATAATGAAAAAATCTATACGGTATAGTGTACGATTTTACGTTAGTTAATATAATAAGGTAAAAAAAGATAATTCACAATGATCACGACTGATTGCAAATAAATACAAAACTCATGCCAAAGAATAAAAACAAAAAAAGTAACAAAAGTAACAGATTTGTATCTGTTTTTTTATGTCACTTTTTTATTTCGGATGTAAAGACCCTATATTATTAAGAGATAAATTTATGATGCATCGATAAACTGTTTCTTTACCCAATCCTTTCCTTCTGCCAAACGGGTTACCATCATTGCACAAACCACATTACCCGTAGAGTTGAGCAGTGTAGCCGGCACATCGATTATAGTACTTATAATCATCAATGTAGCAGCAAACTGAGGTGAAAATCCAAAGATAGAACAAATCAACAATTCGCCCGTCATACCTCCGCTTGGGATAGCACCTACAACGGCAGCAGATAGTACGGCAACACCTATAATCATAAACATATTGGAAGAAGATGTTATCTCTTGCCCGAAAATCGTAAATAGAAATATGATCTTAAGAACACCGCCTATAATAGAACCGTCCTTATGCATATTTGTACCTAACGGAATCACTGTTTCGGCAATACGCGAGGGAATACCCATTCGCTTAGAAGCTTCTATATTGACAGGAATACATGCCGCACTGGAAGATGTGGCAATCGCCGTAAGCGATGGAGTCAATATATTCTGCCAAAACGAAACAAAACCTTTTTTACCTCCAGCCCAAAACACATATATAGAGTTGAGCCCGAAAAAGCTAATGCCCGTAAGGATAAGGAAAAGAATGAAAACATGCATATACCCATTCAGTATCTGTCCGCCCAAATTCCCAACCGTATCGGCAAAGTAACAGCCTAGTCCGATAGGAGCCGCTTTCATTATGATATCCATCATTTTCATAATTACATGAGTGGAAGCATTTAAAAAGTCTGCCACTATTTTTCCTTTCGTACCCGAAAAAGAGGTCGCCAAGCCAAAGAAGATAGAGAATATAATAAGAGGTAGCAGATTCGCTTTTGTAAATAGCTGCTGAAAATCGGAAACAGTAAAGACATTCACAAATATTTCGGCAGAAGTCAATTGTTTTACTGTTTGTTGGGGCAGCCCTAGTAAAAATTCCGACTGATTAACTCCTCCTAGAGGATTATATAAGAGGGTAAAAAGATAGGATACGGCGGCGGCCACAACTCCGGTAAAGAGAAATACAAAAACAATGCTTCCTATCACTTTACCCACCATATTAGAGTCGCGCATGTTGTAAATAGATGACGCTACACTAAAGAAAACAAGTGGAACGATGAGCACAAACATCAAGTTGAGAAAAATATCCCCCACAGGCTTTACAACACTAGCCCCTTCTCCAAAAATAATACCGCAAATACCACCAATCAGAATACCGAGAAGCAAAAAGATCGTAAATGCGTAGTTCTTCAAAAGATTCATTAATCAAACTCTTATATAAGTCGACAAAAATACACTTTCATTTCGAAATATCTGTATTAAAAGAACATAGATTTTATAGGTGAAGAGTCTAAATAAAAAAGATTAAGATTTTTCATCATACCCCTTGCTAATACAAGAAAAATGCATATATTTGCACCGCAATTGCAAAACGGTGGTTGTAGCTCAGTTGGTTAGAGCGTCGGATTGTGGTTCCGAAGGTCGCGGGTTCGAGCCCCGTCTTCCACCCTGGAAAAGAAACTGTTAAATAAACAGTTTCTTTTTTTATTATATCATATATCCAAACTTGGAATACTTCCTCTTTAAGTGATGATTCTCTCTCATTCAGCACAATAACAAAATCCCTTTCCAAAAAAGATGGAAGACTTGTTCAACAACAATCAATATTCTTTTATTAAAATTGAATATTGTATTTATAAAAAATAAACATTACATTTGCAAACAAACTTTGACACGAACTCATTTAACATAACAAACTTTATAAAACAAAATTTAAACCGTTCGATATAAGGAAATTTTACAAAATTAATACCCAGAGAAAATCAAACTATAGTCTTTAACACTAATAGATAATAAAATATTACTCTTTTATCTATTTTGTAATTTGTTTGCACAAAGCATTTTGGGCACACCATACACACAAACATATTATTATATTGAAATGTCAGGAATTTCAGACTTAAATACACAAACAATTAACTTTTACATTTATGACAACAAACAATTTACTTAATTACTTTTTAATTCACCTTAACGGATTAAAGGAAAAGACAAGAACAAGGAAAACAAAAAGTTTCGCTTACCTATGTATGACCTTTGCTTGCTTTATGATCACAAGTAATGCTACGGGACAAGTAACAATAGGTTCGAATGTCTCACCGGAGGGAGGTTCTATTTTAGACCTAAAGGAGTTTGCGGCCAAAAGTCAAAACCAAACATCAGACAAAGGTGTAGTTCTGCCTCGCGTACTACTTACAAACAAAAATGAGTTATACCCTATGTATTGGAATACTTCTACAAGCTCTGAACAAACTGAATACACAAACAACAAAGCAGAGTTAAAGAAGAAACATGTAGGAATGACAGTATTTAATTTAACAAATACCGGCGACTTTGTTATTGGAGTACATATCTGGACAGGGACAGAATGGAGAAAAATAGACGACAGTCCGGTTATACAACCTCAAATCACATCCTTAATATGCAGTAGTTCTCAAATGACACCTAATACCTATACGGCAAATGTTCCTTTTGAAGGAATACTAAAAGTACCTTATTTAGGAGGAAATGGAGGATCATACTCAGGAACTGCCGCAACATCAATAGATAATGGACTATCGATAGAACGAATTGGAGGTAAACTCGCCTACGGAGGAGGAGAAGTTATGTACCGAATATTTGGGACACCGATAGCATCATCTCCAACAGCAGCAACCATACCTTCTATAGACTTTTTAGGTCAGACTTGTAGTAATATAAAAATCGGTGACGGCATGATAGGCATAAACCTAAAAAACTTAACCAGCGATATTACTATCAGCACAACCTATAATAGTGTAAATGGAGACCATGCTCAGGCCAACCAACTTCCATTCGGCGATATCACAATAAATGAATCGGGAAGCTACGCATTCTCACTACGACTTTACGGCCGAATTGGAACAACCTCTCAGAATCGTTTACCATTCTATATATATCTTCAAAAAAACGACAAATCTACCCTTATAGATGCCGCTGAAATCGACGTAGTAGTTTTAGGGCTACCAACTAACCAACAAGATTATAGTTATAGCGTAACACTAGGAGGAACATTTGATGCAGGAGATAAGGTTATCATCAGTATGCTTAGACCCGATTTATCGAACTGGACATTAAGACAGGGACTAAGTTCAACCAGTGCTATACGCACCAGCCTTATTTACTGGAAGCTTTAAACATAAAACATTATTAAACAGCAAAATATCGAATAAAGCATATCGATTAACACATTAAGGTTAAAATAAAACTACTTAAATAAAAAACTCAGAAAGTTTGTAATACATTAAGTCTATAATTGGAGTTGTCTCTTTCGATGACAACTCCTTTTTTATTGATGCAATAAGATTTAACCCTTCCATAAAAAAAGAGTCATCGGAAAACCCCGACGACTCTTTTTATAATATTTTCTCCGGCTTTATTTCTTTATACCGTTTCTTTCCAGCAATGCATTTACAGTAGGTTCTTGCCCTCTGAATTTAACATACAAAGTCATTGGTTCTTCGGTATTCCCTTTCTCTAGAATGTTTTCACGGAACGAACGAGCTGTATCTTTGTTGAAAATACCCGTTTGTTTGAACAATGCAAAAGCATCTGCATCCAATACCTCCGCCCATTTATAACCATAATATCCGGCAGCATATCCTCCGGCAAATATATGGCTGAATGATGTAGACATATTAGTACCTTCTACTACTGGCAACAAAGCCGTTTTGTCCATTGCCTTACGCTCAAATGAGATCACATCACCTGTATATGGTTGCTCTAGAGTATGCCATGCCATATCAAGGTATCCGAATGATAATTGACGATAGCATAGATATCCTGCATTATAATTGGCGGCATCTACAAGTTTCTTTACAAGATCAGCAGGTATTTTTTCTCCTGTTTTGTAATGAACAGCAAACTTATCTAGATATTCTTTTTCTGTCAACCAGTTTTCCATTATCTGAGAAGGCAGCTCTACAAAATCATGTAAAACATTTGTACCTGAGAGTGTTTCGTAAGTACATTTAGTTAGCATACCATGCAAGGCATGTCCAAACTCATGAAGGAATGTTTCTACCTCGTCGAAAGTAAGCAAAGCAGGCTCAGTCTCTGTTGGACGTGTAAAGTTCATCACAATAGTAACAAACGGACGAGAGTCTTTTCCTTTTTCTACATACTGCCCTTTAAACTCAGACATCCATGCTCCTTGGCGTTTTCCTTCACGTGGATGAAAGTCTGTATACAGAACAGCCAAAAAATTACCATTTTCGTCTAACACATCAAAAGCTTCTACTTCGGGATGATAAACCTGTATTTTAGTATTCTTTTTAAATGTGATTCCATACAGATCTGTAGCCAGGCCAAAAACACCTTTCTTTACATTTTCCAATTCAAAGTAAGGACGTACCAATTCATCGCTTACACTATATTTAGCATCTTTAAGTTTTTCTGAATAGAAAGACCAGTCCCAAGGTTGCAGGTCTATTGCTTTTCCTTCCATTCCTACGGCAAAGCCTTCTACCATCTTCACATCTTCACGAGCCGCCTGTGCATAAGCGCTAAATAAGTCATCCAACAAGCCGTAAACATGCTCCTTATCTTTTGCCATCTTGTTACGTAATGTATAAGTAGCATAATCCGGATAACCCAAAAGATTCGCTATTTGCATTCTGGTTTTAGCTATTTCTTTTACATTCTCCTGATTGTCGAACTCTCCACCTGCCACACATTTTGTATTGTATGCCATATATAGTTTCTGACGGAGGTCACGACGAGTAGAATATTTCATAAATGCGATATAGCTAGGCGCAGAAAGGTCAAACATATACCCTTCTTTTCCTTTAGCCTTTGCTTTAGCTGCCGCAGCATCTTTCACCATCTGAGGCAATCCTGCCAAATCAGCCTCATCTGTCAGAAGCATCTCAAATTTATTACTTTCTTTCAAAGAATTCTGTCCAAAATCTAAAGTCAATTGGCTCAGCTTTGTAGAAAGCTCTTTATATGTATCTCTATCTTTTCCTACGAGTGTTGCCCCGCTATTTTCAAAGCCACGGTATGTCTTTTCTACCAAACGGATTTGCTCGGGTGTAAGGTTCGATTCCAGACGTTTATCATAAACAGCCTTCACTTTTTGAAACAAACCTTCATTCAATGTTATTGAATTGGAATGCTCCGAAAGTTTTGGTTGAATACGCTGTGCTATTTCCATCATCTCATCATTACTTTCCGAGCTGAGTAGATTAAAGAACACAGATGTTACTCTA
This sequence comes from Dysgonomonas sp., assembly GCF_035323175.1. Taxonomy (NCBI): domain Bacteria; kingdom Pseudomonadati; phylum Bacteroidota; class Bacteroidia; order Bacteroidales; family Dysgonomonadaceae; genus Dysgonomonas; species Dysgonomonas sp. The sequence continues at coordinate 590,311 of NZ_DAOKYH010000001.1, read as the reverse complement.
CTTAGCAACTTTCCGGACTCTTCCAAAGGAACGATTGTATTCTCGAAAGTAGGAACGGCCCTGATCATTACTATCTTGTTTATTTCAGCCTGATGCTCTGCTATTCCTTTTTCTATAGCAGGTTCGTAATGCTCGTTCTTGATTTTATTGAACGGCGGTGTATCGTAAGGCGTTTTATACGCCGAGAAAAACGGGTTTTGAGCTTGAATTGTAGTCATAGCTATTGTTAATAATAAAACGAAAAAACACTTTTTTTTCATATAATTCAAATATTTGAGGTTATCAATTATCTCTTTATTTAACTTCCATTATCAATTTTACCGATACATAAATGATTTGCTTGATTTAGGACTCTATTTATCGTTATAGTTTTAAATTAAATAATTCAATGGAAACATACAAAGGTACAAAAAGTAACACAAAAATCTTACCTTTGCCCATTAAATAAGAAGCCTGAATGGCAAACACGAACAAGAAAGATAGAGTATTTGATTTTTCATTTTTAGATTATTATTTAATGGCATACGCAAAGAGGCGTGATATAAGAATTTGGATTTGATAGCAAATATCCTTAATTTATTATACGTATACTCGGTAAAACAAAAGTTAAACAACCTCTAAATCGTCTTGAAATATACTTTTTTTAATATTTACACGTTATAAATTAGTAAAATTTACGAACCGATTATGATAGATTATATAAAAGGGGATATTGCTGAACTGACCCCTACTTCCGCTACACTCGAAACACATGGTATAGGTTATTTTATTAACATAAGCTTAAATACATATACCAGTATCTCAGGACAAAAGAGTGCCAAATTATACATATATGAGGCAATAAGAGAAGACGCTTACCAGCTATATGGTTTCTCCGAAAAACAAGAACGTGAGCTATTCATCTTATTGATAAGTGTCTCGGGTATAGGAGCAAGCACGGGTCGTATGATTCTATCGTCGATGACTGTACAGGAATTAACAAACGTAATAGCCTCCGGCGACTCGGATATACTAAAAACCGTGAAGGGTATAGGCACTAAGACCGCCCAACGTGTAATTGTTGACCTGAAAGATAAAATCAAGGTCAGTGGAATTGAGTCTGTAGAGATGTTTGCAAAAACAAGTCAGGCCGGAGAAGAAGCCATCGCAGCACTGGTAATGTTAGGCTTTCCACAACAGGCTTCGCAAAAAGCAGTATCCAAAATATTGAAAGACAAACCTGACAGTACTGTTGAGCAAATAATAAAGACGGCACTAAAAATGCTCTGATCATTCACTCTATTTATATTTACCTTGTCGGATTGAAGAAGAAACTTACAAAATATTTGTTTTTTATCACGCTTTTAGTAAGCTCGATCAGTTTATTTTCCGGTATTTACGGAAAAAAGGAAATCGATATTGCCCAAAAAGAAAGCTTTTTGCTAGAAACAAATGATACTGTGCCTCTCTTTCCGGTAAAGAAAACTCAGATAGAAACTTATAAAGACCTTAACGTCAATCCTCCGGCAGACCTCAAAGACCCCGACAACCTAAAGAAGTCTGTAGAATATGACCCTGCCAGCGGACTGTATATTTTCCGTACAAAAATCGGAGATCAGGAAATATCCACTCCTTTTTCTTTAAGTTCTGACGAGTATATGGATTACACCCTCAAGCAATCCATGAGTAGATATTTCAGATCTAAAAATGCAGAAGCATACGACAAGAAGGATGAAAAAGATGAGTTTTCTCTGAAAGACATAAAACTAAACTTAGGCCCGGCAGAGCGGCTTTTTGGACCCGGTGGAGTAAAGGTGAGAACTCAAGGATATGTTGAAACTACAATGGGCTTTAAACGAAGTAGCACAGACAACCCTACCCTCTCGGAACGCAACCGAAGTCACACTACCTTTCAGTTCAAAGAAGATATCCAGATGAACGTTACAGCCTCGGTTGGTGATAAGATCAACTTTGGCATGAATTATGACACCAAAGCCTTATTTGATTTCGACTCTAAAAAGCTGAAATTGGGGTACGATGGAAAGGAAGACGAAATAATAAAGAAGATAGAGGCTGGAAACGTAAGCATGAGTACAACAAACTCGCTCATCAACGGAGGAACAGCCTTATTCGGGATCAACGCAGAACTTCAGTTCGGAAAACTACGGATAAATACAGTTATCTCTCAACAGGAGTCTCAGTCGCAGACGGTGAATACAAAGGGAGGAATACAAACAACCGAATTCTCTTTTAAGGCTGATCAATACGACGAAAACAGACACTTCTTCTTGGGATACTATTTCCGTGATAATTACGATAATGCAATGAGTAAAATCCCTTATATCAACTCACCTGTATCAATCACTAAAATAGAAGTGTGGGTTACGAATAGGAGAAGCGACTTTATGCAGTCGAGAAATATTGTTGCCTTTGCCGATATTGCAGAGCGTGACAATATTAAAAACCCAAAATGGATAGGGACAGGCTCTGTAAAGACACCATACAATGCCGCTAATAACCTATATGGTACGATGACCACAGCTCACACCAGGGCTAGGGATATTTCGCAAGTAACCAGCGAGTTTAATGGCTATATAGAAAGCGGACTCGACTATGAGAAGATAGAAAGTGCGCGAATGCTTAGTTCTTCGGAATATACATACAACGCACAACTAGGGTACTTATCTCTAAACTCTGCATTGCAAGCCGACGAAGTACTTGCAGTAGCTTACCAGTATACAGTAAATGGAACTACGTATCAAGTGGGAGAACTATCAACGGATATATCTGCCAATTATGAATCAAGCAACCCCAAATCAGGTGCTTTGTTTGTAAAATTATTAAAGCCCATCTCTCTGTCTCCACGCTCATATACATGGGATTTAATGATGAAAAACATTTACTCCCTTGGTGCAAGCAATATACAACAAGACCGTTTTAGATTAAACATAGCCTATCAGTCAGACACTTTAGGTACATACATAAACTATCTGCCTGAAGGAAACATTAAAAATCAACTTCTGATAAAGGTGATGAACCTAGACAGATTGAACTCTCAGAATAAAGAAGTCACCCAAAAAGACGGAACAAAAGGCGATGGTATTTTCGACTATCTTGAAGGATATACCGTCCAGTCTCAGAACGGACGAATTATATTCCCTGTGGTTGAACCATTCGGAAAGCATCTGGCGAATAAAATAGGCAGTCCTATTATTGCAGAAAAGTATGTTTACCAGCAATTATATGACTCGACATTGACCGTAGCCAGACAAATCGCAGAAAAAAACAAATTCAAGATATACGGTTCATTCAGAGGATCATCGAACAGTAAAGCTGAAATTGACCTGATGTCGACAAACATACCACAAGGATCAGTTAAACTTACAGCCAATGGTATGCTCCTCACCGAAGGAACAGACTATATAGTTGACTACACATCAGGTATAGTCACTATCATAAATCAGAACCTGATAGATTCCGATGCCAATATACAGGCTTCGTTAGAGGAACGATCGTTAGGTATGCAGCGAAAAACAATGATGGGGCTGAATCTGAGCTACGATATCTCAAAGAATTTCAACATCGGCGGTACAATTATGCATCTATACGAAAAACCCCTTACCACTAAAACAGTTATTGGCGAAGAATCTGTCAATAATACCTTATGGGGATTGAATACGTCATATAAAACCGAGTCGATGTGGCTCACCAACCTGATTGACAAGATACCGTTTGTGAATGCAACACAACCTTCTCAAATTAGTTTTATGGGTGAGTTTGCGCACATGATACCGGGACATTACCAAAATAAAGATACGGGTGGATTCTCTTATCTCGATGATTTTGAGTCATCGCAATCACGCATCGAACTCAAAAGCCCTTATGCATGGAATCTTGCGTCAACACCGAAGGAACTACCTAAATATGTTTATCCTCCTACTATATCAGGGAATAAACCTTCGGATAGTATCCAATATGCAAAAAACAGAGCCATGTTATCTTGGTTTACTATCGATCCGTTATTTACACGCAAAGGGTCGTCACTTACACCAAGTTATATAAATAGTGACTCTTTATCAGATCACTATGTAAGGGAAATTGGTATCACCGAAATATATCCGAACCGAGATATCAGACAAACAGAATCGGCAACAATACCAACATTAAACTTATCGTACTACCCTAACGAAAGGGGGCCTTACAATCTGGATGGAGAAAAAATAGATTCGGATGGGAAATTATTAAATCCACGAGATCGCTGGGCGGGCATTACACGTAAAATGGATGTGCGTGACTTCGAAGCTTCAAATATCGAATACATTGAATTCTGGCTAATGGATCCATTTGTAAAAGATTTTTCAAGTTCGCACAAAGGAGGAGACCTTTATTTCAATCTGGGAGAAATATCGGAAGATGTTTTGAAAGATGGGAAAAAGTTTTACGAAAACGGACTACCTGTCAATGATGATCCTACAGCATATACAAAAACTGTGTGGGGAAAAGTACCTACGCGCCAATCTACGGTATATGCATTCGATGATAATTTGGGAGCTATTGCCCGCGAAAAACAGGATGTCGGGCTAAATGGATTGAATCAAGAGGAAGAAAAAACATACGGCGTATATAAGGATTTCTTAGACAATCTGAGAACAAAGTTACCTCAAAGCACGCTAAATGAAATGACAAACGATCCTTTCTCTCCACTCAATACTCCTTCGAGAGACTTATATCATTTCTATCGTGGTTCAGACTACGACCGCGAGCGAAAAGGGATACTCGACCGCTACAAATACTATAACGGTACGGAAGGAAATTCGAAACCGACAGATCAGAGTGGAGAAAGGTATTCTACCGCAGCACGTGGAGTTCCCGATGTAGAAGATATAGATCAGGATTACACGCTGAATGAAAATGAATCGTATTACCAATATCGGGTATCACTGAAGCCGGACAGCATGAATGTCGGTCGCAACTATATTGTAGACGAACGAGAAGTAACTGTCCCGCTCCGAAACGGAAAAGAAGAAAAGGTAAGATGGTATCAGTTCAAAATTCCAATTCGCCAAGGAAAACGAATTGGAAATATCAACGATTTCAAGAGCATCCGTTTCATGAGAATGTTCCTGACTGATTTTGAACAGCAGACAGTGCTGCGATTCGGAACCTTACAGCTTGTTAGAGGTGATTGGCGTGTTTACGATCAGGACTTAACAAGTGGGGCTAAGATGGGAAATGGGTCTATTGATATTTCGACAGTAAATATCGAAGAAAACTCTGAAAGAAAACCCGTAAATTATGTATTGCCTCCGGGGCTAAGCAGATCCCTAGATCCTGACCAAACACAATTGACCAAAGAAAATGAGCAATCGCTATCGATGCGCGTGACAAATCTCGATCCGGAAGATGCACGAGCCATATACAAGAATACATCTTACGACCTGAGACGCTATAAGCGCATACAATTATTTACACATGCCGAAAATCTTATAAATAGAACTGAGTTGGCAAATGGAGACATATCTGTATTTATGCGTTTAGGTTCAGACTACAAGAACAATTACTATGAATATGAAATACCTTTAACAATAACACCCGAAGGCAATTATGGAAACGGAGACAGGGCTGTGGTATGGCCTAAAGATAATATGTTTGATTTCCCTCTCGAGTTACTGAAAAATATAAAACTGAACAGAAACAGAGAAAAAAGAAAGTCGGGCTCAACGGTTTCTTATACAACCCTATACCATGAGTATGACCCTGATAAACCAAACAATAAAGTAAGTGTAATGGGTAATCCGTCTTTATCTGATGTTTACGTAATCATGATCGGTGTCCGCAACAACTCCAGACTAACCAAATCGGGTGAAGTGTGGATCAACGAGCTTCGCCTGACCGATTTCGACGAAGAAGGAGGATGGGCGGCTCAGGGTAGCCTGAATGTTGCTCTTTCGGATCTGGGAAACATCAGCGTTTCGGGACGGAAGGAGACAGCTGGATTCGGAGCTCTGGATCAAAGCCTGATGGAAAGACGACAAGACGACTATCATACATACAGCATAGCCGCAAACATAGATTTGGGAAGGTTTTTACCTGAAAAGGCAAAGGTTAGCTTGCCGCTGTATTATTCATACTCGAATCAGACGACAACGCCTAAATACGATCCGTTCGATCAGGATGTAACGCTGAAAGAATCATTCAGCTTGGTAGAAACTAAAGCAGAAAAAGACTCGATAAAAAGTCTTGCTCAAGAAAAGTCTACCACAAAGAGTATAAGCCTCAACAATATAAAAGTGAATATACAAAGTAAGACGCCAATGCCTTACGACCCGGCAAATTTCAATATCGGATATTCATTTAATCAGACTGAAATTAAAAATCCAAGTACAGTCTACGATGTTACTAAAAATTACAACCTGACTTTTGGATATAATTATAGCCCGATAGTAAAAACGTGGGAGCCTTTCAAGAATACAAAAAGTAAATCCGGCGCGGCTAAATATGCCAAATCGCTCGGGTTCAACTACCTGCCAAGTAATATTGCCCTCAACTCAAGGATTACCCGTTATTATAGCGAGACGCTCTTACGTGACATAGAAAGTTACTCATTGGGCGGAAGCAATAATAATGAGTTCTTGTCGTGGAGTCAGTCTTTCTTATGGGACAGAGATTTTAATATCAATTGGGATTTTACAAAAAATCTAAAATTCTCATTCCAATCGGGGACCAGAGCCGAAATAGAAGAACCATACCTACAAGTAAACAAGAAACTGAACAGGAACGACTATGAGATCTGGAAAGATTCTGTCATGCACAGTATCAGAAACTTAGGCAGTCCTCTATCCTATCGCCAGATAGCCAGAGTAACTTATCAATTGCCATTCAAGAACATTCCGGCTACCGACTGGCTGACATCCAATGCCAGCTACACAAGCGGGTATCAATGGGATCGGGGAGCACAAGTAGAAGGAATAGAGGTAGGAAATACGATAAGCAATAATGTAACCCTAGACTTTACCAATCGCATCGACATGGTTTCTCTATACAATAAATGGGGATTCCTCAAAAAAGTAAACGATCGATTCGATTCGAGGAGAAGACAGTCTCCAACTCAAAGACAGCAAGAAAAGAGACAGCCTGAAAGAAGGCGCTTTACTCAGGATATTACATTGCGAAAGGATACAACATACACCCTAAGGCACGGACTGAATACAAAAAATATACAGGTATCAGCAAAGATAGACGGTAAACCGTATTCTGTAAAATTCAAAAAGACAGATACAAATACAATATTAATAACGAATAAAGATTCTGCAAATATCCTGATCAGCGTCGAGAGTAAGATCAACGACCCGAATAGCTCGCAGCTACTTACTGATATAATAGACTATTCCGCCAGAGGCTTAATGTCATTACGTACTCTGAATATTAATTACTCGAAACGAAGAGAAACACATCTTTCGGGATTTATCCCAACTATTGGAGATATGTTTGGACAGAAAGATACAAATGAGTACGGGCTTGTTCCGGGTCTGGGTTTTGCATTCGGTCTCGAAGGAGGAGAAAAGTTCATCAACAAATCGTTGAGTAGAGATTGGTTGGTGATGGACACTATGAATATATCGCCTGCTGTATATAACAGTGCCGAAAAGTTGGAACTAAGGGCTCAGATAGAACCTATCAAGAATCTCAAAATAGAGCTTAATGCCAATTACGAAAATAATAAGAGAACTGAAATTCAATATATGTCGAAAGGGATGCCACGCACACTGGGCGGAAACTTCTCTATGACTACTATTGCTCTAAAAACAACTCTTAGAGGCAGCAACTCAAAAAATGACTATCAATCCGATACATTCGACAAATTCTTAGCTTATAAGGAAATAATCAAAGACAGGCTACAAAAACAGTACAATAATGTAACCTTACCCGATGGTTTGGCAAGCGGAAATGCCGCAACGGTCAACCCAAACTCGGGAGACGTACTTATTCCTGCTTTTATAGCAGCTTATACAGGGCGTGATGTAAATAATATCTCCATGTCGGCATTCCCATCTATATGGTCTATCCTCCCGAATTGGAACATAACCTACGATGGATTAAACAATATACCTCTTATTAAATCTAAGTTCAGATCGTTGAGGTTGAGTCATTCCTACAGCTGTTTTTATCAGGTAGGAAGTTACAGCTCTTTCTCTGGCTGGCAACAAGCCATAGGCGGAGGCGATGACTTGGGGTACATACGTGATGTACTCGGAGGTAACCCTATCCCATCATCTCCATACAATATATCATCAGTAGGTATTACAGAATTGTTCAGACCCCTGATAGGAGCCGAAGGGATACTCAATAACAACATGAATATCAACGCTCAGTACAATAGTGGGCGTACACTTACGCTGAACATGTCGTCTTATCAGATCATCGAATATCTCGAAAAAGAATTTGTTTTGGGATTCGGTTACCGTATCAATGAATTTAATAGGGTGATAGGATTAACATCCAGAACGCCTAAGAATTTTAATAATGACCTGAATATAAAAACAGAGGTATCTTATAAATCATCAGAAGCCTTGTTGAGAAAAATAGAGGAATATTTTACCCAAGCTACCAGTGGGGTTACAGTTTTTACATTAAAGATATCAGCCGACTATACTTTGAGCCGTGCACTCACCCTAAGAGCATTCTATGACAGGATTTTAAATAAACCGTTGATTTCAGCTTCATCTTATCCAACAACCAACAGTAATTTTGGAATAAGTTTAAAATTTACACTTGTACAATAAAAAATATTGATAAGTTTGCATAAGAAAAAAAAATCATATAAGTTTATTTCCTCAAATGTTAAACAATATCTTACTCTCAATTGTTAAATAGTTGTTCAGTGCAAAAGGTTAATGTTTGATAATTATCGCATTATTTAATTGACTAGAGAAGACTGAGGATATTAAGAGAAAATGAAAAAATCGACAATTTGGATACTCGCAGCAATAATGGCTGTAGCATTCTTTGGTCTGTTGTATTTACAAATAACCTATTTACGCGAATCAATAAGATTGAGGAGCGATCAGTTTAATGAAGCGGTAAACCGTAGTTTGGCTCAAATTTCAAGAAATTTGGAACTCGATCAAACAAAAAAATATCTGGATGAAGCGTTCATTGAAACACAGAAGAAGGATGCAGCGGCTTACAATCGCTCTATGGCATTAAGAAATCAGCCACAGGAAGAAACTGTTACACAGCAGCAAAGAACAAAGATGACAGCACCCGACGGTACAGTCATTTATATGGAACACAATGTGACTACGGTACAAACAACACCGCCTAAACAGGTATTCCAGTCGCCTAAAAGCGGCACTAATGCGATCTCAAAAACATTCTTCGACCTACAGGAAGAGCAGATAAAGAGATACCTATATGAAAAAGATATCATGAATGATGTCTTGAACAGGATATTCAAATCGGCAAGTGATGTGCCTATAGAAGAAAGAATAAACTTTAAAGATCTGGAGACTAAGATAAAGAATGAATTAAAAAACAATAATATAGAGTTACTTTTCCAGTACGAAGTTGTAGATAAAAATGATAAGCCGGTTTATAGGCAACCTCGTTTTCTGGATAGAGACAAGAAATATGCATATCAACAAGTACTATTTCCGAATGATCCGCCAAATAAAGTCACCTATCTGAAAGTTTACTTTCCCGATAAAGGACACTATCTATCAAGCGAGGTATCATTCTTGTATCCGGCCATAATATTTACTTTTATCTTGTTGGTTACATTTATAATAATAATATACATTACATTCCGACAAAAGCGTTTATCGGAAATGAAGAATGACTTTATGAACAATATGACCCACGAATTGAAAACACCGGTATCGACTATATCTTTAGCCGCCCAGATGTTAAAAGACGGGGCTATTACAAAATCACCCGAGGTATTTAAACATATATCCGGGGTAATAAACGACGAAACGGAACGATTGAGTTTTCAGGTAGAAAAAGTTCTTCAGATGTCGCTATTCGAAAAACAAAGAGCTACACTAAAACTCAAGGAACTGGATGCCAATGACATTGTAGTAGGGGTTGCAAACACATTTCAGATCAAAGTTGAAAAATTTGGAGGAAATCTCGATATCGATCTAGAAGCTACCGAATCGGCTATCGAAGCAGACAAGATGCACATTACAAATGTGTTGTTCAATTTGCTCGATAACGCCGTGAAGTACAGAAAAGAAGATGTTCCTTTGCAACTGATGATTCGAACGTGGAACAGCAATAATAAATTGTACATCGCTGTAGAGGACAATGGTATCGGAATAAAAAAGGAATATGTAAAGAAAATATTCGAACGGTTTTATCGGGTATCAACAGGTAACAGACATGATGTCAAAGGTTTTGGACTAGGACTTGCATACGTAAAAAAAATAATAGAGGATCATAAAGGAACAATAAAAGCCGAGAGTGAGCTGGGGAAGGGCACCAAATTTATAATTTGCCTGCCTATAATGAAGAGTAAAAGTTAGTTAAGCAAAATAAACTGTAAATAAGTAAGTTATGGAAGAAAAATTGAAACTGTTTTTATGTGAAGATGATGAAAATCTTGGTATGTTGCTAAGAGAATATCTTCAGGCCAAAGGGTACGACACAGACCTCTACACCGATGGTGAGGTTGGATACAAAGGCTTTGTTAAAGAAAAGTATGATTTGTGTATATTGGATGTTATGATGCCTAAAAAAGACGGTATCACTCTTGTGAAAGAGATCAGAGCAATCAATACAGAAATACCTATCATATTCTTGACAGCCAAAAATATGAAAGATGATATTCTGGAAGGATTCAAAGCCGGAGCAGACGATTATATCACGAAACCGTTCAGCATGGAGGAACTTGTTCTTCGTATCGAAGCAATCTTCCGTCGTGTGAAAGGTAAAAGAAGTAAAGAACAACAGCTTTATCAGTTTGGTAATATGAACTTTGATACTCAAAAACAAATTTTGACGATCAATGGAGAAAGTACTAAACTTACAACAAAAGAAGCAGAACTTCTTGCTCTATTGTGTGCTCATGCTAACGACATTCTGGAAAGAAATCATGCCCTAAAGCAAATTTGGGTGGACGATAACTACTTCAACGCTCGTAGCATGGATGTTTACATCACTAAATTGCGTAAGCTATTGAAACCTGACCCAAGTATTGAGATCATCAATATACACGGTAAAGGTTACAAACTGATAGCTCCGGTAAACGAAGAAGAAAGCGCAGAGTAATAAATGCAATTATATATGAGAGGCTAATGATAGATATGATCATTAGCCTTTCTTTTTTAGTAATTCTATAACCTTTGCAAGAGGCAGCAAAAGCATTTTCTACACCAATCCAAAATAATAGTATTGATAAGTGAATTAAGAAGTAAAGTATGTCTTTTTAACTCATACTTTTTTTATTTGTGCATTATCAGTGTCTTATATTTCATTTTTTTACTAATTTTGCACCCTGAATTGAATTGCTTATATAAATTATAAATATTGAAAATGAAAGCATTTGTATTCCCAGGGCAAGGAGCTCAGTTTGTAGGAATGGGTAAAGACCTTTACGAAACATCTCCTGTTGCTAAAGAAATGTTCGAAAAAGCGAATGAGATTTTAGGTTTCCGCATAACAGATTTAATGTTTAACGGTACTGACGAAGATCTCCGTCAGACTAAAGTTACTCAACCGGCTATTTTCCTCCATTCGGTAATATTGGCTAAAACAATTGGCGATGAATTTAAGCCAGATATGGTTGCGGGTCACTCTTTAGGAGAGTTCTCTGCTTTGGTTGCTGCCGGCGCCATGTCTTTCGAAGATGGTTTAAATCTTGTTTATAAACGTGCTCTTGCTATGCAGGAAGCATGCGAAATGAATCCTTCTACAATGGCAGCAGTGTTAGGATTGCCAGACGCTAAAGTAGAAGAAATATGTGCATCTATCAAGAACGAAGTAGTTGTACCGGCTAATTATAACTGTCCCGGACAGGTGGTAATATCAGGTTCTAATGCAGGTATTGATGCTGCATGCGAATTGTTACTTGCTGCCGGAGCAAAAAGAGCTCTTAAGCTGAAAGTAGGAGGAGCATTCCACTCTCCATTGATGGAGCCTGCAAAAGTAAAATTGTCGGAAGCTATAAACAATACAATTATCACAGTTCCTACATGTCCTGTATATCAGAATGTGTCTACAGTAGGAGAAACAGATCCTGCCGTTATAAAGGACAATTTGATCGCACAATTAACAGCACCTGTAAAATGGACTCAATCTGTTGAACATATAGTTGCAGACGGAGCTGTTGAATTTGTGGAACTTGGACCGGGTAATGTTTTACAAGGTCTTGTAAAGAAAATAGCACCACAGGTATCTGCAACAGGCAAGCAACAATTGGTTAGCTGCATTTAAAAAAATAAATCAAAATGGCTTTTTTTTCAGGAAATAAACAAGCCGACGATCAAGATGAAACAGCGAAGAATATTTTTCTGTTCGAACTCGTTCAGAAAAATATTCTTGTTACAGGATCTAACGGACAGTTGGGAAATGAGATAAGACGAATATCGGCTAATCATGAAAACAACTTCCGTTTCTTCTTTACAGATGTAGCAGAGTTAGACATCACTGATCTTAAGGCTGTAGATTCCTTTATAAAAGAAAATAATATAAAGTATATTATCAACTGTGCAGCTTATACAGCTGTGGACAAAGCAGAGGATGATGTAGATTTATGTTATAAAATCAACCGTGATGCTGTTGCCAATTTAGGGCTGGCAGCAACAAACAACAATGCTAAAGTTATACATATATCCACAGACTATGTGTATGATGGAACAGCAAACAAACCTTATGTTGAGACTGATACGGTAAATCCTCAGTCTGTATATGGTAAATCGAAGCAAGAAGGCGAAGCTGAATTATTGAAAGCTTGTGCTGATAGTATTATCATACGAACAGCATGGTTGTATTCCATTTTTGGGAACAACTTTGTGAAGACAATGATAAAACTAGGCAAAGAGCGCGAAACACTAAACGTTGTAGCCGACCAGAGAGGAACACCTACCAATGGAACAGATCTGGCCAAAACAATTGTAAAAATACTTGATTTCAGTGAAGCAAACGGATTTAAACCCGGTATATACCATTACTCCAATGAGGGGGATACTACCTGGTACGATTTCACATTAGCAATCCACAAAGAAGCGGGTATCAATACATGCAAAGTGAACCCTATAACGACCGAACAATATCCGGTAAAAGCCACAAGGCCTAAATATAGTGTACTGGACAAAACCAAGATAAAATCTACATTCAACCTTACTATCCCTAAATGGGAAGAAAGTTTAAACAATTGCATCAAAGAATTGTTATCTATTTGAACTTAGTTAATTTACAATCACATTCTAGCTACTAAAATGAAAAAGATTTATCTTTTCAGTTTTATATTTTTGGTCACAATCGTATCCTGTCAGAATAAACAATCTGAAAATAAGCAAGCTCAGTTGGATACATTAAATGTTGAGCTTTCAGAAACCCAGTTGAGCAATAAGGCCGATAGCATGGATCTGACGGATATCGCCAGACTGACCGAAAAAGAGTATACCGATTTACAGTTGTTCAACGTTAAAGGTTTAGAAGGTTACAGTGCCGAAGATTTATCGATGGGGCGTATTTTACTGGCGAATGAGAATGGCAAAATATTAACCGTCCTAGTGATAACAGATGGTGAAATAACCGAATATTTGTTAAGCTACGACAAAAGCGGAAACCTGCAAGATAATTTGCTTGTCGCTTACGAAGATATGGTAGAGTATTACAGCGAAGTATCATCAAAGATAAATAGTAAAGAGATTATTGTTCAGACTATAAATTTCACCTATAGCGACAACGATGATGACCAAGTGGAAAAATCAGATACTGCTTTTGTGAAATATCAAATTACTCCTGAGTTTAAATTTATAGCAAATTAGCATATCCAATATTAAAGAATAAATCAACAGAGGTTTTCGTACAAAGAGAACCTCTGTTTTTATTTATAGGCAATAACATTAAGCTCTGAGATTTGACTATAGATATCAGAACCTTGTATTTTCTAATTATTAAATTGTCTTATATTAAGGATTGTTAGAGCCTGATTAAATTTTGCTCGTTCCAATATTTAGAGCTATTTTCAGGATGATTTATTCTTTTGAGAAACGATAATAGCGGGTATTGGAGTTGAATAAAATGATAAATCGGACAAAAGAGACTAAAAATGAACGAAGAAAATTCGTGGAAAATTTAAACAGGCTCTTAGTATTATTGAATAAAGAAAAAGGTGACAACAAATAATATACTTAAAAGTGTTACTTTTGTTACTTTTTCTGTTTAATTTGTTTTATATATGGAAGTTAAGAGAAAAGGAGCAAAATCCTTAAAAGATATACCAGCCGAAGTATTGCAACAACTGAATCTGGGTACGATAGAGTCTGTTAATCTGACAGAGTGGCTGGCTGTTGACCAAAAAGAGCTTTTGAAAAACGTTTTGCCGGAGAAATATGCGACGGCTTGTTTATCAGACCTTGAAGTGTTGGAAAAAGCGAGTACAATGCAAACGATACGCAGAATCGGGGAAACGCTTTTGAGAGAAACGCTTCAAGAAACAGATAAGACGCTGTTGAAAGAACTTAAAAGTCACATATCCGATAATGTACGCTGTTGGGCTGCCTATATGATAGGCTTAGATAAATCAATATCTTTTGCGGATAAATTGGAAGCAATCAAAGGTTTTGCCGCCGATGGTAATTTTGGGGTAAGAGAGATTGCATGGATGGCGGTTCGTGAAGATATGGATCGCAATATAGAAAATGCTATACCGATATTGTTAGCATGGACTAAGGACAAAGATTATAACATTCGCAGATTTGCATCAGAAGCTATACGTCCGAATGGGGTATGGAGCAAACATATCGAAAAACTTAAGCAACAGCCCGAAATTGCTTTGCCAATTTTAGAAGCACTAAAGTCGGACTCTGAAAAGTATGTACAAGATAGTGTAGGCAATTGGTTGAATGACGCAAGTAAAACCCGTCCCGATTTTGTAATTGAAGTTACAAATAAATGGGAAAGCAATAATCCGACCAAGGAGACGAAATATATAATCAAGAAGGCACTTAGAACGATTAATAAAAAATAAGAGATTAACAATGAAAAGAACTACATATAATATACTCATTATATTATTGTTTCTGAATATCCTTTCGCTGAAAGGACAAGAGTCGATAGTCCCCGATTTGCAAAAATTGTATGAATATACAGACTCGCACTTTGTTGATCTGAGAGCAAAACAGCAACCATTGATCGGAATCTCTGCAAGCCGCACAAGCAACGGAGGATCGAGCGTGCCCGGAACATATATAGAAGCTATTCTCAAGGCCGGAGGACAACCTCTTATTATCCCTGTGATGACAAAAGGAACAGTACTGAGAGATATTGTAAAGGATCTTGACGGATTAGTAATGACCGGCGGTGAAGATTTCAACCCACTATACTATAAAGAACAGGTGATCCCGGATATGAATGACATAGATTCTATCCGTGACATCTATGATTTAGTACTTTTAAAGTTGGCGACAGACCGCAACATCCCGGTATTGGGGATATGTAGAGGAGAGCAGGCGATCAATGTTGCTTTTGGAGGAACACTCTATCAAGACATTCCCACACAGCATCAGAATAAAAGCGTAAAACACAGGCAAAGTGAGCCTAAGGAAATTGGAACACATAAAGTCTCTATTGCAGAAGAATCTCAATTGAGTAAGATACTTGGAAAAACAGAAGTATTTGTCAACAGCTTCCATCATCAGGGTGTAAAAGATGTGGCTCCCGGATTCAAATTGGCAGCAACAGCACAGGATGGCATCGTGGAGGCAATAGAAGCCTATCCCGACAGAAGAATAATCGGTGTACAATGGCATCCCGAAGGACATGTGGCCGGGGGAGATACTACGATGCTGAAATTCTTTAAATTCATAGTTTCTGAAGCCGAAACTTTCCGAAAGGCAAAAGATCTGCATAAACATATATTTTCTATTGATACCCATTGCGACACTCCTTTAGAATTCAAAAAAGCAGGATTCGATATCGGAAAAAGAGAAAACAATCAGGTGAATATTTCGAAGATGGAAGAAGGCATGCTAGATGCTATTTTCTTTGCTGCATATACGGCTCAAGGAAAACGGGATAAAGTTTCATCGCAGGCTGCCGTCGACAAAATAGACGGATTGATAAAGGGTATCCATTCACAGGTAGAGAAAAATAACGATATCTGCGAAATAGCTTATACGCCAGATGATCTTGCTAGAATAAAAAACGCAGGTAAGAAAGCCATTTTCATAGGAATAGAAAATGGTTATGGAATAGGGAAAGATATTGACAATATTGCCCGATTCAAGAAAATGGGGGTAAATTATATTACGCTTTGCCATACCAAAGACAATGATATATGTGATACATCGAGTGATACTACACGTGAATGGAACGGGTTAAGCCCCTTTGGCAAAGAAGTAATAAAAGAAATGAACAGACAGGGAGTCATGATTGACATATCGCATGCGAGTGAAAAGACTTTTTGGGATGTTATCAAACTCTCTACTCAACCTATTATCGCTTCTCATTCGTCAGTACAAGCACTATGCTACCATGACCGAAACCTTACAGACAAGCAAATGCAAGCTTTAGCCAAGAACGGAGGAGTTGTGCAAATATGTTTGGTAGATCTCTTTGTGAATAAAGATCGGAAAAAAGCATCCCTGTCTGATGCTATAGAGCATATCGATTATGCCGTAAAGGTCGCCGGAATAGATCATGTAGGCATTGCTTCCGACTTTGACGGCGGTGGCGGGCTTATTGGCTGCAATGGCAGCAATGATATGATTAATATTACGATGAAGCTTTTAGAGAAAGGTTACTCGGATGAAGATATCGCTAAAATATGGGGAGGAAATTTCCTTAGAGTTATGGCTACCGTTCAAAAAGAAGCAAAAAAGTAAATTGCAATAAATAGAACTGCCTGAAAGGATTTTATCTTTTAAACACGAGAAGTTTCGCTTCGTTCAGGATGACAAAGAAGAGTAAGTTATTTACTTCCTTTCAGCCAGTTCTACTTAGTATCTAATTGTTCAAATATTTTTCAAGAACTCACACAAAGCCTTTGTAGCTAATGCTCTGTGACTTACGTTATTCTTCACTTCTGACCCTAATTGGGCAAATGTTTGATCGTATCCATCAGGTTGAAAAACAGGATCATAACCAAACCCCGCGTCTCCCCTTTCTTCGGTGATAATACTACCCTTCACCTTTCCCTCGAATAGATATTCTTTGCCATCCAATATCAATGCGATCACAGTTCTGAACTGCGCTTTCCTGTTAGTAGTACCATCAAGCTCTTTGAGCAGCTTTTTCATATTTGCCTTCGAATCATGATCCCCTCCCGCATAACGGGCAGAATATACTCCCGGAGCACCGTTCAAGGCTTCTACTTCCAGTCCGGTATCATCTCCGAAGCAGTCATAGCCGTATTTATCTTTTACGTAGCGGACTTTTATCAGAGCATTTTCCTGCAATGTCTCTCCCGGTTCTTCAATATCTTCATGGCAGCCGATATCTTTTAGGCTGAGTATATCAAAACTGCTTCCAACAACTGCTTTTACTTCTTCGAGCTTATGACTGTTGTTGGTAGCAAAAACTAATTTTCTTCTCATTTCTTATCTTTTGAATTATAGGCCTCTAAAGCTTTTTCTAATACAGTAAGCGCCTTCGCTAAATCTTCTTTATTAAGTACATAAGCAATACGTACTTCATTTTTACCAAGTCCCGGTGTAGTGTAAAAGCCGGAAGCAGGAGCCATAAATATAGTTTGTCCTTCGTATTCGAAATCGGACAAACACCATGCGCAAAAATCGTCAGAATCTTCTACCGGCAATCGGGCAACGGTATAGAATGCGCCCATAGGTATAGGTGAATATACTCCCGGAATACGGTTTAGCCTATCGATTAAGAACTTCCGTCTCTCTACATACTCTTCGTATATGTCGCGTATATATTCCAAAGAAGCATCCAGAGAGGCTTCCGCTGCTATCTGACCGATAAGAGGCGGACTAAGACGAGCTTGACACAACTTCATTACAGTTTTGCGAAGCTCCTTGTTCTTGGTAATCAAAGCACCGATGCGGATACCGCATTCGCTATACCGTTTCGACACAGAGTCGATCAGTACGACATTCTCCTCAATTCCAACAAGGTGACATGCCGAAACATAAGGTGAATTGGTATATATAAAGTCACGATACACTTCGTCTGAAAACAGATAGAGATCATATTTTTGCACCAAATGTTTTATCTGGTTCATTTCTGTACGAGAATACAGGTAGCCTGTCGGATTATTCGGGTTACAAATAAGGATACCTTTAGTCCGCTCATTAATAAGCTCTTCGAATTTCTCTACAGGAGGTAGTGCAAACCCCTCATCAATGGTAGAAGACACAGTACGGATAACTGCTCCTGCCGATGCTGCGAACGCCATGTAGTTGGCATAAGCGGGTTCGGGAACTATGATTTCATCTCCGGGATCGAGACAAGCCAAGAAAGCGAACAATACGGCTTCTGAGCCGCCTGTGGTAATAATGATATCATCGGGAGATACATTAATATTATATTTTGCATAATATCCTATCAACTTTTCACGATAAGAACGGTAGCCATCGCTGGGACTATATTCTAAGATCGTGCGGTCTATATTCCGAATCGCTTCGAGAGCTTCTTCCGGTGTCGGTAGATCGGGTTGACCGATATTCAGATGGTAAACTTTTAGACCTCTAGCCTTTGCAGAGTCTGATAAGGGAGCCAATTTTCTGATTGGCGAATTTGGCATATCTATTCCTCGTTGCGAGATACTTGGCATAATCGAATATATTATTTATACAATTTTACAATGAAGCACAAATATACGAATTATAGGAAAACTTATACCCGGAATGCAAAAATAGATTTTTGGTTCTGTGAGTTAGATATATACAACGTTATGCATTGAATATCAAACAATGTTAATAATCTTATTCTATTCAAACAACAAAAAGGCCGGTATTTATCAGAAAAAGAAATATATTTGCTTTTCACATAGTGGAAGACCCAGACAAAATTGTCATATATCATATAGGGAAGTAGAATTGACTCGAAACGACCCTATCAAAAGCAATGTAAAAAAGTGGAGCTTATTCAAGAGACAGTGAGGTTAACAGATAAAGAAACTCACGAAGCCCTGTTCAAAAGGTGGTATGAACCTTTATGTAAATACGCTTATAGTATTCTCAAAGATCAGTTCGAGGCAGAAGATGCCGTTCAGAAAGTATTTTTTAAACTATGGGACGACCGCCTCAATACGAGTATAACCGTATCAATAAAGTCTTATCTGTATATGGCTGTGCATAATATCTGTCTGAACCGAATTAAACAGATGAAGGTGCAACAGAAGCATAATCAACAAATAGCCTTAGAAGAACCGGTTGAGCATAACGAAGTATATGAAAGCATTGTAGAAAAAGAACTGAATTATAAAATCACTATGGCGATAGCACAATTACCACCCCGATGCAGAGAGGTATTTGAACTTAGCCGATTCGAAATGATGAGCTATAAGGAGATTGCTCAAGAACTGGCAATCTCTCCAAACACTGTAGAAAATCAAATAGCTAAAGCACTGAAGCTCTTGAGAGAAAACCTGAAAGAATTTATTTCGGTCGTAGTGTTATATTACTTAATAAAACTGATTGAGCTATGGTAACGAATGACACAGACAGATTATTAGCACGATATTTTGCAGGAGAATTAACTCCTCAAGATAGAATACGCTTGGAGAAGTGGCTTGCCGAGTCGCAAGAGCACGAAGACTATTTCTTTGAGCTCACTTCGCTTTATCAAAATATGGGAACGGGCGAATACCCTCCCTTCGATGTACAAAAAGCGATTGAAATACTAGAGGAACATATAAATAAAACCTCTCTAAAGACGGTATCTCACAAAAGGAACAAAAGAAAGCCTCTAGCTTGGATAATAGGTGCAGCTGCTGCTGTAGCGATACTATTTTTCATCTTCAACAGAAAGCAAGACAATCCGATTACTACCATTACTGAGAAAGGGTTGTATTCTTTTGCTGACAGCACAAGAATAAACTTGATAGAAGGTGAAGTCTCCTTTAGTAAAAATGGCACAAGAGATACAATCTATCTAAAAGGTAAAGCTTCCTTTGAAATGAATTCGAAAAAAGCAGAAAGCAAAATTGTGAAAGCAGGGAATATATATGTGAAAGATATCGGTACTAAGTTTACAGTTGAAGCAAATACTCCCGACTCTGTTTATGTGAGTGTTACCGAAGGCGAAGTCTTGTTTTATTCGGACAGCAACATCGGCATAAATCTTAAGATGAGTCAAAGCGGATATTACTTATCTAAAAACAAAAAATTCTATAAGGAAACAATGAGAGGTAATTTCCAGTTCAAAGGGACAACTCTAAGCGAAGTTATCAACCAACTAAATACATTCTACGGACAACAGATAGAGCTAAAAGATAAAAGCGTCCAAGATCTTCCTATTACAGTAACATTCACAAAAGAAGATTTGTCTACCATACTGGATGTAGTAGCTATTACATTAAACCTGAAAGTAGACCACATAGGCGATGGCTATACAATCGAATAGGCGAAGATCATAATTAAAGTCGAATGAAGAAAATAATATTTATATCATTATTTATCCTTATCACTGCTAGCTTGCACTCTCAGAAAATGGTAAACATAAAATTGCAGAATGAGAGAATAGGGGTAGTGATGAAACTTATAACCCAACAAACGGGGGTCGAATTTTCGTACAACCCTAAGGTTGTGGATACGCATAAGAAGATTTCTATCAATATTGTCAACAAAGAGGTAACCGAGGCAGTATACATATTGCTGCACGACAAATATTTTTTTTATATTATAAAAGGTAAATATGTAATAATAACATCAGCCAAAGCAACCCCTAAGGGAATCGCTAACTATGAACCAATTACAGAAGACGATAAAAATATTATAGATAGGAGTAGTGGAAACACCCCGCATAGTGGTCTTAGTAGTATAGGAAATAACAAAATCGCTGATGAGCGGATAGAGAAAGGGCTTCCTTTAACTATAAACAACAAAAAAATGAGACCATTATGTTAAAAAGAATCGCAGGAATTTTCACGCTATATTCGAGAAGAAGGATAGTGACTATAATTAATGCACATTTAGAGTTAATTCATCGAGAAAAAATATGCATTTATCGATTTCAACTTGTTGGTTAATATGATCTGGTCTAACTTTGCATTATCAAAATCATATCCTTCTTTTGTTAAATCCCGAATGAAGGAATATAATAAACATAGATTTTAATGGTTCTATTTTCTAAAACCACTAAGATCTGAATAGATAAAAACTTATACATTAATATAAACAAATTGAACTTTGTTTAAAAATTTAAACCTACTTATGTTAGTACATGCAAATCTTTTACCCAAAAAGACTTGGGTTTCATTTCTATGGCTTTTACATTTATTTATAATTCCGGTTTTAACAAGTGCACAAACCTATAAAATTAGCGGGACAGTAGTTGACTCTCGTACAAAAGAAACACTGATAGGAGTTCCAATTATAATAGAAAACCGAAATGGCAGCGGTGTATCGTCAGATGAGAATGGGAAATATGCCCTCACTCTTCCGAAAGGAGAATACACATTAAAGGTTGATTATATCGGCTTCGAAAAAAGAACCTTGAAGATTTCTCTTAACCAAAATATAAAAAAAGATATCGAACTTGTACAAACTACAATTGGTTTGAGTGAAGTTGTTGTATCTGCCGAGCGTCCCGATGCAAATGTATCCGCACCACAAACAGGGATTGAGAAAATGGAGATACAAACAATAAATAAGATTCCGGTTCTACTCGGAGAACGTGATATCATAAAATCGATACAGTTAATGCCCGGAGTACAAGGTGCCGGAGAAGGCAGTTCAGGGTTTTATGTACGCGGGGGTAGTGCCGATCAGAACCTTATCTTACTGGATAATGTATCGCTCTACAATGCATCCCATCTGATGGGTTTCTTCTCTACGTTCAACTCGGAAGTATTACGTGATGTAACGCTGTATAAAGGAGCTATGCCGGCGCAGTACGGAGAACGCTTGGCATCAATCTTAGATGTTCAACAACGTAATGGTGACAATCAGAAATATCATGTAGCCGGTGGCATCGGGCTTATTTCATCTAATGTGAATGCCGAAGGGCCTATACAAAAAGGGAAATCATCTTTCCTGATAGGGGCAAGACGCACCTATGCCGATGCATTGGCACGTATGTCGGGAATAGAAGATGCAAAAAATGCTTACCTGTATTTTTATGACCTGAATATGAAGTTGAACTTCGCCTTGTCTGATAAAGACCAGATATCTATTTCTGGATATTTGGGACGAGACAAAATGGTATTAAAAGATGCAGCCGAGGTGAACTGGGGAAATAGTTTTCTGATAGCTAACTGGAGTCATACTTTCAATAACAAATGGACTTCTCGTACATCACTATCTTATAATCAATACGATTACTACTTTGGGATGGAAGTAGGAATGAACTTGAATGGAACAGCTAAAATCAAAGACTATGGTTTAAAGCATGAGTTTATCTTTCAGCAAAGTAAAAACAGCCAATGGCGCTTAGGTGTCAGCTCTACATACCATGATTTGGCTCCCGGAAACTATAATCTGGACTCGGAGCAAAAAAATTCGGTAGATCTGCATCATCGCTATTCATCCGAAAATGCAGCTTACATATCCAATCAGATCAAGATAACTGATAATCTGGAGGTGGTATATGGACTTCGTGCTTCGGCATTCTTGGCGTTGGGGAAAGGACAATATTATACGCTAGATCAAGATAATAATGTACTAGATAGCACATGGTACAAATCGGGAAAAGTAGTAAAAACATATATAAATCTCGAACCTCGATTTTCAGCTGCTTACAAACTGAATGAAGTATCTTCGATAAAAGCTGCTTATGCACGCACAACACAGAATATGCACTTACTGTCATACTCGGCACAAGGCACACCCTTCGACCGTTGGACATCCAGCTCCAACAATGTAAAGCCACAGATAGCAGATCAAGTGTCGCTCGGATACTTTAGAAACTTCAATGATAATATGTTCGAATTCAGCATCGAAGGTTATTACAAAGATATGAGAAACCAGCTCGACTTCAAGGACAATGCCGACATAGAAGGATATGACGTTATAGAAACAGAGCTGCTATCGGGAAAAGGAAGAGCATACGGGGTAGAACTTTCGCTGAAGAAGCGTCAGGGAAGGCTTACGGGGTGGATAGCATACACTCTTTCGAAATCGGAGAAAAAGATTGACGGCATAAATGAAGACAGATGGTATAATGCATTCCAAGATCGCACGCATGATTTATCAATTGTGGGAATGTACGAACTCAATCCGAAATGGTCGTTATCGGCTGCTTGGGTATTCTATACAGGGAATGCGATTACTTATCCAAGCGGAAAGTATCAGGTCAATGGTAAAGATGTAATGTACTATGCAGAGAGAAATGGCTACAGAATGCCTAATTATCATCGCCTCGATCTAGGTGCAACCTGTCTCCTAAAGAAGACCTCTAAATTTCAGTCGGAATTGGTATTCGGTCTATACAACGCTTATGGACGAGAGAATGCTTATATGATTCAATTCCGTACCAACACGAAAGATCCAAGCAAGACAACAGCTTATCAATATTCACTATTTACATTTGTTCCATCTGTTTCTTGGAACTTCAAGTTTTAAACTAAAAAAGCAGGAAAATTATGAAAAGTATAAAAAACAAATATATAATAGTACTTTCGGCTTTAGCTGTAATGCTTGCAGTAACCTCTTGTGAAAAAGAAATAGATGTAGATCTTAATTCGGTTACACCACGCATACAAATAGAAGGTATTGTAAAGCAAGATCAATTGGCTAAAGTAAGAGTAAGCCATACGCTCGATTTTAATGATAATAGCGGCTACCCTTTCTTAAAAGGAGCTATTGTAAAAATCTCCGATGATGCAGGAAACACGGAGACATTGCAACAGGATAATACAGGCTGGTATGTTGCACAAAATATCAAAGGGGTGATTGGGCGCAGTTATAACTTATCAGTAACCTACGAAGAAAAGGAATATACGTCTACTTCTAAAATTCCACCTTTAGTAAAACTCGATTCATTGTCGATGTATAAAGTTCCGGTAATGAAATATGCTATTCCGATGATTCACTTCTCCGATCCTAAAGGAGAGACCAATCAGTACTACCGGTGTCTTGTATATATCAATGGAAAACAATTGCCGGATGTAAATGAAATGGTGCTGAGTGCTGAGTTTATGGACGGCAGCCCGATACACCAGTACTTACCGGTGTTCATAAGGGATAATGATGTAGACCCGATCAAGCAGGGAGATGAGATTGAAGTAGAATTTCAATGTATTGATAAAGGAGCTTACACTTTCTTTTATACATTAAGCAGAATCGAAGATTCGAAGACAAACCCTACCTCCAATATCAAAGGAGGAGCATTAGGGTACTTCTCCGCATCCACAGTAGAGAAAATGACTATTACCGCCGAATGGGAAGAATAGAAAGATGAGTCAAAAGTAATTTAGACTTCTGATTGTTAGTCTTAATTCTACAAAACAAAGAGAAATCTAAATTACTTTTGACTCACTTTTTTTATCCATGTAATCAAGGATTTGAATATCGAAAGCCAAGACACAACACCAATAAAGCCAACGTAAAGATATAGTTTAGAAAGTTAAGAAGTCACCTTATACCCATTTGTCCTATATTTTGACTATTTTTGTACTTAATATCACTATATTTTGCAATGAAACAATATCACGACTTACTGAAACGTGTGCTGGCTGAAGGCACATTCAAAGAAGATAGAACAGGCACAGGTACAATAAGTGTTTTCGGACATCAGAGCCGTTATAACTTGGCAGAAGGCTTCCCTGTACTGACCACAAAGAAATTACACTTAAAATCAATCATATACGAGCTGCTTTGGTTTTTGGCTGGTGACACCAATGCCAAATACCTACAAGACCACGGGGTACGCATCTGGAACGAATGGGCTGACGAAAACGGAGACCTTGGACATATCTACGGATACCAGTGGCGTTCGTGGCCCGACTATAATGGAGGATATATAGACCAGATAACCAATACTGTAGAGACAATAAAGAACAACCCCGACTCGCGTCGTATTATTGTGAGCGCATGGAATGTTGCCGATCTGCCGAATATGAACCTCCCACCCTGCCATGCTTTTTTTCAGTTCTACGTGGCTGATGGCAAACTAAGTTTACAACTTTATCAACGTAGCGCCGACATATTTCTTGGCGTTCCTTTCAATATTGCATCCTATGCCTTACTACTAAAGATGATGGCTCAAGTAACAGGATTGCAAGAAGGCGAATTTGTTCACACACTGGGTGATGCTCATATTTATACGAATCATTTAGATCAGGTAAAACTACAGCTCACCAGAGATTTTCGTCCTCTCCCTCAGATGATAATCAATCCTGAGGTAAAAAGCATTTTTGATTTCAAATATGAGGATTTCCAGCTTGAAGGGTACGACCCGCATCCACATATAAAAGGAGAAGTTGCTGTCTAAGTGATTTCCATAATATGAACATAAGGAAAGGGCTAATCTCCGATATAGATAATTTAGAAAATCTGTATAACAATTTAAATGATTACCTGGAAGCTAATATAAATTATCCGGGATGGATAAAGCATGTATATCCCATTAAAGAAACTGCTATAAAAGGAATTGAAGAAAAGAGTCTTTTCGTTATGGAAAAGAATGATATTATCCTCGGAAGTATTATCCTTAACCATACGCCGGAAGATGCATATAATCAGGTTAAATGGAAAGTTGATACGGATTACAGTAATATTATAGTAGTTCATACACTTGTAACAAACCCTGACTTTATGAATCAGGGAGTCGCATCCGAATTGATAAATTTCACAAAACAATATTCATCAGCTTTGAATATGAAAAGCATACGGCTGGATGTTTCCATAAATAATACAGCAGCAATATCCTTATACGAAAAGCACGGATATGAATACATAGGAATAGTGGATTTAGGGCTCGGATACGAGCATTTGAAATGGTTCCGTCTTTATGAATTAACCTTATAATACGCTAACTCCCTGCAAATACAGTTTATATACTATTAATTCGACAAAAATACTCTATTATATTTTGTTAATTCCGTGAAAAATAGTAATTTTGCGAGCCGATTATTACGAAATAAAACGTAAAAAATTGATTAACAAACGATTATCGTTTATCATATCTTAGCTCGATGAACGGATGATAGTTGTGTGAATCAAAAAAGTCATTAACCAAATTAATTTTTAATTAAGTGGATACTTTAAGTTATAAGACCATTTCTGCGAACAAAGCAACTGTACAAAAAGAATGGGTTGTGATTGACGCAACAGGCCAAACCTTAGGGCGTATGGCCTCTAAAGTGGCAAAACTTCTGAGAGGGAAGTACAAACCAAGTTTTACTCCACACGTTGACTGTGGCGACAATGTAATCATCATCAATGCTGATAAAGTTGTACTTACAGGAAATAAATGGAACGATCGCGTTTATCTGAGATATACAGGTTATCCTGGAGGTCAAAGAGAAGCAACTCCTGCAGTTTTGCTGGAAAAAGGAGCTGACCGCTTAGTGCATAAAGTAGTAAAAGGAATGTTACCTAAGAATCGTCTTGGTGCTGCCCTTCTTAAGAACCTTTATGTATATGCAGGAACTGAGCACAAACATGATGCTCAACAACCAAAAACAATAGATATTAACGCTCTTAAATAATTATTAATGGAAGTAGTAAATGCAATAGGAAGACGTAAAGCTGCTATAGCTCGCGTATTCGTAAGCGAAGGAACCGGAAAAATAGTGATCAACAAACGTGAACTAGACAATTACTTCCCTTCAACTATTCTTCAATATGTTGTAAAACAACCTCTAAGTAAACTTGCTGTAGATGGTAAGTACGACATAAAGATCAACCTTAACGGTGGCGGATACAAAGGACAGGCAGAAGCTGCACGCCTAGGTATCGCTCGTGCATTGGTTAAGATCAATCCAGAAGATAAGGCTGCTCTTAGAGCTGAAGGATTTATGACTCGTGACCCACGCGTTGTAGAACGTAAAAAACCGGGACAACCGAAAGCAAGAAAAAGATTTCAATTCTCAAAACGTTAATTTGGATATTATCTTACCCAATTACACTTTGTCGGCATATGCCGCTTAAAAGTTATAAGTTGGTTAATATATAATGATGAGTCGGCCTCATCTCTAAAATTACGTTTAGTATCTAAATTGCCGGGACTTCTGAATATGAGCTACCCGACAATTCGCTAACAGAAAAAGAAAGTAAACGAAACAAAAAAACTAAAAATGGCAAAATTAGAATTCGACCAATTATTAGAAGCTGGTGTACACTTCGGTCACTTAAAGAGAAAGTGGAATCCGGCTATGGCTCCTTACATCTTTATGGAGCGCAACGGTATCCACATTATCGACCTTTATAAGACAATAGCTAAGACTGAAGAGGCTGCTGCTGCATTGAAGCAAATAGCTAAATCAGGTAAAAAAATATTGTTCGTTGCTACAAAAAAACAAGCAAAACAAGTTGTTACAGACTTGGCTCAATCAGTGAATATGCCATACGTGGTAGAACGCTGGCCAGGAGGTATGTTGACAAACTTCCCTACTATCCGTAAGGCTATTAAGAAAATGTCAACTATCGACAAGATGATCAAAGACGGTACTTTCGATACTTTGTCAAAAAGAGAAAGACTTCAAGTAACTCGTCAACGTGCTAAACTTGAAAAAACATTGGGTTCTATCCAAGACTTAACTCGTCTTCCATCTGCTTTGTTTGTTGTAGACGTAATGAAAGAACACATTGCTGTAAGAGAAGCTAATCGTCTTGGTATACCTGTATTTGCTATGGTAGATACAAATTCTAGCCCTGAAGATATCGACTTCGTAATCCCTGCTAATGACGATGCTGCAAAATCTATCGAACTTATCTTAGGAAGCCTTTGCGAAGGAATCAAAGAAGGTCTTGAAGAAAGAAAGATCGAAAAAGCAGATAGCGCTGCTGCTGAAGC
Source organism: Dysgonomonas sp. (assembly GCF_035323175.1). Lineage (NCBI taxonomy): Bacteria > Pseudomonadati > Bacteroidota > Bacteroidia > Bacteroidales > Dysgonomonadaceae > Dysgonomonas > Dysgonomonas sp. The sequence goes on along the minus strand of NZ_DAOKYH010000001.1, from coordinate 562,021 downwards.
TCAAGATGAAGAAGGAGCTCCAAGAAGAGAACGGAAAGCAAAAGCAGGTGCTAAAAAAGCTGTAACTAAAGAAGACCAAGAAGCAATCAATGCGGCTGTAGCCAGCAAGTTTGCTAAAGAGGACGAAGAGTAATAGTATAAAGACTAAATAAATAGCCTCTAAGAAAGCCTTCTTAGAGATTATTTATTTGGTCTTTTTTCTTTAAATCAATAGAGAATAATTATAAACCAAAATAAAAGGAGAAAGAATATGGCAATTTCTATGGCTGATATCCAACATCTACGCAAAATGACAGGTGCTGGTATGATGGATTGTAAAAATGCTTTGAACGAGGCTGAAGGAGATTTCGACAAAGCTGTTGAGATAATTCGCAAAAAAGGACAAGCTTTTGCTGCAAAACGTGAAGACCGTGATGCTTCGGAAGGTTGTGTACTTGCTGCTACTCAAGGCGATTTCGCTGCAATCGTGGCAGTAAACTGTGAAACAGACTTCGTTGCAATGAATGCTGATTTTGTAGGAATGACTAAATCTATCCTAGATGCTGCATTAGAAAACAAACCGGCTGATATCGACACACTGAAAGCTGTTGAAGTTAGCGGTCGTGCTATCACCGACCTTGTAACAGACAGAATGGGTGTTACAGGCGAAAAAATGGAGTTCAGCGTTTACAAACAAATTACAGCTCCTACAGTTGTTGCTTATGTTCACCCGGGTAACAAACTAGCTTCTATCGTAGGTTTCAACAAACCAAACGTTGACGAGCAAGTAGCAAAAGACATAGCTATGCAAATTGCAGCTATGAACCCTGTAGCTCTTGTTCCTGAAGAAGTATCTGAGGAAATCAAACAAAGAGAACTAAGCATCGCAAGAGAAAAAGCAATCGAAGCTGGCAAACCAGAAAACTTGATTGAAAAAATTGCAGAAGGTGCATTAAATAAATTCTACAAAGAATTTACACTTCTTCAACAAGAATTCGTTAAGAATCCAAAACTAACAATAGCTCAATATCTTGCTGCGCACGATAAAGAACTTACTGTTGTCGGTTTCCAACGTTATACTTTGAACGCTGAATAATCGGAGATTCTAAAGAATCATATATAGAAGAGAGTAGTTTTCAGAACTGCTCTCTTTGTTTTTATACGCATACGATATTAAATTGATATGGCTTTTTTTAGTAGCTTTGCGTTCAAAATAAAGTATTAAGATAAACTGTTCCTCGACAGGAGTCTATGAAGGAAAAATCATTAAAAGATAAAACCGTATCCGGACTGAGTTGGAGTGTATTGGATAAGCTACTCCAAAATGCGTTTGTATTTGTTGCCGGAATATTACTTGCGCGTCTAATAGATAAAGAAGGCTACGGACTGATGGGCGTACTTGCCATATTTGTAGGATTAGCAAATATCTTACACGAAAGTGGCTTCTCGAGTGCTATTATTCGTAAGAAGAATATTACACAAGCAGATTACACCACTGTCTTCTATCTGAATATATCTATCGGTATATTCTTGTATCTGCTCCTATTCTTTCTGGCTCCACTCATCAGCAACTATTACGATAAACCTATTTTGACAGACTTGTCAAGGTATTTATTCCTATCCTTCCTATTTAACTCTTTTGCTGTAGTACAGAATGCCAAACTGATAAAAGAAATAAATTACAAGCTGATCACCAAGATTAATGCATTCTCTGTATTTACATCATACTCTGTAACACTATTGCTTGCCTACTTTGGCTTTGGAGTATGGGCACTAGCTACCCAGGTTGTACTCTGGACATTCCTTAAAGTTTGTTGCCTGTGGATATTCAGCAGATGGAAACCATCGGGATCATTTAGTAAAGAGTCATTCAAAGATCTGTTCGCATTTAGCTCGAAATTGGTTTTGGGAAGTATTATAAATTCTGTAATGGTAAACATACCCCAAAACATACTAGGGAAATTCTACTCCTTAAGTATCGGGGGATTATACAATCTAGCTTACAGAAATTACAATTCGGCTAACGATGTCTTAAACGGATCGATATACAGCGTCTCCTATCCTATCCTATCGTCGATACACGATGATGACCACCGATTGAAATATATATTCAGAAAATTTATCAGGATCAAAGCATTTGTCATATTCCCGATGTTTATGGGCATAATATTGGTAGCACAATCATTTATGTACATACTGGGAGAACAATGGCTTTCAGCAGCTCCCATCCTGCAACTGCTATGCATTGGCGGTATATTTGCAGGCCTTGAAACTACAAATGGAGATATATTAAGGATAAAAGGTAAATCGGGATTGATTCTTATTCTGACAATTATGCATGCTATATTGATTTTCAGCTCTATATGCATCCCTTTTATTTTCGGGCTCGATTACCTGTATTACATTGCGGGTATTTCGACAACTTACATTATCAGATACATTGTATCTTCTATAATGTCTAACAAGCTGATAAATTACAGTCTGGTTGAACTTATAAAAGATTTATTGCCTTATTTCGGAATATCATTTATTTGTATACTATGTGGCTATATGCTCAGGTTTGCGATATCCCAACCTGTTGTATTAATGATATGCCAAATAGCATTTGTAGGAGCTTTGTATATAGGAACTTTATATTTTTCAAAAGCCAGAATATTAAGAGAAGCCATCGAATATGTTACCAATAAAAGGATAAAGAAATGAAAGTCAGCATCTGTATCCCGGCTTATAAACATATTGATTTTCTGAGACGTTGTCTCAACTCTATTTTAGAGCAGCGTTTTACAGATTACGAGGTCGTTATCACAGATGATTCTCCCGATAACTCACTACAAAAACTGGTTGAAGAATATTCGGATGAGCGAATAAAATATTTCAAAAACGAAAAACCTTTAGGCTCTCCGGAGAATTGGAACGAGGGAATAAAAAAAGCAAAAGGAGAATATATCAAAATTCTCCATCATGATGATTGGTTTTCTTCTCCTGACAGCTTAGGGAAGTATGTCAAACTGTTAGATGAAAATCCAAATGCCGACATTGCTTTTTCGGCAAGTTGCGACTTGGATAACCATAATAATTCGAAGCCCCATGTAGCAAGCAGCGAATTTATCTCAGAACTTCAGAATGATGCTACAATAATATACACAGGCAATAGGCTGGGTGCTCCAAGTGTATGTATTTTCAGAAACAAAGGCTATCTTTTCGATCCGAATCTGATATGGCTGGTAGATATGGATTTCTACATGCAGGTGATTATGGCTAAAGATAATACATTCGCATTCTCTCCCGAAATATTGGTTAATATCGGAATCAGTGAGTTTCAAATCACACAGCAATGCCTCGCAGAAACGAAGGTGAAAATATCAGAGAAAATATACCTTTACAAAAAGTACTGCTTGGAAAACAAACCTGCCAAGTATAGAAAAAGCCTTCTGAAATACATGGGACGAGAAAAAATTCGAAGGACATCCGACCTCAAAGACATCCTGCCGGATTCAGACTTTACCTTCTCTAGGTCAGATACTTTCCGGGCATATATATACTATGCAAGAAAGAAGATTAGAAGTCTTCTTCCTCGATAAGCAACAAAAACCTTGGTATAAGTGTTTTAACAATGCAATATCTGTTCCTACAATAAATTTACATTATTACGAACTTATAAAGAAATAAAAATATGATTATAATAATGTCTCCTGCAAAGTTGCAGGATTTTGAAAAGCCGGCTCCGATAAAAGAGTCAACCACTCCACTCTACGCGAAAGAAGCTAAAGGATTGTACAAATCGATGGAAGGTATTACTCCCGGAGAAATAGCGTCTCTAATGAGTATTAACCCTCAGCTGGCACATGATGTATACCAATACATCCACGCATATCCTCTAAGCAAAACACCACAAAAACAGGCAGCATTTGCCTATAATGGAATAGCATACAAGGGACTGGACCCGCAATCATTTTCTGCGGAAGATATTGATTTTGCTCAAAAACATTTACTACATATTTCAGGGCTGTATGGCGTGCTCCGTCCTCTAGACCTTATTAAACCATATCGTCTCGAAATGCAAATCCCGATAGTGAACGATAAAGGGAAAGATTTGTATGCATTTTGGTCCGACACCATCAGTAAGTACATAGCCAAACAAATGAAAGCCGACGACAATGTCCTTATCAATCTGGCTTCGAAAGAATACGCCAAAGCTGTAGATAAAAAGCTGTTGCCTAAAGGACACAAGATCATAACCCCTATCTTCAAACAACAGACAGATAAAGGATATAAACAAATAGTAGTTTACGCAAAAAAAGCACGGGGTATGATGACCCGCTTTATTATACAAAATCAACTGAAAGACATAGAGCACCTGAAGGGTTTCGATACCGAAGGATATACTTTTGCACCACAGCTTTCGGATGATAAGGAATGGGTATTTATTCGATAAGATCGACTTGCTATTCCGCTATAATTTAACTAACTTTGCGTAGTTGGAAAATAATAATTAAAACAGTAAATAAAGATGAAAAAAGTAGTATTAATTCGCCACGGAGAAAGCGTTTGGAACAAAGAGAACCGCTTTACAGGATGGACAAACGTTGACTTGTCGGAGCAAGGAGTACAAGAAGCTATAAAAGCCGGAAAACTATTGAAAGAAGAAGGTTTCAATTTCACATTAGCTTATACTTCTTATCTGAAAAGAGCTGTTAAAACGTTGAACAATATCCTTGACCAAATGGACTTGGATTGGATTCCTGTTGAAAAAACATGGCGTTTGAACGAAAAACATTACGGTATGCTTCAAGGCTTGAACAAAGCTGAGACTGCTGAGAAATACGGCGACGAGCAAGTACTTGTTTGGAGACGTAGCTACGATGTTCCACCTGCTGCACTAGAGCCAACAGACCCTCGTTCAGCTTCTCAAGATCCTCGTTACGCAGACGTACCTAAAGCATATATCCCTGAAACAGAAGCATTGAAAGAAACAGTAGATCGTATTCTTCCATACTGGCAAGAAGTTATCTACCCATCATTGATGTGCCACGATGAAATTATCGTTGCAGCACATGGAAACAGCTTACGTGGTATCATCAAATATCTGAAAGGAATTTCGGACGAAGATATCGTTAGCTTGAACCTACCTACAGCTGTACCTTACGTTTTTGAATTCGACAATGATTTGAACCTCGTGAAAGATTATTTCCTTGGTGATCCTGAAGAAATCAAAAAACTAATGGATGCTGTTGCTAATCAGGGAAAAAAGAAATAAGATAAACAACTCAGCCTTCATACAGGCGTGGAAGTTTTATAATAACTAGTCTGACTAGCTGAAAAATAAAAGAGACTAAACCAACACTTTGGTTTGGTCTCTTTAGTTTTAACACTATAGAGTGAAAATTATTTATTTCTGTACCCAATTTTTTATACTTTTGGAGTTCAATCCTAAAATTAAATGTCACGCAAAAAACTTTATAACAGATTCCTTGTCTGGAAGACCCAAAATGTAAAAGAGAAACAGATGGTCTTGTTCGTAAGTTTCCTGATCGGAATATTTACAGCATTAGCAGCTTTTATCCTTAAAAGTGCAATTCACTTTATACAACATCTTCTTACTTCTCCTTTCCTCACAGAAGGTGCTAACTATATGTACCTCATATATCCTATAGTTGGTATTTTAATCGCCGGAATGTTTGTTCGCTACATCGTGAGAGATGATATCAGCCATGGTGTTACAAAAATATTGTATGCTATATCTCAGCGTAAAAGCTTTATAAAGCTCCATAATGTATATACCTCTATTGTAGCCAGTTCTATTACAATTGGTTTTGGGGGATCGGTTGGGGCGGAAGCACCTATTGTACTTACAGGATCGGCTATAGGGTCTAATCTGGGACGTTTCTTTAAGGTAGAACAGAAATACCTGATGCTGCTGATCGGATGTGGTGCTGCGGGTGCCATTGCGGGTATCTTTAAAGCACCTATTGCGGGATTGGTTTTTGTGGTGGAAGTATTGATGCTCGACCTGACAACGTTTACTGTGCTTCCGTTGTTGGTAACATCTGTAACGGCAGCTACAATTTCATACCTGACTATGGGAACTTCGGCAATGTTTAATTATGCCTATACAGAGCCTTTTACCCTCGAACGAATTCCTTATGTTATTTTGCTGGGTATTTTTTGCGGATTGGTTTCTCTCTATTTTACCCGTGCTATGGGGTGGACAGAAGGAATATTTAGCAAGATGTCATACTGGCAAAAGTTTGCGTTTGGTGCAAGCATATTGAGTATATTAATATTTTTGATGCCTCCTCTTTACGGAGAAGGTTATGATACAATAGAGGCATTGATCAGTGGAACAAAGAACTACACCGGTCTGTTAGACAATAGCGTTTTCTTTGAATTTAAAGATACCCGTTGGACTATCGTCTTATTCCTTGCGGGAGTTCTGCTGATGAAGGTATTTGCGACCAGTGCAACTAACGGTGCAGGAGGAACAGGGGGGATATTTGCTCCTTCTTTGTTCTTGGGTTGTATTGCCGGATTTGTATTCTCTTTTACTATAAATCACTCACGACTAACAGGCTTTGCTCCGTTATTGCCGGAAGAGAATTTCGCATTAATGGGAATGGCAGGTGTAATGGCAGGAGTAATGCATGCACCTCTGACGGGAACATTCCTGATTGCAGAGCTGACGGGTGGATATGAACTGTTACTGCCTCTGATGATTGTTTCTATCTGTTCCTATGTCGTGATCAAGTTTTTTGAGCCACATAGTATCTATTCGATGCGTCTGGCAAAGAAAGGGGAGCTTATAACTCACCATAAGGATAAAGCCGTACTTACACTGATGAATATTGAGAAACTGATAGAATCTAATTTTCAGACAGTGAATCCTGATATGTACCTGGGCGATATGGTCAGAGTTATATCGCAATCATCTCGCAATGTCTTTCCTGTTTTAGATGAGCAAAAGAGATTCTTGGGTATTGTTCTTATGGATAATATCCGAAATATTATGTTTCGCCCCGAATTATATAACCGTTTCAAGGTATCACGCTTTATGACATCACCTCCGGCTATTGTGGTTGTAGGTATGACTATGGAATCTATAATGAAGAGCTTTGACGAAACTAAGGCTTGGAACTTACCTGTGGTAGACCAGAATGATGTATATCTGGGATTTATCTCCAAATCTAACATTTTGGATGTATACAGAGGGGTATTAGCTGAGAACTTTGTGGAAGAATGACACTGCTTTTTCCTAAATAATATTTATAAATACATAAAATCTACTAGAGTTTTATATCTTTGCTTTTTAGAGTAAAACTTAAATAATTAGGTATTTATGAGACTGTTTATAGGTATTCTTTCGGCTGTAATTATTCTTACAGGTGCTACTTTGACTGTTTTGGCGCTCTGGGGAATTAAACCCATCGAGTGGGGCATTATATGGCGTTCGGGGGCAACAATCGCTATAGCTTGTATTACTTTTTTGGTTATGTGGCTTGTTAAAGCATTGTTTTTCAAGAAAGATCCTTTTAATATAGATAGGAATAACAGAAAAAATCAATACTGATTATATCTATATCAAAATAAACGAAGCGTAGAGATTGTTTGATTTATCAATCTTTACGCTTTTGCACTTTTAAGAATAGCGTTTTATACTTAAATTTGCATTAAACAATCAGAATAAATGGATAAGAAAGATTTGCGTATCGTTTTCATGGGGACACCAGATTTTGCAGTAGAAAGTCTGAAAAAGCTCGTTGAAAACGGATATAATATAGTGGGAGTGATAACCATGCCCGACAAACCAAGCGGCAGAGGATACAAAATACAGTATTCTGCTGTAAAAAAATATGCGTTGGAACAGAATCTAACTCTACTACAACCCGAAAAGCTGAAAGATGAAAATTTCCTCAGTGAACTAAAGGCGTTGGAAGCGGATTTACAGATAGTAGTTGCATTTCGCATGTTGCCCGAGGTGGTATGGGATATGCCTCGATTGGGAACATTCAATCTTCATGGCTCGCTGCTACCGCAATATCGCGGTGCTGCACCTATCAATTGGTCTATAATAAACGGGGATAAAGAAACAGGTGTAACCACCTTTTTCCTTACTCATGAGATAGACACAGGTAAGATAATTCTACAGGAAAAGATCAAGATAGGAGAAAATGACAATGCAGGTAAAATTCACGATGAATTGATGGTTGTCGGAGCTGGACTCGTACAAAAAACAGTTGATATGATCTTGGAGGGTAGTGTAGATGCTGTAGATCAGAAGCAGTTCTTTTCGGATGAAAAAGACTTGAAACATGCGCCTAAAATCTTCAAAGAGACTTGCCGCATCAACTGGGAGAAAACTGCGGGAGAAATACATAATTTAATTCGCGGGATGTCTCCTTACCCTACGGCATGGACAGAACTTCTTAGTGAGGGAAAAGAACCTCAAATGGTAAAAATATATCGTTCAGAGATTGTGCCTTCTACAAATACAGTAGTGCCGGGAACTATTCTGACTGATAATAAAACATATCTGCATGTTGCATGTAGCGATGGCCTTATCAGCGTGGAAGAGATCCAGTTTGCAGGGAAAAAAGCGATGAAGATAGATGAAGTATTGAGAGGTTACAAAATAGAAGAAGGAGCTTATTTTAAATAATTTAGTTTGACTAAATTTATCTTATTATAAATAAACTCCGGTGTATAAAAAACAAAATGTTACACAGATACTATAAATAAAAAAGTGTCACTTTTGTTACTTTTTTAATAATAGCTCTTTAACCAGAGATTTACAGAAAATTGAATCTGAAAGGGGCTAAGAAAAGGTAACAATGAAAAGGGATAACAAACCTGTTACTTTTGTCACCTTTTTATTGTTAACAAATTAATAATAAACAAATGCAGAAAGTTATAAAGTCTACAGACCTGAATAGAGATTTGTCTGATATCCTAAGCCGATTGTCTTTCGACAAATTGTTTTTGCTAACGGACGAAAATACCGAGAGGTTGTGTTATCCTCTGGTTAAAGATAATACACAGATTTCAAAAGCAGGGAAGATTATAATAAAGGCCGGAGACGACAACAAGAATATAGAAACATTGTCTTCTATCTGGAAGTATCTTTCAGAAAATGGAGCTACCCGACACTCTTTACTTATCAATCTTGGCGGTGGAATGCTAACGGATATCGGAGGGTTTGCTGCGGCGAGTTTCAAACGAGGCATTAAGTGTATCAATATACCCACTACCCTACTCGGTGCTGTTGATGCTGCCGTAGGAGGGAAAACAGGGATAAACTTCAACGGATTGAAAAACGAAATAGGAGCTTTTGCTCCTGCCGAAACTGTACTGATTGATTCCGCCTTCTTCAAAAGCCTCGATCATCAGAATTTCTTGTCGGGCTATGCAGAGATGATAAAGCATGGATTGATAGACAGTGATAAAGAGTGGCTGGCAACTATGTCGTTTGACACCGAGGAAATTGACTATGAGAAGTTGAAACAGTTGGTTGTAGACTCTGTTGGGGTGAAAGAGCGCATCGTGGAAATTGATCCTTTCGAAAAGGGAATACGCAAAGCCCTTAATCTGGGACATACCATCGGGCACGCTTTCGAAAGTATGTCTTACGAACTAAACAAACCTGTTCAACACGGCTATGCTGTTGCATGGGGTATCATTTGCGAATTGTATCTTTCTCATCGATTCTGTGGTTTTCCGAAAGAGAAAATGTACAAGACCATTTATTTTATCAAAGACAACTATCATAGTTTCTATTTCGATTGCGACCATTACGAAAGGCTCTATGAATACATGAAGCATGATAAGAAAAATGAATCGGATACAGTAAACTTTACTTTCCTTTCGGATGTGGGTAAGATAGAAATCAATCAAACGGCAAGTAAAGAGGATATCTTCGATGCAATCGATTTTCTTCGCGAGAGTGTAGGGTTATAATAAATCCCCAAGGAATAGCATATTCCCTGAGGATTTATAAAAAATAGTGTCTGGTATGAAGAGTTGTTATCTTCCAAATCGGGAAGTATCCACCTCATCTACTTTCGGCTTTTTGTAATTACCGAACCGATAAGTAAATGATAGTTTAAATACCGGAGCATTGGGATGTAGCTTCATCGTACTATACTGTGTCATATAATCGATCTTTGTTGTCGCACCGTTGCTTTTAAATATATCCTGAACCTGTGCCATCAGCTCGGCTTTGTTGTTTAAAAATGTCCATTTAGCACCGGCTGTTATATCCCACATGCGCTTGATATCATATATCCCTTGGAGAGCTCCATTCATATAAAACCCTGATACATCGAGTTTTATATTGGGTCTGGAAGATATATTGAATGTATTACGCAGCTGTGCTACAAAGGAATACATACTTCTCTTATAAGGAACATCATAGAACTCATCGTCTTTCTCTTCTTGTCTGAAAAGGTTGATCGTTGCCTTGGTATCCCACACCCTGTCTATTGCAAAAGGTACAACGAGGTATATTCCAAATTGCTTTTCGTAATCGAGATTTACCATTTGGAATATATTCTCTAGACTACTCTGAGACTGGTATGGCAATTGTATGAATCTATCGGGAGTGTACTCATAATAAGCCCCAAGAACATATTTCTGCTTGTAGATCACATTCAGTTGTGTTCTGTACTCTCTTGAGAATTTAAGTTCAGGATTACCCTCTGCCGATGAATAAGCGTTGATCTTAAAACGATCGGTGCTTAATGCCCAATATGGAGGATAGTTGATGTCTGAAGAAAATGACAATTGATACATTAGCTGCTGGTTATGAGTATAACTAAGATTTGCATTTACAAATGGTTGGAAATCATTCCACAATGTTTTCTTCTCGCCCATAATGTTTATCGCCGCACGAAAATAGTTACCGGATATTGATGCTTGGGCAGATAGCTTTTCACCAAACTGCTTAGAGAATCCGGCAAATACAGATGCATTATACTCCTTCTGTTTGGTATCATTTATTGAATCTACAACGGTGTTATCAGGGTTCTTATAATAGTCATAACTATTGTTGTTTTTGGAGAATGAGAAATTACCTCCATAATTAAAATCCCAGCCGCTTTTGGTTGACACTGTATGATTTGCAAATAACAGGATTTTGTTTACACGCTGCGCTGTCTTGGTTTTAAAGGTAGTTTTTAATATCTGACCATCTTCATAGTCGTAATACTTGGTTGTTGAAGGATCGTTGTAGAAGGTATAATCAGCCCCTATATTTAGCTTCTTGTGAGAGTTATATTCCGCTTTTAGATTATGAAGATAATCATTCCCCACTACATCGTCTTTCGAATCTATGCTTGTGTATGGATTACCATCTTTTAGATATTTTGTTTGCGAAGTATGGCTTGCATCATATTTGTCGAAGTTACCGGTATATACTATTTTTATCTTATCCTCATTTTTCAGATTGAAACCAAGTCCAAGCCGGGTATTCAAGCTTTCGGGATTGGGCATAGAATAGTTTTTCTGAGAAATATCGTATGCATGCCCATCAAACTGATGTATTGCAAACATATCGCTGGTAGACCAGCTCTTAGCCTTATCTGAACCAATAGAAAAATCAATATTATATGAAGGTTTGGTATATAACAAACTTCCTCTTACACCAAATCCCGCATAGTGTGCTTGCTTATACTCTGCACTTGCCTCTCCTTGCAAAGTTGGTAAGTCGGCATTCTTATCTTTGAGTACAATATTTATAGCAGCACCTCTTACATTGTATTGAGGTGGTGCACTATACATGATTTCAATATTGGATATACGGGATGCCGGGATTGATTTGAGCATGCTTATTATTTGCTCTTTACTCATGCTGGTGAGTTGCCCATTGATTAGAATCGTATAGGCTGATGTTCCGATCAGGCTGAGATCGTCACCAACTCCGGTAATGCTTGGCACATTCTGTAAAGCTTCGAATGCATTTGAAACCACCTTATTCTTAATTAGTAAAGGGGCATCATAAATTAGTTTCCCCGCTTCAGATTTTACGATAGGACGCTCTCCGCTTACCACTATCTCAGTCAGTTCTTTATTTAACGAAAGAAGAACGTATGGCGGAATTTCTAAGTCTGTATCCTGTATCTTAATAGGGTGTTCCTCCTTTTCGTATGTCATGTGTTGTAGAATGAGTGTATACTCTCCATTAGGAATACCCTTGAATTCAAACAAACCTTGTGTATCTGTAATCGTTGTTTTCAGCCAAAGGCTATCCTTTGTATTTCTCAGAATACATGTTACAGCTTCCACCGTTTGGTTCGACTCATTCATTGTTATGCCTTTCAGAATATATCCTTGTGCATTGGTTACAACAGCTATGCTTAGTAAGAGTAATAGTAAAAATGGCTTCATAGTTTTATTTTATATTCGTTTCGTATAGCAAAAGTAGATAACAGCAAGCTGATGATGTGTTTCCGTTTTACTACTTAGTGTTACCAAGTGTTATCAAGAGTATTTGATAATGAGTTTTATTATCTATCTTTGATTTACAGTCTACTTTTACGTAAGTACAATAATACTACTAAAAAATAGTAAATCTATACAATAAAAAATTAACTACATGCAAAATTCATTTAAAAATAGAGTTGCTAAATTCTGGAATTCTTTTTCGGAAGAAGAAAGTCAGATAAGAGAAATGATGAATAATAAAGTTGAAGGAGAAACTCTACTAAACTTTGTCGACAGCATATTACAAATCGCTTTCCATAAAATCTACTTCGAAATGGGGATAAACAATGAGGGAAAGTATGAATTAATATTAACATCTGAAGGAAATCGCTCTCGCTTGATACAATTACACTACTGGCTACAACATGCTCCACAAGAACTGTGGGAGAAATGGAATTTCTATTCATCCAAGCCTGCACATGCTAAAGCTGGTTCTACACTTACAATGTATGGCATAGAAATCGGAGAAAATGATATTGAAATCTATCCCGAAATTGAGAATGAAAGTCCCAAAGTGAATATTGAAATATATTCATCCAAACTGATGGGTCTTGACGAAGACCAACGTTACTCTATGCTCTTCATATACTTAGATCTGTTTATCGGAGAGTTGTATACAATGGAATATATTGGTTCTATTACGTTTGTGAATGAAGAAAGCAAAAAGCCAACTGTAAAAATAACAGAATTAAAGTCTTTTATAAACAAAACAATAGAAGAAAATAATTGGCCTAAATTTGATAATCCAACCGAAATATATACCGGATATCGTATAGAACCAAAAGAAAATAGTGATTGGACTTTGCGAGAAGATATTTTTTCGGGATACACCTCTTGTTCTTCCATCCTCAATGATTTCTATGGGAAAAAGACCGCTCGTTTTAATGAAGCGAAGCAGGACGGAGTGATATTTGGTTTCGCATTCTTCGAAAATATAAATGTGCCTCGCGAAGATATAATAAATTTCAGAGGAGAGATAGAAGACAAGATCGTTGAAGCAACTGTACCCTATGGTATTGCTAATACGATAGGCGGTGCTACAGGCTTTCACTTTTCGTATATCGACTTCATTATATATGATTACGCCGCATTCATAAATATAGTAAAGAGAATTTTATCGACATACAATTTTGAAGAGTTCGGCTATTCAGACTTTTCTATAGAATCAAAACCTGTTTTATTCAATTAAATTGTTAAGATAACTCCGAATAAAAGCTTAAAGAATTTAGACATGGCTTCTTTTTTATTGATTTTCAATACAAAAAATCAATAAATTACGGCATTAAGATTATTTTTATTCTGCTATTTAAAACAAAATCACTACTTTTGCCGTTCAAAAGAGAATGTATTATTCGAGTACACTACGTTTAGTATGCTTGAATATAACACAAGCCTTGATTTAATTGTATGCAGAAAAATTTAGTTATTGTTGAGTCTCCGGCGAAAGCCAAAACTATCGAGAAATTTTTAGGGAAAGATTTTAAAGTTATGTCTAGTTACGGACATATTAGAGACCTAAAGAAAAAAGATTTAGGCATAGACCTGGAGAACAATTATACTCCCATATATGAGATACCTTCCGACAAAAAGAAAGTTGTCGATGAACTGAAAAAAGCGGCAAAAGAAGCAGACCTTGTATGGCTTGCTTCCGATGAAGACCGTGAGGGAGAAGCTATATCATGGCATCTGTATAAGACATTAAAGCTTGAAGAGAATAAAACAAAAAGAATTGCTTTCCACGAAATTACGAAAGATGCAATTCTGAATGCAATAGAAAATCCCCGAACAATAGACATCAATCTCGTAGATGCGCAACAAGCACGTCGCGTCCTTGACCGCATTGTAGGGTTCGAATTGTCGCCCGTACTATGGCGCAAAGTAAAGCCCGCACTATCAGCCGGACGTGTTCAGTCAGTAGCTGTAAGATTGATTGTTGAACGTGAACGAGAAATACAACAATTCAAATCGGAAGCATCTTATCGAGTGATTGCCATTTTCACAAAAGAAGACAATGGCTCTCAGTACGAAATAAAGACAGAACTAAGCAAGCGACTTAAAACCAAGCAAGAAGCTCTAAACCTTCTTGAAAAACTTAAAGAAGCAAGCTTCAAAGTTGAAGATGTAGAGACAAGACCGATGAAAAAATCTCCGGCGGCTCCCTTTACTACTTCAACATTGCAACAGGAAGCATCTCGCAAACTAGGCTTCCCTGTTTCGTTGACAATGATGGTTGCTCAAAAATTATACGAGTCGGGAAAAATTACTTATATGCGTACCGATTCGGTCAATTTGTCTAGTTTGGCAATTAACACTACAAAAAATGAGATTGAATCTGAATATGGAAAGCAATATTCAAAAGTTCGCCATTTCTCAACAAAATCGAAAGGAGCACAAGAGGCACATGAGGCCATCCGTCCTACATATATAAATGAGCACTCAATATCGGGCACTGCACAGGAGAAGAAACTGTACGAACTGATATGGAAGAGGACTATTGCATCTCAAATGGCTGATGCAGAATTGGAGAAAACCACTGTAACAGTTAGTATCTCTAATGAGAAAGATATGAAATTCTCAGCAGTTGGAGAAGTTATCAAGTTTGACGGGTTCTTGCATGTATACCTTGAAGGTACTGATGAAGAGATTATAGATAATGAAACAAGCCTGCTTCCTCCTGTAAAAGTTCAGGATGCACTACAAATGAAAGAGGCGACAGCCACAGAACGATTTACACAACGTCCTAGTCGCTATAGTGAAGCATCTCTTGTTCGTAAGCTGGAAGAGCTTGGTATAGGTCGTCCGTCTACTTATGCACCAACTATCTCTACCATACAGAACCGTGAGTATGTAGAGAAGTCGAATATAGAAGGAACAGAACGTCAGTATAATATCTTAGCCCTCAAAAAAGAAAAAATATCGGATACACAGAAAACTGAAATCACAGGTACAGACAAGGGCAAGCTTATCCCTACTGATACAGGAGTGGTTGTAAATGATTTCCTTATCGAATATTTTCCGGGGATATTAGACTATAATTTTACTGCCAATATAGAAAAAGAATTTGACCAGATCGCCGAAGGTGAAGAAAACTGGACAAAACTTATAGATAAATTTTACAAAGTATTTCATCCTATTGTAGAGTCTGCAACAAATACTCAAACAGATCATAAAGTAGGAGAACGTATACTGGGTGTTGATCCTAAATCGGGACGTCAGGTATCTGTAAAGATCGGACGTTTCGGGCCAATGGTACAAATTGGCGTTCAGGAAGAAGAAGAAAAACCTCAGTTTGCAGGATTACAAAAAACACAATCTATCACAACTATTACATTAGAAGAAGCTTTGAAATTATTCGAGCTACCTCGTTCGGTTGGTGAGTTTGAAAGTAAAGATGTTAGCGTTGGTACAGGAAGATTTGGTCCGTATATAAAACATAACGGGAAATTTATATCTTTGCCTAAAGGATATGATCCTTACAGTGTTGATTTAGATAGTGCGATTTCTTTGATTGAAGATAAACGCCAAAAAGACGCTGAAAAGATAATAAAGACTTTTACTGAGGACGCAGATTTACAAATATTAAATGGCCGATATGGTCCATATATTGCGTATCAAAAAACAAACTATAAAATTCCGAAAGGTGTAGTGCCTGCTGATTTAGATTTTGACGCAGCAATGAAAATAGTGAAGGCAACCGGAGAGAAACCTGCTACTAAAACAAAAGCAAAATCGAAGAAGAAGTAGCATTTTTTCCTTTAAAAATTATTATATTCAGTTGAATGAATAGATTTTTGGAAAAAATATTTGGATACAGGGGATTAAAGATTTTAATACCTTTGTTGGATTTAGCCATCGTATATGGTTCGATAATTTGGTCTTTCTACATTTTTAAAGATAGCCTTGACAACTTCTCCGAAAACTGGTTTTCGTTTGTTGCTATCTGGCCGTATATTGGTATTTGCTATCTAATCTTAAGCCATATATTTGAATTAGATAAACCAAAGGATTTTTCTTTTTTGGGTATAGGGTACACCGTATTTCTGGTTATAGTCTCTCTACTGTTTTGCACAATGGCTATAAGCTTCTTGGCCAGAGAATTTGCATTCCCCCGAAGTATTCTTCTTACTGCCTATGCCATGCAGATTGCAGCAATCACGTTCTGGCACTTTTTTGCCAATAGAATGCACTTTCGCTTAAATAAAGGGAAATCGGTACTCGTTATTGGCTATGAGAAGTCGCAACCTCTGGCATACAAATTATTGGAGGCAAAAGGAATATGGTCTAACTTGAAACATGTTTGTTCTCCCGACCATCTTAATTTATATAACTATATCAACGAATGTGATATAACGTTCATTACCGAAGATGTTTCCGAAGAGCAGAAACAGCATATTATTTTATATTGCATAGAACGTAACCGGACGGTATTATATCAGCCTAAAAATTCGGAGATACTCCAATTTAATGCGAACTTCCTGCAAATAGATGATTCGCCGGTTTTAGATGTGAGAGAGTTAGGACTGGGACAGAGTAATGAGCTTTTTAAACGACTGACGGATGTCTTCTTAGGAATTTTGGGGCTGATTGTTTTATCTATTCCATTCATATTTGTCTATTTGGCTTTAAAAATAGGCGGAGGATCGGCATTTTATGCACAAGAACGCATAACGCGAGACAACAAAGTTTTCAAGATATATAAATTTAGGACAATGGTCGAAAATGCAGAAGCTGCCTCGGGCCCTGTATTAGCTCAAGATGTTGACTGCAGAATAACTAAACTGGGCCACTTCTTGCGTGCTACCAGATTGGACGAAATACCTCAGATTTACAATATACTCATAGGGGATATGAGCATAGTAGGCCCACGTCCTGAACGTCCATTCTTTGTAGAACAGTTCTGTGCCGAGATGCCTGAATATAACTTGCGTCATAGGGTTAAAGCAGGTCTTACAGGTTTGGCACAAGTACAAGGTAAATATAATACATCGGTAAGGGATAAATTAAAATACGACTTGCTGTATATTAACGGCTATTCGTATGCTTTAGACATTAAACTGATCATGCAAACACTGAATATACTCCTTAGAAAAAGCAGTACCGAAGGTGTAAAATCTGTCAGTGAGATTGAAAAGGATGTTGAAGAATTGACTCGCCGTTAATTTATATATCCGGAGAGGAGAGTAGAACCAATTAATAAAATAAGAATTTATAAACCATATTGACTTATGAATAATTTTCAAGATTTGGTAACAAATCGTCGGAGTATTCGTAAATTTACAGATGAACCATTGAAACCTCAGCAAGTAGAGACTATTCTCAAAGCTGGGCTAAAGTCACCTTCATCAAAGAGTAAAAATCCTTGGCAGTTTCTATTAGTTGAAGATAAAGAAATGCTAAGGAAGCTGTCGCTATGCAAAAAATCGGGAAGTAAACCGATAGAAGGTTGTGCCTTAGCTATTATAGTTATGGCTGATCCATTAACAAGCGACGTGTGGATAGAAGATGCGTCTATTGCTTCCATTATGATGCAGTTACAAGCGGAAGATTTGGGATTGGGAAGTTGTTGGATACAAATCAGAGAGCGATATACAGAGGAGGAGGAAGCTTCTAATGACTATATCAAGAGCTTATTTAATATCCCGATACAGCTGCAAGTTCTTTCTGTTATAATATTTGGAAATAAAGCACAAGAGCGCTCCCCTATAGACGATGAAAAATTACAATGGGAAAAAGTACATATCGGAAATTTTAATATAAATCAAATAATAGAATAGCTACTTATGACAACTAATAGCAAGTCAAACGACCGTTTGTCGTATGGGATAACCATACTTATCTTCGGTATTTTATTTATGCTGGACAAGTTAGATGTATTAAGTAAAATCCCTTATGCTGACAGACTAATAGGAGTAGGTTCTTTTTTGCTTATAGCAGGAATTGTGTTCTTATTCACTCAGCCTAAGAGAGTTTTAGGTTGGATATTCCTAGGTATAGGAGTACTGCTTAATGCTGATACGTTCTTTGGTTGGATGCATAATTATTCTAATCTTATTGTTCCGGGGTTATTGATTGTTGCCGGAGTGGCAATGGTATTGAGTGCCAAAAAGAAGAACTAATGAAAGTAGTATTGATAGGAGCAGGCAATGTTGCAACACAATTTGCAAAAGAGCTGTACAGCAAATCTTTTGATATTGTACAAGTCTATAGCCGAACATTAGCTTCTGCCTCCGCTTTAGCCAAGGAAGTGGATGCTGCACCTATTACAGATATATCATTAGCGGTCTGCGATGCTGACTTATATATATTTTCGGTAAAAGATTCTGTTTTAGAAGAATTGATTGCTAATCTTCCGTCAAATAATGGCTTATGGGTACATACAGCCGGTAGCATGTCTATAAATGTCTTTAAAGGATATACTTCTCGATATGGAGTACTGTATCCGTTTCAAACATTTAGTAAAGATAGAAAAGTTGACTGGGCGGACATTCCAATATTTCTGGAGGCTTCGGATGATCATGCATTGGAACAACTAAAAAGCATAGTATCGCAGTTGTCAACCAAAATAGTAGAATTATCGACAGAAGAACGAAAGTATCTTCACCTTACAGGAGTATTTGCTTGCAACTTTACGAATCATATGTACACCTTATCGAAACAAGTTCTAGCAAAAATAAACTTGCCGTTCGATATCGCCTTGCCGTTGATTGACGAAACTGCATCGAAGGTACATTCTTTATCTCCCGAAGAAGCCCAAACAGGTCCGGCTGTACGCTTCGATGAGAATGTAATGGAGAAGCACCTGTCGCTGATTGATGATGATAAAATAAAACAAATTTATAAACTGATGAGTGAAAGTATTCATCGGTTTGGTAAAAAAGATATATAATGAGTACAATAAATTACGATTTGAAGAAAATAAAAGCATTTATATTTGATGTTGATGGTGTTTTATCTCCTGATTCAATACCTTTGTCTTCAGATGGGTCACCGGTAAGGATGGTAAATATAAAAGATGGATATGCTATCAACCTTGCAGTAAAAGCCGGCTATAGTGTGGCCATTATCACAGGAGCTGATACAGATAATATCCGTCTTCGCTTCAACAGGTTGGGAGTTAATGATATTTACCTCAAATCGAAAGTTAAGATAAATGACCTCAACGACTATATGGAAAAAACAGGCTATAAAGCCGAAGAGATAATATATGCAGGCGACGACTTGCCAGACTATCAGGTAATGCAGGCTGTAGGTTTGGCTGTAGCCCCGGCAAATGCTGCGCCTGAGATAAAAAGTGTAGCCCAATATATTTCGCATAAAAATGGCGGAGATGGTGTTGCCCGTGATGTCATAGAGCAAGTGATGAAAGCACAAGGCAAATGGATGACACCCGAAATGCTAAGTTCGACAGCCGTATTCTAAAAACATAAAAAATAAAAATGCATAAATCAGGATTTGTAAATATAGTAGGCAACCCCAATGTAGGTAAATCAACGTTGATGAACCTGTTGGTAGGTGAAAAAGTATCAATTATTACTTCTAAAGCTCAGACCACTCGTCATCGTATTTTAGGAATAGTGAATACCGATGAATATCAGATTGTTTATTCTGATACTCCGGGTGTTTTGCGTCCCAATTACAAGTTGCAGGAGTCGATGCTTAACTTCTCGGAATCTGCATTAAGTGATGCTGATGTCTTACTATATATGACTGATGTTGTCGAAAAAATAGACAAAAACGAAGAGTTTCTAAAGAAAGTACAAGGCGTAGAAGCTCCTGTTTTGCTTTTGATTAATAAAATAGATCAAACAAATCAGAAAGAATTGGAAGCTTTGGTCTTGCGGTGGAAAGAACTACTTCCGAATGCGGAAATATATCCGATTTCGGCATTGAACAAGTTTAATGCAGATGTGGTCAAGAAACGGGTTATAGACCTTATTCCAGAATCACCACCCTATTTTGAGAAAGATGCATTAACCGATCGTCCTGCCCGATTCTTTGTAACAGAGATTATTCGTGAGAAAATTCTTCTTTATTACCAAAAGGAAATTCCATATTCGGTAGAAGTCGTTGTTGAAGAGTTTAAAGAAGAAAAAGATATAATAAACATAAGAGCTCTTATCATTGTAGAGCGTGACACACAAAAAGGAATTGTTATCGGACATCAAGGTGCAGCCTTGAAGAAACTCGGTACAATGGCACGGAAAGATATTGAGCGATTTTTTGATAAAAAAGTATTCTTGCAAATATTCGTCAAGGTAGAAAAAGATTGGCGAAGCAGGGATAACATACTTCGCCAATTCGGATATCGTTTAGATTGATATATTATTTTTCCTCTATCGTAAATCCTACAGTTTTCAGGTCATTCCAATAATTTGGATATGACTTAGTAACTACATTCGGATGAGCCATATTGATATGCTCCGTTTTTATTGCTGCCGGAGCAAAAGCCATCGCCATGCGATGATCTTCGTATGTACGGATAACAGCTTCTGCTTCTGGCTCGCATCTTTCACCATTCCATTCGAGAATACTGTTTTGACTGTCATAAATAAGATATCCCAGCTTTTTCATTTCAGCCTTTAATGCTTCTATGCGGTCTGTTTCTTTTATCTTTAGGCTTTGTAATCCTGTAAACATAAAAGGAATATTCATCATACAACAAGTTACCACAAAGGTTTGTGCCAAATCGGGCTCATTCACAAAATTATGAAACATCTTTTTTGTTATTCTGTCCGACTTAGTTAATATAACACCGTTTTCAGTGAATTCGGTATTAACACCTAAGTCCAAAAACAACTCGGATACTTTAGAGTCTCCTTGCATACTTTCTTTGAACAATCCTTTCAGTTCTATATGCGCGCTATCTGTTAACGCAGCCATTTCGTACCAATATGAAGCAGCAGACCAATCAGACTCTACTACATAATGAGTCGGTCTGTATTCTTGTGGATGAATACGAATTATTTTATCTTCCCAGTGTGCTTTTACTCCAAACTGAGACATCATTCCCAATGTCATTTTTATATACGGGATGGATATAATATCTCCTTCTAAATGGATTGTCAACCCTTTACTCATTGTAGGGGCAATCATCAGAAGTGCCGATATAAACTGAGAACTGACATCTCCCGACAAATATATGTCACCACCATCCAGTGCCGTACCCTTTATTTTTAGGGGAGGATATCCAATATTCGCAATATATGAAATGCGGGCTCCCAATGAGGTCAGGGCTTCTACAAGAATATTAATAGGACGTTCCTGCATACGCTCTGTACCTGTTATTATCCATTCTCCGGGTGTTATAGCTAACAATGCTGTAAGGAAACGCATAGATGTGCCAGCAGCCTTTACATCAATCAGGCTGCTGCCTGAACGGAAGGCTTCTATCATAACTTGCGTATCATCACAGTCGGAAAGATTTTCCAGGGTTGAAGCATTTAAACTTAGACCGTTCAGAATAAGAGCTCTGTTGCTTATGCTTTTAGATGCAGGCAGTGCTATTGTTGAATTTATGGCCTTTGGAGCCATTATTTTATATTGCATGATATAATTATTTATCTATACGAAATTAAAGTAAAAACCCATAAAGATCAAATTTTTAAACATGGATTAAGCATTTTCTACGAATAAAAATATTTTGATTTTTATGAGCTTTTACAATCTATATATTTTATCAGAATGTTATCATCCTGTGTTTCGCATTCCGGCGGCAATACCCGATATTGTGATCATCAGTGCCAGTTCCAGTTCGGGAGAATGCTCACTGTCTTGTCTCGAACGATGAAGCAATTCTACCTGCAACAGATTCAGCGGATTGGTATATATATTTCGCATTGCAATATTCTCTGCTATATCGGGTAGGCTCTCCATCAAGTATTCATCCTGAGATATTCTCAATGTAGATTTTATTGCACCCTCTAACTGTGCCCTAAGCTTTTTCCCTAAATCTTGCAACCTGTCTTCCACTAACCGTTCGTCATAATATGCCGATATACGGGGGTCTGCTTTGGCAAATACCATTTCCAACATATTAATCCTTGTTCCGAAGAAAGGCCAATCTTTGTACATGGTTTTTAATATCTCGACATTCCCTTCATCTATAACTTGCTGAAGAGCCTCTCCTGCCCCAAGCCATGCCGGAAGCATTAACCTGTTTTGTGTCCATCCAAATATCCAAGGAATGGCACGCAAACTTTCAACGCCACCATTGGGACGACGTTTTGCAGGTCGCGAACCTAATGGCAAACGAGCAAGCTCGGCCTCAGGGGTTGCCTGATAAAAATACGGTATAAAATCAGGATTTCTGTGTACTGTATCTTGATATATAGTACAAGAAATATCGGACATCTTATTCATAAGGTCTCTCCACTCCTGTTTTGGTGCAGGTGGCGGAAGTAAGTTAGCCTCTAAGATTGCATCAGTATATAAAGCCAGCGTTTTTATAGCCAGATCGGGTATACCTAATTTGAAGCGGATCAT
The DNA here is from genome assembly GCF_035323175.1 of Dysgonomonas sp. Taxonomy (NCBI): domain Bacteria; kingdom Pseudomonadati; phylum Bacteroidota; class Bacteroidia; order Bacteroidales; family Dysgonomonadaceae; genus Dysgonomonas; species Dysgonomonas sp. The sequence goes on along the minus strand of NZ_DAOKYH010000001.1, from coordinate 539,089 downwards.
TTCGCCCTGTTCTGTTACACGCAAACCACCCTTTAATGAGCCCGGAGGCTGAGAGAAAAGAGCAACTTTGGCAGGTCCTCCTCCACGTCCGACAGTACCACCACGTCCATGGAATAAGGTCAAGCATACTCCCGCTTCTTGACAGCTTTTGATCAATGCTTCTTGTGCACTGTATTGCGCCCATCCGGCAGCAATAGATCCTGCGTCTTTGGCTGAGTCAGAGTAACCGATCATTATCATTTGTTTGCTTTTGATAACACCTCTGTACCAACTAATATTAAACAATTGCTGCATAATACCATTGGCATTATTGAGGTCATTCAGTGTTTCAAACAATGGTGTTACGGGTAATATATAAGGACACTCAGCTTCTTTCAACAACAAATAAACCGCCAATATATCGGACGGAGTACGTGTCATCGATATAATGTAGGTAGGTATTACCCCTTCAGGAGTCTCTGCAATAACTTTACATGTTTGCAGCACTTCTTTCGTTTGAGGACTTGGCTCCCAATTTTTTGGAACCAAAGGACGTTTAGAATTCAGCTCTCTGATAAGAAAAGCTTGCTTCTCATCTTCCGACCATGTTTCATAATCTCCTAATCCTAAATAACGGGTAATCTCTGAAATTGTCTCAGTATGAATTGTACTTTCCTGACGAACATCTATTTGTACAAGAGTAAGCCCAAAACATTTAACCCTGCGCATGGTATCCAATAGCTTATCATCGGCTATAATATCCATCTTACAAGCCACTAACGACTTATAAGATTCATGCAAAGGTTCCCATAATTGCTCATTATAGTAGAGAATATCCTCTGTAAGTTCAGGATTTTTACCTGCTATACGGGCATCAAGGTAAGCTATAGTATTACGAAGCTGTGTACGCAACTTTTTCATTAGCTCACGATACGGCTCTTGTACTTCATAGTTTCCTATGTAGTTTCTGAATTCGAGCGTACAAGTTGCCATTGATAGTTCTTTCACCAGTATTTCTATATCTGATAAGAAGAGAGTTGCAGCACGGCGGCGGCTATCAAGTAGTACATCATGTGTAACTTTTGCTGTCACATTCGGATTCCCGTCACGGTCACCGCCCATCCATGATGAAAAATGTATAGGACGTGCATCGATCGGAATACGATATGCGAGTGTATTTCTTATTTGCTCGTCCAGTTCACGGATGTAAGCAGGTACAGCAGCCCAAAGGCTATTCTCTACTACATCGTATCCCCATTTTGCTTCTTCGTTGGGGGTCGGACGATTCTGACGAATTTCATCTGTATACCAATATTGAGCGATCAGTTGCTTGAGTCTGCGCAATATTTGTACTTTCTGATGTTCGATCAAATCATCATGATCCAGTAGCTTGAGGCATTGATCTACTTGGTTCAGATTATTGATCAACGAGCGTCTATTTATTTCTGTAGGGTGAGCTGTTAAAACCAAATCGATAGATATATCTTCTATTGCTTTGATTATATCGCTATCGCTATAGTTAGCGGCTTTAAGTTTTTCATATACTGCAGAAAAATTCACCGGGTTCTCAGCCCCTTGTGCGTGGGGAGAGATACTATTATATTGTTCTGCCGTATTTGTGAGGTTAAGAAACTGGTTGAAAGAACGTGCTACAGGCAAGAACTCCTCATCCCTAAGATTTTGCAATGTCTTAACCAACGATTTATGTGCTTCAATGTCACCCGAGTGTGATGCTTTAGATAGCCTGCGGATTGTTTCTATGAGGTCGACCATATCTTGCCCTTTCGCCTCATTGATCGTTTTTCCGAGCAAGTGGCCAAGCATCTTGATATTGTCGTGCATCAAGGATTGTTGCATATTGTTCATAGGTTTATTCTAATTATTAGTTGTATTTTTCTCCGTTATAATATTTAACGCCATACATTATCAAAAGTTTAAGTAAGCGTTGAGTAGTCAGGCAAATTTTATCGAAGAAAGAGACGAGCTAATACTTAACTCATCTCTACTCCACTTAATCATTATTTATCATTGTAAACAACTCTTCTGCTGCCAATTGAGGTCCATCCTTAGTATGCCCGTCAATAGCAAGCGAGGTGTATATCTCTCCTATTTTTACACCGTTGTTATTCATATCATTAAAGAATTCTTTGATCAGCTTGCCTGCAAGCTTCTTTTCTTGTACAGGACCAAAAGGATTGGCAAAATAAGATGTAACCAAACCATTTTCAGTCGTAGTTCCTTTTGCTTTGCGAGCTCCGGCTTCGAATATTTTAATCGCTTCGTCGAGATTATCAAAAAACTCAATCTTCTGCGCAGATTCAGTATAGTTATTCGCATACAAGATATAATCTACTTTATATCCTTTAGAGATAACATCGTATGTTGCGGCAGGAATCGTAATGCGAGCATTTATTTTGTCAGGATTAGAATAGATACCTCTCTCTAACTGCTGGAACGCATACATAGGGTCAAGGTCATCGATACGGACAAATGCTCCGATTTCGGTTCCATACCCCTTAATCGTACCATCTTCTTCTTTTTTGAGGTAACCCATATCATCAAATACGATACGCATATGACGTATATATTTCTCGTTAAGCGTACGGAAAGCTTCCAAACTTTCAGATTTTCCGGCACCACTGTCTCCTATAATAACGATATTGGCTTCTGTACCATTCTTGAGTAATATGTTTACCATAGCTCCGTGTAGCGGCAATCGCCCTTGCTCCATTTGCTTCACGTTATGAAGTGTAAGAAGCATTTTTTTCATATAGCCAAAATAGTCGATATCGTCGCAATGATTAGCGTAACCGATAAGAATATCATTTTTCTTATCCTTATAGTAGAAAGTACGTTTCTCTTCTATTCCATCAGGATATCCGAACACGTATATTATATCCGGTTTTTTACCGATATATTCACTGGCTTTAGCTAGTTCAAAAAGATTGGATAATGCAAATCCGTGAACCATATAGTCCTTGTGGAAATAAACAAAGGTCAGCATATTCCCTACTTTAGCAGGAAATAAGAACCAGTCATCTTCATTCAGAATAATATTTTCTACCGGATTTGTTGTATGTTCTTGAAAAATGCCGTCGCGTGTATTTCTTTTTGTATATGAAATAAACGGAGGCTTAAACATAACAGAAGTAATGAACGGAATAGAAGTCAACCCATTGTATTCTATTGGGCAATTCCAAGTAATGTCACTAAGAGTTAACCCTGCATTTGCACCTGCCGTAAGCTGGCGATATACAAGATGCTGATACCCCATTACGGTTTCCTGGATGCGGCGATAAATGGAAAGTACCAACTCATTGAACAATTCGTTGGCATGCAAAAAACGCACACTTTGCAACCCGCTGCTGATGGAATTGTTATGCACTATAGTATAACGTTCCATTCTACGCCAGAAGCCATAGAGAAGCTCTATAAGTTCTATAAATAAATCTTTATCGTTGAAGAAGATAGCATACTTATTATGTACATTTTGCACCTCATCGGGATTACATACAGTAAGTAGCTTAAATGCTTCTATCAATGTTTTTTGAAATTCTTCGTCAGTCTTGAATTCTTTGATATAATAATCGTAGATAATGACATCATTCTTTTTCAATCTTTGTATAAAAGCTTCAATAACCCGATGAAAACCGTAACTATTTAATATTTTTTGCCTCGTGTCGCAAAACTTAAGAGTGAAGTTGATAATCGCCTTTCCTTCGCCTAAAGTAAACTCTTGTAACATGTTTAATTTTATTTATTATAGTTATTATTTCTATCCGGTTCGATATCGATTTGCAATCTCCTATCTCCATTTGTGACAGGAGATTGCAAACTTCAATACTTGATTTGAAAACATTCAAATTGCGTTGTTTTCCAACATCAAATTTAAGGAAACTTACCTATACAATTAAACGAATTAAAGACTAAATTTATAATAAATTGTAAATTAAAAATAAGTTTTTGCTATTACCTTGTATTGGTGTTGCTTATAAATACTTTATTTTTTGTCTTTTATGAATTTAGGATTAACATCAAAGGCAAAAAAGTAAGTATTTGTTTCGCTTAAACACTTAGGACAAAGGCAGTCACTATAGTTATCTTTTATATAATCGCGTACCCCTGAAACTAAAGAAACTCTACGGCAGCTACACAATTCTACGCGGTCTTCTCTACAGCTGAAAGCGGCCGAACATCTTTGACATATCTTTTTCATTGTTGTAAGTTTTTATTGTTATTGAATATATAATAAGATCAGGAGAAGGTTTATTTAAAATATACAATCTCATTTGCAGATACCGAAATATAACATTGCAAGAGATGATAGTATAAATACTTCAACCAAAATCATTTTTTTATAATCAGAGAAAAATCTCTTGAGCTTTCTATCTTTTTTCGCGAAAGATGAAATTTATTTTTTGGCAGGTCTTCTGACTTACTTCCGTTTTATACGACCTTCCCGTTTATGAAAAACAGTGGCTTTGAGGATTTGTATAAACGTTTAGCGAAGCTTACAGCAGCGCGACTGTTCAGGATTTACACCTGATTCCCTTTTCATTATATATCCAAGACTTCGAATATATAACACCAATATGGTAACAAAGATATAGAATTATAAATAAGAACAAATATAAATAAGAAAGTTTTTGATGGTATAATGAATTACTATTTCATAAGAGTGTGTTCTGCAAGGAATAAGTTTCGAACTATAATTTGTGCTCTAATCTTCTAAATCCCAATCATCAAAGAAAGAGTAATCTTCTGTAAACTGATCCAATTCACGACGATCTTTTTTTGTTGGTCGCCCTGTTCCTCTAGCTCTATCTACAAAACCGCTCACCTTAGACATTTCTAATATTTCAAGTTGAGATGCAGATGTCACATCTTTCATAAATTCGGGCACAAGCTTGGCTCCCATTCTGTTTTCCGAAAGGTTGAGGACTTCAAAGGAATAAGTAACCGGAGGACGTCGCACTTCTATCACATCACCTACCTTAATTGATCGAGAGGGTTTTATAGTAACTCCTTTGATCGAGATACGTCCTTTTTTACATGCTTCTATTGCTATAGAACGAGTTTTGAAAAGACGAACAGCCCACAGCCATTTGTCTATACGTACTTCGTTTTTAGGTTCTTTCATAATAAAATCAGAATTTTGCCAATATGTCCGCAAACAAGACCGGCTTCACATCATTTATCAAAGTTATATATTAGATACAAAAGATATTCGTTTCTAACTTCTTTGGTTTTATTTATTATTGTATTGGTTCATGGTATTGTTGATACCTGCCAGACAAAAGCTTTTGATTATTTCGCCACAGGTCTCCAGTTTCACAGGAAGCTCTTTTTCCTCTTCGTCACTGAAATTATCGAGCACATAGCCAACTTGACCACCCCGAGAAAATTCGTTACCTATACCAAACCGTAAGCGGGCATAATCTTGTGTTCCTAGTACAGATTGTATATTACCCAGTCCGTTATGTCCGGCACTACTGCCTTTTCCTTTGAGGCGTAAAGAACCAAAAGGCAAAGCAAGATCATCTACAACTACCAAAAGATTCTCAATCGGTATCTTTTCTTGGTTTAGCCAATAACGAACAGCATTTCCGCTAAGATTCATAAAAGTAGATGGCTTTAGCAGAATAAGAGTACGTCCTTTGACCTTTAGTTCAGACACAAAGCCATAACGCCTGTCAGCAAAAACAATATTGGACGCTTTAGCTAAAGCGTCCAATACTCTGAATCCTATATTGTGGCGGGTATATTCGTATTCTCTACCAATATTACCGAGGCCGGCAATCAAGTATTTCATTCAATATATCCTATTATTAGCCGTTTTTAGCAGCAAGACCTCTTGCAGCACGAGTCAATTGAACGCGACAAACAACGGCATTTTTAGCATTTAACAGTTCAAGTCCTTCGAAGTGTAGTTCACCTACCTGGATAGATTTTCCAAGAGCAAGGCTTGTTACGTCAACGTGTACTTTCTCAGGGATCTTATCGTAAAGAGCTTTTACTTTAATCTTACGCAAGTCAAGCGAAAGTTTACCCCCTGCTTTTACACCTTCTGCAAGTCCGTCCAAAATAACAGGAACGTCCATTACAATTGGTTTGCCTTCAAATACATGAAGGAAGTCAAGGTGCAAGATAGCATCTGTTACCGGGTGTACCTGTACATCTTTCAATATAGCTTTATAGCTGTCTTTTCCTATTGTTAGGTTTACAAGGAAAATCTCAGGAGTATAAACAAGTTTGCGAACATCGCTGTTTGTAACAGTAAAAGCAATTGCTTCAGTTTGATCTCCACCATAAATTACAGCAGGGATTTTGTCTTCTTTGCGAAATGCTTTTGTCGCTTTTTTGCCAAGATCTGTTCTGGCTTCTCCTTTTAATTCAAACGTTTTCATCTTTTAATTTTAAATTGTGTTACTCAAATTAAGGATTGCTTCCTTATTCCCATCACACGTACGGGCTTATAAAAGCGGTGCAAAGATAAATATTTTACATCTTTTTTCCTAATGTTTATGAAAGTAATATTTTGTAGAAGACTACAATATGCAAATATTAAATGGAAAGAGCCCATTGAAAGTAACCTATCAGGCATATCACTATTGAGATAAAGACGAAAAGAGGCTGTACGCAACGAACAGCCTCTTCACAATATCATAGAAAAAAATTTATCCCTTCAAATAATTTACAATCCAGTCGCCTACTTGCGATGTAGAATAAGCTTTTCCTTCTTTCGATGCAATATCCTCAGTTACTACACCTGCATCCATAGATGCATTAACAGCATCACGAATCAGTTTACCTTCTTCTTTCAGTTCGAATGCATATTCGAACATCATTGCTGCCGAAAGAATAGTGGCTAATGGATTTGCGATATTTTTGCCTGCTGCCTGAGGATACGAACCATGTATCGGTTCAAACACAGATGTGTGAATACCAATAGATGCCGATGGCAACATACCTAACGATCCGGTAATCACAGAAGCCTCATCGGTAAGTATATCTCCAAACAAGTTTTCTGTAACAAGTACATCAAAACGCTTAGGCCATTGAATAATCTGCATAGCAGCATTGTCTACAAACATATATTCGGTTTCCACATCAGGATATTGTTTTTCAATTTCCTGAGCAACCTGCCTCCATAGACGAGAAGTAGCCAATACATTCGCTTTATCTACCACTGTCACTTTTTTGCGACGCATCTGAGCATATTTATATGAAAGATGAAGTATACGCTCTACTTCTTCACGAGTGTATACGCAAGTATCATAAGCAGTATCTCCGTCTTCGCTACGTCCTTGCGGGCGACCAAAATACATACCTCCCGTTAATTCACGCACACACATAAAATCAGCACCATCTACCAAATCGGAACGAAGGGGCGATTTATGTACTAGTGTAGGAAATGTACTTACAGGACGAAGGTTAGCATACAATCCCAACTTTTTGCGCATAGCCAAAAGTCCTTGTTCGGGACGTACTTTTGCTGAAGGGTTGTTGTCATATTTAGGATCTCCGATTGCACCAAACAGCACAGCATCAGAAGCCATACACAATTCATGCGTTCCATCAGGATATGGATTGCCTACCTGATCGATTGCCGAAGCTCCAACAATACCATATTCATAAGAAAGTTCGTGACCAAATTTTTCACAAACTACTTCTGTCACTCTCAATGCCTGTTCTATAATTTCAGGCCCTATTCCGTCTCCAGGGAGCACTGCAATGTTTAATTTCATCAATCGATATTTTAAAATTGTAATTATTTTTGAATCTGTTTATTCTTATATTTTCCTAAAAGTACCTGTGTAATTTCAAATCTATTAAAGATACGATAAAAGCAATAAAGAAAAGAGGCATATGAAACAGATATATTATCTTGTAGCAAGCATCTGGTATTGAAACATATGCCCCATAGCAACACATATTATGCCGATACCTTTTGCTATATCAACCCATTCAATCCGCTCTTCTTTCATTTGCAGAAAAGTCATTTACAGATCTTCTATCATATTCAACATCTTTTCGGTAGCCTTTACCGCTGCTTCGGTCTGGTCGGCATCAAGACCTCTTGTCTTGAAAGTCTTACCATTAAATTCCCACGTAATTACCGTTTGCACCAAAGCATCGGTACGCCCGCCGGGTGGTATATAAACAGCATAGTTCACTAACGTAGGGGTAGGCTTACCCAAACGTGAGTATATCTTATACAAAGCTTTCGAAAAAGCATGATACTGTCCGTCCCCCGGTGCAGTCCATTCGTGTTCCTGCCCTTCAATTTCTACTTTTACCGTAGCTGTAGGACGCAAGCCCTTTGTCAATAAAAATGCAAACGACAATATCTTGATTTTTCTTTCCTTCTCGTTGTTTTTCAACACATCCGAAATGATATATGGCAGATCGTCTTGCGTAATAATTTCTTTTTTATCACCTAATTCTATCACTCGGTTTGTCACTTTAGTCATATCATCCTCGTCGAGTTCAATACCCAAAGCCTCAATATTCTTTCGGATATTAGACTTACCAGACAATTTACCTAATGCATATTCACGAACACGACCAAAACGTTCCGGAAACAAATCGTTATAGTACAAGTTATTCTTGTTATCACCATCAGCATGTATTCCGGCACACTGTGTGAAAACATTGTCTCCGACAATTGGCTGATTAGCGGAGATTACCTGTCCCGAGTAAGACTCTACTACACGGCTGACCCTATTTATATTTTCTTCTTTTATTGAAGTTTTTAATTTCAATTGGTCGTGAAAAACTGCAATCACACTGGCCAGGGAAGCATTTCCTGCTCGTTCGCCGAGTCCATTCATTGTCAGATGCACGCCTCTCACTCCCACTTCTGCTGCCACCATTGTGTTCGCTACAGCAAGATCATAGTCGTTGTGAGCATGAAAGTCAAAATGAAGATCTCTATAACGGTTTATCATCCGGCGACAACAGCGCCATACGCTATGTGGATTCAATACCCCTAAGGTATCGGGAAGCATAAATCGCTTTATCGGCAAATCCTTCATTCCATCCATCATATAATAGACGTAATCTTCAGATTTCACGATTCCGTTAGACCAATCTTCGAGATATACATTGACTGTGATACCCAACTTTTGAGCCAATTCCACCTCAGCCTTAATATCATCAAGATGCTGTTCGGGTGTTTTGCGCAGCTGTTCGGTCACATGCTTATACGAACCTTTTGTCAACAGGTTTATAGTTTTACATCCTGTGTCTTTTATCCAATTGAGCGAAGCCCCTTTATCAATAAATCCTAATATCTCAATATTATCTATATATCCTGCGGATTTAGCCCAATTAGCGATTTTTTTTACAGTTTCAAACTCACCATTCGAAACACGAGCCGATGCTACCTCGATACGATTTACGCCGAGATCGACCAGCAACAAGTGAGCTATACTCATCTTCTCCTGAGCCGAAAACGAAACACTCGATGTTTGTTCGCCGTCTCTCAGGGTTGTGTCCATTATTTCTATCATGGTAATCTTTAATTTTCTTAATTACTTAATATCAAACCGCACTTGCAAGACACCAACCGCACTGTCGGCTTTTGGCGTTACATTCAATCTGATACTTTCTACAACAAAAGAATCTCCATCAGAATGCACAAGATTAAATTGATCTTTGAGCAAACTATATGAATCGGTACTGTATAATGGGAATGGCTTCCAAGAACCACTATCATCTTTATACTCCAAGTTCCAAACATCCGGCAAACGAACTCCGCCGTTGTCGTTATACCAATAAACCGAAAAGGCTTTTATATCAGTAGGCTTCTCGAAAGTGAAATCGATGCTTTGCTTTTCCCCCTTTTTGTTCCAAGAAGTCCATCTATTTATTTCTGTATCCTTAGAACTCTTCGGATGCTTTCCGTTAACAATAGAGAATACATTTTCGCCTTCGTTTGTATAAGTCGCTTTTATATCTTTTATCGCTACAGGAAGAATCGCAACGCTTTCACGCACTTTCTTTTGATTCTCAGCAAACCAAATATTCATTGTCGAAACTCCTCGATTGTTCCATGCATAATATGGAATAAGATTCAGTGAAGTCTGATGAATATTGCCTTTTACATCTATATAGTCTGCCGAAACATTTTTTATTAGGTCTATCCCCTTCAATATTCCTGTATCATCTCTCTGTACCTTAGCATCTGTTGAAACTTTAGTCAGATAATACCTGTTCACATCTTCAGTATTATCAATACCCTCTGCACAATATACTAACGGACCTCTGGAGATAGCTACCCTGTCATTGTCTGCTTTCACTTCCTTTATAGCATGTGAATAACGAACAGGCATAGGTAGTTTAAGCTCTACTTTATCTCCTTTCTTCCATTTTCTGGAGATAGAAACAAAACCTTTGTCAAGAGAAACTTCACCTTTTTTAAAAGATAAATTTCCGACCTTCTTATCGTTTATATATAGTTCCCACGCTTTCGAATTATTATCAACATAGCTATACAATTTACCCGGTACAAACTGAGAACCGACCCACGTAGGGATTCGCATTTTTATTGAAAACGTCTGATCATTCTTTTCGGGGTTTACAGTTAATACGATACTTTCATCGAACGGATAATTCGTTTTTTGCTCTAGTGCCACTTTTCCGGATGTAAGAGCAAAGTCTACTTTACTTCCGGTGTAGAAAGAACAATAAATTTCATTATCGGTATGCGCATACATCAAACCCGAAATTTGAGGAATAAGCCTCGCTAAATTTGTAGGGCAACAAGCAGTTCCAAACCAATATGAACGATCAACTTTACCATCCGAGGCAAGAGGATTAACATAGAAAAACTTGTTTCCTTCAAGATTTACTCCCGCTAGAACATTGTTCAAGAGTGACACTTCGGCAACATCCATGTATTTACCGTCTTTTTCGAGAAGAAACATACGATGGTTAAAGAATACATTGCCTACAGCGGCACACGTTTCATTATATGCTTCCTTATTTGGCAATTCATATTCAGGACCAAAGCCTTCGATACCATGTATAGCCCCCAGCCCACCTGTGATATGCATCCGTGTGTCCACAATATTGCCCCAGATCTTATCCAAAGCAGGCGAAAGAGTTGTATCCCCCGTCAATGTACCTACATCAGACATACCCGAATAAAGATAAACCGCACGCACGGCATGTCCTACTGCTTTATCCTGCTCACGTACAGGCGCATGCTGCTGTGCATATTCGGGCGACATGGTTCCTTTACCATCGGGCACATAGGTTACACCTCGTATATCGATAAACTTTTTCGCCATATTGAGATATAGCGGATCTCCGGTCACACGATAAAGCTTCACCAATGCGATTTCTATTTCTTCATGTCCGGGAGCTTGATTTACAGGCTTACCACCATTGTAATTCGGATCCCCTTCAAAGAAGACCTTATTTATATGTTTAGCACTCTTAGTCGCAATATCCAGCAGGTTCTTTTTGCCGGTAGCCTGATAGTATGCAGCCGCAGCCTCGTATAGATGCCCCATGTTGTACAACTCATGGCTGTGCACTACCCACGAATAAGGCTTATCGCCCATTCCTGCTCCACCCCACAATGGTGCGGTCTTATAAGACCCCGTAATATGAGGAGGGTACAAATAGCCGTCGGGTTGCTGAGCCTGAGCTATAATATCTGCGATATCATCTATCTGCTTTTCTAATTTTGGATCACGTTCCATCTTTAACAGATAGGCCGCACCTTCGATAACCTTAAACAAGTCGGAAGTGCTGAATCTGCTATCAGAAGGTAAAGGCCCTTCGATCCCTTTCAGATAATTCGCTGTGCGCCGAAGATCTTCTACAGCAATCTCTGTCCGTTCGAATGCCACAGGAACCAATACTTCTTTTTGGATCCTCATCCTATTGTTCCAGAAATTATCAGTAAGAGTCACTTGCTCAAACGATACAGGAGTTAAGATATTCTGAGAATAAATATTCACAGAAGCCATAATAAAAATGAATATATAAATACCTTTTTTCATTTGGGGGTATATCTCTTCTTATTCAGAACCATTTAGCATCTCAACAATGATGACAGACATAATCTAATCGCAGATAGCTGCTTACTACATTATTATAAAATTATAAAAGACGTTCCGTTTCGTACTTTTCTGTCAATTCTTTTTTAGATAACAGATAGTCGATATCATCAAGTCCCTTCAATAAACATTCTTTCTTGTAAGGGTTGATTTCAAAACTTTCTGTTTTCCCCGTAACATTGTTTGTTATGGTTTGTTTTTCCAGATTGATTGTCAATGTGGCTTTTGGATCAACATTTACACAAGCAAATATTTCGGAAAGAAACTCAGGTGTAACCACAACAGGAAGTACTCCATTGTTTAGTGAATTGTTTCTAAAAATATCCGCAAAGAAGCTTGAAACAACAGCTTTGAATCCATATCCGGCAACAGCCCACGCTGCATGCTCGCGACTGGAACCGCTACCGAAATTCTTTCCGGCAACAAGTATCTCTCCACTATATGTAGGATTGTTGAGCACAAAATCGGCTTTGGGACTTCCGTCTTTATTGTAACGCCAATCGGCAAAAAGATTATCACCAAAACCTTCTTTATCTGTCGCCTTCAAAAAGCGAGCCGGTATAATTTGGTCTGTATCCACATTCTCAATAGGAAGTGGAACGTATGTTGATGTAAGTGTTTGAAATTTTTCCATTGTTATTTATATGTATAATGAAAGAATATTTTTATTGTTGCTTATCAGTCTAATCGATGTAAAGAAATCCTTTTAATAAGGAATCATTTGCCTCGGTTAGTCTAACAAATCAGAAGTTACGAGGATCTGTAATCTTTCCTGTCACAGCAGCGGCAGCAGCCACAAGCGGACCGGCAAGAATAGTACGAGCACCCGGACCCTGACGCCCTTCAAAGTTACGATTTGATGTAGACACCGCATATTTACCTGCAGGCACCTTATCATCGTTCATCGCAAGACATGCCGAACAACCCGGTTGGCGAAGTTCAAAGCCTGCCTCTTTAAGAATATCATACAGTCCTTCATCTTTGATCTGTTGTTCTACTTTCCAACTTCCTGGAACTAACCAAGCGATTACATTATCAGCCTTTTTCTTCCCTTTTACAAAGTTTGCAAACACACGGAAGTCTTCGATACGTCCATTGGTACAACTACCAAGAAATACATAATCTATTGATTTGCCTTCTACCTTTTCTCCGGGTTTGAATCCCATATAATCCATAGACTTTTGGAAAGAAATACGTCCGGCCTCATCTATTTCATCCAATGTAGGGATCGATTCATCAATACCCATACCCATACCCGGATTAGTTCCGTAAGTAATCATTGGCTTGATATCTGCGGCATCGAATGTCAACTCTTTATCAAATTTCGCGCCTTCGTCAGTCTTTAATGTTTTCCAGTATGCTAATGCCTTATCCCACTCTTCTCCTTTAGGTGCAAATTCACGACCTTTCACATAAGAGAAAGTAGTCTCATCGGGAGCAACCAATCCTCCACGAGCACCCATCTCGATACTTAGGTTACATAGTGTCATACGCTCTTCCATAGACATGTTGCGAATAGCCTCACCCGCATACTCTACGAAATAACCGGTAGCACCGCCGGTAGTCAACTTAGAGATCATATATAGAGCTAAATCTTTAGCCGAAACACCTTCACCCAATTTTCCGTTGAATGTGATGCGCATTGTCTTCGGACGTGTCTGAAGAATACACTGCGTAGCCAATACCATTTCTACTTCGCTGGTACCAATACCAAATGCAATAGCACCAAAAGCTCCATGTGTAGAAGTATGGCTATCTCCGCACACAATAGTCATTCCGGGTTGAGTAAATCCGTTTTCCGGCCCTATAATGTGTACTACCCCATTTTTTTGATGTCCCAAAGGATAAAACAACTGAATACCAAAATCCTGCGCATTTTTAGACAATGTATCCAGCTGATTTCTCGAAATCAGATCTTTTACAGGCTGATCCTGATTGATAGTCGGCGTATTATGGTCGGCCGTTATCGTTGTTTTTTCGGGACGGTAGACTTTCAGCCCCCTTGCCCTAAGTCCATTAAATGCCTGAGGACTTGTGACCTCATGACAAAAATGGCGATCTATATACAATTGTGTGGGACCATTTTCAACGGATGAAACCACATGTGCATCCCAGATTTTGTCGAATAGAGTTTTCATTTTTCAAGTTTATTTTTGTTGATTCAACTTTTGAATAATTTTTCGTCCCAAGTTTTGTCCCGGAACTTCAATAAATTTATGAGTAAAGACCGAGCATATATAGCCCGATCTGAATATATACAAATATGCTAATATAAAGTAAAATGTTGCAGATCTATCTAAAAAGTCATAATTTATAGCAATATAACAATAGATAAGAATTATTAGAACTAAATAAGACAATGTCCTTGGTCGACGGAAGTATTCGTTAGAAGTAAATTTACGACATAATAGAACGCCCGCCTTCTGAAAAGGAATATGAACCAGAATAACCATCAATATAGCCATTCCGCGAAGGCTGTCAATATATTCATATTTTTTAGTTTCCATTTACTGCTTTAGTATGAGAAATAGGATCCAAAGACAATTTTTTAATTAGTCTCTTACCTAGATTTTGCCCCGGCACTTCAATTATCCTATATGTTATACTGGATATAGCAAAAGCCACCCCCGCAACAACAATATACATCAATAGAAAATTAAGAAGCGATGTTGTAAAATCAGTAACCTCTATAATTCGGTAAAAACCAAATCTATTAAAAAGATACACAACGGCAAAATGCAAAAGATACATGCTGAAACTTACTTTTCCGACCTCTGCCAGAAAGCGATTAGAGAACAGCCTGAAGCTATATCTAGCCTGAATAATGAGTAATAATACAAACACAAGACTAAACATAATATGCTTCGGAACTGAGATATAACAAAATACAATCATCATCCCCAAGAGGTACACCCATGTAAAAGGTTTTATTTCATGTTGTTCTCTATTTAAAAAGAAATAAGCTAATATCCCTAATGGGAATACCGGCAGTTGAACAAAGAAATTATATTCATGGAAATATGGATATATTGTATTCGCCTTTATGAAAGGATCAATAATCAACGCTAATGTCAAAGTAGACAGAAACAATAGTAGAGCAGCATTTACTGTTTTTATTTTACTGCATATAAACGGTAACATAAAGTAAAACAAAAACTCCACCGATACCGACCATCCTCCAGGCACATAATTATTGGTATGCTCAGGGATAAGTGCATTGGTAAAGAAAATGTTACTCAACATAGACCGAATTGGTATTGCCGAAAAATCAGGATTTACAAAATTGAATTGTAGGTACTTATCCAATGTAAAATAAATAATAGCTATATAATACATAGGTGCTATCCTGAAAAAACGACGAATAAAGAAATTCCGGTTTTTGTGTGGCTCATCCAGTCTATTGTAATGCGACATGGTCAATGTATATGCACTTACAATAAGGAATAGCTGCACGCCATATGCTCCATTCCCTATTATCGACAACAAAAGGCTATCTTTCGGAAAATAATCGATCATATTATCCAAAACTATACCAACATGAACAAGTACAACCAAAAGAATCGCTATTCCTCTCAAGCTGTCTATATATTGGTATTTTTGGGGCTCCATCTATTTTGACTTTGTCTGTATCTTTTTTACTTTACAAATTTGTTTACTGCATTTATAAACGCCTCCGCCGAAGCGGTTACAATATCAGTATTTGCAGAAAAGCCGTAATAGTTTACTCCTTCGTGCTCTACCTGCATATGTACTTTTCCGATATCATCGCTGCCTCTGTTTATTGCCTGAATCAAAAATTCTTCAATAACCATCTGGCGTCGTATGATTTGCTTAATCGCTTTTATGGCAGCATCTACTGGCCCATTGCCGGAAGCCGAGGCTTCAAACTTTTCGCCGGCAATATCAAGTCCTACATTCGCCACATTGCGTATCCCTAGCCCTGAGATCACCTGTAGATAATCCAACTTGATACGATGCATTTTATCTGTTTCTCTACCGGCTAAGATCAGGATATCCTCATCGGTAATATCTTTCTTCCTATCTGCCAAGTCAAGAAAACGTTGATAATATTCTGCTAATGTATCATCATCGACTTCTATACCAAGCAAATTTAGTCTATTTTTCAATGCAGCACGTCCACTTCTTGCAGTTAAGACAATTGCATTATCATCAATACCTACATCTTTAGGATCGATAATTTCATAAGTAGAAAGATGTTTCAGAACTCCATCCTGATGAATACCCGATGAATGAGCAAAGGCATTACGCCCTACCACAGCCTTGTTTGGCTGAACAGGCATATTCATCAGATTAGAAACCAAGCGACTGGTTGGATATATCTTTTGCGTATTGATATTTGTGTCAATTTTCAATTCTTTATGACTATGAATAGCCATAACAACCTCTTCCAAAGACGTATTACCTGCACGCTCACCGATACCGTTTATTGTCACTTCCACCTGACGAGCTCCATTTAAGACGCCCATTATAGAGTTTGCCGTAGCCATACCCAAGTCTTGATGACAGTGTGTAGAAAGAATAGCATTCTTCATATCCACATGATCAATCAGATATTTTATCTTGGCACCATATTCTGTCGGCAAACAGTACCCTGTAGTATCGGGAATGTTTACAACAGTAGCTCCGGCATTAATTACGGCTTGTACCACACGTGCAAGATAAGCATTGTCGGTACGCCCTGCATCTTCGGCATAAAATTCAACGTCTTCAACAAAACGCTTCGCATATTTGACAGCAGCAGCAGCTCTTTCTATAATTTCGTCTTGTGTCGAATTAAATTTATGCTTAATATGATATTCCGAAGTTCCAATACCTGTATGTATACGTTTTTTCTTGGCATACTTTAAGGCTTCGGCAGCTACTTCTATATCTTTTTCCACAGCACGTGTAAGAGCACAGATTGTAGGCCAAGTAACAGCCTTGGATATTTCAACCACCGAGTTGAAATCTACAGGACTGGAAACAGGGAAACCAGCTTCGATTACATCAACACCGAGCATTTCGAGGGCTTTGGCTACTTCAATTTTCTCGATTGTGTTCAACTGGCAACCCGGAACTTGCTCTCCGTCTCTCAATGTGGTGTCAAAAATAAATAACTTGTCCATAACTGTTTTTAATTAAATCCTGATTATTCTACATAAAAAAAGCCTTTCTCATCTACTTTACAGTGAGAAAGGCTCTAGTTTTTTCTTTATCGTTTATACTACATAGCAATGCTCACTCTAAATTTCTCCAGAGCAGAATGAGTGAACTAATAATAATACTATGTAAATTCATATTCAATATTTACTTTATTGGCTGACAAAGTTATTTTATTTTTTCAGAAAAACAAATAAAAAGTTTTATTTTTTGATTTTGTTATGACATTTACACATTATAGGTAATTAAATCGATAAAACGTATCTTTGCACATATTTTACTAAATAAAATCATGATCACCACTTTTAACGAATATCTAAGCAAACATAATTATTCAGAATTTGATCTCAAAGCTGTCCTTTTCGATATGGACGGAGTTCTGTACGACTCGATGAAATGGCATGCCAAATCGTGGAAAGAAACAATGGACGAATTTGATATACCCAGTACACCCGAAGAATTCTACCTATACGAAGGAATGGTGGGTAGCCATACAATAAACCACCTGATGAAAAGGGAAAAAGGAAGAGAAGCTACCGAAAAAGAAGTAAATGCAATATATAAGCGTAAGACCGAACTGTTTTCGGAATACAATGACGGAAGCCTGATTCCATACGCTTACGACTTCGTTAAAAAAGCACATGACGAGGGTTTGATCTGTGCCGTGGTTACAGGATCGGGACAACCGACCCTGATAGATAAACTGGAACACAATTTCCCGGGATTATTTAAGAAAGAACGAATGGTAACAGCCTTTGATGTGAAACATGGCAAGCCGCACCCCGAGCCTTATCTGATGGGGCTGGAAAAAGCCGGACACCTGAAACCAAACGAAGCTATCGTTGTAGAAAATGCACCGAGAGGAGTAGAAGCAGCGGTTGCCGCAGGCATCTTTACGATCGCTGTAAACACAGGACCAATGCCTGACAAAATATTAGCCGATGCGGGTGCAAACATCGTACTCCCATCGATGAAAGCTCTATACGAAAAATGGGATGAGTTATACAAATTAATAAAACCATAAAAGAAATAAGGGGACAAAAGAGCTGATAATACAACAAAATGACATTATTTACGTTTTTTAATTAGCGGTTCATTTTTTTTCTATCTTTGTGAATCGATATGTATTGTATACAGTAGGAAAGGAAATGGGTAAATTATATGTTATACCTACCCCAGTAGGTAATTTAGAAGATATGACTTTCAGGGCAGTCAGACTATTAAAAGAAGTGTCTCTTATACTGGCTGAGGATACCCGAACAACAGGTATTTTGTTGAAGCATTTCGAGATACAAAACAAAATGCAATCGTATCACAAATTTAATGAACACAAGGCTGTAGCTCATATCGTAGAACGTATAAATACAGGCGAAGATATGGCACTGGTCTCAGACGCGGGTACTCCGGGAATTTCTGATCCGGGATTTTTGATTGTCAGAGAATGTATTGCAGCGGGTATTGATATAGAGTGTTTGCCGGGAGCAACGGCTTTTGTTCCGGCCCTTGTAGCATCGGGCATTCCTTGCGACAGATTCTGTTTCGAGGGCTTTTTACCTCAGAAAAAAGGGAGAATGACCCGCTTGAAGGTATTGGCCGAAGAAACAAGGACTATTGTATTATACGAATCTCCGCATAGGGTATTAAAAACGTTAACACAATTAGCAGAATATGTGGGGGAAGAACGATATGTGGCAACGTGTCGCGAAATCTCCAAAAGATATGAAGAAGTCTTAAGAGGCAGCCTCAAAGACTTAATATTACACTATACAATGAACGAACCCAGAGGAGAATTTGTTATAGTGCTTGCAGGTAAAGAAGAATAAATTTTTAAACTATAATAGAAAAAGAAATCTAACAACTTAAATATTAGTTTATGAAAAAATTAGTAGTTGGATGTCTATGCTTATTAGCATTAGCATCATGTAACGTAAAAAATTCGGATGAATATAAAGCTTTACAGGCTCAACGCGACTCTCTTCTTCAAGTTACGAGCAAAAGTAATAGCGAATTGGAGGAAATGAATACTTTGATTAACGATGTAGAAGAAAATTTCAGACAAATAAGAGAAGCTGAAAAATTCCTATCTATCGAATCCAAGTCTAAAGGGGAAATGTCGAATGATACAAAAACACGTATCAAAGACAATTTTGAAATGATCAATGAAATATTGAAAAAGAACAAAACTGATATCGACAAACTAAATAAAAGGCTAAAAAGCAATTCGGGACAAATGTCTGGCTTGAAAGCAACTATCGAACGTTTGAATTCTGAGTTAGTAGAAAGAGCTAACACTATTTCGGAACTTCAAAAATCATTATCAGCGCGTGACGAGCAAATAGCTTTATTGCAAACAGATGTACAATCATTAACTTCAAATGTAGAAACATTATCATCTCAGACTGCGGAACAAGCATCTAAGATTAAAGAACAAGACAAGGAGTTGAATACTGCTTATTATATGTTCGGCACAAGCAAAGAGCTTAAAGAAGCTAAAATTGTTTCGGGCGGATTCCTTGCTTCTCCTAAGATTTTGAAAGAAAGCATCGAGAAGAGTAAGTTCATAAGAATTGATATCCGTGACACTCACAGTATTCCTGTTTATGACAAGAAAGCTAAACTCTTGTCAGATCACCCTAAAGACAGTTATACTTTAGACAAAGATGCAAAAGGAACTATAGTTATCAAAATTACAGACTATAAGAGATTCTGGAGTTTAACTAAATTCTTAATCATCGAAGTAGGTTGATAATAACAACGATATAATATCAAGAAGCGCTATCTTTTACAGATAGCGCTTTTTTTGTAGCTAAATTCAAAAGCCAACACACTTTTTCTATTATATTATTACTCAGAAGTGAAATACTCTCTAAATTTTGATAGAAAATAAATATTACTGTTATTTTTGTAACTTTGCATTATAAATGCATATCCTTTTGTTATGTAAAAATAACGGAGCTTCTCGTATCACTATCAATAAGGGAGTTTTGCTTCGTTTAACATAACAAAACAACAGCTTATTTTATCAATCACTTATACTTAGCGACAATGCCAGTAAATATCCCAAATAATCTTCCGGCTATAGAGATTCTGAAAAAAGAGAATATATTTGTTATGAGTCAATTAAGGGCTGACGAACAAGACATCCGTCCCTTGAGAGTACTCATACTAAATCTCATGCCGATAAAGATTATGACCGAAACGGATCTGATCAGATTATTGTCGAACAATCCGTTACAAGTAGAAGTTGAATTCTTGATGCTCGAAACACATGTATCAAAAAATACATCGGAAGAACATTTGCAGATGTTTTATAAAAGTTTTAGCGACGTAAAAGATGACTTCTATGACGGGATGATTATTACCGGAGCCCCGGTAGAACTCTACGAATTTAAAGAAGTTACATACTGGTCCGAGATATCTGCAATATTCGACTGGGCACGTACGCATGTTACATCTACACTCTATATTTGCTGGGCGGCTCAGGCGGCCATGTATCACTTTTATGGCATAAATAAATATATTCTTCCCGAAAAAATGTTCGGGGTATTCAAGCATGTAGTACATGACAAAAAGTTTCCACTATTCAGAGGCTTTGATGACGAATTCTATATTCCACACAGTCGCCATACCACGGTAAGAAGAGATGAGATATTAAATAGTGGCGGACTTAAAATATTGTCCGAGTCTGATGATTCGGGAGTAGGCATCGTGATGTCGCGCGGAGGACGTGAGTTCTATCTGACAGGTCATTCAGAATATGCTCCTTACACGTTGAATAACGAATATGTAAGAGATGCAGAGAAAGGATTACCAATAAAAATTCCAAGTAATTATTACAAAAACGACAATCCGGCAAACCCTCCCGTAGTGCGTTGGTCGGGACATGGAAATTTATTATTTAATAATTGGCTTAACTACTTCGTTTATCAAGAAACTCCATACGATAAAACTCAAATCAAAAACATGGGAGATCTTGATTTGATGAATGAAAAATAAAAAGGCATATACTCTTTGTAAATTTATCTATATATAAGAAAGTTTCAACAACAAAAAGGTAACACTCAAAAACAATAAAAAACGTGTTACTTTTGTTACTTTTTATTCAGAAACATAAAAGAAGACAATCACTTGCTTAAAGTACGAAAAATAGAATTACTCGCGCCTGCCAAGAACCTTGAATGTGGTATCGAGGCAATCAATCATGGTGCAGATGCAGTATATATAGGTGCTCCAAAGTTCAGTGCACGGGCTGCTGCCGGCAATACACTCGATGACATTAAGGCTCTGGCTGAATATGCACATTTGTACAATGCGAAGGTATATGTAGCTCTCAACACAATACTGAATGACAACGAACTGAGGGAAACAGAAGCACTGATATGGCAGCTATACAATAATGCCCGGGTAGATGCTCTGATTATTCAAGATATGGGCATTACGATGCTCAACCTCCCTCCTATTGCCCTACATGCAAGTACACAGATGGATAACCGAGGGGCTGACAAAGTAAAGTTTTTAGAAAAGGCTGGTTTTCAACAAATAGTACTACCCCGTGAGTTGACAATAGACGAAATACACGACATAGCAGTACAAGTCACCACACCTCTCGAAGTTTTTGTACATGGAGCATTATGTGTATGCTATAGCGGTCAGTGTTACCTCAGTCAGGCTTTATCAGGACGAAGTGCGAATAAAGGAGCATGCGCCCAATATTGTCGCCTACCTTATACTTTGAGTGATGCCGAAGGAGAAGAGATCATGGCAAAAAAGCATTTTCTATCGATGAAAGATCTCAATTTATCGGAGAACTTGGAAGAGCTGCTTGAAGCCGGAGTGAGTTCTTTAAAAATAGAGGGGCGACTCAAAGATATTTCGTATGTAAAGAATGTTGTTGCTTATTATCGTACCAAACTCGATCGTATAATAGAAAGACACCCGGAATATATAAGATCATCGTCAGGAAAATCAAGTTATACATTTGAGCCAAATCTTGAGAAGAGTTTTAATAGAGGTTTTACAAAGTATTTCTTGCACGAACGCACAAATAATATGTGGTCGCTGGACTCTCCAAAGTCTGTAGGTGAACCGATTGGCAAAATCACTGAGGTTACAACAAAATATATCAAGATAAATAGTACCAAAAAGTTGCATAACGGAGACGGACTTTGTTTTTTCAACAACAAGAAAGAACTCGAAGGTATTAATGTAAACCGTGTAGAAGGAGATAACATATATCCGGCAACTATTCCCGAACTAAAAAAGGGAACTTATGTGTATAGAAACTATGACCATGAGTTTGAGAAATTATTATCAAAAAAGTCTGCCGACCGTAAAATAGAGACATCAATAATAATAAAAGAAACAACATTTGGCTTTTCTCTTCAGATTAGAGATGAGGATGATAATCATGCAATTATCAACTTTGAACAAGAAAAGCAACCTGCTCAAAAAGATCAAACTGAAAGTATACGGAACAATTTGAGTAAAACAGGTAATACAATATTTAAGGTGAACGATGTAATCTTTGACTTCAAAAACAGTTGGTTTATTCCGGCCTCTGTTCTATCGGAGTGGAGAAGGCAACTCATAGACAAGCTACTATCTGTTCGAAAGATTAGATATCGTCAAGATATCGTTCCTCATAAACAGACCTCTCATGTCTTTCCTATTTCCAATATTACATATCTCGGAAATGTGATGAATGAGAAGAGTAAGCAGTTTTATGTTCAGCATCAATCTGCGGTAACACAGCCTGCATTTGAGAAGCAAGTACAGAATGATGTTCCTTTAATGTTTACCCGTCATTGCATCAAACAGTCATTAGGCTGGTGTCCTAAAGAAGGCAATGAAAAACATCCGTATAAAGAGCCTTTTTTTCTGGTGTACAACAATACAAGGCTGAGACTTTTTTTTGATTGTAAAAATTGCGAAATGAAGGTATTCAATGACTCCATTAATTAATATTTTATCTATCTTTAGCCCCCATAAACGTGGAACTCTATGTTAAGAAAAATATTCAGGTATACATGGCCACCGGCAATAGTTGCCATTATTATATTTTATTTATGTTGCCTTATCGCTCCAAAAGATGTTCCCGAGATCGATTTTTGTCTTTTTATCCCCACAGATAAGATTGTTCATTTTTTGATGTATTTTGGGCTGGCAGGAGTAGCTTCTTTTAATTATATCTACGATAAGCGAGGTAAAATTATTATACTAAAGCTTATCCTTTTCGCACTATTGGTTCCTATTATATATGGAGGCCTGATTGAGATACTTCAAAGTAAATATTTTCCCGGAAGAAGCGGAGATTGGTACGATTTTTTGGCTGATGCCTTAGGAGCAATTGCATCCCTTCCATTCTCGTTTTGGTTTAGACGATTTTTATTAAATAAAGAATTAAGAGAACAAGAAATATGAAAAAGCTTTCAATTATTTTATTTGTATTATTTACATCTGTAAATATATTCTCACAAGAAAACATTGACTATCAATATAAAGTAAAAGTTGGTGATATAGCTCCTGACTTTGAGATGAGCTTACCATCGGGAAAGACAATCAAACTGTCATCTCTCAAAGGGAAAGTTGTCATGCTACAATTTACGGCCAGCTGGTGTGGTGTATGCCGAAAAGAAATGCCACATATAGAAAAAGATATCTGGCAGAAACATAAAAACAACCCAAATTTCGCTCTATTTGGAATTGATAGAGAAGAACCCGCAGAAACAGTTCTAAAATTTGCGAAAGCAACAGGTGTAACCTACCCTATCGGACTTGATCCTAAAGCGGATATATTTGCAACCTATGCAGAAAGGGAAGCGGGCATCACCAGAAATGTTATTATAGACAAGGATGGTAAAATTGTGATGTTGACTAGGCTTTTCAAAATGGAGGAGTTCAACGAAATGGTATCGTTAATAGATTCGTTGTTAGCAAAATAAATACGGATATACAGTATAAAACCGTATAACTTTCATTTAGGACTATAACCAATGAATATAGTAATTATTAAATACAACGCAGGAAATATATTCTCGGTAGAACATGCTTTTAAGCGACTTGGCATCGAAGCTGTTGTTACAGGAGACAAAGAACTGATAAGAAAAGCAGATAAAGTAATTTTTCCCGGTGTAGGTGAAGCCAGTTCTACGATGCAACATTTACAACAAACAGGGCTGGACAAACTGATTCCTGACTTAAAGCAGCCTGTGTTAGGAATCTGCTTGGGAATGCAACTTATGTGTTCTCGCTCAGAGGAAGGGAATGTAGACTGCCTCAATATATTCGACACAGAGGTCAAACGATTTGTACCGCAAAAACATGAGGATAAAGTACCTCACATGGGATGGAACACAATTTCCAATGTGAAGAGTGACTTATTTGATATCTCTTTAGAAAACCAATTTGTGTATTTTGTTCACAGTTATTATGTGGCTATTAGCGAACATACAGCTGCTGTAAGCGATTATATACATCCCTTCAGTGCGGCGATGCATAAGGAAAATTTTTATGCAACACAGTTTCATCCCGAAAAAAGCGGTAGCGTAGGCGAAAATATATTAAAAAACTTTCTGAAAATAAAATAGGGTTTTCCCCCTCATGAAAAGGAACTATATATTTGAGGCTAACTTTGCAATTTATTGAGTATAGTAGTTTCTCTTTATATACTCTGATATCTTATTGATATCCACCGATGTTTGTCCCATTATATACATACACACGAGTTCACATTCTTCCATTTCGGTCAATTCATACTCCTTATGAGGGCTAGCTGCACGCCGCCTGATTATTTCTATGATTATTTTCTTTCTCAACTTCTGCATGACTATTTCGTCTTGCTTTGCCTTTTGATTTATGGTTCCATTCAGCGTGCTCATAATAGTTGTATTAGTTCATTCAGGTTCGTATTTGGCTAAGATAATGTAAAAGTTAATTACTTAAAAGAGATCGGAAGATGCTTTCTAACATAAAAGGAACACAGAAAAGTGATATGATATGATTCGTGCATAATTTGTATGAAAAAAGACATTATAAATTTTGAAAAAATAAAAATTGCCTCTATATTTGCAGTCTCAATTGCGAAAGTAGCTCAGTTGGTAGAGCACGACCTTGCCAAGGTCGGGGTCGCGGGTTCGAATCCCGTCTTTCGCTCAAATGTGACAAAGGTCGCATTTTTTTGTTTTAAAGCATGCGCACGTGGTGAAATTGGTAGACACGCTACTTTGAGGGGGTAGTTTCCGTAAGGATGTGCGAGTTCGAGTCTCGCCGTGCGCACACGAATATTTATACAACCTCATTGATTAACAATAGTTTTTCAATGGGGTTTTGTATTTGTAGAAATGCTTGTTGGAACAATCCGATAAAACCGAGATTGTAAAGGAAGGAAAGGAGTATATTGGGTTTGAGATTAGTTTGAAAGAATAATATACTGAGAGGGGTTATTCTTATAGCGGATTAGAGATTCTTAATTATTAGTCTTCGTATTACATATTACAAATCCGATTGGACGAGAGAAAATTTGAAAGGGCATAATTTATGAAATATTTTTTCTGAATTAAATAGAATAGTCCATAAATTAATTACGGACTACTCTCTAGATCTTAAAGATAAAAAAGATTAATCCTTAGGAACAAATACAATACATTGGATTTTTGCATACATAATTTTTACCGTCACAAGTACAAAGTTCCGTTCCAGCAGGACACTCTTGCTCTGGATCTTGTGTATGATCACCACCTCCTAGAATCATTTTCATCTCATTCTCATTCATTAATTCTACATTTTGAGAAAATTTTAATCCACTTAATTTTTTCATATTTTTATAAATTGAGGTTTGCATTACAGATTTTGTTCATAGTAAGTAACTGATTTACTATACTACCGTCCTGTAATTTAGCGATAGTTTTGATTTATAAATAAATTTCTAGAATATCACCTTCTTTATTATTGAATTTTATTCCGGCATTTTCTATATTATAGCAGAGATCATCTTGGGATAGTCTATACAAATTATTTTTATGTGGAAGTTCATTACACAGGAGAGATGAATAGATACTTGTATATTGAACATTTAGAAGTATGAATAAATCAGTAAGGATATTATTCATCTTTTTTGTATGAATTATTATATATTTCAACATAAATATAATAGAATATGATACTAAAGAATATTCAACTATTAATAATGATATAAAATTAGTTTAGCAATATTAACATTATACATAAATCAATCAATGTGTTAATTATATGTATTTTCTTTAGTAAATGTTAAAACTACAGTCCATAACTTTTTTAACCAAAATAATTTTAATGTTTTACAGCATATTCTTATTTGTATTTATTGGAATAAAGAATCTTCCTACTGCGAAATAAAGGTTATTAAGGGGAAATCGTTCCTTATAAATAAGATACAGATAATATGAAGAATCCTGCAACTATAAGGAGTATATCATTTATTGCTTCTAGCATATTTGTTTTTATAATAGCCATACTTTTTGATTATAGTCATGCAAGCGGAGAACAGTATTTTCTTACAATAATTATTAAAGGGATTTATCTTTAATCAAACTTATGCTCGGCAACGTATATTTTAAGTGGAGTTTTATTAAAAAAATGAGTTTTACATCATAAAATTATATATATGCTTTTCTTTATTTTAATTTTTGGATGGATGATTTTTATATTATTTTTTAATTATAAATAACTTGTAGTGTATTAATAAAATCTTAATATAGGGAAAACTTAGAAAAATCACGGTTAATTATTAAAAAAGAATAATTAGCGTACATTTTTGAGATTCATTATCCTAAAGTGAATAAAATAAGAATCTTGGGAAAACAAATCAGAAGGAATAAGGAAAACATTTTATTTGCACCTCTTCCTTTTTAAATTCCGAAACAAAAAATTTACTGTAAAATTTGTCTCTATATATAATTAACTTATTTAGGATGAACTATTTGACAATAGGAGAATAAACAAGTCTGAATTCGAAAAAACACACTATCAATTCATTCTAATTTGTTGCTAATACCCCACCTGTATTTCTCCAATTCGGGCTATGTCCCTCTTTTGTTATCTATACGAATATGGCTAATCCACTAACCAATAATAAACCATTGTTTCGGACGTATTATTGCTAATTTTAAATATTTAATTATGAACATAATAACAATCAAGGTTACTAAATTTATTTTTTTCTTCCGGGCTATTAATTTATTTGTCCAAGACAGCAACAGGCAAACCATCAAGTCTGCATTGTCAAGGATACAATACATCTGAATTAAATAACAGCAAAAGAATTTTGTACCTTTGTTCCAACTAAAAGTATTGATCTTTCAAAACTATTTAGCATAAACCCTATTCTAATATATAGTCTGATGAAAAGCAAGATCTTATTTATAGGCATATTCATTATAACTTTTAACGCATATTCTAACGACCTGAAATTCTATAATATAAACAGTCTATACAATATTTCTATGCGGGAAACTTATTCCGTGTGTCAGGATATAAATGGATTTATCTGGTCTTCTTCCAAAGCAGGAGTTGTGAGATTCTCTGACGGGAATTATAAAACCTATCAGCTTCCAAATGCAACACCAAACTATATTTCATTGAATCTTGCCTATACAGATTCTGCGTTATTCGCTTACACAAACAATGGGCAAATATTTTTGTATGACCAATTATTTGATCGCTTCAATTCATTCGTCGATTTGAGGAAATTACTGAAAAGCAACTTTATAGATGTGACCAAAATAATAGTCGATGACACTAAGAACTTGTGGATTTCAAGCAATAAAGGCTTATATGTTTACAAAAAAAGTAAACTGATAAAAGCTAGTCTCGAATCAAGCATAGTGAACTTTATCGAACAAAAAGCCGACTCAGAGCTATTTATTGCGACAACAGGGGGGATTTCCATTTTGAACAAAAATACATTGAAATGCGTCTCTATTTGTCGAGTAAAAAGCAATATCCATATCACAACTCTCTTTTACGATAAGGAGGCCGACCTCTTATGGGTTGGAACATTTTCCAATGGTTTATTCTGTTTTAATTTGAAAACCAACAAATTATCAAGAACTAATATTGAAGATTTTCCTAATCAACCAATTTTAGCTATCAAAAAAAATTATGATTCAACTTTATTGATTGGAATTGATGGTCAGGGCTTGTGGAAATTATCCGAAGATGGGAGTAAAGTATTGAAAATAGATAAAGGAGACGACAATAATCCTTTTTCAATAAATGGCGATGGAGTGCATGATGTTTTTTGCGATAATCAAAAAAGGATATGGGTTGCAACCTATAGTGGCGGCTTGTCTTTTTGCGAACAAGACTTTTCGTCTATTATTCATCTGACTCATAACATCAATGAAAACAACTCTTTGATAAACAACAATGTAAATAAAATATTAGAAGACTCGAAAGGTGACATTTGGTTTGCCACGAATAACGGAATAAGCCGGTGGAGAGTGGCTGCAAATAGATGGGATACCTATTTTCAGAACAAAAAGGGACAGGCTCAAGTCTTTTTGTCTCTTTGCGAAGATAGCCAGGGGCGTATCTGGGCAGGAACATACGCTTCAGGATATTATATTTTAGATAGAAACAGTGGCAAGCAGCTAATTCATTATTATCAAAGGGAAAATATGAATCCTAATGGAAAATTCATTTATGATATACATAGAGACCGGGATAACAATATCTGGGTTGGGGGACTACAAGATGTAATGTGTTATCTGTCTAAAGAAGGACGAACTCGAATGTTTGACCCCCAGCCTGTAAGATTCTTTCTAGATTTCTCTGCGGCTAAAATGCTTATTTTTTGCACCTACGGTTTGATTTGCATGGATAAAGTTACTGGTAAAGTTACTCATTTCGGAGATTACTTCGGGCAGGATGCTATAATAATCGGGGATAATATATGGATTGGGACAAATGGTAGTGGATTAATCTGTTATAACTACAAGAAAAAAACTGTGCACGAAATTACTACCGAATCAGGACTTCCTTCTAACTATGTGAACAGCATTATTTACGACAATGGCTATCTCTGGTTAGGCACTGAAAACGGACTTTGCAGATTCAATTTATCAGATAATAAAATCTATACATATTCATCTATTCTCTCATTATCAAGCTCATCATTCAATGCAAACGCATGCTTAAAGCTAAAAAATGGGAACTTGATATGGGGTACTAATAAAGGTGCTTATATCTTCAATCCCAAAACATTGCATCAAAATCCATCAAATGGACGAATATATATTCAGGACATGTACATTTCCGGGAAATCGATAAGAGAATACCCCCAATTATTAGATGGAGTCCTTGTTGATAAAAAGGAAAATATTTACTTGAAACACAACCAAAACTCAATAACACTCGAAATTATTCCAATAGCCATCAACTCTCGTGAGTCAAAGATTTCTTGGAAAATGGATGGAATTGACAAAGAATGGAATATCCCATCCAAGAATCAGGTCATAAATTATTCAAATATACCAAGTGGCAAGTTTCAACTCAGAATAAGAATGTATGATAATTCATTTACAAAAATTGTGGATGAACGTGTACTCAACATACATGTGTCACCTCCGTTTTGGGCTACATGGTGGTTTTATTTACTCATTTTTTCGCTGATTTCGTATATCATATACATATCTTTCAAATATTATATCAATTATCTGAAGCAACAACACGCTAATGATAAAATTAATTTTTTTGCGAACACTGCTCACGATATACGTACAGCTCTGACTCTGATTACGGCACCGATTGACGAACTTAACAAAGCACCGGAATTGAGTGAAAAATCTCGCCTTTTCTTGCACATAACATCGAGCCAGTCAGAAAAGTTATTGCAAATAACCAGCCAACTGCTCGATTTCCAAAAAGCAGACAAGGAGAAAGAACAGCTCTTTCTTACAATAACGGATTTGGTAAAACTTGTTTCTCAAAGAATACAAATGCATAGAGCTTCATCTGATAAAAGAAATATAGAACTAACCTTTACCAAAAACGCAGAGATTTATTACTCGGATGTTGATGAAATTAAAGTTGAAAGAATTATCGATAATCTTATTGTAAATGCCATTAAATATTCTCATGCCGACAGCAAAATTGACATCAAGCTAATCTGTTGGGATAATCAATGGGAATTAAGTGTAAAAGATTATGGATTAGGAATTTCAGAAAGTGATCAGAAGAAACTGTTTCGTGAATTTTACAGAGGAGACAATGTAATCAACTCCAAAGTAATCGGATCAGGAATCGGGTTGTTATTAGTGAAAAAATATGTATCCATGCATAAGGGGAATATTGTATTTAATAGTAAAGAAGGCGAAGGTTCGCTATTTGAGGTAGTGATTCCACGTAATTCAGAAAAAGTCAATGATCAAAAACAGCTAGATTTACCAAATAACTCGGAAGATACCACTTTAACAAAAATAGAAACACAAGATAAAAAGAAGACTCATATATTGATTGTTGAAGATAATGATGAGCTGCGGGATTTTTTAAGATATTCTTTTCAGGAAGAATATAAGATTTCTATTTCGATAAATGGTTTTCAAGGATGGAACTTGATTCAAAAAGAAACACCGGACTTAATCATCTCAGATATTATGATGCCTGACATGAATGGGTTAGATCTGTGCAAACTAATAAAATCTACATTTGAAACTTCCCATATTCCGGTAATTCTACTAACAGCTCTTTCTGAAAAATCAGACCAATTAACCGGACTCGGACTGGGAGCGGATGATTACATTACGAAACCATTTGATATGAAAATATTATCTCAAAAAATAAAATCGATTATCAAAAACCGTGAGATAGTCAAGGATAAAGCCTTAAGATTTATTTCCCAACCCGAAGATGGGCAACAAATATTTGCAAACGAGCATAATGACCAGTTTATAAAGAAGGCTTTGGAAGTGATTCATTCAAATTTAAGCAATCCCGATTTTGGGAAAGCCGAATTCGCTTCAGCATTGAATGTCAGTTCTTCACTTCTATATAAAAAATTAAAATCATTAACTGGACAGTCGCCGGTTGATATGATCAGAGTTGTTCGTCTAAATGAAGCTGTAGAATTACTCAAGACCCAGAAATATACCGTCACAGAAGTAAGTGAACTTTGCGGATTCTCCAGTAGTAGTTACTTTGGGGTTGTTTTTAAAAAACAATTCGGAAAATCGCCAACAGAATTTTAGGATTTACTATAGCAATATACACACATACTACTGACGAATAAACTAACTTTGCTTATATCTATAATCAATTGTATATCAACTAAAAACATCTTCACACCTTGAGTTTTGATCAATTGAAAGCCAACCTTACCATACATTATTAACCAAAAGAAGATTTTCAATAGCGTTCATTTATATCTAAAACTGAGAATGAAATACTCAAATTTTAGAAGCACTTCGTTGTTTATAAGATTATTTTTGAGCAGATAAATCTTCTTAGATCTAATGTATCATGAAATCCGTCAAATTAGTTTTTCTACTTTTTGTATTGGCCGGTAACATATTTGATCAGAATCAGGCTGCCACCTTGGAATCACTTAAAGCATCCCAGGCTTCCTTTTCACAAGTGATAGTAAATAAGCAAGTCAAAACAGATAAATCTGATTTTACGGTTACAACCATTAAATCTGTTGCAACTCTACATTACGATCCGGCTAATATTGAGCTTGAGCAAAGCAGAAAACAACTGGAAAATTGCACGGAGATAGACTTGAAACAAATTAAAAATAGAGAAAGTAAAAACGGACATACCATTCGTTTGATCGATGGTATTGGTTACGATTGGTATGTATTGCAATTAGGTGAAGCAATAGAACAATCAGCAGACCCTAAAAACCTTGATGGAACTCGTGTGGAATATGAATTTTCTGATGTAACATCCGATTCTGTTACTGTACACGTTTACAGCTTACCATTTTGGGCACTTCATAAAGGAAAGAGTAGCCGCTACGGTATTTCTGTTGATGGAAAACCTGTATTTGTATCACAAAGCGATCACAAAGAGTATTCGGAAACGTGGAAAGATCGCGTACTACAAAATGGGATGGTTACTATCGCAGGATTTGCTGTAAAAAAATCGTTGTCAACCCATACACTCTCACTTACATGCGGCGATCCGGAGATGATGATTCAACGGGTGGTGATTGATTGGGGCGGATTAAAGAAAACGTATGTAGGACCTTCGTTAACTAGATAAAAACAGTAATTATATAACTTAATTAAAATAATAATGAGAACAAAGATTGGAATTATGATTTTAGTCGGAGCATTAACGTTTAGTGTCAATGCCCAAGAATCGAAAATACACATTAAATCAACATTGCCGGATAAACTACCTCCGATACCTGCTGTTCAAAAACCACTTGGAATTGATACAGTACCTATGGGCGATTCAAGAACTTTTTCCGAGATACAGCTTGACATACCTGTTACTCCCGGTCCTTTTGAACCAAACTGGGAATCCATTGAGAAGAATTACCCGGGTGAACCTGCATGGTTGCGTGAAGCAAAATTTGGTATCTGGGTTCACTTCGGACCTCAATCGGCTGGCGAGAGTGGCGACTGGTATGCCCGAAATCTCTATAAACAAGGGCATTTAGCCAACAATAATCATTTGAAAGGGTTTGGACATCCTTCAGAAGTGGGTTACAAAGATGTACTGAAAACATGGAATCCAAACAAACTCAATCCGGCTGCTCTTGCAAAATTATACCAGGAGTCGGGTGCTCGTTTTTTAATGATTCAAGGTGTGCATCACGACAATTATGATATGTGGGACTCGCGTTACCAACCTTGGAACTCGGTTAATATTGGCCCAAAACGCGACTTTATTGGCGAATGGGCCAAAGCTTGTCGTGCCAATGGAATGCGTTTCGGTGTTACCTTTCATCACGAATATACCTGGTGGTGGTGGCAGACAGCTTTTGGTAGCGATACCGAGGGCGACAAAAAAGGCATTCCTTACGATGGGCATCTTACCCTTGCCGATGGAGAAGGAAAATGGTGGAAAGGTTACGATCCCCGTTTGCTTTACGGAATTGATTTGCGTGAATATAAAGGCGTAACCAAAGCGGCAGCATCCGGTTGGTCAGCACCACCGGCGGGTATTTTCACCAATCATATTGAATATGCCAAATGGTACACCACGCAATGGGCATTACGCATGATGGATGTGGTAGAGCATTATGACCCTGATTTCATATATACCGATGGAACAGTCCAAGGGCCTTTTACCGGAAATGGCACAGGAACCGGAATTAAAACCAATGCTATGCCCTTGGTAATGGCTGATTATTATAATCGTACACTTAAAAGTCGTGGAGAAGTAAATACTTTTAGTATTGTAAAATTCCGACATAAAACAAACGGGACAGTAAATACTGAAGAGTTTGGAATTCCTGCTCCTATTAAAACGGACCAACCTTGGATTGGAGAAGCTCCCGTAGGCGATTGGTTTTATGCTCCCAATTTTACCTACAATTCCGGTATGATGATACGATATATTATTGAAGCAATAGCCCGCGACGGAAATGCCGCACTTTCTATCCCTATCCGTCCCGATGGATCATTAGAAGATGAATGTATTAAAATGCTCAAGGAACTTGGTATTTGGATGAAGCGCAACGGAGAAGGTGTTTATGGAAGCCATGCGTGGAAAATACCGGGTGAAGGAGAAATGGTGGATGGCAAATTGAAGATATTACCTGGTGGCGCTTTACAGCGTAAACATGCTGAATTTAAATTCGATGCGCAGGATATTCGTTTTACGGTCGGCAAAAACGGTTCACTCTATGCTTTCTGCATGAATGTACCTGCAGCAGGCTCTTCAGTTAAAATCAAATCACTCGGAACTGGTGCTGAATATTTCGGTAAAACGGTAAAATCAGTACAACTACTGGGATATAAAGGCAAATTGAGTTGGAAACAAGAAGTAGATGGCTTAACTGTTATCTGCCCGAAAGAAATGCCTTATGCTACATCGGTGGTGTTTAAGGTTGATTAGCCGATCAAGTATTAAGTAATATATTATGAGCATTATAGAAAAATGAAATTGACTAAAATAATATTGTTTGTCACGATTTGCCTGTTGAGTTTCAACTCATTTGGTCAATCGTGGACTGCCGACAACCGAAACGGTACTTATACCAATCCCTTGTTTTATGACGAGTTTTCCGACCCAGACATTATCCGGGTAGGCGATGATTTTTACCTTGCAGGTACTACCATGCATTGTATGCCGGGGTTGGTTGTTTTGCATTCGAAAGACCTTGTAAATTGGACTTTCATGAGTTATGCCATCGATTCTTTGTCGTTGGGACCTGAATTTAACCTTCGAAATGGAAAAGAAGCTTATGGTCAGGGTGTTTGGGCTCCATGTATCCGTCACCACAACGGCATGTTTTACATTTTCACCAATGTGAACAATCATGGAATGCAGGTTTACATGGCGAAAGACCCCAAAGGCCCATGGACACATAAATCCATGAATTCCAAAATTTATGACTTGTCAGTTCTTTTCGACGATGATGGAAAAATATATGCGGTATATAACTACAACGAGGTTCGAATGGTGGAATTAAAGGCTGATATGAGCGGCGTCGTAGAAGGAACAGAGAAAGTGATCATACCGGCGGGCAATAACATGGGCGAAGGCCATCATATCTACAAAATAAAAGGGAAGTATTATATTATCAGTGCTAATTATGCACCATGCGGGCGTATGCAATGTGCCCGAGCCGATAACCCTTTTGGACCTTATGAAACAACTGTTATCAGTGCCAACGAAACCATGGGTTTTCAGGTGGGTTGGTGGGCATCCAATGTGTATATGGGCGACTCGCAACTACCTGAGCCTGGTTACAAATTTAAACTTTCCCCTCCGGGAGGAAACCGTTATGGCGCGGCACCGCTTCATCAGGGCGGTATTGTTGATCTGCCCAATGGCGATTGGTGGGGATGGTCCATGATGGATTTTATGTCGGTAGGCCGTACAACCTGTCTTTCGCCAGTGACATGGCAGGAAGAATGGCCTTACTTTGGGTTGCCCGGGAACCTGGGACGTTCGCCACGTACATGGATAAAACCCAATGTAGCGGCAACCACAACGCCATCGGCTCCGTATCTGCGTAGCGACGATTTTGCGGGACCAAAACTTCAACCGGTGTGGCAATGGAACCACAACCCTGTTAATACTAAGTGGGAATTAAACAAGAAAAAAGGCTCGTTACGCCTTCGAACCCTGCCTGCCAAAGATTTTCTTTGGGCAAGTAATACGTTGACTCAGAGAGTTGTGGGCCCGGAATCGTATGCTACGGCTGTTTTGGATGCATCGGCTTTAAAACAAGGGGATTATGCAGGTTTGGCTTATTTGAATATCCCTTATGCCAGTCTCGGCATTTTAAAAACGAAAGATGGTTTCATCCTTCGCTTTTACGACCAATGTACCGACAAAACCATTGAGCAAAAGTTAGCTGTTGATAAAATAAATTTAAGGGCTACAGGTGATTACGAAAAAGACATTTCCCAATTCAGTTACAGCATCGACGGAGAAGAGTTCATGAATATTGGTGATTCGGTACGCTTGCCTTATCAAGCTAAAACATTCCAGGGTTCACGATATGCTTTATTTGCTTACAATACAACTGGTGTTGAAGGCGGATATGCCGATTTCGAAGACTTTAAACTGGTGGAGCCCTTGGCCGACCGTTCGAAGAATATTCCTGTGGGAAAGATCATTACGCTGACCAATTTGGGCACCGACCAATTGGTGTGGGCCAACCCTCACGGAATGATGCACTCGCAAGGAAAAAATTCGAGTGAAGCAACAGGCAAGGGTGTTCAATTTAAAGTTCACGACCGCGACAAAGGACAGGTTGCTCTCGAAGCTCTAAATGGAACCGGTTTTCTCACCGTAGTAGGCATTGGCATTTCGGGCGACGTACGGTTGATGAAAGAAGAATCGAAGGGCAGTTTGTTTCAATGGCAGGACATGTTGCATAACCAATGCATGTTGTTGTCTCTGAAAACCAATCGTTTCATAGGACTGACTCCCGACTCTACTGAGCCTTATGCAGCCGATCGTCCGGGAGCACTTCCCAACCGCAAAGACGGAACCGTGTTTGTGTGGAAAGTACTAGAATAATAACAGTCTTATATGCAAAAAGCTATAATCTACCAATTTCAGTAGAACGGTTACAGTAAGGTTTGCTCTTGGATCTTTTTATTAATTGTTCTTTTGGGCTTGCTAAAAGCCCAATAGTCCTATTTTTAAAGCTAAAAAACAACTGTTTTTTCGGTGGGATACCTATCCAAATGTCCCCAAATTTGGTGAAGGATTTTGGCTTCAAATGATTAACGGCTTATGCGTTCTTTCCTACTCATCAAGTTTGCTTTCTAAAGAGGTGTTACTAAAACAGAAAATCAGCAACGGCAATTTGTAACCGAAGTTTAGCCTTAACCAGTGGTATTATTTTGATCGATTAGTGAAATGAGCCATTAAAAAATTACATTTATTTCTTAATGGCTCATTTTTTTACTTCACGTATTCAGCGAATACATTTAGAGGCAAGCGGACCTTTGCAGCATTGACATAAGGATCTTTTTGCGCATCACGGTAGCCCAATGCAAGTAAAACCACACTTCTCAACCCCTTTTCACGAAGTCCTAAAACTTCGTCAAATCGGACCTGATCAAAACCTTCCATAGGAGTAGAGTCCACATTAAGTTCAGCAGCAGCAACGAGGGCCGTCCCCAAGCCGATATAGGCTTGCTTAGTTGCCCAGATAACATTTTCTTCCTGCTTCCTTCCGGTGACAGTGGATACAAGCATATTTCGGAATTGCTCCAACGCTTCTACCGGAAGCCCCCGTGTATATGCCATACGCTGCATGTACTCATCAATGTGAGACACCGAAAGGTTTTCTATCGCTGCAAACACCAACAAATGCGAAGCTTCGGTAATTTGGGGATTAAATGTACCTTCACCCAATTTCCGGCGGATTTCAGGGTTCTCCACTACAATAACACGGTAGGGTTGCAACCCGGCCGACGAAGCCGAAAGATTAGTGGCTTCCAGAATAATTGTCAAATCTATTTGGCTGACCTTCTTGTCTGCATATTTCTTAACGGCGTAACGCCATTTTAATGATTCTGCTAAGTTCATTTATTTATCTGTTTTATTTGTTTATAAACCAATTCTATAAATTAATATCTCCTTCTAGAAGCCAAATACTTCTTTGATTCCCTCTTCCAGATCAGCAGGTTTTCTGCCCAAGAGCTTTTCAAGATCATGAGTAACAATTTCGTATTGTCCGTTTTTAATATCTACGTTGAATCCTGCCACTACGAAAACAATGAAATCATCGACACCCGCAGCTTTCAACTGTTGAGTGAAAACTTCCGTTTCTGCCGCAGTGTAAGTTACCTTTCTGCCTGATACTTTGGATAGAACATTCGCAACATCCTTATAGGAATACATCTCGCTTCCGGCAATCTCATAAATCTTATTTTCATGCCCGTTCTGCACCAATACATTAGCTGCGGCTTCGCCCATTTCTCGTCTGAGGGCAAAAGGCACTTTTCCACTCCCTGCCGGTAGATAAAATCCGGTTTCAAATACCTTTTCGCCCGCATAAAACGGCAATGTATCCATATAGAGGTTGTTGCGAAGAAAGGTATAAGTAAGTCCGCTCGCACGAATATAATCTTCTGTTTTGAAATGGGCATCGAGCCCTTCTACAACGGATGCTTCAATGTTTCTGTGCGAAATTCCAGCAAACACGATATGTCTTACTCCGCTTCTTACTGCAGTATCAACAACTCTCTTATTTTGCTCCAAACGATGAGGAGCAATGGTGGGAATCAGTAATATTTTGCTGACACCCTCCATCGCCTTGTCGAGCGAAGCCTGATCGTCAAAATCTCCGATACGCACCTCTACGCTCTTGTCGGCAAAATGCCGGGCCTTTTCCTCGTCTCTTGCAAAAATAGCGAATTCGTCGGTAGGTAGGTGTTTCAGCAGTTTTCCTACCACTGCTCCTCCAAGCTGCCCTGTTGCTCCTGTTACTAAAATCATAATAGTTAGTTTAATAATTAATATTTACCTTTAATATGCCGCAGTAAATCGCATTTGATGGTGCTTTGGATTTTCTACTTCGTCTGCAATTATTACAGCCAAGTCCTCGCCGGAAAGTATGTTTTTTCCGTCGTCATCCATTACCGGATAATCGGTTCCTAATCTGTACTTCCCAGTTCTACCGATAGTTATACCTTGGTGCATATCTATCGCCGGACTAAAAAATGCCCAATCTAATTCTTTCTCTTCCTTGAGAATATCAAGATAATCGCGCGCAGCCTTAGCTCCCGGAAGAAAAGGATTGTCCTGGGGAAAGGTGTCTACTAACTGAGTACCATCCAACAGATACAAACTTCCTGCCCCGCCAACGGTAATAAAACGCTTAACGCCCGATTGTTTTACCGCCTGCTGAATGGCTTTTGAACCATTGATAAAATCTTCATAGATGTTCGGGTTTGTCCAACCACCACCAAATGCACTTACTACAACATCATGTTGTTTTAAAATTTCAGCCAATGCTTCTACGTTTTTAACATCGGCTGCGACATACTTCAGATTGTTCTTGTCCGATACTTTTTCATTTCGGGAAATACCGGTTACTTGTATATTTCTACTTATCAATTCATTGACAATGTGGCTTCCCACAAATCCGGTGGCTCCAATAACAACTACTTTCATACTTTATTTGTTTTTAGATTACAGTCTTTTTGTTCCATTAGTCTTAGCTAAATCGCCAAATTTTCCTTTTGATAAAATGTTCTCTGTTGACCGTTAATTAGATTTACCTTGAGGGTCACAAACAACACCATCGCTTACCTTCAACATGACTGAAGGATTATCCTTATGCCATTCGGCAAAAGATTTTTCCAAAACTTCAAGAAATACTTGTGGATCTTGTGCTCCCGAAACAGCATATTTTCTGTTAAATACAAAAAAAGGTACGCTACGAATTCCAATTTGCCTTGCTTCGTTAATCTCGGATTCTACATCATTGGCATATGTTTCATTTTCCAAAACAATTTTTAGCGCATTGGTATCCAAACCGATACTTTCTCCTAATTCTATCAGCGTCGCCATATCATCAACGTTTCTTCCATCGGTGAAATAGGACTTGAATATCAGTCCTTCCGCTTCGTTTTGTTTGCCAT
Source organism: Dysgonomonas sp. (assembly GCF_035323175.1). Taxonomy (NCBI): domain Bacteria; kingdom Pseudomonadati; phylum Bacteroidota; class Bacteroidia; order Bacteroidales; family Dysgonomonadaceae; genus Dysgonomonas; species Dysgonomonas sp. Next base: position 499,614 of record NZ_DAOKYH010000001.1, on the reverse strand, counting down.
GAGCCTTTGCAAAATGAAGAAATTGATGTGCCCTGAAAGTATTAGTAACTATCGCCTTATCAAAATTGTACTCCAATCCTACCTGCTTGCCCATGAATGCCGCCTGAGCATTCATCTGCTTGGCCTGCTCCAAGGAAAAACCTTTTGTTTCGGCCAAAATCTGATCGATGTTTTTATCTAATTGTGTGGTTAAATCAGGCATTAACTGATAACTTTTCCATTCTATTTCTATATTGCTTCTTTCTGAGAATTGATTCAGCGCCGTTTCAAATTTTGTTTTACCAATATAACAAAACGGACATACCACATCGCTCCATATTTCTACTTTCATTTTTTGATTTCTTTTTATTATTCATATAAAATTTCATTTCAGATTTACTTGTCCTCGCAAGGATAACACACTAAAACCACTAATAGCAGATTATACAAGAAATAAATTCCGATAATATTACCGATATAGTTTTAGTGTGACAAAATTAGTGTATATTTGCTATTCTTTTTATAGTAGTATACTATAGTATATCGGTATACAAAAGTATAGTATCAGACTGTTAAACTATTATGGACCTAGAAATGATGGATTTTGAAAGTATTAAAGAATGCCCACAATCATTCATGTTAGCAATAAACGACACTATTAATGTGTTAATGGGAAAATGGAAACTACCGATTATGGCTGCACTGATTTTTGGGAAGAAACGCTTCAAGGAACTTGAAAGAGAAATTCCGAAAATTACGCCCAGAATGCTTTCGAAAGAATTGCGTGATCTGGAAATGAACGGCATGGTTAAACGAACTGTTTATAATACTATTCCCGTAACTGTAGAGTATGAATTTACCGAATCGGGGATAGCATTCAAAAAAGTATTAGACACAATGGTAGAATGGGGATTGGAGCACCGTAAAAACATGTTAAGTGCGGGAGACTGAGGATGTATTTGCCTATCAAAAAAAAGCTGTTTTTACAAATCTTTCCAAGGTGAATATAGGAATGAACCTATCCCAATATAAAAAATGATAACTCTTTTTCGTGATTTCTGATAACCCCTTTAAGTTGGATTAAATTAGAAGTCTTGTATGTCTTTTATAGGGGACTCTGTACTTTACACAATGCGTATGCAAAAGGCTTTGTTATGTTCTATTAGATAAATCATTCTCTACAACCTGACCTATTCCGTTTCTGCTGACATTTGAGTTTCTGCTTTCAGATGAGCATCGACCAATAGCTTCCCAGAGGGACTAGGAGACTTAATTAAAGGTATTGAAGCAGGTAAGTTAGATGACTAAATTATTAATGCTTCAAAGAAGAGCACAAAAATATAAAGGGCAGTTTCTATTATTTATTTTTTATATAATACTTTCTGTTTTTAATCCAATGGGTAGCGATGCGAACAGGCTCGCCGGAGTCCGAGAATGTAAGATTATGTCCCAATGTTGAGAATAGGCAGTACTCGTAAGGTTTGCCTTCAACCTTAAGCGTATTTAGACGTTCTATTGATAATCTTACCGGGATTTGTATATCCTTCTCGCCAAAAAGCCAAAGCCCCGGAGTTGAAAGTTTGTTTAGTGTTTCGTAAGAGTCTGTGTCGATAAACTTGTAAGATTCTATTTTATACTGCTCATCAAAGCGACTATTGTGATGCAAACTTTCACGAGCCTCAGCTTCGGTATGGGAATTCCAAAAATCAGGGTCACCATTTGTGAAAAACTGAAATCGTAGTTGCTCAAGTGTTGAAATTATAGGACCACTAAACAGCACCATGAAATTGACAGATGAATTATTGCTTGCAGCAATAGGAATGATCCATCCTGCCTGACTAAAGCCAACTAAACCAATTGGTATGTTCTTGTTTCGCTCATGAAGTGTATTTATGGCAGCATTTGCATCTTTAGCTAATAGTGTAAGATTGCAGGAGTCAACATTATTCGTGCCCACCTCCGGACCCATATAAGTTCCACCCGATTCACCTACTCCTCGCTTATCGTAGGTTAATACTGAAATTCCATTTTGTACTAAAAGGGATGCAAATTCATTCATTCTATGCTCCTGCCCCGAACCATGTACTAAAACTACCGCAGCATCCGAATGTTGAGGTGTGTAGATCGTGCCGGCCAGAGTTATTCCCTCGCTCTCAAATCTGATATTCTCAGTGGTAACTTCCTGCGATTGAGCTTTTATATGATTTAATGAGGTTAAAAGTAATAGCAGGATGAAGGCTCTTCGATTAAGAAACGGAGGATTCCTTAATCCTTCAATGTTTTTAAAGTAATTTATTATAGTATTTTTATTAATCATATCTTCTGTGTGTTTTTAGTTATCTTTTTATTCTTTATAATTATAGGACACAGCATATATAAAAAAGGTTACAAGTCTTTCTAGAGTTATGCAATTTAATTTATATTTGTTACAATAATATAGAGTGAATTTGTTGATAAAATATAAGAATGGTATATGACGTACTTTAAATTACTTATAGTTTATGTTTTGTCCTTATTTCTATTATATGCATGTATGACTACTAGTAAGTCGTATACAGAAAAAGAAATACTAGAAGAACTTGATTCTACATTTTATGGAGTCACAGGTAGATATATTACCAATAAGAGTGACTATTCATATATATTTTTTCTTGACTTAGAGCATGGATATTCTAATACTGTAGGAAGTCGCATTCATTTATATGCAGATGCGAATAGATGGGCTGTTGTTTTTGAAAAGAGTGCCTATCAGAATAGAAGCGGATATGCTGATATTGAGTTGGACTACGTGGGCAACTGTATCGAATACATTAAAGAATCCTCTTATGAGGATAATCGAATATCTAATATGGAGTCTGTCATTCTTATTCCCAGTGACGAATTTGCACGTATTAGTAAAGTGGGAGGAAAGAACGAATTGTTTGAACTTGTTAGTCTCAAATCTGATAGTGTAAAGGTGAGAGGAGAGATGGTAAAAATAGAACATGATCCTTCCCTGTATAAAGCTTTAGGAATACAACCTAACGAACTTTCCAGTTCTGATGAATCGATTGGCTTTCCCCAGTTGATTCGATACCTTAATGAAGTAAATCCAGATCTATTAAGGGCAAGAGAAATCGAAATCAGACGATATATTCCCAAAGATATTCCTAAGATAATGGTTATAGACGAATTCCATTTTTCAAGCTTCTACAACAAAAGTATTCCTCCAAGTAAGCAAGAAGTATATCAATTAATAGCAAAAATTTTGGTCAGTAGAGATTCTGCACTTTGGAAGCCTACACAAAAACCAAATAACCATTGGAGTAATTGGGAGTCTGGGTATTTATAAAGTGTATCAATACATATTTCGCTTATATCCCTAAAGCAATCTTTCCTTTGTGATTTTTATATATAAAAATTGTCTAATATAGAAGCAGTCACCTTTAAGAGTAATTTCTTCAGAGGGAAAAAGTGACAATAAATAATATGCTGATACCTGTTACTTTTGTTACTTTTTATGTTGGGAGAATTGCTTTGGTTGCTGAATATGAGATCGTAGCACGAACTTTGATAAAAGAAAATAAAAAGCTGTAAAACTGCTTTTTAATGATAAAAATAATATATTTTTGAAGAAAGAATATTAACTCAAAAAATATCAGGTATGGGACTTTTTGATAAGCTAAGAAATGAATTAATAGATATTATCGAATTTTTAGATAATACGCAAGATACTATTGTTTATCGTTTTGAGAGGTACAACAACGAAATAAAAAACAATGCGAAACTGATTGTTCGCGAAGGACAGATAGCCGTATTTGTAAATGAGGGCGAAATCGCCGATACTTTTACACCCGGCACTTATACGCTTAACACTCAAAACCTGCCGATACTCACTACGCTGAAAGGATGGAAGTATGGATTTAATAGTCCGTTCAAGGCAGAAGTCTATTTTGTGAGTACAAAGAACTTTATAGACCAGAAATGGGGAACTAAGAATGCCATAATTTTAAACGATAATCGTTTTGGAATGGTCGAAATAAGAGCATTTGGGATGTACTCATTCAAGATAACCGATGCCCCTGTGTTTATTAGGGAGATCGTTGGAACGAATCAGACCTTTACTACCGACAATATCAAAGAACAGCTGAAGAGTATTATTGTTACCCGCTTTTCGGATGCCGCAGCAGAGTCAAACTTGCCGATAGAATCGTATGCCGCTAACCTGAATGAACTTTCGGAAGTTATATTCGGCTATATGAAGGATGATTTTGGTGCATACGGTATGGATGTAACCAAATTCCTGATAGAGAATATCTCTATGCCTGATGAGGTGAAGAAAGAGATATTCGAACTTAGCCGCCTTGATAAAATAGATTTGGATAAACTGACCAAAATGAAGGCTGCAAAGGCTATGGAAGCGGCTGCCGAAAACCCTTCGGGTACGGCCGGTATGGGAGTCGGGCTTGGTGCAGGTATGGCAATGGCCAATCAGATGGTGCAATCGATGGCTAACCAGACACATCCAGCAAATCAAAATCCTTCGGGACAAGCTGTGCCACCACCACTTCCGGGTGCTGCTTCTTACTATGTGGCAGTGAACGGGCAGCAAGCAGGCCCTTTTGATAAGGCTGCATTAGTAGAACTGTCAAAGAGCAATACACTGACCCGTGATACTTTGGTTTGGAAAAGCGGATTGGCAGATTGGGCTCCGGCAGGAAATCAGCCGGACTTGCAAGACCTTTGGACAATGACACCTCCTCCTCTGCCAAAACAAGATTAGGATATGGCGGATAACTTTCAAATTACATTGAATGGCAGCGACACATATCAATGTCCGCAATGTGGCGCTGCTCTTAAATACAAACCGGGAACAGATTTTCTTCACTGCGATTACTGCGGGATGGATACTCCCATCAATAGTAAAAAGGTTGATGACGTACAGGAGCTTGATTTTGATACGTATGCAGAACAAGCGGAGGTATTAAATACTAAAGCCACGAAAGTAATCAGTTGCCGTACTTGCGGTGCAGAATCTACTTTCGACGAAAGCATGAAGTCTGTAGAGTGTCCTTATTGTGCAACACCGCTGATTGTATCGGATGCCCACGAGGAACGCCTTGTTCAGCCATCGTACTTGTTGCCGTTCAAGATTTCTGATAATGAGATCGGGAGCTATATGTCTGTTTGGATATCCAGACGATGGTTTGCTCCCAATAAATTAAAGTCGAGGGCTTTGTACGATCGCAGACAACAGGGTGTTTATATCCCTTGTTGGACTTACGATGCTCAGACCGAGACGGATTATACCGGCGAACGAGGAGATGATTATACCACCACGGTAGGAGTGGGTAAAAATCGTCGTACCGAGACACGCACACGTTGGAGTGATGTTAGCGGGCATATTTCTTTGTTCTTCGACGATGTTATGATTCCTGCATCCAAAATTATCACAACACAAGTGATGACCGAGATCAGCAATTGGGATATGATGAACATGGTAGAGGCAGATAATCGCTTTCTTAGTGGCTTTATTACAGAGAAGTATAATATAAATATGCAAACCGGATATGTGGCAGCCAAAAGTAAGATGGAGTCGGATATTGACTATGCTATCTGTCAAGATATCGGAGGTGATAGGCAACGTATACATTCTAAAAAGATGTCCTTTAGTGATGTGAAATTCAAGTTGATATTGTTGCCTGTGTATATGTCGTCTTATACATATAACAACAAGCTATATCATTTCTTTGTGAATGCACGTACGGGACGTGTAACAGGCGACAGACCATATAGTGTTGCTAAAATAGCTTTGGCTATTACGGCGGGTCTTATATTACTGGCTCTGTTTATTTGGTTCGTGAATAATTATGGATGATAAGGGGGTAGGTGTCTGAATTGTATAGTTATAGACTGAATCCTATATCTAGTTGTTGATAAAGTACCTGACAACTTCTCTAAAGAAAAAGAAAGACAGGATAATTGCAACAACTAGTTTCATTATGATTCCGGCTAAGAAGCCAACAAAAGCACCAAAGCCCGCCTTCAGTGCGACACTGAACTCTTTATTGTCCAATATCTCTCCTATTACAGCACAGACAAAAGGGAGGACAATAAAACCCCAGGGAGGAAAGATGAAAAGACCTAGTACCATCCCTATAGCACTTCCCCATACACCGTACGAACCCCCTCCCAATTTTTTAGTACCCCAAATAGGGATGTAATAATCTAATAGTTGGACAATTATGATAATTATACCCCAAGCAACAAGAAATTCTGTGGAGAAATTTATTTTGGACGTAAATTGTAACAGAATAATTGCGATGTAATTTAGCGGAACTCCCGGTAAAGCGGGTAAAATACACCCGATAATCCCGATGATGACAAGGACTGTTCCGATTGTAATAAGAATAAAGTCAAGGGCCATATTGTTTTGTTATGAGATTTGGTAACTTTGTTTAAATGGTTGATTCTAAAAGTATATCATTCAGAGTATTGTTGTATTTATTCATTATTAATATGAACGAAAAGAGACCATGTTTATGATCTCTCTCTTTTAATACTCTATTCGACTCCTTTTTTTACTGTACCAAGACTTCGATTGAGCCTTGTGGGCTTTGTACTAATAATTTAGGATTGTACAATCTTCAATGGTTTTCCTCATTTTCTTACCGTCACATTCTCCTGTTATATTTTAGTATTTAAACATAGAACAGGCAAAAAAGTTTTTAAAAGGTCATTTTTTATTCAGAAATACGATGATGTATCAGAAGAGAGAACATCGTTTATGGTCATTTTTATGAAGTTTATACTTTTATCTTTTTACGTTAAGGTAGCAAATGAAAAAAGCCTCGCATCATTTTATGCAAGGCTTCCACTTTTCCGACTATTGGAGAGGTTTATTTTTTTGACCAATTGCTAGATTTATTGTCCCATTTATATAGGGTAGGAGCTGTTGGCTGATTGTTTTTATCGTAGCTATATTCATATTTTTGAACACCGATCCATCCTTTTGCTCCATCCCATTCGTAGGTAGCTTTTTCTTGCATACGTCCGGTAGCATCATAGTTATAAACCGTCTTGGTTAAAGGGGCGTTGGTGTTTTTGTCACATAACAAGAATTCCTTTACGCAACCTGTTTCAGTTGTTTCTATATTGCTGAACATCACTGTTTCCGGATCATTAGCATATATGCTCAATGATAAAAATAGAACTGCGAATAATAATAATTTTTTTAGGTTCATGGCTTTATTTATTTAGTTATACAAAGATACTTTTGTTTCTTTATATATAAGACGTGTTTTGTGACAAAAAGTTACAAGAATGCAGTTAAATATAGTTAATATAGTATTTATATATTCTATTTGTTTTTAGTTTTAGTTATTTTGTCTTTCAAAATGAAAGTTGTATTGCTTCTGAATTATATCTATGCGAATAGAATGACTTTTAAGGTAGAAAAGAGTAATAAAAAGTCATCAAAAAATATCAAAAATTTAAAATAAGTAAAAATATAAGAGGAGGTTCGTAAAAATCCTCCTTGATGAGAATTAATCTCTTTCATATATCAAAAAAAATGACGAAATTTGCGTGCCTTAAAAATGAGAATATTAAACTATATATAATCAATAAAAACAAATGAAAAAAAGTGCGTTACAAATTGCAAGAGCTGCTTATAACCCTAAAATGCCAAAAGCATTGTATGGCTCTGTAAAAGTTGAGGAAGGAGCAGCTACTCAATCCGTAGCAGATCAGGAAGAGGTGAAAAAGTTATTCCCTAATACATATGGGATGCCGACTATCAAGTTTGTAGAAACTTCAGAAAAGGTAAGCTTACCTGCTATCAATGTAGGAGTTATACTTTCTGGAGGACAAGCTCCTGGTGGTCATAACGTTATCGCCGGTCTTTTTGATGGTATAAAAAATATGAATGTCAGCAGTCGTCTTTTCGGATTCCTAATGGGCCCGGGCGGTTTGGTTGATCACGATTATAAAGAACTTACAGCCGACATTATCGATGAATATCGTAATACAGGAGGTTTTGATATTATCGGTTCTGGTCGTACAAAGCTCGAAAGCAAAGAGCAATTTGACAAAGGTCTTGAAATATTGAAAAAACTAGATATAAAAGCTCTTGTTATTATCGGTGGTGACGATTCGAACACAAATGCTTGTGTGCTTGCTGAATACTACAAAGAAATCAATGCAGGTGTTCAGGTAATCGGTTGTCCGAAAACAATTGACGGTGACTTGAAAAACGAAATGATAGAAACATCATTCGGTTTCGACACAGCTTGTAAAGTATATGCTGAAGTTATCGGTAATATACAACGCGACTGTAACTCTGCTCGTAAATACTGGCACTTTATCAAACTAATGGGACGTTCTGCTTCTCATATCGCATTGGAATGTGCTCTTCAAGTACAACCAAACGTATGTATTATCTCAGAAGAGGTAGAAGCTCAAAAATTGTCTTTGGATGATATCGTTACAGATATAGCAAATGTTGTAGCTAAACGTGCAGAAGATGGTAATAACTTCGGAACAGTATTGATCCCTGAAGGTCTTATCGAATTTATTCCTGCCATGAAAGGTCTTATTTCAGAATTGAATGATTTCTTGGCACATCATCAACGTGAATTCAATGCTGTTCCTAAAGATGATCAGCTTGCATATATCCAAAAGAACTTGTCTGCCGAAAATGCGAAAATATTCGCAAGCTTACCTTCCGGTGTAGCTCGTCAGTTGACTTTAGATCGTGACCCTCACGGAAACGTACAAGTTTCTTTGATCGAAACAGAGAAGCTATTATCTGAAATGGTAGGTAATAAACTGGCTGAAATGAAAGTTGCCGGTAAATACAAAGGTAAGTTTGCTGCTCAGGAACACTTCTTCGGTTACGAAGGACGTTGTGCAACTCCTTCAAACTACGATTCAGATTATTGTTATTCGTTAGGATATACTGCTGCTGCTCTTATCGCTGCAGGTAAGACCGGTTATATGTCTTCTGTGCGCAACACAACAGCGCCTGCTAGCGAATGGATTGCCGGAGGTGTGCCTGTAACAATGATGATGAATATGGAACGTCGTCATGGCGAAATGAAACCTGTAATCCAGAAAGCTTTAGTGAAACTTGATGGAGCACCATTCCAATATTTTGCTGCACATCGTGAAGAGTGGGCTGTTGGAACAGAGTTTGTATATCCGGGGCCAATTCAGTTCTTCGGACCATCAGAAGTTTGCGACCAACCTACAGTTACATTAAGACTGGAACAAGGAAGATAAAATATTCAAAATATTTTAGCAAGAGGCTGTAATTTTGTTACAGCCTCTTTTTTATTGGCTATGAAACGGTTAGAGATGCTATTGTATCAATAATCTATTAAGAGCAGTCTTTCTTTATAAGAAATTCAACAAAAACATATCGAAAAGCTTTGTTTATTAATAAAAAACTTCTACTTTTGCACTGCTTTTGAAGCAAATGGTATTGTCTCATGGTGTAATGGTAACACAACTGATTTTGGTTCAGTCGTTCAAGGTTCGAATCCTTGTGAGACAACTACAAAAATAAGAAAAGAGCTGTATATTAAAATATACAGCTCTTTTCTTATTTTTACCCTTACTGTTTCTTTTGCGTTGCCACTACTATTTTGAGTTCAGCATAAAGTATTCCAGACTTTTCTTGATATCATCTATTTGAGAATCTCCAAAGCTTTCATACTCGGTAGAAATAAGCCCGTTGAAGTTTTGTCTTTTCAGTTCATTGATTACTTCTTTTACTTGCAATACTCCTGTTCCCCATGTTGTATCCTCCATTCCTTCGTTGAGGTCTTTCATGTGTACAACCTTTATTCGTCCATCAAATTTTTTGAGAGCTTCTATAGGGTCGTTTCCTGTTCTTTTCCAATGTCCGATATCAGCACATACGCCCATTATCTTATTTCGTCCTTCGAGGGCTTTTACAAGTACATCCGGATTTGCATAGATAGAAGGTTCAGGATGGTTATGTATGGCTACTTCGATATCGTATTTGAGTGCAAGTTGTTCAACAAAGTCAAGTTGTTCTAATTTTGGTTCACATGTTACGGTATGTACTCCCATATCTTTCGAGAAACTGAAAAATCGCTCCCATTCTTCATTCGTATCATACGATGCTACACCGAAGGCATATAAGGTAATATTCCGGTCTTTAAATTCCTTTTTCAGTTGTGCTTTTGTTTCTTCCGACAAATCAAAGTTCAAATAGGCCGTATCAGGAAAATTCTTTCCTAAAGCCTGAGAGAAGAATGCTTCGGCATAGTGAATACCCAGATCTTTTGTTTTGTCGAGCGTTTCCATCAGCGTGAATTTGTGGAATGTATATGTCTGAATACCCATTTTCCATTCGGGTTGTTTTGTCCCATCTTTACATCCTATAAAACATAAAGAGATGAGTAATAATAAAAGCTTCAAATTTTTCATATTGTTTGGTATTAAAAATAAGTAGTTATAATCTGGGCGTTTCTCGATTCGTGCGTATAATATTCTTGTACGAAAGAATATAAAAGTATACCAAAGATATGAATATTATCGAATTAAATCATCCTTGACATACTCTTTATGTCTGAGTTTAAGGCATCGCAGGCAAAGCCCATCCATCCCTATATGTATGCCTTATGTATTCAGCAGCGGTGGCTTGTGCATTTGATGTTATATACTCTCTTTCAAAGTGTGGATGCCCGTCTTCTACACGGAAGCTATCTTTTGAGACAATTCTTAGTTCTTCGTTTGCTCCTATATTTGTAAACTTCATTTTCTCTCCATCCCATTTCAAAATTTTATTCAGACTTTGTAACCGTATGGCAAGAACACCAAGTAAGACCATTTCGTTGAATGGCCCGGCATATGCGAAGTTGCTCGATGTTTCAACCCTGTTGTCTGCAGATTCTTTACAAGCCCTGATCCAATCCTGCTCATGATATCCGTCAGAATATCCTGTAGCACCCGGAACACGTCGAAGGGTTTGAGGAACATTCGGTGTACGTCCCGATAGCAAGCGAGGATTAAATCCACCACAATCAGTTAGCAGCGTATCTTTCGAGCCAACGAATAAACAGCCACCAAGCCCATCTCTCATAAGATCGGTTCCATCGGGGAGCAAATCAGGGCGATGAGGGAAAAGCCCGCCATCATACCAATATACCTTTACCTCGGGCATTGCTACTTTAGGCATATTGTCTCGTGAAGGGAATGTAAATTCTACCTGTTCGCTCTGAGGCGGAGATTCGGTATTGATAAGGGAAGAACTACCCTGTATCTTAGTCGGATAACCGAGCTTTAGTGCTTGGTAGATAGGGTCGAGCACATGGCAAGCCATATCGCCAAAAGCTCCCGTGCCGAAATCCCACCAGCCACGCCAATTCCAAGGAGTATACACGGGGTTGTAAGGGCGGAAAGGAGCAGGCCCTATAAAGTTATCCCAATCCAATGTTGAAGGTACTTTTACTACTTCTTTAGGACGCTGTAACCCTTGAGGCCATATCGGGCGGTCTGTCCATGCATGCACTTCACGCACTTCGCCTATTTCTCCGTTCCATATCCATTCGCATACCTGACGTACTCCATCGCCCGAATTTCCCTGATTCCCCATTTGAGTCGCTACCTTATGTTTGGCAGCCAAACGTGTTAGCAGACGACTTTCATATATTGAGTGTGTTAATGGCTTTTGACAGTAAACATGTTTGTTCAGCGTTAATGCTGTTGCTGCTATGATGGCATGTGTATGGTCGGGGGTAGATATCATTACACCATCAATCTCTTTACCTATTTCATCAAACATTTTGCGCCAATCTTTGTAACGCTTGGCTTTCGGGAAGTCATTGAAACAGTTTTTAGAATAAGCCCAGTCTACATCGCAAAGACCTATTATATTTTCAGTATTCATTCCTACAAGGTTAGGATGTCCTTTTCCACCTACGCCTATACCCACTATATTAAGTTTGTCACTAGGGGCTTTATGTCCCAATCCGCTGATAACATTTGATGGAAAAATGTATAAACCGGCAGCGGCTATAGCTGATTTTTTTATAAAATTTCTACGAGAAGTCATATAATAGCTGTTTAAAGTTCTTTGATCATAAGATTTTGATACCCTACTTTCGTTCTGTGATTTATTTTGTTTATAATTAATCAACAGGAAAATGAAAATTCATGGATAATTAAGGTTGCAAAAAGTCGCTACTTATTTTGTCTAAAAGTATATTTTTCATGATATTAAAACAAAAATAGTGAATGCGGAGAATAAAAAAGATAGACTATTTTTGCTAAAAGGATGGATTATTATTGCTATTTTTATTTGATATCTAAAAACAGGGTGAAATGATGCAAATAAAACATGGCTTTCAGGGACAATGGAGCATAATACTACCATACTTTATTGTCGATAGAATGGGTAAGAATCCGATGATGAATGATTTGTATTTTCATTCGTTAGGGTATTTTCCAAATGCAAAATATCATTATATAAACAGACCCGAGGGATGTCCCGAAAATATTCTTATATATTGTACCAAAGGTGGCGGATGGATCGAACTAGATGGAAAGATGCAGGCTGTAGGTGAGAATCAGTTTGTTATATTACCTGCAAATAAAGCACATCGTTATGGTGCTAATGAGCTGAATTCATGGTCAATTTACTGGATACATTTCAAAGGTTATAAATCTGAGTTGTTCTCAAAAGTATATGGGCAGGTGATTTCTTTGGATTCGGAAAATACGCTGCGTATTGATGAACGTTTCAAATTGTTTGAGGATATTTATAATGTTTTACTCGATTCTTATGATGATAGTGCACTACAATATGCAAATTCTGGATTGGCTTATTTTCTAGCCTCTATTTTATACGTGAAAAGATCCGGAGACCCTAAAACAGAAAATAAATACGGGACTTCTCTAATACATCTGGCAACGCACTATATGAATCAAAATATAGGAAATAAACTAAAGTTGTCTGATATTGCAAGGCACTTTGGATATTCTGTTTCTTATTTTTATCGTTTGTTTTACAGGAATATGGGGATTGCTCCGATGGAGTATTTCAATCAACTTAAGGTGCAACGATCTTGTTACTACTTGATCAATAGCACAATGAAAGTGAATCAGATATCCATCATGGTTGGTTTTGATGATCCTTATTACTATTCTCGCCTTTTTAAAAAGATGATGGGTGTATCACCTGTAAGGTATCGGGCTGTAAACAAGCAAGCTACTCAGCTTATTTAAGGATAAAAGTGCTTAGTACTGCTCTATGATCTGAAGGGTAATTTTTAAACCTGATATCACTCAGAGGGCTTTCTTCTCCTACAATCTGAGAATTTTTCAACTCTATTTTTTCACCCGAGAAAAGGACAAAATCGATGCGGTCGAGAACTTCTTTATATGCAGAGGTTTCAGGCAGTGTTGTCCACGTGTGCCCCGGCTTTTTTACTTCATCGGGATAGAATGTTCGATACGAATCTTTCATACCTCCCTTGTCTGAAAATGCCTTTGTAGAAGGCCACTCTACTGCTGTTTTGCATAGTCCTGCATCAACAGCTTTTGTTGTCCAGTCGAGATAAGAGGGCTCGTTGAAATCGCCTGTGAGAAATATCGGATAGCCCTCTTTCCGAACTTCTATTATATCGGCAATATTTGAGTCTACGGTGTTCCCTCTCGATTTGATAGCGGAGGCTATAGCTTCTTCTGCAGAGTGGAGTATTGGGCCGCCACAATACTCTATGCCATTCAGTTGGTAAGGCTCGTAAGGGCAATACATCAGATGAACATTGAACATCCAAACAAAATGGTCTTTATTGATCTTTATTTTTACTCCGTGATTGTTTGCCGAGGTATCTACAATCGGATATTTTGTCACGATGGTTCGTCCTTCGAAAACGTATGAATGCCAACCCAAACTATCGGCCAAATGAACCGCTGTATTTTTCCCGTTGTGTGTTGATTCCTGAATACCAATTATATCGGCTTGGCTTTCTACAAATACTTTTCCTGTTGCACCAATGGAAGAGCCTCCTCCGTGCCAGATATTAAAACTCATGACCTTCAGTTCTATAGGTGCAGCAGACTGTGCCTTGCTGTGTGAGCATACAATGAAAATGAACAGTATAATTAATAGTGTTTTGTCAATAAATCTCATTTGGAATTGGGCTTAGGTTAATAAATTTTTGAATGATTTTAAGTAAAATCAAATCGGTACGATTCAAAGGTATATAAAATTGCTTTCTTTCGGTATATTTTTAATGTATTTGTCATACTGAGTGTTAATCACGGATCTCGATAAGAGATTTCTCTCTATGTCCAAAGGGAAAAAGATACAAAAAAGAAAAGTCTGGAACTCTTCATAAAATAAATTGACTTATGCTCGTATGCTCTGTTAGTTTATTATATTTGTGCTGTTTTAGATCTAAACTATTAGAAATAACTATATAATGGAAGCAAAAGCTAGCAGTCGCCTTTTATCTCTCGATGTTTTGAGGGGTATCACCATCGCCGGAATGATACTTGTGAACAACCCCGGATCATGGGGGCATATATATGCTCCGTTGAGACATGCCGAGTGGAATGGATTAACTCCCACAGACCTTATCTTTCCGTTTTTCATGTTCATTATGGGTATTTCTACCTTTATCTCGTTACGGAAATTCAACTTTGAGTTTTCTGTGCCCACACTAAGAAAAATACTGAAACGTACATTCGTTATATTTCTTATCGGTCTGGGACTTTCTTGGTTGGGTGTTTCATTCGGTACATACCATGGTTTAGCTGCCGAGAATCTGGGATTTTGGGAACGGTTGAGCAGATCCGTCACCAATTTTGAACATCTGCGTATTCTCGGTGTAATGCAACGCTTGGCACTTACGTATGGAATAACATCTCTGATAGCAATATTTCTAAAACATAAGTATATACCGTATATAATTGTAGTCGGTCTGGTCGGTTATTTCTTGCTTTTACTTTTCGGGAACGGTTTTGCCACGGAAGGATACAATATCCTAGCAGTGACAGATCAAAGTATTCTTGGACTGAATCATATGTACACAGAGTTCGGTCTCGATCCCGAAGGTATTTTAAGCACCATCCCTGCTGTCTGTCATGTATTGATCGGTTTCTATTGTGGAAAAATATTGATGGAAACAAAAGATAACCAACAAAGGATGCTTCACCTGTTTATTATAGGTGCAATACTTACCTTTTCTGGCTTTCTGTTGAGTTACGGCTGTCCTATAAATAAGAAGATATGGTCTCCGACATTTGTTCTGACTACATGTGGATTGGGTGCTACCTTCTTATCGCTGCTTATATGGATCATCGATGTGAAGGGGTATAAGAAGTGGTCGGTATTTTTCGAATCGTTTGGGGTGAATCCTTTGTTTATATATGTCCTAGCAGGCGTTATGGCAACTCTTGCAGACGGAATACATTTCAGCAGCAATGAGGCAACGACTAATCCGAAATCTTATTTATATAACGATCTGTTGCAACCAGTATTAGGCGATTATTTTGGATCCTTGCTTTTTGCACTAATTTTTGTTTTTGTCGCATGGCTGGTAGGGAATGTCTTGTATAAAAAACGTATATATATAAAGATATAGGCGTTTAATACAAACGATAGTTGTCTTTTAACTCAACTAGCTTTAATCTACATCTATTCTGTAAACATTTGTTTCACGGAGATTGAATCCTAATTTCTGGTACAGCTTGTTGGCTGCTATACGGCTTGGGCTCGATGTGAGATTGATACTTGCTATATTCAGCTTTTTAGCAAAGTCGATGACGTACTGTAGCATCTTTTCGCCAATAGATTGCCCTCTGGCATGTTGGTCTACAATAACGTCTTCTATCCAGGCTCTTGTTCCCGATGGTATCTTTACAATTACTAAGGTGATTGTTCCCACTATCTGAGGATTGGAAGCGATAAAAATATATTTGTTTTTATCATTAACGATATGGCTTAAGTCCTCCATCTGAGGAGCTTTTAAATGTGGAGCAAGCTGTGGCATCAGTCGGCAGAAGGCTGAGACTATATCTGGTGTTACTTCTTTTATTTGTTCTATTTCTATCATCTCTATTTAAGCATTAAATTCTAAAAAAGGAATTCTTGTCGCATTCGCTCTCATCTATTTTTTACCACAGAGTAAAAAAAGTAACACAGAGTTTTTTGCAATACAACATTAATTTTTACTAATTACTTGAGTTGTATTACAAATATAGCATCTTTATTTTTTAATGCTAAAATTGTCTATTATAAAGGGTCTTTGACATATTATGATTCGTACATTTGAGCGTATGATGATAGATCAAAAGGTAACAGGAGAAAACATACTGAAAAGTGTTACTTTTGTTACTTTTTTTGCTATAACTCGTATGTAGTTAGGTGTTTATATTTTGAGGATATGTCACTTATATATATGGAGAACCGAAATTTCAATATTTAATACTAGTGCAGCAGATTAACAAAGAAAATCCTTATTTTGTATTCCGAATAAATAATTCTAAACTATAGAAAATATAAAATGAGCTATTGTGATTATATAAAAGGGCTTGCCCACGGAGAAAAAGATCAGCATAGGACGTATCATGACAACCATTATGGTTTTCCTATTGAGGATGACAATGAGCTTTTCGAGCGTTTGGTGCTTGAAATCAATCAGGCAGGGCTAAGTTGGGAAACAATATTAAATAAGCAATCCGGCTTCAGGAATGCTTATAATAACTTTGATATCACTACCGTGGCAAGCTATGGTGATGAAGAGCGAACCCGATTGCTCAATGATGCAGGTATAATAAGAAACCGACTGAAAATAGATGCGGCTATACACAATGCGAATGTGATTCTATTGTTGCAAAAAGAGTTCGGCTCTTTCAAAGGTTGGTTAGATTTGCATCACCCCAAAACAAAGGAAGAGTGGGTGAAGCTTTTCAAGAAGACATTTAAATTTACAGGAGGAGAAATTGTAAATGAATTTCTGATGAGTACGGGTTATTTACCGGGAGCTCATGATGAAGACTGTCCGATATTTTGTGAGATAGGAAAGCATAATCCCAAGTGGATGGAAAAGTAGACTGGTTATTGGGCTACTATTTCTTCAATGTTATTTTTATAACATCTTTATTCCCATGCGCCGAAGCAGCATCCTTATTCTTAAGCACTTCCACTGATTCTATATTGTTTGGGTCGAGTGAATCCATATCTTTTTTCGAAGATTCTTTTCCATCTATTAGTATTAATAGTTGATCCGGCAAATCATTTGATTTTTCGCTTTTCTTTGTCGATGGCAAAATGGATATAGTACCCTTTTTGTTTTCCAAATTATTGTTTGTTACAACAAGGGAGTCTGATATATGAGTGTTGTGCTTTTTCTTTGTGGTTATTAATATAGCACCTCCTCTGGCATCATTACCAAAGTGGTCTGTTGCTGTTTTGTCTTTTAATACAGATATACTTTCTATCTCATCAGGACTAAGATCTTTTATACCATCTTGCGACTTTATCCCATCTATAATATATAGAGGTTGCAGCTCTTCGGCATTCGTAAAAGTGACTTTTTCTTTCAATTCTACTTTTATACTGTCCTTTGCTCTTAATACAAGGATCTCAGGCTTGTCAGGGTTTCCCTCTTTCTTTATCGGTATCATTGTATTTTCTATCGGTTGTACGATGTAATTGGGCACAGCCGAAAGCCATATAAATACTCCGAATACAGGAACAATAGTAAGGGCAGAGATTCGCTTCCAAGGCGAGCTTTTTTCTTTACGTAGCATATTTAGCCGGTTGATCGGTTTGTGATCGTTGAATGAGCTGGTAAAAGAAAATACCTGTCCCTGAAATCGTTGGTTGATAAGTACTGCCTGATATATTGCCGGAGAAACACCCGATTCTATAACAGCTTTATCTGCCAGAAACTCGTGGTTTTCCTTTAGTAGATGTACATAAAACCAAGATAAAGGATTGAACCATTGTATAAGCAATATACACTCGCTGCACAGGAGGTCTAACCAATGTCTCTGATTGATATGCATGATTTCATGCTGTAGAATTAGCTCTTTTTCTGTTTTGGAAAGGCTCTGAGTATTTAGTAATACATAGTTTAAGACGGAAAATGGAGATTTGATATGATTGCTTTCTATTATATTAATATTGTCTTTTTTCGCATGTGTACCATTTCTTACAAGCAAGCGAAGCTTTCTGTATGCCATAACATTTCTGCCTGATACAATAAAGAAGCCTGTGAGATATACGATAAAGAGAATTGTCCATATATCCGGCGATTGTGATTTGACGGTATAGGCTGTTTCTGACATCGTTCTTTCAACTGTCGTTACTGCAGGAACTAGTACATCGTAAGTATAACGGATAGCCGGTATTATGAATGACATTATAAAGCCCGATACTAAGAATATTCTATTGAATCTATAGAACGTAGTAGGGCGGAGGAAGATAATATATACGATGAGGAATATGCTTAGGCATATACCCGATTTGACAATATATAAAAGAAAAGCTTCCATCGTTATTCAGGGTTAGTATCTTTTTCTTCTAGAGTTTCACGTGTTTCTTTCAGAAGCTTATCCATCTCTTCTATACTGAGATTGGTTTCTTTAGCAAAGAATGAAACCATGGAGGAAAAAGAGCCGTTGAAATAGTTCTTAACGAAGCCAAACAATTGCTTTTTAGAATAATCTTCTTTTGTTACAACTGCTTTATAGATATTTGATCGACCTTCACTACGATGTTCTACAAAGTTTTTATTTTCGAGAATGCTGAGTATTGTAGCTATGGTAGTACGTGCAGGTTTGTTTTCGTCAAACTTTTTTAATATATCCTGAACAGTACCTTCTTCCATTGTCCAAAGGATCTGCATTATTTGTTCTTCGGCTTTCGTTAGTTGCATGATATAAAAATTATATAGGCTATAAATATACGTCTATTTGTTTAGACTATTCGGTGTTTGTAATTAAAAAATCATAAAATAAAAAAGGAGCTACTAATTAGTAACTCCCTTTTCAGATTATATAAAAGTCTTTTTATTCAGCTTTTCCTGCACTACCTAACACAGCTTCAATTTTGTGTTTGTATAGTTTCTTCATATTGTCGCGAGCTGGTCCAAGATATTTACGTGGGTCAAACTCAGCAGGTTTAGTTGCAAATACTTCACGAACAGCAGCAGTCAAAGCAAGACGGCTGTCAGAGTCGATATTGATTTTGCAAACAGCTGATTTTGCAGCTCTACGAAGTTGTTCTTCTGGGATACCGATTGCATCTTTAAGTGCACCACCATATTTGTTGATAGTTGCTACTTCTTCTTGAGGAACTGAAGATGCTCCGTGAAGAACGATAGGGAATCCAGGAAGTTCTTTTTCGATAGCTTCAAGGATATCGAAACGCAATGGAGGTGGAACTAAATGACCGTTCTCATCTCTTGTACATTGTTCAGGAGTAAATTTGTTTGCTCCGTGAGAAGTACCGATAGAGATAGCCAAAGAGTCGCAACCTGTTCTTGTAGCAAAGTCTACTACTTCTTCAGGTCTTGTATAAGTATGGTGTTCTGCAACAACTTCGTCTTCTACACCTGCTAATACTCCAAGTTCGCCTTCAACTGTTACACCAAACTGATGTGCATATTCTACAACTTTCTTGGTTAGAGCAATGTTTTCTTCGTATGGAAGGTGAGAACCGTCGATCATTACAGAAGAGAATCCTGAATCGATACAGTCTTTACATGTTTCGAAAGTATCACCGTGGTCTAAGTGAAGCACGATTTGTGGTTTTTCCCAACCTAGACTTTTAGCATATTCTACAGCACCCTGTAGCATATAACGTAATAAAATAGGGTTAGCATATTGACGAGCACCTTTTGATGCTTGAACAATTACCGGAGATTTTGTTTCAGCAGCAGCTTGAACGATAGCCTGCAATTGTTCCATGTTGTTTACATTGAAAGCAGGGATAGCATATCCTCCTTTTACAGCTTTTGCAAACATCTCTTTAGTGTTTACTAATCCTAGGTCTTTATAACTTACCATTGTTGTTAAATTTATTATTATATAATGTATATTTATTGAAATTCATGCCTTTTTGCTATCCAAGGTGTACAAATCTCGTTAATTCGTGTTGTCACCTATAGATTACTATGCAAAAGTAACAAAAAATAGTGATAAAAGATTTCAAAATAGTATAAAATAACCTTTTAGGTTTATTTCCATAAAGGAGTCGGATATTCACCTTTTTCTACTAACTTTTGAAGCTTTCCTACTACTCCATCTCTATCTTCAGCATATGTCACACCAAACCACTTGGATGGAGTATCCAATACCTTAACGTCTGCTGTTTTGTTCAAAATCAAATGATCTACTAACAGCGGGATAAAGTACTCGGCTTTGTGGTTTCCTTCATTTGCTTCTAAGAACTTAACAAAGTACTTGTCAGAATGTTCGAAATAGTCGGGAGTGAAGCCCCACATATTCATCGAAACGGGAGCATTTTCAGGTAATTCGAACCAATAGTTTTCTGCATCTTTGTACTGAATAACACCGTCTTTGCGCTCGATGTGGGTACGTTCTACGATGCTCGACAGAAAATGATTGTTATCTGTTTCGCAAACACCTCTAGCTACAGCACCACTTTCCGACAAGGTATTGCTTAATCGGTATCCAACCATGCAATAATGGTTTTCAGTTCCGGTCATTGCTATTAATTGTTTTGCTAGTATTTCATAGCTTTCGCGTCCATAGAAGTCATCAGCGTTGATTACAGCAAAAGGTTCGTGTATAACCTCCTTAGCCATCATCACAGCATGATTTGTACCCCAAGGCTTTTGTCTGTCGGGATGTAGTGTAAAACCCTCAGGTAGGTTGTCCAATTCCTGATATACTACTTCTACCGGTATATGCTTTTCGTATTTGGATATAATCTTTTCACGAAATTCTTTATCAAATGATTTTCTGATAACAAAAACTATCTTTCCAAATCCAGCTCTAAGAGCATCGTAGATCGAATAGTCCATAATGGTTTCGCCATTGGGACCAAGACCGTCAAGTTGTTTCAATCCGCCATAACGGCTTCCCATGCCGGCAGCAAGTACGTACAAGGTTGGTTTCATAAGTATATTGTTTTTCGATTAGTAATTTTCAGGCGCAAAGATAGTTTATTTATAGATTAATAAGAATAGTGATGCGATATATTCTATTCACATTTGTTGTGTAATCTTATCTGTGTCTTTGCTTTATTCTCTCGGAAAAGATTTGTAGAAGACTATCTGATTATTGATTGAATGCAGAAACGGAATGGAATTCTTAATGATAACTTAATGATTTTTTATACGTTTGCGTACTTCGCTTCCGACCTAAAAAAAAGGTTAAGATTGGTTTAGAGTCTGTTTAAACTTTGTTCAACAATAATTTTATAGTCGGTATTTCAAGACAAAAGTTCGTTCTATTACCCGACGTTGTTTGATCGTTCTGAAACCACCTTTAAATATTGTTTTAAGTATCCTACAAACAGATTGTTTTACAATAATTCATTGAAATTTAAACAGACTCTTAGTCCTTAATTTATATCTCCTATCTCATCAGCTTATTGTGCTGAATGCAGTCCTAACTTATTTCCTTCTGTATCCATAAATAGTGCAAAAAATCCCATTTCAGGACTGATTAGGGTTTTCTCTACAATGATTTCCCCTCCATTTTTGCTTACCTTTTCGAGCATTGGTTGTAGGTCATTTCCTGCATTCAAGTAAAGAACCGCTCCATCACTTGTCGGTTTGTAATCGTTGCCTTTGACTAAAACTACATTTACGGTTTCCCCGTCACTCGGCAAAACCCCCATTTGTGTTCCGTCCATATCGACTTCTTCGATCGTAATGCCTAAGATCGTTTGATAAAAATGAACTGCTCTTGAGAAGTCTGTTGTTGGAATTTCTACTATTGAAATTAAATTACGCATAATTTTTTATCTTTTGTTATTTTTACAAATTAGATTGATTAGAAATTGCAAAGATAAAATACCGTTAATCTTCAAAATTGTAAAAATGCGACAGCCTTAATCTTTTTTGTAGAAAAGGGATGACAGCACATTTTGTCTATCTTCTAAAAACTCCTTAGGATTGGTTCCTGTAAATTCTTTAAAATCTTTGATAAAGTGCGCCTGGTCGTAATATTCGTTTTCGTAAGCGATTTGAGTGAGTGTTTCGGTTTTATGGTTGAGTAACATTTTCAGAGCCGTTTGCAGCCGGATTACTTTTCCTAATTGTTTGGGGCTGATTCCGATTTGCTTCATAAAATTTCTTTCCAATTGTCTGCGCTTGGATAAATTTTCTTTGAGGATTGTACTAATCGATGAATTTCCATTTGTTAAGAAAAGTGTATCAATAGTTGATTTTACAATATTGTCGATTGTCGCTTTCTCGTTGATTTTGTTCAATAAAAAAGTTTCGACAATCTTAATTCTTTGTTGCGTGTCAGTTGCGTGAATGATGTTTTGTTCCAACTCGTTTGCTTTTGTTACTTCAAAAAGCTCAGTGATCGGGGTTTCCTTATTTGCAAGATCTTTGATAGACGTTTTTACAAAATTTGCAAAACCGTAAGGATAGAAACGAACCGCAAAAGTATTTACATAGCCTATTGGTTGAATGTAAAAAGGGTCTATGATCTGACCAAGAACCATTGCACGAGGTTGGAGTATAAATTCACATTCGGAAGTAAAACGTCTAATATCGTCTCCGAGAATAAAAGCCATTTCCAAACAGCCATCGGGTACAATTCGTTGTTTCTCTGCGTTGTTTTCGGCAGGAACTTCCAACGTCCAGTAACATTTAACTAATGATTTAAGGACACTGCTTGGTTCAAATGTTTCGTAGTGCATTTTTGCTAAGAGTCTGTTTAAATTTCAATGAATTGTTGTAAAATAAGTTTTTTATCATATCTATCGTTTGAATTGGTTGTGAGTGAAATTTATCCAACCGACATAACCGATAACCAATCACAATATATTGAAAAAAGTTTATTATGGAAAGAGCTAAACGAAAACATGATGTAAAAGAGATATTTAACAATGTTTTCTAGTTGGTAGAAACAAGCTATTAATGACAAATGTAACCTAAAGATTATTCTAAATGAGAACCGGTGTATTATTATCGCAAATGATTATTCGATGAAGAGTTTGGTCTATTAATGCGTAAATTCCGAGATCTGTCAGATTTAGGCGTAAGCAAAACAGGGAAGCCAGTTTAGGTATACTGGATAGTCAAGGTGTCAAGTGAGGGAATAATAAGGCTGTCAATAATTATATTTGTTTTAAATATGAAGTTTTATAACATTTAAGAGAAAATAGTTTTAGAAGAAGTCGAATTATTTCATATATTTATGTGTTTTGAAGTATGAAGATTGGATTTTAATACAAATAAGGTAATAAAATGATAGAAATGGATTCAAAAGAGATACAAACTGAAGCAGGTTCGATAACCAAAACTATTGCTCTATGGATACAAGATTTTTTGATAGGATTGGGCGTTCCCGAACAAGGGATAATATATACCAAACTGATTGTGTTATTTGCATTAGTTGTAATAATAGTATTGTGCTTGCAATACTTATTAAGGAGGATATTGCTTTTTGTTTTTCATAGAGCGGTTAATATAACAAAACTATCTTTTATTAATTATACAATAGAAAACAGGTTGCCGCATTATCTTGCACTGATAGGCCCTTATTCTTTTGTGAGAGGAACGATTCCTGTGATATTTTATGATTTCCATACGATGATTACCCCGATGCTTAAAGCTACGGATGTATATATGGTATTCATGGTTATCTGGATTATAATGTCAATTGTTCGGTCATTTGGTGGTGTTTTGCAAGAAAAGCCAGCTTTCCAGAACAAACCTATGAAAAGTTATTTTCAGGTTGTTCAAATCGTATTGTTTATTTTTGGAGCCGTTGTTATCTACTCTATCCTCACAGGCAAGTCGGCTACTACATTTTTTGCTGCGATGGGAGCGGCTTCTGCTATTCTGATGTTATTATTCCAAGATTCAATAAAGGGATTTGCCGGGAGTATCCAGGTTACAACGAATAATATGGTTCAAATCGGTGATTGGATTACGATGAACAAATATGGTGCAGATGGCAATGTAGAAGAGATAAATCTTACAACCGTTAAAATCAGAAATTTTGATAAAACAATAACAACCGTACCTACTTATGCCTTGATTTCCGACTCGTTCCAAAACTGGAGAGGAATGCAGGATTCGGGAGGAAGACGTTTTCGTAGAGCACTGAACATAAAACATAATACAATACGATTTCTAACTGATGACGAGCTGGAGAAGTATAAAGAGATTGATGGGTTAAAAGAGTATATCACAGCTAAACAAAAGGAGTTTTCGAAGATGCCTAAGCGAGAGGGCTTATTATCAAATATGTATCGGATAACAAATAGTGACTTGTTTCTTCAGTATGGGATATATTATTTACGCAACCATCCGAGGATTGATAAGAACCTCACTTTGCTGGTAAGACAATTGCCTCCCGGACCTCAAGGGTTACCAATAGAACTATATACCTTTACTAATACTACCGTATGGGCCGAATATGAACTTATATTATCTGAAATAGTAAATCACTTTATTGGCATTGTCAAATATTTTGATCTCACAATATTTGAAGAATCTTCCGGAAGTGATATTTTTGATGTATATATCAAGGAAAATGTAAAATAGTAAATTTTGGATTCTCTTACTGGGAGCGCCTTTTCGTAAATTATAATAGCGAAAAGGCATTTTTTTTGTAAATGAATGTTATTTATTTTTTAAAAAACGTTAATATTGTAAATTAATTTGGTCGCATTGTGCGCTTATAATAAGTGTGCTTATTACTTTTGTCCCGAAATATAAAAACTATTGAATGGTGGGAAATTGTAATAAGTTAGAAGATTCCAATGATGATATAGGTTATTTAATTTGGAAAGTTTCTAAATATTGGCAGAGAGGGAAGCTCCGCCTGTTAGGTGAATTTGGTCTAACAGGGTCACAATTGGAGTTGCTTGGAGCGATCTATCATATGTCGAGAGAAAATACTGAAGCTACACAAATTATTCTGTCGCAAGAGACAGGCATTGATCCTATGACTACTTCTACTATATTAAGAAATCTTCAAAAGAAAGGCCTTATAAGTAGAAGGGAAAGCGCAACAGATACCAGAGCCCGGATTGTGGAAGTGACCAAATCAGGCTCGGAACTCTTCGAAAGAGCTATTGCTAAAGTAAGGGAAGGGCAAAGCTTATTATTTGAGAATATTGATTGTGAGGCACTGAAAACTCAATTACAGATTCTTTTACAAGAAATAGAACGATTTAATAAAGTAACAACAGGTAATTAAATATTGATTAGGTATGAATTTAAGACAGATTGTTTTTGGAGCAATGGCTCTAATGGTTATAACATCATCTTGTGGTGGAGGAGCCAATCCTTTTGCGCAGACTAATACGGCACCGCAAGAATATAAAACAGCCGTGCTAAGTGAAGAAAGTGTAGAGCTGGAGTCTGTATATCCGGTTACTATCAAAGGCCAGGAAGATATTGAGATCAGACCGCGTATAGATGGATTTATTGATGCTATTTATATAGACGAGGGGTCTGTAGTAAGAAAAGGGCAAGCATTGTTTAAGATTAACTCGCCTTCAGCTATCCAGGCTGTAACAACAGCGAAGGCTGCAGTAGCTAGTGCCGAAGCTCAGTTACAAACAGCGAAACTGAATGTAGACAGAATTAAACCATTGGCGGACAAAGGCATTGTTAGTACAACACAGTTGGCAACTTATCAAAATGCATACAATGTGGCTCTGGCAACAAAGAACCAGGCTGAGGCTACTTTGGCAAATGCTAATGCAACATTAGGCTGGACAAATGTGACAAGCCCTGTTGATGGAGTTGTTGGAACCATCGCCTTTCGTCAGGGAAGCTTGGTTAATAACTCAAATGTTTTAACTACAGTTTCGAGCATAGGAAGTGTGTTTGCTTATTTCTCATTGAATGAAAAAGATCTTGTTTCCTTGTTAGCTAACTTGCCGGGAAAAAATCAGGCTGAAAAGATAAAAAATCTGCCTAAGGTATCGCTGAGAATGGCTGATGGAACAATGTATCCGGAAAAAGGAGTTATTAAAACGATATCAGGTCAGGTGAATGTAACTACCGGCTCTGTAAACCTAAGAGCTGAATTTACTAATTCTGAAGGTCTTTTGCGTAGTGGTTTCAGCGGAAATCTTTTGATTCCTAAACACATTGAAAAGGCTCTTGTTGTACCGCAGGCAGCTACATTGACCAAACAAAATAAATTGCTCATTTATAAAGTTGTTAGTGATTCTATAGCTGTTCAAACTCTTATAGATGTTGCTGCTACGCCTGATGGCAAAAGATACGTTGTTACAAGCGGGCTTGCGCCTAACGACCGAGTTGTAGTAGACGGTATTGCAACATTGTCTGACAGTGCTAGAATTATTGTCAAGAAATAGATAATTTATTTAATAAATAAAATAAGGAAATAATGTTAAAGACATTTATAGAAAGACCTGTGCTTTCTACTGTTATTTCTGTCATCATTGTAGTATTAGGTATTATTGGGTTGGCAACGTTGCCAATAGAACAATATCCGGATATTGCACCTCCGACAGTACAGGTTCAGGCTACCTATCCGGGTGCAAATGCGGATGTGGTATTGAATAGTGTGGTTATTCCCCTCGAAGAACAGATAAACGGTGTGGAAGGGATGACATATATGACATCGTCAGCCAGTAATGGTACGGCTACCATTAAGATACTCTTTAAGCAAGGAGTTAATCCGGACATTGCATCTGTAAACGTACAAAATCTAGCTGCACGTGCTACACCGTTGCTTCCGCAAGAGGTGACTCAGCTAGGGGTAATTGTATCAAAACAGCAGAATAGTACACTATTAGGTTTGACTTTGAGCACAAATAACCCTGATTATGATGGTCAATTCCTTCAGAATTATGCTAACATTAATATCTTACCTCAGATAAAGCGTGTATATGGTGTTGGTAATGCCAGTGTGTTTGGCGCAAGGGACTACTCGATGCGTGTTTGGTTAAAGCCTGACGTAATGGCTGCATATAAGATTTCTATACAAGAGGTTTCAGCAGCATTAGTAGATCAAAATATAGAAGCAGCACCGGGTGAATTGGGGCAAAATAGTGATCAGTCGTTCCAATATACCATGAGATATACAGGAAAACTGAAAACCGAAGAAGAATTTGGTAATATCATACTACGCTCTCAAGACGGACAAATTTTGAGATTGAAGGATATTGCTAAAGTTGAGCTGGGTTCGTTGAGCTATAGCGTTGTTTCAGAAACAGACAAAAATCAGTCTGTATTTATAATGATCAACCAGACTGCAGGATCAAATGCACAGGAGGTTATTAAGAATGTTAAGGCTGTATTGAATGATGCTGAAAAAACATTGCCTTCGGGAGTTAAGATCAATTATATAATGGACTCCAGTGAGTTTTTGGATGCATCTATAGAGAAAGTAATCCATACGTTGATTGAAGCCTTTATATTGGTGTTTATAGTCGTGTTTGTATTCTTGCAGGATATAAGATCTACTCTTATTCCGGCTATAGCTGTTCCTGTTGCCATTATCGGTACATTCTTTTTCTTACAGGTGTTTGGGTTCTCTATAAATCTATTGACACTGTTTGCTCTCGTGTTAGCTATCGGTATTGTGGTAGATGATGCCATTGTCGTCGTCGAGGCGGTACATGCGCAGCTCGATGCCGGAGAAAAAGATCCGAAAGTAGCTACGATGACTGCCTTGAAAGAAATTGCACCTGCCATTATATCTATTACACTTGTAATGTCGGCGGTGTTTATTCCGGTCAGCTTTATTGGAGGGACTTCAGGTATATTCTTTAAGCAGTTCGGGCTAACTCTTTCTATTGCAATTCTTATTTCGGCGATCAATGCATTGACGTTAAGTCCTGCTTTGTGTGCTCTCTTTTTGAAGCCACATGATGAGGAGCATAAGAGCAAAAGTTTCATCCAACGCTTCTATTATTACTTTAATATGACTTTCAACAGTGCGACTCAAAAGTACAAGAAGAGTCTTCACTTCCTTGGAAGAAAAGGACATCGTTGGATTACAGTAGCTATAATCATCGTATCGTCAGTTGTTTTATTCGGATTGATGAAGCTGTTACCTACAGGTTTTGTGCCTAATGAGGATAGTGGTGGTGTTCTTGCCTTTGTAACATTACCTCCGGGATCTTCTTTAGAGAGAACAGATTCTGTTGTTAGCGAGGTTGTTAAAATAGCTCATGATATAGAAGGTGTAAAGAGTGTTACAAACATTACAGGGGTTAACTTTATGGCTGGTATGAACAGTTCTTATGGTACCCTAGTAGTGAAAATGGAACCTTGGAATGACCGTAAATTGTCAACAAACGAAGTGTCTGCTATCCTCAAAGAAAAGACAAGCAAGATAAAGGGCGCTACTTTCTTCTTTGTGGCCACTCCAACCCTTCAAGGTTTTGGTTTGGGAGCAGGCGTTGAGATGCAATTGCAAGACCGTACGGGAGGTGATATCAACAAATTTAATGATGTTGCTCAAAATATCCTTCAAAAACTGCGGGCTAGAAATGATGTTGTCCTTATGGCCATGACTAACTTTAACCCTGCTTTCCCTCAGAAAGAGATATCGGCCGATTTGCCAAAAATAAAAGCTGCCGGTCTTACTCTTAGTGAAGTAATGGGATCATTGCAGGCTTATGTAGGAAGTTCATATGCTTCAACGTTCAACTTGTATGGAAAACAATTTAGGGTGGTACTGCAAGCATCTCCTGAATATAGAAGAAAATGGGATGATTTGAGTGGTTTGTTTGTGAAGACAAAATCCGGAGAGATGGCTCCAATTACAGAATTTCTTCATGTAGAAGATATTGTTGCTCCTCCAACATTGAGCCGATTCAATATGTATTCATCTATCGACTTGACCGTTATACCTAACCTAATTGACGGAAAGAGTACCGGTGACGTATTACGTCTATTGGAAGAATGGTCTCAAGATAAGACTATTTTCCCTGATGGATATACTTTCGAATATTCAGGTATGACTCGAGAGGAGGCTGGTAGTGGAAGCCAAACAATATTAATATTTGGCATTTGTTTGATATTCGTTTATTTATTGCTGTCAGCCTTGTACGAGAGTTACATTATACCATTGGCCGTGTTATTCTCTTTGCCGGTGGGTCTTGCCGGAGTATTTATATTCTTGATGATATTCGGTCTTTCGCGAGGAATTGTAAATAACATATACGTCCAAATATCGATGATTATGTTAATCGGGTTGCTGGCAAAGAATGCTATCCTTATTGTGGAATATGCATTACAGCGACGTCAGCAAGGTATGAGTATTGTGGAAGCTGCCGTAAACGGAGCTGTAGCACGTCTTCGCCCGATCTTGATGACTTCCTTTGCTTTCATTGCAGGTATATTACCACTGATGTTTGCATCAGGAGCAGGGGCCATAGGTAACAGATCGATCGGTATTAGTGCTGTAGGGGGTATGTTTATTGGGACTATGCTTGGGGTACTGGTTATTCCTTCCCTATATATTATATTCCAGACAATACAGGATAAGATAAGTAAATCGGGTATGATTAACTCTAATGATGAGTTTATTAATAAAAACCAATAACAATGAAGAGAAAATATATAAAAGGTGTGGTTCTGTTGGGAGTAATACTCTCAATGGGATTCACCTCCTGCGGAATAGTAAGTAACTATAAAGCTCCTGAAATAGACTCGCAAGATATGTTTAGGGGAGAAAATCCCACAGATACTACTACGATTGCAAATATCCCGTGGAGGGAATATTTTACAGATCCTGCCCTTCAGGCTCTTATTGATGAAGGATTGGCTAATAACTTTGATATGAGAATAGCTTATACCAGAATCCAACAAGCTGAAGCAGGTCTGGTGGTTGCTAAATCTGCGTATTTCCCAACTATAGCTTTAGCCGGTCAGGTGACGCACACACGAGGAAGTATTAAAAACGGAAAAGAGAGAGTATTAGGATATGAAACCGGCACTCAGTTTGGATTGGGTTTTGCCGTACAATGGGAAGCCGATCTTTGGGGAAAACTTAGTAGCAAGTCGAGAGCTCAGTACGCTAATTTGGTTAGTACTCATGCTTATCGTAACTTGATACAAACTTCATTGGTTGCCAATATCGCAACTACTTATTATTCCCTATTGGCTTTAGACGAGCAACTAAAGATTACGAAAGAGACCATAGGTTTGCTTAAAGAATCTACGGCTACTATGACCGATATGATGCAGGCTGGATTGCTCAACCGTGCAGGTGTTAAACAGAGTGAAGCATTATTGTATAATACGCAAGTTAGCGTGCCTACACTTGAGAGCCAAATAAGAAAATTAGAGAATTCTCTTTCTGTTCTTGTTGGTCGCAAGCCAGGTCCGGTATATAGAACTGCTATCAAAGATCAACCTGTTCCTTCTCATTTGCAATATGGCATACCAGCACAAATGTTGGCGAAGCGTCCAGATGTAATTCAAGCTGAAATGGGATTCAGATATGCATTTGAAATGAGGAATGTTGCTCAGCGATCTTTGTATCCTTCATTAACATTGGGTACGTCAACAATAGGTTATGCTTCTAATACATTGTCTCAGTTTTTTCAACCAGCCAATATATTAGCTAATATAGTAGGAGGCTTAACTCAACCTATTTTTGCAGGAAATCAGTTGAGAGGACAATATAAAGTGGCTAAAGCTCAACAGGAAGAAGCACTGTTAACATTTGAACAAACAGTCTTAAAAGCAGGACAAGAAGTTTCTGATATAATGTATACTTACGAATCATCGTTACGTAAAAACGAAGATAGAGCCAAGCAAGTGGAAGCCCTCTTTACTGCGGTGGATGATACTAAAGTTTTGCTGAAAGCCGGAGAGGCGAATTATACAGAGGTGCTAAACGCAGAGCAAAATCTGTTGCAAGCTCAACTTGGCCAGGTAAATGACAAGCTCGAACAGCTTCAGGCAACTGTTAATTTATACAGGGCGCTTGGAGGAGGTGTAGAGTAATACAATCTGAAACATACCAAATATTTAATAAGGATATTCGTGATGAATATCCTTATTTTTTTAGGCTGACATTTTATCAATTTAACTAAAAAATATTTTTATTTAAGATTTGGCTGTCCTATTTTTTTATTGTAACTTGCCTCCTGAAGAACGACATAGAGCAAAGTTGAAGACAAATAAAGCTCATAATTATATAAAAAGGAATAGTTGAAAAATACAGGAGTGAAAGGATCATTCTTGTATCTTTTGTTTTATAGTTAAGGATTTTATTAAATCAATTTATGTGAACTGAACTATCTGAAAATTCCTGAAATTATTATCTAATGTATACGAAACCGGATGGCAATCACTGAAAATTGTACTTATTATTTTTTTAGGTAAAAAGAGATTTTTGCTGTATAGTGTATTCGCTATAGCCAAATGAAATAAATGAAAGATGAGACAAGATAATGATCTACATAAGCTACTAAACTTATTTTTAATAACCTTAATTGCTTTGGTCTTGCTTATTTGGTTTTGGACAAAGTAAGATTTAATACAAATAAACAACATAAATTAATTGATTGATTTTAAATTTCTTTAAGCTTGATGATTCTTAGGCGTTTTGAATAAAAAATCAACTATATCTGGTTCTGATTGCCAGCAATCCGTTCGGTTAGTTCAGTAAAAGAATAAAGACTTTTGCAACCAATTAAAGGTGAAATGATTATAATTAATGGAAATTGTAAAAAATAAATTTTGCTATGAAGAAAAGCATTCTTGTATTGATTCTTTGCTGCTTGGTTTGTATAGGCTATGTTTATCTGTGCTTTAAGCCAATTATTATTCATAAACCTTATGTTCAATATAAATTCTTGGCTGACAGTCTCTATAATCCTATTGATACAATAGATTTTTCTCTAGGGAAGAATAAAATTATTATTTATACTAGCGTTCAAGATGTTACTTTTTTACCTGATAATATTAAAAAATGGACAATATTAGAGTGTCGAAATAATAAAACGATAGAGAGAGTCAAAAACAATTTTGTATTTGAGAGAATAAATAATAATATTGCAGAAACAACGGATTTTAATAGTAGAATATTTTTTTTCAAAAACAATGAATTAGTATTTTCGGATAAGTTTATGGTAGAAAGAAGTATTTTTTTGCATTTTAAGAATACAGGTTGGGTCTTGGCAACAAATTATAATGAGTTGATAGGGTGTTTTTCCGAATTCAGACCTGTTTATTTCCCCATTATCAAATAGGCCATCCTAACAAGTTAATTATATATAGTGATAAACTTTACAGTAATTTTTTTTGTTTCGGAATTTAAAAAGGAAGAGGTACAAATAAAAATTATATTTTACACAGAATATATATGCTTTAGAATTTCTTTGCTAATATTTCATTCAATATCGATGAAGTCTGATTGTATAGAGTTATTTTTTCATTAATTGTAAAACTTCGAGCAATACATTCGAACATATTGTGAACACTGTCAAAACAAAAAAGGTTGCCCATATTAGACAACCTTTCTTCTATATGTATTTTCAATAAATTCTACTTTTCCAATTCATTCAAGTTCTCATCAAGAGCCTCTATTTTCTTAACAAGCAACTCCATTTCTTCTTTCAGCTTTTCAATCTTATTATTTACATCCTTCAACAGTCCGCTTGCCCCTTTAGACGAAATAGACAGGAAGTTCATGTTGTTTTCATAAGTCTGAAGATCTGATTTCACTTTATTGTACTGATGCATCAAATGATCACGCTCTCTGTACAAAGCTCTCTTAGGGTTATCCTGTTTCGAGATGTCTTTTATATTCGACTTGAAGGATTCGAAGCGACGTTCTGTCTTATCTACTTTAAGACGATCATAATGAGCATCAACAGCCTGATGGAATTCTTTATAAATTTTATCCTTTTCTTTGAATGGAACAAAACCGATCTTATGCCATTCGTCTGCTAACTCACGCACCTTAGCGATAAGTTCAGATGAATCCAAAGACTGATCAACATTTTTGATCTTCTCTATTATTTCTTTTTTAGCAGCCAGGTTGTCCAATTCTTCGCTCTTCTGAGAAGACTCATTCTTCTTCTTTTGTTCGAAGAAATAATCGCAAGCCGTTACAAATTCTTTCCATATAGCATCCGAATATTTGCGAGGCACAGGCCCTATAGTCTTCCACTCTTTCTGTATAGCAATCAACTTATCTGTTGTAGATTTCCAGTCAGTACTGTCTTTTAGGGCTTTTGCTTGTTCTGTCAATGCACGTTTCTTGTCCAGATTTTCGTCCATTTCGCCTCTCACACCCTTAAAAAATTCACTCTTCTTTTCGAAAAATGCATCGCACAACGAACGGAACTCTTCAAATATCTGATTATTTACTTTTTTAGGGACAAAACCGATTGTCTTCCACTTAGCCTGAAGCTCTATCACTTCCTTGCTCTTTTCATCCCATTCTTTGAAAGAAGTCAAAGTAGAATAATCTATGTTTTTCAAGGCTTCACAAATTGCAGTCTTTTCAACCAGATTTTCTTCTTCCCTACCTTTGAGTGACTCGAAATGAGTCTGATATTTTTTATTTATAGCTGTAGAAGCATTCTTAAATCGAGTCCAAATTTCTTCTCTCAGTTCTCTGGCAACAGGACCTATCTCGCGCCATTGCTGATGGAAATTCTGTAACTGATGAAAAGCTGAAACCGAATCAGTATCATCTATCAGTTTTTCTACCGACTCGCAAATCGCATTTTTGAGTTCAAGATTCTTCTTGAAATCATAATCACGAAATTCATTGTTGATCTTTATCAGATCATAAAACTTCTCTGTATATATTTGATAAGATTTCCACAATTCTTTCTCTTTCGACTGAGGAACCGAGGTTACATCATTCCATCCCTGCTGTAAGTCTTTAAACTCTTTATACAGCTTATTGAAGTCATCAGAACTTTCGGTCAAGTTCTTAATTGACTCTATTATCTGAAGTTTTTTATTATAATTTTCTTCTTTAAGATTTTCTTCGGCTGCTGCCTGGCTTGCACGTTTTTCTTTTAATTCACTCAAGAAAGTTTTCAGCACATCCTCACTCGGATCAGGTGCAGGAACAAATGCTTCGGCATCGTTTCCGGCTTCAATAAATTCGGCCTTTTGCTCTTCTATAGCAGCAGAACGCAACTTATAAAAAGCTTGCTTAAGCGACTCTACTTCAGCTCTCGAAGGAATTTCAGTTTGTGCGGTCAAGTTTTTTAATTTTTCAATTATCTCATCTTTGGTCAAAGATACTTGCTTTGCCACCGAAGTCTCTGTAGATGTTTCCGATTGCTCTTTCGCTTCCTCTTCAACAGATTGGTTTGTAACTTCCTCTGGTAGATTATTTTCTGGCAATTCAGGATTTAGGTTCTCGTTCATATAGTTAGTTTTTAGGATGAAAGGCATAGCCTCTAGTAATTCATAAGGCAAATTAATGATTTTTTTTTGTTATTTCAACTATCTGAGCACACCTTTTTTAGTTTTTGATGCCAAAAGCTCATTTTTCATCTTTTTTCTTTCAAACGCTGCTTTCTTCTTTCTTCCGCTTCACGCTCTTTTTGTTTGCGTTCCTGTTCTTTAACCTTCTCTTTTTCCTTCCGTTCTTTTTCCCGCTGACGCAAGCGTTCTTTCTGTTCACGTTCCTTTTGCTTACGATCTGCCTCTTTCTGCTTACGGACATCTTCACGAGCCTTCACAGCAGCTTTGGCTGCATCTTCTTTTTGCTTCTCTTCCAGTCGTTTTTGTTCCTCAGCCTGCTTATTCGCAGTCTTAATGGAATCTTCGAGTGCTTTTTCTACATTCGCTATCGAGTCTGTTCGGGCTTTCTCTACTTTGTTTATAGAATCTAAGCGGATTCTTTCTATTGCCTTTTCTTGTTTTTCTTGTTCTTTACGCAACTTCTCATCTTCCTTCAGCGCTTGCTTTTCTTCTTTTGTCAGTTTTTCCCGATTCTTGTATCGGTCAAACAAACTCTTAATACCATCAACAGGATTGCTGACAACATTAGATATATCATCTATAACGTTATTTATTTCTCCGGCTTTTTGTAATTGATCTTTCGACAACAAGTCATCCCCTGTTATCTGTTTATCATTTACTTTCGTTTCAGGTTGTTTTTGTACAGGCTTTTCAGGCACGACAGGTCTTTGTGGTATAATTACAGGTTCTTTTACCGGTTCTTCAAGCTCTTTAACTTTACTCTCCTCTTTAACCTCAACAGCTTCTGCTATTTCTACAGGCTGGGTAGATTCCATATACTTATCACCACTCCATGAAGCTATCAACTGAGGGAATTGTTCTGCATAATGCTCTCTAAAGTATGCCATGTATTGCTCTAAGCCAAGACGAGGAAGCACATTGATATAATTATCTGTTGATATCGGCACTACAAGAATTGCCGTATCGAGGTGCTGTATGAGCCCTTCTTTGCTGTATGCTTTTGAGAGATATGATCTTATTGCAGCAAAAGAATTAAATCCTTTCATATGCAATACCTCATACGGCGAATCTGTATCGAAGCTCAGGTCGAATGTCTGAATAACATAATTGGTAAAGTTATAATCAGCCACCTGATAGAGTAATTCGTTTCGGTCTATCGTCTTTGGTTTAAACATCAGCATCAACACATAAGGCACATCCAACGTGTCGGAGTATTGCAACGTTTTTCCTTTAGAAGCAAGCAAAGAATCAGCACCCTGATACGCCTTACTCCAGTCGAATCCGGTGACGGGAGAACCATCCGAGAGTAATATTTTCCCACTTTTCAGGCGTTCGAGTATTTCGCCGGCCAAAGGAGTAATATCAGACTTCGGATACTTCTTCACTAAATCCGTCAAGTTCGCTTCCAGATTGCCCGCATCACGTTCTTGGGCATAAGTCAATGCATTCAGTAAAGTAAAATTAGACATCAAGTCAGTAAACGGATACTTGGTATTCATCGCTGTATAATTGCGCCTTACAGTTTCCACATCTGCATGTTGGTATGCTTTATAAGCTTCGTTGTAGAGCGAATCCTGCAAGCTAGCCATGTTTCGGAAATTCCATTCATAGTCGGGTTGAGAAACAGGCCCGGCGTACTTACCCGATGCAAACTCATTCATCAGTTTAGATCGGTATGTAGCCATCATATTATTATCTCCCAAACGCATATAAATAAGGAACAGTTGATAGTAAATTTCTTCCAGGTTAGGCGTATTAGGGAAGCGGTGTATATTTGTATTAAAGGCATCGATAGCCAAATCCATATCTTGCAACTTATCTTTATATATCAGCCCCATCTTATACAAGGCATCCTCGATAAGGACATTTGATTCTGTAATAGCTTCGGGAGTCAGAGGTAATTGTTGCAAATAATACTCAACGGAGTATACGTCATCAACGGCATTCTTTGGTTTGTTGAGTTCTTCATTCTGAGCTTGAAGCTCCTTTATCCGATGCACTTCTGTATTCAGAGAATCGGTTTCTTGCGCGGCATCTACCTCATCAAAAATCGCTGTAGAGCGCTTATTACGTCTGCGCCAATCATCTTCCAGCTTACGATTTCCCCATTGTTGTTGAAATACTATCTTACCCTGATTTACTGCTTGTTCGTTATAGAAATAGAATGTAGCTGCACCTTGCTGTGTAATAACAGGGGGGGCTACCGGAGTCTTATTTGATTGGTCAAACAGTTGTTCATTTATATCATCCCAAGACGATATGCGCTCCTGTCGTTCTTCGATCCGCCTTTGGGTATCTTCTTCTTTTTGTCTTTTTGCTTCTTCTTTTTTAAGATCTTCTATTTTTTCATTGATAATGCGAAAACGTTCCTCTTCGGGAAGTTGAGCTATATATTGCAAACTATCTTGTTCTTCTACTACTTTAACATGTACAACCAGTTCATCTAGTACACTCGACCTTAAAGCTACTTTTGGATAATCGTGATGAGATTTATTCAATTGAGGCAAAGCTTCTGAGTAACAAGGTTGAGCCAAGACAAATTTGCGCTTAAGAAAATATAGGTCTCCGAGTTTTATCTGAGCAATTGCCTTGTCGTATCCATTACGGGTACTCTCTTTCACTCCTTTTTTATAGCTTTCAATAGCCTTCAAGGTATCTGTTTTCTCAAGATATATATCTCCCAAAGTAGTATATATCTGATCGAGATATTCTTTGTTACGTGATTTCTTAGACATACCCGACAGTATGGATAGAGCCTTTGTCTTTGCCGGAGAGTCATCCAGCTCTATTTGTCTGAGTTGTGCATTGAATGTATACTTATAAGGTGTACTCATACCCTTAACGGACGCGAACGCCTTATCTGCTTTCGCTTTGTCTCCCAGCTGAGCATAAAGCTGTCCCAAAAGATATTTCATGCGGGTCTTTTGATGCTTGTTATGTTCGTTCTTTATGGCTATCTCCAATTGAGGTATGGCAGCATCATACTCATTATTACAAACCAGATAATTGGCTTTCACCAATGCATAAAAACCTTTATGCTTTTCGGGGGCTCCTCCTGCTATCTCTATTTTATGTAAGATATCTCCGGCTTCATACATCCATCCCATTTCAGTATATGCACGTGCTATCCACAACTGACACTCAGCTACAATCTCGGGATTGGTACTGTATATCTTGGTTATATACAGGAACGTACTGACAGCCTGCAAATAGTTCCCGTCCTGAAATTCAGCTTTCGCCAGCAACAACCATACCTGATCCATAAACGGAGTATATTCTTTTTGACGAAGCCACGCCTGATATTCGGAATCGTTTCGCCTATCGGGATCACGTTTGGGTCTTGCGGTTATCGAATGTAGTTTGATTGCTTTAGTTGTCTTGTCTATAGTGGTTGTAAAATTCCCCGATGATGCACCAAGTGAGTCAGTACTTTTTGGGAAAATATAGACCAATTGCGAAAGATTGTCTTCCCTCCCCTTCTCTTTTGCTTCGAGAGCCTCTTTGTACGCTATATCAGCATTGTAGTGTATATTATAGCGTGTATTCACCGAATGGTAAAAACGTGTCAAGGCGGTGTTCTTCTTATTAGAACATGACGATGTGATAAGGAAGATAAACAATACACCAAATCCTATGTATAGTGTACGTACTAGATTATTTTGTGACACGTATAAACCAACAGCTGATTAATCATATATAAAACACAAAAATAAGCATTTTATTGTTTTATATCCTATCATCGCTTTTGTGCAAGTCTTCAATTATCAATATCCGGATTTAATCATATACTATCTAATATGAAACAGATATAGTCAAGCCCCAAAGAATGGTTACCAAGAGCTAAAAAATAAGCTTTCAGCTATACAAACTTAACGTGTACATATATAAACCAGTACCAGCACAAGGAAAAGTGCAGCAGATACAATTAACATTGCTTTTCTCATATTCATTTATGGTATTAGGATTTCCACGAAGATATAAGATTTTAGATAAATAGAAACAAAAAGAGCCAAAATTTAACTTTCGGCTCTTTCTATATTAGAATAAAGGATATTTCCTTATTTTATCTTTTCTATTATTTCGTTCAAAGCCTTTGTCAAACCTTCGGTATTTTTACCACCGGCTGTAGCAAAGTGAGGTTGACCTCCACCTCCACCTTGAATCTGCTTAGCGGCATCACGTACAAGTTGGGATGCATTTAACCCATGATCTTTTACGAGGTCGTCACTTAGCATCACAGTAAGTAATGGTTTTCCTTCGTATTCGGTAGCTCCTACAAAAGCTGTATTTTCGGCAAATTGTCCTTTTATCTGGAAAGCGATATCCTTTACAACTTCACCCGGAAATGGGCCATTCAATACATAGAAGTCAATACCATTTATAACCTGCTTTTTCTTGATCAGAGCATCTTTGATCTGAACTGTCTTTTCCTTTACATACTCTTCAACGGTCTTCTTCATTTCGGCATTTTCCTCAAAGAATTTACGAAGAGCCTGAGTCAGATTTGGTGTATTGTTAAACAGGGATTTCACCTCTGTCAATATATCTTGTTGAGCATAAAAGTAGTCTTCGCAAGCCTCAGCCGTAATTGCTTCTATACGGCGGATACCGGCAGCAATCGAGCTCTCGTTGATAATACGGAACGAACCGATACGCCCTGTAGAAGATATATGAGTACCTCCACAAAGTTCTACTGAATCGCCAAAGCGTATTACACGCACATCTTCACCATACTTTTCGCCAAATAGAGCCATTGCACCCATTTCTTTCGCTTCGGCAATAGGTACATGACGCATTTCCTCACGGATGATGTTCTCTCTGATCTTAGATGTCACATAACGTTCTACTTCACGAATCTCCTTGTCTGTCAACTTTTGGAAATGAGAGAAGTCGAAGCGAAGAACAGACGGAGAAACATACGACCCCTTTTGTTCTACGTGATTACCCAGTATTTCACGCAGTCCTTCATGCAACAAGTGCGTTGCAGTATGGTTGCACTCTGTTGCAGTACGGTTCTTCAGATTGATACGGGCTACAAATGTAGCTGTCAGATCTTGAGGAAGCTTATTAGACAAATGTACTGCCAGATTATTTTCACGCTTAGTATCCGATATTTCGATTGTTTCGTCATCGGTTGCCAGCCAACCACTATCACCTACCTGTCCTCCCATTTCTGCATAGAATGGAGTGCGACTCAGTACAATCTGATAGAACTCGCTATTCTTTTGTTTTACCTTACGGTAACGCAATATTTCGGTTTCACATTCAGTGAAGTCATAACCTACAAACTCTGTATCACCGTCTTTCAATGTTACCCAGTCTTCTGTTTCTACTGCCGCGGCATTGCGGGCACGGTCTTTTTGTTTTTGCATCTCTGCCTTAAAGCCGGCTTCATCTACAGACATGTCATTCTCTTTCAGAATCAGCTCTGTAAGGTCGAGAGGAAATCCGTATGTATCATATAAAGTAAAGGCTTCAATACCGCTTAGCACTGTCAATCCTTTTGCTTTTGTATCAGCTATTTGCTTATCTAATAATTTTATCCCTGTCTCTAATGTACGCAAGAAAGACTCTTCTTCTTCCTTCATTACTTTTTCAATCAGCGTCTGCTGTTGGATAAGCTCAGGATAAGCATCTCCCATTGTTTCTATCAATGCAGGAAGCAGCTTATACATAAACGACTTGTGCTGATCAAGGAACGTATATCCATAACGAACGGCACGACGAAGAATACGGCGAATCACATACCCCGCTTTGGCATTCGATGGCAACTGCCCGTCTGTTATAGAAAATGCGATAGTACGCACATGATCGGCTATCACACGCATCGCAATATCTTTCTTCGCATCGTCACCGTATGTAGTGTTAGCCAACGCGCCAAGAGCCTTTATTATAGTCTGGAATACATCTGTATCATAGTTCGATGTCTTCCCTTGAACAGCCATACACAAACGTTCGAATCCCATCCCTGTGTCGATCACTTTAGCAGGAAGCGGATCAAGCGACTTGTCGGCTTTACGGTTGTATTGCATAAACACGAGATTCCAGATTTCTACAACCTGAGGGTCACTCTGATTCACCAAAGTCAGCCCGTCAACTTTCGCACGTTCTTCATCCGAACGCAAATCTATATGTATTTCGGAGCAGGGGCCACAAGGACCTGTGTCGCCCATTTCCCAAAAGTTATCTTTCTTGTTGCCATTGATAATCCGGTCTACCGGCAAATACTTTTCCCAATAGGCTGCTGCTTCATCGTCACGAGACAAGCCTTCGGAAGGGCTGCCTTCGAAAACAGTAACATAGAGACGGTTTTTATCTAATGCCAAAACTTCTGTCAGATATTCCCACGCCCATTCGATCGCCTCTTTTTTGAAATAGTCTCCAAAAGACCAGTTTCCAAGCATTTCGAACATCGTGTGATGGTAAGTATCGTGCCCTACCTCTTCCAAATCGTTATGCTTCCCACTTACTCGAAGGCATTTTTGAGAATCGGCTACACGTGCATACTTGATTGGCGCATTACCCAGAATAACATCTTTAAACTGGTTCATACCCGCATTAGTAAACATCAGTGTAGGGTCACCCTTGATCACCATCGGTGCCGATGGTACAATTTTGTGCTCTTTAGATGCAAAGAAGGATTTAAACGATTCGCGAATTTCTTTAGAAGTCATCATATTTTTAAAATTAGTAAATTAGCAAATTAGCAGACATCGGATACACTCCTAACTGTTTGCTAATTTTCACATTTTCATGTTGCCACATTAATTTCTGTTTCTTTATTATAATCAATTTGCAAAAATAGCGCAAAAACTTTACTTTTGTCGAACTCGCGAAAATAAAAATGACAGGAACCATAAAATGAAGCGAAAAGTATATTATAGATACAATCCGCAAACACTCACATATGACAGAATTTATCCTAGCCGCAAAGATAGGATAATTGTGGTTTTCCGTCACCTGATATCGGGTATTGTAGTTGGTATAGTCGGTCTGATAGCAGTTACCTATTTCTTCGATACGCCTTGGGATAAAGCCCAGAAGAAAGAGGATGAACTGATCCGTGCGCAGTACGAAGTCTTGTCTAAGCGGATGGACGAAGTCATAAACGTAATCGGAGACATACAGCAACGAGACGACAATCTCTACAGGGCAATATTCCATGCAGACCCTATCCCCTCCTCTATCCGAAGTTCGGGAGTTGGAGGTATCGGAAGGTACGATTACCTGATGGAGTTGAAAAGCCCCGATTTGATTATCCAAACTACAAAGAAGATGGACTTCATCGAAAAGCAAATCTATATACAGTCTAACTCGTTTGATGAAGTGCTCAGTCTTGCCAAAAGCCAAAAAGATCGTCTGAAACATATACCAAGCATACAACCTGTACCCGACAGATACCTGAAACAAGTAGCCTCGGGATACGGCACACGCATCGACCCTATTTATGGTACAGCTCGCTTCCACGCAGGAATGGACTTTGCCGCAAATATAGGAACACCCGTGTATGCGACCGGCGATGGTACAATAATAGAGGTAGGCTGGAAGCAGGGATATGGTAAATGTATTATGATCAGTCATGGTTATGGCTATGAAACGTTATATGCTCACCTCAACGAATACAAAGTACGCCCGGGACAAAAGGTTACCCGTGGCGAGCTGATCGGAGAAGTGGGCAACACCGGAAAATCGACAGGTCCGCACTTACACTACGAGGTACATGTAAAAGGTCAGCCCGACAATCCGGCCAAATACTACTTTATGGATCTCTCTCCTGCTGAGTATGATAAGATGTTACAAATTGCTGCCAACCACGGACAGGTAATGGATTGATGCTGCTATGAAAATCGATTTCGAAAATAGTAACCGCCTGTACTACTCGCTGAGAGAAGTTGCTTCGCACTTTAAAGTGAACGAATCGCTGCTCCGTTTTTGGGAAGGTGAGTTTGACATCATCAGACCAAGGAAAACGGAAGGAGGTACACGCCAGTACACAAAAGCCGATATCGAAAACATTGCCATCGTTTATCATTTAGTAAGAGAAAAAGGTCTTACCCTCGAAGGTGCACGCCAGACCCTAAGACAGAAAAAAGACGA
This sequence comes from Dysgonomonas sp., assembly GCF_035323175.1. Taxonomy (NCBI): domain Bacteria; kingdom Pseudomonadati; phylum Bacteroidota; class Bacteroidia; order Bacteroidales; family Dysgonomonadaceae; genus Dysgonomonas; species Dysgonomonas sp. Next base: position 456,958 of record NZ_DAOKYH010000001.1, on the reverse strand, counting down.
AGAAGCCCGCAAAATTCAGGTTATTCAAAAACTGGAACAAATAAAAAAAGAGTTGATGGATATGGAACGGGAGTTTGACGACTCTATTGATTGAGATAACCTATATTTTGACCTCGCTTTGTCTTATACCTCCAACTATTTCTATAAAAAGTAACAAAAGTAACACATATCACCCTTTTTCAGTTGTCACCCTCTGTAACGATATCCGGGAGGCAACGGTCCTGTGTTCAGATTGGGAATGGTAACGTGTTTTGATTTTTTCTTTGGCTGAGTCTCTACCTCCGTATCAACTTCCTTTATTGCTAAGGGTTTATCGGACGGTTTAATTGCCTGATCGTCTGCAACTGCTTCCTCCTTTTTCTTTTGTTCTACCGAATGACTATTTCTAAGATTCTCACGCAAAAGATTTAGACTCTCTGCTGTGGTAGAATCGCGCACCACGATTGTTAAAGCAGGTTCTTGCTTATACTCTGCCTCTTTCTCTTCTTTGGCTTCATTTTGCAACAATACCAGTTTTATGGCATGGGTATCCGGAGCATATTCCTTTTGCCTGACAGTACGTGATTTTAAGACTAACTTTTCAGGATTGCTCTTATCGGGTACATACACAGTACGGGTTTCGGTGAGGGTATAGCCTTCCAGCTTCTTCTTCAGCGAATTGCGTGCCACCATCAAGAGTTTGTCGTCTCGACATTCCATCGCTCTTTCAACAGCCTCGTTAAACTCGGGTTTTGTTCTCCGCCATTCATAGAATGTTTTTCGATTTATATTCAATGCATTACATATTTCCGAAATACTATATGTATCTTCTTCGATAAAAGAAATTATCCTTTCTACCAATCGCTCTGTGTACTTTGCCATATCTATTATAAATTAAGTGCTAGGAATAAATTTATTATCGCCTTTTTATCATCCCGAGTCTTTAAAGAGTCGGGATACTTCGTAGCCTCACCATAACAAAAGACTATAAGACAATAATTATGATTGATTACTATAATAGATAAAATTGGACAAAAATGATAAAGGGGAATTTTGAAAGGAAAACAGGGTTCTTGCTATTCTATGTTAAAATCTTTCATACGAGATCGTTCGTATTATTCAGTATAATAAATTGTGTTTTGGAAGTAGGGGCTGGCTTGTTCCTGCCCATTTATATCCGGGCAACGACAAGGAATTGCTTCTACATACGCATATAAGAAAATGCACCTCCAAGTCTGATTGATAGACTTAGAGGTGCTTTATATTCATTCTTCGGGCAATTCTTATATACCCAAATCTTTACATACTTGTTCTATTTTCTTTTCAGTAGCAGCGTTCACGGCATCGTATTCTTCACGTGATTTCAGCTTATCCTGTACTTCAATATAGAATTTTATCTTCGGTTCTGTTCCCGAAGGACGGATTGAAACTTTCGTTTTATCCTGTGTAAAGTATTGAAGTACGTTCGAAGTTGTAGGCATCTCGAGAGTATATTCTTCATTGATGCTAAAATCTTGTGCCTTCAATGTCACAAAGTCTTTGATCAATATCACTTTCGAGCCGGCTATTTCTTTGATCGGATTTTCTCTGAAATTCTTCATCATCGCTTCTATTTCTTCAGCACCGCTCCTACCTTCTTTCGTTACCGAAATACCTTTCTCTTTAGAGAAACCATATTCCACATAGATGTCCTGAAGCATTTCGTACAATGTTTTTCCATTATCTTTTGCCCATGCGGCGATTTCACCAAACAAGATGGCAGCAGAAACAGAATCCTTATCACGCACAAAGTCTTCGGCCAAGAATCCGTAACTTTCTTCGCCCCCACCTATATAATTACGCTTACCTTCCAGCTCACGCATTACAGCAGCTATCCATTTAAAGCCGGTGTAGCACTCAAACATCTCCACGCCATTCTTCTCAGATACAACTTGAGTCAAAGCACTGGTAACGATTGTACGTACTGTATAGTCTTTCTTTGAGAGCAATCCCAATTCCTTACGGCGTGTGATTATATAATAGATAAGGATAAGCATTGTTTGGTTACCGTTGAGCAAGATAAATTCTCCTTTATCATTGCGAATACCTGCACCAAAACGGTCAGCATCAGGGTCGGTAGCAAATACCAACTCGGCATTTGTTTCTTCTGCTTTTTTCACGGCCAATGCCATAGCGGCAGGATCTTCAGGGTTTGGAGATATCACTGTAGGAAAATCGCCACTCAACACATCCTGTTCGGGTACGTTGATAATATTGGTAAACCCGCATTCTTTTAGTGCTTTAGGGATAATTGTAAATCCGGTACCATGCAGAGGCGTATAAACAATACCGATATTTGCATGACGCTTGATCGAATCGGGAGAAAGAAGCAATGTTTTCAAGTCCTGTATATAGGCATTGTCCATATCCTTGCCTAGTATTTCAATCAGCTTTTTATCACCGCCTTTAAATTTGATCTGATCCACTTTCACTCTGTTCACCTCAGCGATAATGCTCTTATCATGCGGAGGGATAACCTGAGCACCGTCTTCCCAGTATACCTTATAACCGTTATATACTTTCGGGTTGTGAGATGCTGTAATCATTATACCACTCTGACAGCCTAGCTTGCGGATAGCATACGAAATTTCGGGAGTAGGTCGTAAGTCTTCGAACAGATATGCCTTGATTCCGTTTGCAGCAAAAATATCTGCCGAAATTTCGGCATACAAACGGCTATTGTTACGACAATCGTGGCCGATCACTACTTTTATTTCTTTTAATGAAGAAAACTCCTTCAATAGATAATTAGCCAGCCCTTGTGTTGCACCTCCGATTGTATATATATTCACGCGGTTGGTACCCACACCCATAATTCCGCGAAGACCTCCTGTTCCAAATTCAAGATCTTTGTAAAAAGATTCTATAAGCTCAGTTTTATCTTCTTGATCCAACAATGCCTGAACTTCTTTTCGTGTATCGGCATCGTATTTTTCCGACAACCATGTTTTTGCTTTAGCTGTTACCTGTGCCAGCAATTCACTGTTTTCCATGCTTTCTTCTTTATTTTAGTTTTATATTGATCTAAACAAAAATGCGAATAACAAAAATAACAATTTTTTGCTTTGAGGGGGCAAGAAGATATAAGAAATATAGTCTTTTGCTATACACCCGCTAATCATATTCTTTAACCTATTGATTATTCACACAAAACTAAATAGGTGAATACTAAAAACATAATAAAGTATAATAAAACCTAATCACTCCGTATTGCATCCATTTAAGAAAAGTTCTTTTTGGCGGTTCTCGAAGAATGTATTACTTTTGCAGCGGTTTTAACGCCCCCTACTCATTTGGGCTAGTATTCACTAAAAATTAAGAATCATGGACGAAGACCCGTATCCGAGTTACAGAAACAAAACTAAAGTATTAACCTCTCTGTAAAGGGTCTTATTGTGATTTCCTTACAGAGATAAAGTAAGGAGATTGCATCATGAGTGAAATAATAATCCGCCTCCAACAGCTTATTGAAGACAAAAGCTGGAAAATCGTAAAACAAGAACTTAACAACCTCGATTCTGTTCAGATAGCAGAAATCATTGCCGACATACCAAAGTCTGATCAGATCATTTTATTCCGCCTCTTGCCTCAAGAATTGGCAAAGGAGACTTTCAAACGCCTTTCTCACGACGAAAAAGAAGATATAATCGAAGGACTGGCTGTTAACATCAATGTAGTAACATCTCTTCTTAATGATCTTGATCCGGACGACCGTACAGCCTTCTTTGAAGAACTGCCGGGTGAGGTAAGCCAGCGTCTGATGCAGATACTATCGGACGAAGAAAGAGAAATCACCACCAAACTACTGGGCTTCCCTAAAGATAGTATCGGACGTCTGATGACACCCGAATACGTCGCAGTAAGACCATACTACACAGTAGAACAGGCTATAAACCATATCCGCAAGTTCGGGCGAGACTCCGAAACACTGAATGTAATATACATCGTAGATGATAATTGGAAGCTTATCGCCGATATCCGCATCAAGGAAATAATTTTGGCTTCTGCTAACCAGACCATCGGCGAGCTTAGCGACAATCGGCTTATCTCGCTTAACGCATACGACGACCAGGAAGTTGCCGTAAAAATATTCTCCGACCACGACCGTGTAGCTTTACCCGTAACCGACACCAACGGCACACTGCTGGGAATTGTTACCATCGACGACGTAATGGATGTGGCAGAAGAAGAGAGCACAGAAGACTTCCAAAAGTTTGGGGGTACAGAAGGACTAGACTTGTCATATACCAAAACCTCTCTGACTGAAATGGTGAGAAAACGTGCCGGATGGCTAGTTGTCCTCTTTTTAGGGGAGATGCTCACTGCATCAGCAATGGGGCACTTTGACGAAGAGATAGAGAAAGCCGTAGTGTTGGCCTTGTTTGTTCCACTGATCATTTCAAGCGGGGGTAACTCGGGCTCGCAGGCTGCCAGTCTTATTATCCGTGCTTTGGCTCTGGGCGAACTAAAGCTGAAGAACTGGTGGTATGTGATGAGAAAAGAGATTTTATCAGGTCTGCTTTTGGGTTCTATCCTCGGTGTAATAGGTTTTACCCGAATATTTATATGGCAAGAACTGGGTTTATACGACTATGGTGAATATTGGGTATGGGTTGCTTTGAGTGTATCCGTTTCGCTCATATTCATTGTTTTGTGGGGAACGTTCTCCGGTTCGATGATCCCCCTCCTGCTAAAAAAAATAGGATTAGACCCCGCTACTGCATCAGCTCCGTTTGTAGCAACACTGGTAGATGTTACCGGACTGATTATCTATTTCTCTATTGCAGCGATGTTCTTAAGCGGAAAACTACTCTAACAAACTAATTATATTATAAAGAAAAAAGCAGCTGGCTTAAGTTTATCTCTTCTCTCAACATAACAGAGAGACGATAGTCTTAAGCCAGCCGTTTTATAAAGCAAAAGACTTAGAGCATAATTTATATTAAATATTTAGCTTAGAGTACCTTTTCCTATATTCGACCGGTCTATATGCTGTTAGTTTTAAGAATGCTGCATTAAAGCGGCTAATCGAATTGAATCCACAATCAAATGCAATTTCGGTGATACTTAGATCTGACAACACAAGTTTCCTTTGAGCATGGGCAATTCGTTCTTGAATCACATATTCATACAACGTACAACCGAATACCTTCTTAAAGATAGAATTAGCATAATCCGGATGCAGTCCGACAGCCTTTCCTATTTCCGACACATTAAGAGGTTGAGAATAATTCTGAGAAATATAAACAACGATTCGCTCTATTAAACTTAGCCCAGGTATAAAACTTGAAGATTTCTTCTCATGCGAACTAACATTATTTGACATTCTGAGTAAACGTGCATGCATTTCTAAAGAAATAAGTTCAACACCATTGCTTTCCTTTATGTCACTTAACCAGTTCTTTATCATAAACTCATCGTGAATAGAGAAATGGCTTCTTGTCTCAATAAAGACTTTCCCTTTAAATATCTCATCTATGAAAGACGGCGGAAATTTCCATAATAAAAACTGTGTCAGAGGTATTGTACAAACATAGTAGGGTTTATCTCCTTCGTAACCTATGATTTGATGAGGAATAAGTCCCCAAAACAGCACCAACCTTTTGGAGGGGACAATTACTTTACGGTCTTGAAATAGATATGTTATATTCCCTAAGGGGAAGTAATTTAGTTCTATTTCATTATGCCTGTCTGGTTTTGGCATCAAACTGGGAGTCCATAATTCACACGTTAAACCATAAGGAGTAAAGTTCTCTCTATTTTGATTAAACGTATTTAATTTCTCGGGATATGACATGTTTTAAGCAAAAATCAATTTGTGCAACCCAAAGCTAGAAATTAAATTTACAGTTTAAAATTATTTTCTCCAAATACCATGAATAGAATAATCTTTTTCTCTTTAGCATTGTTTCTATTAGGCGAATATTGTTTAGCCCAGATTCATCCTAGCGATAAGCATAGATTAATTGTTACTACAGACCTTGGGGGTACCGATCCGGATGACGTCCAATCCATGATCCATTTGTTGGTATGCTCCAATATGATCAATATAGAAGGACTGATCAGTTCTCAGGTATGGGTAGACGATCCGGATAAAACCGCTTATATAAAGCAGCTTGTCAAATCTTTCGGTGAAGTTTTACCCCGTTTAAAGATACATGCGGAAGGCTATCCGGAGATAGATTACCTTCTATCAATTATAAAAAGAGGACAAGAATATTCCAACATGGCCGGCGTGGGTGATGGGAAAGATTCGCCGGGGTCAGAACTCATTATCAAAGCCGTTGACAAAAGAGATGACAATCGCCCCGTATGGCTTGCCGCCTGGGGTGGAATGAACACGATAGCACAAGCTTTATGGAAAGTGGAGCATACACGGAGTAAAAAAGAGTTCAAAGCCTTTGCCGATAAAATACGGATTTACGATATACTGGGGCAAGATGATGCAGGTGCATGGATAGCCAAAAAATTTCCAAATATTATATACATCCGCAATAAGCAAGTATACGGTTGGGGACCTTCTGACAATTGGATCAGGGAAAACATTCAAAGCCGCAAACCGTTAGGAAGTCATTATCCTAATCGTATTTGGGCACCTGAGGGTGATTCTCCTTCTTTCTTTTATGTGTACGCCAATGGATTGAATGTACCCGAAGAAATCGACTATGGCGGTTGGGGAGGACGTTTCTATAAAGAAAAGCAGATGGGGATACGCGGTATGGATTTCATTGAGAAAAGTGGAAAAGACGAAACCCAATACGATCCCTATTATATGTATGGAAGCAGCAAAGAGGGTATCGGAGCTATAAATAAATGGAAAGAACACATCTGGAATAATTTTGCAGCCCGTATGCTGTGGACAACGACAAGCAACTATTCTGAGGTAAATCATCACCCTAAAGCAACGATAGAAGGAGATAACTCACTGAAATGTATCTATAGAAATGCAAAAGCAGGAGATTATCTGATTTTTGATGCCTCGGAATCGACAGATCCCGATGGCGATCGATTAGATTATAAATGGTTCGTATATAGCGAGCCTAGTACATACAAAGGTTCAGTGAATATAGAAAATACTAACGCATACTCCTGCAAAGTAGCCATACCTTCCGATGCGTCGGGCAAGACGATACATGTTATACTCGAGTTAACTGACAATGGAACTCCTACTTTAACCGCTTACAGAAGAATCGTAATTAATGTACGTTAAGCTATATGGCTTTTATAGATGACGATTAAACAATGTATTTTATTCAAAAACACCTTCTATTTATCCGACTCCGTATTTGATCTGATCAAATAAGAATGGAAATATTTTTGCCTCTACGCCATGATTCATAAGGCTTTCTCTATCTGCTTCGAACAACATTGCAAACAACTCGAAGTCATTCTCTTTGTATACAGCTTGCTTATAATGCTCGATAGCTTCTTTCATATTACCGGCACAAAGGTCTACATGCCCGGCATTTAAGAAATCATGTATCGTAGGTTTTCTTTCTAAAATTTGATTGTAATATTTTTGAGCTAACTCGTATTTCCTCAACAGGAATGCAGTCCACGCAATAGGACGCTGCGCTTTTGTGCCCTTGGAGTCTAATAGTTCTACCTTAAAATACGTATTCAAGGCCTGCTCATAATCGTTCATCTCCAGATAGCAATGTCCTATATTCAGTTCGGTGTTTACATTATCAGGATTCAGTTTTGCTGCCTTCTGATAGTAGTATAATGACATATCCGGCTTCTTCAATGTTCGGTATATCTGTGCTATACGTCTTATGATCCACGAATTATCGGGTCTCAGCACATCTGCCTGCAAGTAAGCAGCCAAAGCACCATCCTGGTTGTTGAGCATTTGCTTACAATACCCTATTTTTTGCCAGATATCATCATTCTGACTATCAATATCAATCAGGCGATTGAAAACATCCAAAGCCTCACTGAAATTGTTTTTGTCGAAGCAATATTGAGCAATTTTCCTCATACTTTCTTCATCGGATATCAATGGCGCTATGGATTTCTTTTCATAAAAATTCAAACTCAGCTTGAATACATCAAAGAAGTTGTTGCGATATGGATGTAATTTAAAGAAACGATACAAGTCTTGAATATATTGATTTGAAGTAACCTCATCATCGATAGTAGGATTCATTGCCTGTGCCTCTTTTTGCAGTTGCTTGATTTCCTCCGATTCGGCACCCATCCGCCCCATCATCATATCCCGTTGTGCAGGAGATATCTGTAACAGGCTCAAACAGAAAGAATACTTATCGGAGTTGCACATATGCCCCGAATCGAGAACGGCGGTCTTCAACAGATTACTTCCGCTATCTTCGGGAAACAAGCTCATAAGTTCAGAGTATGAAGGATCGAAAGGCATGAACCAATTGCTTATTTCGGAAAAGAAAGAAAAGTGCTTTAATCCAGAAAAAGTGGAATGAAACACATCGGCTCCCTCCATTTGCAAATTGGAATATTCCTGCAGCTTTTTACCAAGTCCCGACTCTTCAAGTTCCTTTTGCCATTCAGGATTTTTTTCCGAGAAATCTGTATCACCGCCCATCAGCTCTTCCATATTCAGTTTGCGACCCGCCAGATTATTAAATTTCATCATTTCAGGCAGAATCTCCTCCCGGATCTTCTTACTAATCTGCTCGGTCTCGCGCGAACGAATCAACTGAATCACAACACGACGAACAGCCCTGCGGAATTCCTGATTTTCGGACATAATATCCAATTGGCTTTGCAGCTCAGGATACAATGACCAACGCACATCGTACATTTGCATGAGAATCACAAGACCTACAATAGCCCTTACCCGCAGTTGCATATTGTCGGAAAAAGATGTGTACATCAACACCTGCACTTTTCTATAGTCGAAACGATGAAACAAGCTTAGAGACAGAGCGGACAAAAGCAGGCTCTTTTCTCTTACAGGCATCACCTCGTTTTCGAGAAAAGAGATATAATCATTATAGTCGCTTTCTTCGGCTCGGGGAGAGACATATACTTTGGAGAATAAATCGGAAGCTATACGTTCACGCCTTACCGCCAAATCAAGTTTTCGCTGGTTCTTTTCTTCTCCCGCCTCAAGTAAATCGACAATAGACATAGAATCGGAAATATCCTTCAACTGCTTCAAATAATCAGGCAGCGTATTCGTCTTTAATCTGTTTATCCGATACTTTTCATAAAATATATTGGTCGACTCTATATTTAACAGTTCATCGGCAACATCGTCTGTCAGCTCGTATAAAGACCTTAAGAGGTTACGATACACATTATCCCGTTCGGTATCTTCAACACCTTCAAACAGGTAATGAAGCATATATTTGTAGTTTGTCTCCAATTCGCTCAATGTTTCAGACACTTTCCAATCCTGAAGGTTTACGACCAACTTTGTCAGTGACTCAAACACATCTTTCAACTGTCTTTTTGACAGGTTTTGAAGTATTTCTTTTTTAAGAGCTATTATATCGCGACTGTTCATTCTTTAATACTATGTATAGGTTATGCTCAATTAGTCATTATCAATGTAGAAGGAGCATCACGAAGCAAGTTAGGTTTTTTTACATCCAGTTCTTTCCAACTATTGAGACTAATCAAGATCAAATCTTGTTTCATCAATATATCACTATCTACGGGTATATTGTTGTTCCATAGCTGAAATAGGTATGGGTTCACAGCTTTTATCGCCTTTACAGACTTTACAAATTCTATCGAGTTCTCGGCCAATCCTACACGATCCCATAATGTTATTCTCACGTATGAGTTTTCGGCCAGCCTTTCCATAAAGTCACCCATAAAAATATCATCCTCATCCAATATAGGAACAAAAATGTTACGGATAGTTATTAATCCTCTATCAATAAATATGCCAACCGGCATATTCGTCTTCGAAATAATAGAGCGGGTACGTTCATCGAAAGGTGCGTTGAACGTTCCTTTTTTTCTGATCTTGTTCTGTACTATAGAAAAAATATAATCGGGAACATAACTCAGAGCATTGGAGAAACGCCCTAGAAACCTGTCGGAATATGTATATCCTTTATTCCCAATCAAAAGGAAATCGTATTCTCCTTTGTTTGCAATTTTTATAATACTGTTCTGAAAGTTGTTTGTAACCTCAAACATCGTATTTACATCCTGTTGCAAAGAGTGTGCTTCTTCCTTCACGGGCTCAAAAATACGATCTTCTTCCTCATCTATATTGTATTGATGCATCGGACTACCTTCCGTCAAGTGTAATAATGTCAGATCAGACTGTGACTGTTTTCTTTTTATCAAACAGCTTGCCAAAAGCAACAGCTTACGCCCTGTTTGAGGGCTTGAAAAAGGCACCAATACTTTAAATTTCTTCTGTGCCGATATTTCAGAATAATTTTCATTTCGTTTAAATATCTTATCCAAAATATTTAAACTAGGCGATGTCATAAACGTGGTAACTAATGCCATAATCACCATCATGGCAAATAGTTCGGGCGTTAATATTCCTAAGTCGAGACCGATGTTTAAGACAACGAGCTCCATTAAACCTCTGGTATTCATCAATGCACCTATCACCAAACTATCTTTCCAGTTTTGTCCCACAAAGCGGGCAGCCAAGGCGCTACCCAAAAATTTACCGGTTACGGCAACCGCAATCACAATAAAACACACTAGCCACAAATGTCCGGTATTTAATAAACCGATTTCGGTTCTCAATCCTGTGAAAACAAAGAATAGAGGCAACAGGATTATCAGTGTTACATATTCTATCCTTTCGGTCAGAAGATTACGCAGACGGATATTCGATGGCATTATAACCCCTGTAAGGAAAGCCCCAAACAAGGCGTGAATACCGATAGCCTCGGTAGTATATGCCGATAAGAACAATATTAATATAAAGCCACCCATTATGGTTTTAGACATTCCTTTGGAATGGTGGTTATCTGCAATATTCTTTAAGATAGGACGAACAACCTTAAACATAATAAGTACATATACCACAGCCATTAAGATCACATATAGCGAACTGGTGAAAGTTCCGGCTTTGGCTATTGCTATCACTGCGGCAAGCAAACACCAAGCTGTGATATCGTCTATGGCTGCACAGGTAATAACCATTGGCCCTACCGGCGACTTATTAATACCCTTCTCATGTACAATACGTGCCAAAACGGGAAAGGCTGTTATACTCATTGCAATTCCCATAAAGAGAGCAAACGAAACAAACCCGGAATGCGCATGGGTAAAGTCTTCATATATAAAATATGCTAGTAATGCGCCTAATGTGAATGGGAAAACGATGCTGGCATGACTTATGATTACAGCACTATGAGCCCTGTTCTTCAACACATTCAGATTCAACTCCATACCCACAATAAACATAAAGAGTATAAGCCCTACCTGACTCAATAAGTTGATATTCACAAGCGAAGATACAGGAAACAGAAATTGGGAAATCTCAGGAAAATATAAGCCTAATAAAGATGGACCTAATACGATCCCTGCCGCTATTTCGCCAATGACCGAGGTTTGGCCAATCTTTTTACAGATCCAGCCAAAAATTTTCACCACCAGCATGATTACAATTATCTGCAACATTAAGAGGGCGAAAGGAACACTTATATTATGCAATAAGCTTTTGCCAAATTCGCCCCATGCGGTTTCTCCTGTTGTTTGCTCTGAGATGGTACGTCCTACCTCCAGATTATTTTTACCAAGTTGAAGTATAATAAGTAATATGAGAGAGAATGACCCTATCGATATAATGTAAAAAAGTACATTCTTTAATTTTTTCATATCTGTTCTCCGTTAACAACCTTAATTAATTACAAGTACCATATAATACTTTTGCCTAAGCGAAGACAAAATTATGGTTTATTTTCGATTACTTTCCTACTTTACTTAAATAGCGTATGTATAAGCATTATATATATTAATTTTTTTTAACTAGTATTTTATCTATACGAACGCCATCCATATCTACAATTTCGATTATAAAACCTTTCCATTTCAGAATCTCTCCGGTCTTCGGTATATGCCCCAGCTTATCCAGTATCAGACCGCTTACTGTATTGTAGTCGTATTTGTTATACATATCTCCCATTCTGAAATAAACAAGAAAATCGTAGAATGAGCATTGCCCATCTATGAGGCAACTTCCATCCTGACGCTGTACGATCGCCGGCTCTTCCTGAGGATCTAACAAAGTACCGACCAATGCTTCCAGAATATCTTTTAACGTAACAATTCCCCTCACCGCACCAAATTCGTCGCAAACAAGAGCATACGATATATGATTAGCCTTCATGTCAGCCAGAGCACTGTACACTTCCATACTTTCAGAAAAGAACTGAACGGGGCGTACAACAGTCTTCACATCAAAGTCGGGAGATTCTATCTTACCAAACATATCTTTCAGATAAACAACACCCAGCACATGATCCAAATCTTTGGTTCCTACAGGATATTTATCAAAAGGATATTTATGTATAAGCGCCACAATCTCGTCATTTGTCATATCCGTATCTATCCATACGATATCTCCCCGATTGGTCATAATAGATTCCAAATCCCTATCGCCCAGATTAAAAACACGTTCTACTATTTCTTTTTCTACATCCTGCACTTCACCGTCTTCGGCTCCTTCAATTACCATCGACTTAATTTCTTCTTCTGTAACTTTAGACTCGGACAGAGAAATACCCAGCATGCGAAATATTAAAGCCGAGCTTTTGGATAACAGCCATACAAAAGGAGATACAATGACAGACAAATAATGCATCGGGCGAGCTATAGCTTTAGCTACTTTCTCTGCCGAACTCATCCCAATACGTTTTGGCACCAATTCGCCAAGAACAATTGTGAAATAAGTAACTATTATAACAATACCAAACCGAGCAAGCGGATATGCATAGTTTGCAGAAAGCCCCAGATTGATAAATAATGCCGATACATCTCCCGCCAATACATCTCCCGAATAGAGCCCCGTGAGGATACCGATGAGTGTAATTCCCACCTGAACAGTAGATAAAAAACGATCGGGATTTTCGGACAATTTTATTGCACTCTGAGCAGATTTACTGCCTCGTTTTGCTTCCGTTTTGAGACTTGATTTACGTGCTGAGATAACAGCAATTTCGGACATTGAAAAAACACCATTCAATAATATCAAAAGAACTATGATTGCGATTTCCATATATTTTATTAATATTCGTCAAGCGAAGGTAAAGATATTACAAATGCAAAATACATTTATTTGATATTTATTAAGAAAGTTTGAAAAACCATTCAATCTTAATTGCTTTGTTTGATATCACCCATAAAGGAATAAATGCGTGAAACAGGATATAACCCACTTCTCAAATAAATGATTCGATAGATTATATTAACAACCGAATGAAATAAATTTTGTATTTTTGACGGACTTTTTCGAAAAAATAAAAACATTAATATATGAACATCTCGTACAACTGGTTAAAAGATTATCTTGACTTCGATTTATCCCCTCAGGAAACTGCCGATGCCCTGACATCTCTCGGTCTCGAAACCGGCGGTGTAGAAGAAGTAGAAACAGTAAAAGGAGGTCTCGAAGGCTTAGTGATAGGTGAAGTACTCACTTGTGTAAATCATCCCGACTCAGACCACCTGCACATTACAACGGTAAACGTTGGGCAAAGTGAGCCGCTGCAAATAGTTTGCGGAGCGGCAAATGTTGCCGCAGGACAAAAAGTGGTGGTTGCCTTGGTAGGAACAAAACTATATTCGGGCGATGAGTCTTTTACGATAAAGAGATCTAAAATCAGAGGTGTGGAGTCGCTTGGTATGATATGCGCCGAAGACGAGATAGGAATAGGCACAAGCCATGCGGGAATCATCGTATTGCCTGCCGATGCTAAGGTAGGTACTCCGGCAAAAGAATATTACAACATACAGAGCGAATATATTCTCGAAGTGGATATTACGCCAAACCGTATAGACGGAGCTTCACACTTTGGTGTTGCCCGTGATCTGGCTGCATATCTGAAACAAAACAAACTAAAAGGGTCACTGAAAAGTCCATCAGTTGAAAGCTTTCAACTGGATGAACCAAACGGCGGTGTACCTGTAAAAGTAGAAAATACGGAAGCCTGCCCACGTTATGCAGGCGTAACAATAAAAGGCGTAAAAGTTACCGAAAGTCCTGAGTGGCTTAAGAACAGGCTTACTTCTGTAGGCTTGCGCCCAATCAATAATGTAGTAGATGTTACCAACTATGTATTACAAGAACTGGGACATCCATTACACGCATTCGATGTAGCTCATATCTCGGGAGGAACAGTAATTGTAAAAACCTTACCGGAAGGAACTAAGTTCGTTACACTAGATGAAGTAGAACGTACACTTAGCGAGAGAGACCTGATGATATGCAACGACAAAGAAGGCATGTGTATCGGTGGTGTATTTGGCGGATTAGATTCGGGGGTTACCGAAAATACTACCGATATTTTCCTCGAATGTGCATACTTCAACCCTACATGGATACGCAAATCGGCACGTCGTCATGGACTAAATACCGATGCTTCATTCCACTTCGAACGTGGCTGTGATCCGAACGATACGATTTATGTATTGAAACGTGCTGCGTTGTTGATACAAGAACTTGCGGGTGGTAAGATAGTAGGACCGATACAAGATATATATCCTAATCCTGTAGCAAAACCTACAGTAGAGCTATCGTACGATAAAGTAAATAGCCTGATAGGAAAAGTTATCGAAAAAGAAACTGTAAAATCTATCCTCGAAAGTTTAGAGATTACAATAGAGAAAGAAACAGAAGAAACGCTTAGCCTGTCTATCCCTACCTATAGAGTAGATGTATTGCGTGATGTGGATGTGATCGAAGATATATTACGTGTCTACGGATATAACAACATAGAAATAGGCGACAGCCTGAAGTCAAACCTTTCGTACGAAACACCTACGGATAAAAGTTATGACTTACAGAACCTGATCTCCGAGCAATTGACAGGTAGCGGCTTTAAAGAAATAATGAATAACTCGCTTACAAAAGAAGCTTATTATTCAGACTCTCAATTATACCCTGTGGCTAACAGCGTACGGGTTATCAATCCGCTCAGTAACGACCTTAATGTGATGCGTCAAACGTTGATTTACGGAGGTTTGGAGAGCATTGCATACAACCGTAATCATCAGAATCCTGACATCAAATTCTATGAGTTCGGGAACTGCTATTTCTATGATGCTTCTAAAAAAGTGGAGGGTGAAACTCTAAAAGAATACAACGAAGAGTTTCATCTTGGCTTGTGGCTTAGTGGAAATAACATAAGCAATAGCTGGGCAGCAGGCGATGAAAAGACATCTGCATATCAACTAAAAGCCTATGTTGAAAATGTATTAGCCCGCTTGGGTATTGCAACCAACAGGTATGAATACGTACAGACATCGAACGAAATATTTACAGCAGCTTTAGACATACAAGCCAAGGGGAAAGGTAAATCGCTTGGCGTACTGGGTATAGTTAACAAGAAACTCCTGAAATCGCAAGATATCAATGCCGAAGTGTTCTATGCCGAGCTGAACTGGGATAGCCTGATGAAAGAGATCAAGAAACACAGCATTACATACACGGAGATATCAAAATTCCCGGCTGTAAAACGTGACCTTGCCCTGTTATTAGATAAGAATATCCTTTTCGATCAGATAGAGAAGATAGCATACAAAGCAGAACGTAAGTTGTTGAAGAACGTTTCTTTGTTTGACGTATACGAGGGCAAAAATTTACCCGAAGGCAAAAAGTCTTATGCAGTTAACTTCGTTATTCAGGACGATGAAAAAACGCTAAACGACAAACAGATTGATGGCATCATGCAAAAGATACAAAAATCTTTAGAAAGCGAGTTAGGTGCACAGTTGAGATAAATATCAAACTAAAATAGATGAAAATAGGCTGCTTTGTAAAGCAGCCTATTTTTTAATAATAATGAACAATATCTATTACATCCGATTGTGACATTGCTCCGGGATTTATACCAAGTTCCCCCTCGGGTACAGGAAGATTCAGTTTATTGAAATACTCCTTCCAACCCTCTGTTATTTCATCCGACCCGGGAGATTTGAATGTCATAACATTAAGAGGAAAAATAGCAGTCCCGTTATTTGCTCTTAATAATATCTCATAAATAAATTCGGAACAATAATATTTATCGTTATTCATCACAAAGCCATCGTCATATTCTTTCCCTAACAGCATAAATCCTTCTTGTATTGCCCGGGGTATACAATATTGATATTCTGCCTTTAACCTCCCCACAACAGATACTGGATAGCAACCTTTATTATTTTCGGGATAGAGATACTCATGCAACGGAGTAACAGCAACTCTGGGATGAGTGGCTTCGATTACATAGATGCTGTCATTTTCATCTATATAGACCATACCCACATGAGTAAAATGATATTGATCGATGCTCGATGTCACTTCCTTTATTGCTTTGCCCATATCTCCCGAACAAGACTCTTGAAAAATAACGTCTCCTGCTTGCAGCTTAAAATTATCGGCTGAAATATGAAATGGCAGCAATAGGGACAAAATAAGAACAATTGTTTTCATATTATTGAGGTATGTAGAATGATTGCCTGCTGCCATAAGAGATGTTTCACTCTGTTCAGTATAACAAAACACTGTGTTTATGACAACAGACAATCCCATTTAATTCTATCTAAAAGTATAACTAATACCACCCATCAACCAAAAACCCGGCTGAGGAATATTCCCTCTGTCAAAATAATGAGTATTGTACAAATTATTCATACTCAAATTCAACTGAAGGTCATTATACTTGTAGTTAAGTTTCAGGTCGAGTGTAGAGAATGCCGGATAATGCTCATTACCAACCTTCACCAGATTTTCATACTTTTCATAAAATCCCATCCGTTTTTGTAAACGGAAATACCAGCCTGCGGAAAGCCCTTTATAAATTTGATGATGAAACTGTGCCGTAAACTTATCCCGTAAATAATTCAGGCTATACAATGATATCATATTTTGCGCATCGCTGGTCTGATGCATACGTGCATAGTCAAGAGATACGGAAGACTGCTCTCCTAATACAGGGAACACATCTGCCAATCCGAACTTCACTCCCATTTCAACACCTTTTGTATCTACTTTCGTAAGATTCCACGATGCCCATTTTGTGTCAGTTGCATTCACCTTCACCCAGTCTATCATATCTCGTCCCCAGAGAAGAAAGCCTGTCAGATATGCAGAGAAAAACGATTTATTGTATTTGAAGTTAAGATCGAGAGACTCTGACTTCTCAGGTTTCAATCCGCTGTTTCCGTTGTGGGTTTCTGTTGTATAATAAAGATCTGTAAAAGTAGGCATCCGTGTCGATTTACTCCACGATGACGATATATTAAAGTCTTCTACAGGGCGATATGTAGCGCTCACCGAGGGATAAAACCTATATTTACCACTCAACAAAGTGTTATGATTCATCAAAACACCCGCAGAAAGCACAACTTTTTCGATACTTAAAGTATGCTCGAATGCCACACTCGCATTGGTGCGGTCATCATACATTTTATATTTCCGGTGAGGCTCGACCATCGGTTTACCTAATACCGAACTCATTATGTCTTCTTTTCGCAACTCACCGCCCAAGCTGGTAATCCCCAATCGAGATTCATAGCTAAAGATAAGATTCGCTCCGTAGGTGTCATTCCGGTGATAGTTGCGCCCCTTGTCGGTATCCTTGATCAAATCAAACTGATCGTGATGCCTGTCCCAATATACAATGGGAATTATTTTGAATTTAGAACCAAACTCTCCTTTCAGAGACCCCATATATGTGCTTGTACGCTCATACTGATTGGGATACTTTGCCGAATAGAAAGTATTAGCTCCATATTTTTTATCGTTATAACCTAATTGTAAATCAATTTTAGATTCGTTGAGTCTGAAACGTGTTTGCCACAACACATTATACAGATCATAGTCGCTATTGGCTATATAACCCGCAGAAGAGTTATAGCCTACCGACAAACTATTTGTTGTTATGCCAGCTTTTGCCACACCACGTACTTCCATGCCACGCAGTTTGTGCATGCCCGACTCTACACTGGCATAAGCTTTATAATCTGCACTTTTCTTTGTAATAATATTGATTCCCCCCGAAAATGCACTGGCTCCGTATATTAGGGCTGATGGGCCGTGAATGATTTCGATACGTTCGATGTCGGAAAGATTGATTGGAATGTCGAAACTGTAGTGTCCTGTGTGGGGGTTGGAGAGATTTACTCCGTTGAGAAGTACTGCGTTTTGATCGAATGTGCCACCTCTGATCGAGATATCGGCTTGTACACCATGTCCGCCTCGTTGAATCACATCTATGTTAGCGGCGTAAACTAACAAGTCTTGAATACTCCGGACGGGCGCCTGCTCTATTTGCTCTTTAGTGATTACTGTTACCAGCTTCGCAGTTTGGTTGATCGGCATCTCTACCCGCGATGCCGTCACCATCACCTCATCGAGCTCTTTCTCCATCACTTTTTGTTGTTGCTCGTTACTTGTAGTTTGTGCAGATGCGAGCGATACATGAAGACATGTAAGTGCACATCCTGTCACAACCCCAATGTTAACAAGCCTGTGCATACTGTTGAATGCACTGTAGGCTTTCCGCAAAAATCTTTTAAAGCGATAAGCCTGTTGTTTGTTTACTTGTTTTTGATTCATTTTGTTTAGTTAATTAATAATAAAATGTCGCTGCAAAAGTAAAGAAATTCTGCACAACTTCACCTATGTATATCAGCTAGAATTATAGAAGGAACGGACAACAGCTTAAATAATTTAGAGCAAAGTAGTTTAAACATCAAACACTTAGAGAAAGGAATAGTCAAGAAAAAAATATTTAAAAAATCTATGAAGTCAAACCATATTTTAAATAGAGTGCAAATTTGATAGACATCGTTCAAAAAGAATATAAGAAACTAATAATAAGACACATACAAAGAACAACTCTATTCACATTGTATCCAATAGATACTCAATCATCCATAGCTCAAGAGAGGTTCTGTAATTGATATTTTTTATGCAGTTCAACATTCAAATAAAATATTTCTATTATATTTACTGTTTTGAACTAACATGAAATACGAAGGAAACAAAATAAATAATGAACAATACCATTATTTTCTACAGAATTAAGAGTTTATTATTCCAACCAAAAGTATCTTAATAAATACATAAAAATGAAGAAATCATACGAACAGTTCATTGCTCGTCAAGAGCTCTTGAAGAAACAATATGACGACACATATTACCAAAAACAACATCAGCGGGGTAAACTAACTGCACGCGAACGCATCCTTCTTCTATTCGACGAAGATACATTTGAAGAAACAGATGCTTATGCCCCTCCTGCTACATCCTCATTCGGAAAAACAGTAAAAGCTTTTGGAGACGGAGTGATTACAGGATTCGGAAAAGTTAACGGACGTTTGGTGTATGCATATTCACAAGACTTTAATGTACTTGGAGGCTCTCTTGGAGCAACCCATGCCGCTAAAATAGCCAAAATACAGGACATGGCTCTCAAAACTGGTTCGCCAATGGTGGGACTTATCGACTCGGGAGGCGCGCGTATACAGGAAGGTATCAGCAGCTTGGATGGGTATGCAAGTATATTCAAAAGAAATGTGCTTTCCTCTGGCGTTATACCTCAAATATCAGTAATAATGGGACCTGCTGCCGGAGGCGCAGTATACTCCCCTGCCCTCACCGATTTTATATTCATGACTGCCGACACAAGCTATATGTTTGTTACAGGCCCTAACGTGGTGAAAGAAGTACTCAACGAAACAGTATCCACCGAAGATTTGGGTGGAGCCTCGGTACACGCTTCAAAATCGGGAGTAGCGGACTTTGTATATAGCGACGACGAAAATACAATATTGGGCGTCAAGAAATTACTATCCTACCTCCCATCAAATAATATGGAGAATCCTCCGCTCACCGAACCGGCAGAAACGGCAACACGGGATGATGAGCAACTCCGAAATATTGTACCAGAAGATCCTGACAAGCCTTACGATGTAAAAGAAGTAGTGAGATTGATCGTAGACAATGGAGACTTTTTGGAAATATCGGAAAATCATGCGGCGAATATATTTACAGCTTTTGCCCGTATCGATGGCCGTGTTGTGGGAATAGTAGCCAACCAGCCCAAAGTAATGGCAGGGACACTTGATACACACTCTTCGGTAAAAGGAGCACGTTTCATCAATATTTGCGATGCATTCAATATACCAATTGTAACGCTGGTGGATGTTCCGGGATTCCTTCCGGGAACCGATCAGGAACATGAGGGCATTATCCGTCACGGAGCAAAGCTTTTATATGCATATACATTTGCTAATGTACCTAAAATAACAATTATCCTCCGAAAAGCATATGGTGGGGCATATATCGTGATGAACAGCAAAGGAATTGGAGGTGACTTTAGTTTTGCGTGGCCTACTGCCGAGATTGCAGTGATGGGACCCGATGGCGCTATCGCTATTCTTTTCCGCAAGGAATTGAACGAAGCGGAAGATCCGGCTCTACTGAAAAAAGAACTTACCGACAAATATCGAGAAGAGGTTACAAATCCGTATATAGCAGACGAAAAAGGATATATAGATGAAGTGATAGACCCTGCTGTAACCAAACAGAAGATTGCTTCGAGCCTTAAAGCCCTTGAACGCAAAATTGAGTTACGTCCTAAGCGTAAGCATGGTAATCTACCTTTGTAATACTTAAAATTGTATCTGATGAAAAATAAAAATAAGATAAAATCAATTCTTATTGCCAACCGCGGAGAGATCGCTATCCGAATAGCGCAGACCGCCAAGAAAATGGGCATAGAATCTGTAGGTATACGCACAGTAAAAGAACCTGATGCATATTATCTGACTCAGGTAGACCGCATCGTCAATTTTCCGGATAGGGAGATAAACGAAACGCCTGAATTTTTAGATATAGAATGCCTTGTGCTATTAGCTAAAAGAAACAAAATAGACGCTATCCATCCCGGATACGGATATCTATCGGAAAATGCAGAGTTTGCGACCCGCTGTACAGAGGAAGGAATTATTTTTATAGGGCCTTCGCCACGTATCATCCAGAATATGGGTGACAAGATCACTGCAAAAAATATCGCAGCTAAAGGCAATGTACCCATGTTGGGGGGTAGCAACGGCAGCGTCAGTACACTGGACGAGGCTATCGAAATTGCAAAAGCGATTGGTTTCCCTGTAATCATAAAAGCTTCTGCCGGAGGTGGAGGACGAGGGATGCGCATTGTACGCAAACAATCTGACCTCAAACAAATGTATCTGTCCGCTTCATCCGAAGCACTGGCTGCATTCAGCAACCCTTCTGTATTTATAGAAAAGTATTTGGAGAATCCGAAACATATTGAAATACAAATAGTAGCCGACACCCACGGTAATATTATCCACCTGGGAGAAAGAGAATGTTCGGTACAACGCAAACATCAGAAGTTGCTCGAAGAAGCTCCTTCTCCGGCTCTGGACGATGAGCTGCGGAAAAAGATGACCGACGCTGCTGTTTCTCTTGCAAGAGAAGCTAAATATATAAGTTTGGGAACAGTCGAATTTTTGCTGGATAAGGACAAAAACTTCTACTTCATGGAGATGAACACCCGTGTACAAGTAGAACACCCTGTAACCGAAATGATAACAGGATTAGACCTTATTGAGCTACAAATACGAATTGCCAACGGAGAAAAACTTCCGATTACGCAAGACGATGTAAAACTAAACGGATGGGCTATAGAATGCCGTATCAATGCAGAAGATGTGCAAGCCAATTTCTCACCTTGTACAGGCATCATCAAAGCAATGAGTCTGCCCAAGGGAAGCAATACCAGAATAGATAAAGGTGTAGTAGTAGGCTCTGAGGTCACTCCTTTCTTCGACTCTATGATTGCCAAATTGATTATTCACGGAAAAGATCGGGATACCGCCATTGTAAGAACAATCAAGGCTCTCAATAGATTCCATATAAAGGGTATAAAGACAACAATACCCTTCGACAAAGCTGTATTGCATAACAAAACATTCCAAAAAGGTGATTACAATACATCTTTTATCGAAAAGCAATTAGACTCACTCGTATATCGTGAGAAAGATGAAGACCTGTTTGCAGCACTGTTCTCTGCCAATCAGTTTAAGAAACAAAACCAGGCACTTGCAGAAAAGAAAGAAGAAACAGACCCTTGGGCTATGAGAAACAGGATTAATAATATGTAATACATCGATTATGAAAAATAAACAATATAAACCAATCATAGCTTTAGATAAGAATTCGAACAAAGCCTTTGATTTCCTTATCGATGAAAATGGGAAATATACGCACAACTCTAAAGAGCTGGACTTCAAAATAGAAACCACGCCTGATGGCTTTACTGCAATGACAGTGAATGGGCTCACCTATCCTGTGGAAGTAATAGCTCAACACCAGAACGAATATGAATTGCTGGTGAATGGTGTCAGTTATGTATTTTCGATTGAATCTCCTTTTTCGTTGGAGCGTAAAAAACTATTGGCCAACTTACTAAGCGAATCTACTACGATACGACTAAAAGCACCTATGCCGGGTAAGATACTCGATGTATTGGTGAAGGCTGGCGATACGGTAAAGGTTGGCGACACTCTTTTGATACTGGAGGCCATGAAGATGCAAAATGCGATCTTGGCAAGCACCAAAGGTATCATAAAAAAAGTATTGGTAAAGAAAGGCGATACCACTAGCAAAAGTGATTTGTTGATAGAATTGGAGAAAGAAGTGTAATAAAAAGTCGATACCCGTTTCCAGCATCAGCAACAATAAATTGTATTTCCCCAACTTAATATCTTTTACGATATATAGTATATAAAATAACCTGCTTCGGCGGGTTATTTCTTTTTTATGGGTTAAATTTGTACTCAAACAATCTATAAATGTCCAAAATATGAAAAAAACACTTTTAGGGGTTATACTCCTTTGCTTATGCTCTTTTATTTTTGCCCAAACTCTTAATGTAGCCACGTACAATATCCGAAATGACAATCAAGGTGATGCCAACAAAGGAAACGGATGGGCAACCCGATGTCCTGTTATTGCTAACCTTGTAGCCTATAACGATTTCGATATCTGGGGTTCACAAGAAGTAAAACACAATCAGCTGATAGACTTGCTCGATGCATTGCCACAATACAGCTATGTAGGTGTAGGTAGAGACGACGGGAAAACCGAAGGAGAGTATGCTCCCATCTTTTTCAAAAAAGATAAATACAAAGTATTAAAATCAGGACATTTCTGGATGGCAGAAAAAACGGATGAGCCAAACAAAGGCTGGGATGCTGCACTTCCACGTATTTGTACATGGGTACAACTGAAAGAAACAAAAGGCAAGCTTAAGTTCTGGTTTTTCAACCTACATATGGATCATGTAGGAGTAATAGCCCGTGAAGAAAGTGCTAAGTTGGTACTGACTAAGATAAAAGAAATGTGCGGCAATGATCCTGTAATCTTAACCGGCGACTTCAATGTAGATCAAACACACAAAAGCTATACATTGCTAAGCACATCGGGAATCCTTACCGACTCATACGACCGTGCAACAGTGAGATATGCTCTGAATGGGACATTCAATGCTTTCAAACCCGACCTGCTAACAAGTAGCCGTATCGATCATATCTTTGTAAGCCCAAGCATGTCAGTAGAACGCTATGGTGTATTAACCGATACATATCGTACCCCAAGAGATGGTGAAAACAACATCAAAACGGGTGATTTCCCGAAGGAATATTCCTTCAATGGATGCGATATACGTTTGCCTTCAGACCATTTTCCTGTGTCTGTAAAACTCATATACAAGAAAAAGTAGGAATAAACCGCTATCTTTCAATTTTTAATGTTAATCTCTAGTTGTTCAGTTAATAATTTTGTACTTTTGCAGCGCCAAAGAGAAGGTGTTAAAAATCAACTTTATACAATTTATTTAATCATACTTTTAGAAAAGACATGGCTTTAAAATTTATGACTGCTGATGAGGCAGCCGCACTTATCAAACACAATGACAATGTAGGATTTAGCGGATTTACTGCCGCAGGATGTCCTAAGGTAGTACCAGTAGCGTTAGCTAAAAGAGCTGAAGCAGAACATGCAAAAGGGAATCCATTCAAGATAGGAATGTTTACCGGAGCATCTACAGGCGATTCTATCGACGGGTCACTGGCTCGTGCTCATGCAGTTAAATTCCGTACACCGTACCAGTCTAGTAAAGATATGCGAAATGCTATCAACAGCGGGGAAGTTAAATATTTTGATATGCACCTTTCTCAGCTTGCTCAGGAAATACGTTATGGCTTTTTTGGACAAGTGGATTTTGCTATTATCGAAGCGTGTGACATTACCGAAGACGGTGAAATAGTACCAACATGCGGTGTAGGAATCACTCCTACTGTAGCTCGCCTTGCTAAAACTGTAATTGTAGAGCTTAACAGATGGCATCCGAAAGAAATGCGTGGTATACACGATATTGCAGAGTTGCCAAACCCTCCACACCGTAGAGAGATCGGGGTATATTCTGTAAAAGACCGTATGGGTACCGACTGCGTAAAAGTAGATCCTAGCAAAATAATCGTTGTAGAAACAAATACCCCTAACGAAGGTGGTGGCTTTAGCCCTGTAGACGAAATAACAGCAAAAATCGGAGAAAATGTTGCTAACTTTTTCGTTAAAGAAATGGCTGAAGGCCGTATGCCTAAAACATTCCTTCCTGTTCAGTCGGGTGTAGGTAATATTGCAAATGCAGTATTGGCTGCAATGGGTCAAAGCAAAGAAATTCCTGATTTTGAAGTTTACACAGAGGTTATTCAAGATGCAGTAATCAGCTTGATGGAAAGCGGACGTGTAAAATTTGCAAGCGGATGTTCGTTAACAGTAAGTAACCCTGTTATCGAAAAGATCTACAAGAATCTGGAATTCTTCAAAGAAAGACTTGTGCTTCGTCCTTCTGAGTTTTCTAACAACCCAGGTATTGTGCGTCGTTTAGGTATTATCGCTATCAATACGGCTCTGGAAGCTGATATATATGGTAATATAAACTCTACTCACGTTACAGGCTCTAAAATGATGAACGGTATTGGTGGTTCGGGAGACTTTACCCGTAGTGCTTATGTATCTGTATTTGTAACTCCATCAGTAGCTAAAGATGGAAAAATCAGTGCATTTGTTCCTATGGTATCGCATCAGGATCATAGCGAGCACTCTGTTAAAATCATTATCAGTGAATATGGTATTGCAGACCTTCGCGGTAAATGCCCTAAAGAAAGAGCAGAAGCGATTATCGAAAACTGTGTTCATCCAGAATACCGTCCATTGCTAAGAGAATATCTTGCTCGCAGCGAACAAGGACAAACTCCTGTTGACTTATATGACGGTTTTGCTTTCCACGAAGCTTTCATCGAAACCGGCGATATGCGCAACGTGAAATGGACTAAAGAAAAGAAAGCTTGATCTCGATAGATTAAGTACTACAATATTATAGAAAATCCTGTGCTCAACTATTGAGTACAGGATTTTTTATTTATAAACATACATGATGTCCGTTTATGAACACAACAAGGCTTCCATAAATCAACTTAAAAATCTAATATACTGAACATTAAAGACTATGGCACAATAATTGACTTTATAGTCATAAAATAAAATGTTTTACTATAAAGCGTACAATTATGAAAACAATAAAACTAATCGCATTAACAATCATCTCATTTCTATCTATCGGAATATATGCACAGAAGAAAGTTGAGGTAACATTAAAAGCAAGACAACCACAAGAGAGAGAATCTTTAATATATAAGAATAATGAGATTACCTCCAAAATTGTATATGAATATGATTGCAATGGATACAGAACAAAACGCACATCTTATGAATGGAACAAAACCCTTGGATGGGTAGCCTTATCATTATACCAATTTGAGTATAACACCAACGACCAGATAGATAACGTTTATTACACGAAATGGGACATCCAAAAAGAAAAATGGACTGATATTTCTGATCTGATAACATATAAATATGATTCGGATGGCAATCTGGCAGCCATAGAGCGAACAAAAATAAGCGGTAAGCCTTTAGAGTTGGTATCATTATATTAAGGAAGTACTTGTAAGAAAATCCTGATTTGCTAGAAACAAGTCAGGATTTTTACATTTCTTATAATCTAGTTTTTATTTTAACCTTTTAAAATTAAGGTTTTATTATCTATCTCCTATCTTTGTTATTCAATAATAGAAAAGTATTCAATGGAACACGTAAAAAAACCAGATTGGTTAAAAATAAAACTTGGGGGAAATAATAATTTTTCACAAACCAAACATATAGTAGAATCACATAACCTACATACAATTTGCTCGAGCGGAAGATGTCCTAATATGGGAGAATGTTGGGGACGAGGAACGGCCACGTTCATGATCGGGGGCGATATATGTACCAGGTCATGTAAGTTTTGTAACACAAAAACCGGAAAGCCTCTGGCATTGAATCCAAAAGAGCCGCAAAATGTAGCGGAATCCATCCGATTGATGAATCTGAAACATGCCGTTATCACATCCGTAGACAGAGACGATCTGCCTGATCAGGGTGCTATGCACTGGGTAGAAACAATCACGAAGGTGAAGGAAGTAAATCCAAATACAACTCTGGAGGTTCTGATCCCCGATTTCCGAGGTAATACCGAGTTGATCGATATGGTTTGCAAAGCCGCACCGAATGTTATCTCTCATAACATGGAAACAGTACGAAGCCTGACACCGCAAGTGAGAAGTGCAGCTAAATACGATGTAAGCCTGTCTGTGTTGAAACGGATTGCAGAAAACGGATTAAAAGCAAAATCGGGTATGATGGTCGGACTTGGAGAAACAAGGGAAGAAATCTATCAGCTGATGGACGATCTTTTGGAGGCAAACTGCTCTGTACTTACTATCGGACAATATCTTCAACCAAGCAAAAAACATTTGCCTGTAGTAGAATATATTCACCCGGATGAGTTTAAGAGATTGAAGAGTATTGCTTTGGAGAAAGGTTTTTCTTATGTAGAAAGCGGTCCACTCGTACGATCTTCTTATCATGCCGAAAATTGTCTGTAATATTCAAACCTTACGGCAAATAATAAGGACTTTTTTTTCATCAGATAGTGTGGTGGCGAATATATAAATATCTCCACCTTCACTTATTCTTGTCTTTTTTCTGATCTCTTGAACAGAAACAGGAAAATTGCGTGTAGTTATATTCGCTTGTTTTATAGTGGATAGGTGCTGTTTTATATCTTTCTTATTGAAAGAGCATACAGTATCAACAACAAACTTGCGCCCCTGAAATTCAGAGATCAGATCAGTAGATGTATATAAATGGCTGCTTGGGTGCAACTTCTCTAATTTGTAAATATCAGCTACAGATTTGTACATTCCGGCTTTCAATATCGAAGCATTTGGCTCGTATAAGTATTGTCCAACAAATGAAGCATAATTAACATGCGCTGAATCCTCGTCCTCTTTATGGAATGACAATATATCGGTCTTATCCTTTTGTATATTTACACAATGAATATGCTGATCTTTCTTATTCCTATCCTTTATAAAAAGTAACTCCTTACACTCGTTCCCTACGCTTACAATATGAATATCAGATACGTTTCTCAAAGATTTTAGCGCTAATGAAATATCAAGCATGGGTGATAATTTTATCATTATCCTCTCGCCTTTTACTTCCAACAAATCTTCTATTTCAATTATATTAGGGGTGCAATCTTCTATACGGAATATTTTTCTCCCTTCGCTACTACGCCTTGCCGGATCGATATATATGAGATCAACAGGTGATAATTTTTCAAGATATGCTATTCCATCGGTGCTCTCTACTCGAACATTATTGAGTCCTAAAACATCTAAGTTATATTTCGCAACTTCAGCCAATTCTTCCTGCAGCTCTATATAAATAGCCTCTTTAAACCTTGCAGCTATGAAAGAGAAATCGACACCAAAACCTCCTGTAAGGTCTATCATAGAATTTCCTTCCACCAAACCCGCCTTGTATCGGGCAGTCTGCTCCGAAGAGCATTGTTCCATTGAGATATGCTTCGGATATAGAATGGAATCGATATGATACCACGAAGGAACTTTCTCTTTTGCAATCTTTCGTCCTGAAATTTGCTGTACTGCCAATTGAATATCTATATCTGGATATCGCTTTGCAGATAAAGCAAGCTCATGAATATCATCACACTCATGCTCTTTTATAAAATCTATTAGTTCAGGATTTAGCATTATTTTTTCATTCTGATAAATCGGCTCAACGAACTACCTCTTTTTGTGGAATCAGGTAATATAGGAGTAACCGTATCTCGAACAGACTTCGTCTTTAATGTAGGGAATCCAAACAGGTCTCTGAGGTTATCAAAGTCTTTCTTGTATATAAGACCTACCCCTTGAGACTGCGATGTTTTTCCGGTATAATAGAATTTCTCGTTATAGTGGTTGTATGCTTTTACGCGCCATGTTCCGGCATTATTGAGCAAATATTCGATATCAACATCACTAATCATGGCTTCTTTACCGTTATTGATATTTACATCATTGCGATATCCGAAGTTACCATTTATCAATAGCCGGTCATTCATCAAACGACTAGACAATATGAGTTCTACTTCTGTACTTGTGAAATCTTTATCACTATAACGGATATTGGTTCCGAGCTCCCATCTACTATCTATCTGGCTAACAATTTTGGTCAACTGATTCGATAGTGTAGCCGAAGCCACGGCCGCAAAGTCTGAAGTTTCGTAAGGGGTATTTGATCCTTTAGGGCTATCAAACTTAGACAAGAGCAGCAAATATGCAACTTGCCAGTTGATCATATCAGGAGTATTTATAAGACTCTTCACCTGCCGTGCCACTTCCGGATCGGCAGCAGGGAATTGTATATCAAGCCCCACGGTAGGTTGCCTCAACGGCCCTGTGAGATCCAGAACACAGTTTACCGGAATAGTAGTCTGCCCGGTTGTTTCTATTAAAGTCTGATCAAGATCTCTTAAACTAGCTGTCAGTTTATAGATAGCCGTTACATCCAAAATAGCTTCGAACGGATCACCTTTAAATTGTACTGTACTTCCATCCTCTATTGTAAACCGCCTTTCCATCAATCGTTGGAAAGTAAAATTGTAACTCCCTCTATTTATGGTATATGTTCCAAACAGGCGAGGTGCAGATTTTGAGCTCCATTGAAATTGCATAGCACCACTACCCGTTCCGCTAATTACATCACCGCCCACAGGATCCATTAGAATTTCTACTGTAGCGTTAGGAGTGGCATCAATATAAAAATTCATATTTATTTCCATGCCGGAACTGGCTTGTATCGGAGGTGCGACCTCCGCTATATTTGGAGTGGTTATAGAGTCGGTCTTCTGCTTCGACTTATAATTGATAAACGAATATTCATTTATGATATTCTCCATGAAATTCATACGGACGAGTGTCTTGTCCTCAGTTCTCATGCTAATATCTATATCTACGGCTCGTTCGTCACCACCAATAGTTCCTTTCCCGCTACCGAATACCTTTCCATAAAAGATTGGATTTTGTTTTTGGGTGGCATTATATACAAGGAAATGATCGGCTGAGAGATCCACTAAATACATGAAATCCTTAAAGTAGTCGTGAGCCACCTTCCCACTGGCTAAAGATTTATTATTGTATTCATCTATTAGAGTAATGTTGGTAAAGTAGATAAGATCTTTTTTCATGTAGATCGTATCCGAAAACTTATAATTTGTATTCAGAAAGTTAATCCCGATATTCCCGTCCTTAATGTAAGCCTTGCCCTCAACGGTAACATCCGAAAAGTCTCCGAACAAATGTACTTTACCTGTACCTCTACCGCTTATATTCTGAAAAACAGCCTCTGCATACCTATTCAAGAAACTGATATCGAGACTATCCGCATCAAAATTTATAGAAAGCCCCTGATGTATCGGATCTATTTCTCCGTCTACCTTTGTTTTCTTATTCTCTTTGCTGACAATCATCCCATCCAACATTATTTTGTTGGTTTCGTCATCCAGCTCACTGAATATATTTAACCGCCCAAGCTCTGTTCCATTAAACTTAAAATCAGTGATATCTAAACGTGTATTCAGATACGGCTTGTTTTCGATGCTGGACATAAACAAACTACCTGTAGCCGCTCCTCCAAACCTCAACACATCGATTGCTAATGTCTGGAATACATATTCTAAATTGATCTTCTTCAGCTCTACCTTCAATATATCCGAAGAACTGCTTGGCGAGTAACTGCCGTTTATCTTTATCTCTTGACTTTTGTCACTTGTATATACCGAAAAATTATTAACTGCATAATGCCCATCCTGTATTTTAATATGAGATTTTTCCATCTTCCAAGTCGTGTTGTTCAGCATTAGCTCGCTTGGTAGTGTTTCAATATCAATCATCAAAGGCCTTCTGTCTTCTTTGGTAAATAACGTGGAAATAGAAAAATCACCTTTAGCCTTCTGCATTCCATCATTAAGGAGAGAAATATTGGTATTTATTTTGTTGTCAGCTAATGTAGATTTTACAGAAATTTCATTTGTCACTTCTTTTTTCCCAATTATAGAGGCATCTATGCGAGTGTTGACAACATTATCTGAATTCTCATTTTCGGCAAGGACATAGCCTGATTTTATGTTCATTCCTGCAGCTTTGATAGCCGGAGTGAAAACTTCCACTTTAAATTTATCCAAATGATTATCGTAACGCCCTACGATTTTAGCTTGATTTATGACTGTAACAGGTAGTTTGAATACAGAACTGAGTGTTTCTGTATTGTTGATAGCAAAATCGAATGTGAAATTATTATTAACTACGCTTTTCTCTACCTTCTTTCCATTTACTTTTATCAATGCAGGCAAATATGGATGTAGTGTTTCTAAAATACTATTTGCCATCGTAGAGAAAGAGTAGTCACCATTAACATGTCCGTTAAGTATATCAGACTTTATACTTAGTGTATGCCCCAAAGAATCTATTGTAGACTTAACAAGAAACTCATCCATCTTGAAAACTTGGTTTTCTCGAAGAAAGTCTACCGAATCGATACGTATATATCCTTGCGCATTATCTATATCCTTACCCACAAAGTCGGCATCTATATTAAACGATAAATAAGAATAAGGCATATTCTTTACCAAATGCAATTTATCTAATTGGATGTCTGTCGCCTTTGCCTTGAAAACGAGTTCGGGCATATTCTTATCTGTAAGATCAAACAAACCCGCTATATCGAGCTTTCCGTTCGGGTCGTCAATCGCTAACTTACCATCGATGCGCAAGCCATCATATCCGGCATCAAGCTTTATGTTTTTATATGAATATTCTTTATAATCGAAGTTTGGAATAATCCCTTCGGCTTTACCTCTCAGCTTACCATTTTTTGGCTTTTCAAGATCCACTGTCAAGCTTAAAGAAGCCTTATTGAGATCTTTATTATCTAAGAATGTCCCCAAACTGAAATCGGTAGTATATACTTTACCTTTTACGTATGTTTCGATGCCCGGCTTGGGATTATTAACTCCGAAAAGCACATCTGTTTTAACCACTCCCAAATCAGTTTCTACACTACCAAAAGCGACAAGTTGATCCAGATAACCCGAAATATCCCCTCTGAAAGAGATTGCCCCAAGTTTTTTTAATTGAGCAGGCAGTTGCCCCTTTTTTGATGAGAAGTTGTCAATAATACTCGACAATTCAGTATGGGTTAACGATAATTCATCGACACTACCTAGTACATATGTCTTCGATGGGTCTCTCATATCTCTGATTTCTGCATTCGCAATCAAATGCATCTTCTTCCCGTAATCTAAAGATAAACCCGATACAGTAAGATCATCAATCTTACCCTTGACTTGCCCGCTGATAATGATCTTATCATCAAAGTCCTTCAAAATAGGTACTAATGCAGAAACATCCTTCGGTAATATATAAGAAGTAGCAACAACACAATCGATACTGGCGTAGTCCATTATCTTAGCGGTATCACTGGTAGGAGTCAGATCTATTTCACAACGACTTAGCTCTAACGAGGATGAAGGCAGGTCGAGCTCAAAATTTCTTATAGAAACTTTCTTTCCTTGAGTGATTATACGAAAGGTAAGATCAGATATATCCAGTCCGCTTTTCTCCCTAAGAGCAAACTTTTTGACTTGAATGTTCAATGAATCCGAAGTTAGAGATTTCATCGCCAACTTTGCATTCAAGTCGGATACAGCTATGTGGTTTTTGTCAAAGTGATGAACAACTAAAGGCTTATCTTTTATATCATAATAGAATTGACCATTCGTAATATTTACAGCATTCAGCTTGACTTCTATTTTCGATTTGGGCTTATCATCCTTTGGTTTAAAAGCATCGAAAATATACTGTATATTCAGAGGCGAATCATCAGACTCTTTAGAAAGGTGAACCTCGAAGTCGGAAAGCCATGCAGAGGTCACCACTATTTTATTTTGCATCAAAGAGATGAGATCGACACTGGCTGATATCTTATCGGCCAACAGCACTTTCTCCTGAGACTGATCATACAAGTAAACACTGTCTAGCTGAACAGTATTGAATGGCTGAAAATGCAATTTACCGATACCTAGTTCAGTTCCGATTTTTGCTTTTAGTTCATCTACAATAATGCCTTTAGCATATTCCTGCACAGCAGGCATATTCAACAGTCCAAATAGCAGGGTTACGAGTCCAACTATTATACCTAATACAGTGAGAAATATTTGCTTAAACCGTTTAATATCGCTTCCTTTTTAGAGATACAAAATTACCAAAAAAAGTGATTCCCTCTTACTCCGGAAACAGTTATCTTGCACTTTTAGTGTACTATTAAGATTAATTATGGAAAACCTTTTGTAAACACACTTACAAGACAGAAAGCTTTCAGATACTACGCTATAATCTATCTCCGAAGCAAGTCGGTTATCATCAGAGGATTTGTTGTCTTCATTTCGTCTAAGACTTTCTTTACCTCATCATAAACAGAGCTTGCCGATGTAATCCGATTCATTTCATTTGCAGTCAGTCCTACCATTTGCAAGAATGACACTTCTCCGTGCGGTGTTTGAACCTTCCCCAATTCAGGATCGGAAACAAAAGCAACCCCTACAATATTTATTTCGGCTGTAGAATTCATACGAATAGGGCCATTTGCCGGTATAACATGATATTCTTCAAACCACTTACCGCTCTTTATTACATAGCGGGCAAGATTATTCATGAGGTTGACCACCCAAGTAGGGTCGTCACCATCTTCGGCAAAAGGTTTGAGACGGAATGTAAATTCAAATCCCCATTTACTAAATTCACCTCCGGCAGCCTCTTCGTTATAATAAAGTTCTGACATGCCATAGCTTACTAAGTGACGATGAAACATATCTTTTTGCGAATCGTATATACTCACACCATCTAACGGGTCTTCCCCGCCCACCATGTAATGTACAGGAGGAGCATAATGTCGAGGTTTTTGATCTCCATAGATACCTTCCACTACCTTATCTATCTCCAGCCATCCTACAGCATCATCTTCATCGAATAAATTCTTGTATTCTTTTTGCGTCATTTATGTACTATTCTATTCTTCTAAATTACCTATTTTATTCCGAGTATTTAGCTCATAACACTCCAATATCAGTACGGTACATACAAATATAATCTTTTTAGCAAATAGGAACTGACGATATGCATAAAAAAGTGCCGGCACATGAATGCACCGGCACGTCTCTTACATTATATATCTAGTTACTCTATTGTGTATTACTTAAAATAAGTCTCATCCATGTAACTGAATTCCGATTGATCTGCCTTACGGATACCTACATAGATATCTTCCCACTGGGTAGGCCATCCGCCAAATATAGCACCCAGCCTAATTAGTTTGAATGCATGAGGACCTTTAGCCAAAGCAACCGACTTATCGCTACGTGAAAATCTACGAGCAGTTCCGTTGTTATCTTTTTCGTTAGATATTAACAATTTACCATCAATCCACAATTCATAATCTGTACTGAAGTAGTAAACACCATCTTCAGGAATATTCATGTATCCGGTAAGAACTGTAGAATAATAGTCGTCGGCATATGGTTCTGTATAATTCGGTATTCTATGCTTAGACTTCTGCGGAGCGGCTACATACTCGGTTTCGGCAGCAGTCTTGCCTTCCAATTCCGCCACTGTTCTTGTATATCCTTTGTAGTATTCCGCTTTAAGTCCGGGCTTAGCATCCTTTTCCTTCTCTACAGCCGGTGCATACGATTGCTTTTCTATAGTGATAGTACGCACATCACTCATCTTATCAGACAAGAGTACCGAACGTATTTTCAAGGTTGTATTTGCAGTAAATGTCAACGGCTTGTCATAAACCTGCGACGTCAATGCAGGCTCGCTGCCATCGGTGGTATATACCATTTTTACAGGTTCTGTTGTCTTAAATTCCAGTGTAACCTGATCTGTGAATGCTACAAAGTTACATGACGGCGCACCCTTTTGCTCCGGTAAAGGTATGTAATAATTGACATTATGCATATCAAGGCGCACGCGTTGATTATCGATACGACGCTCAAAATCTTTATAGTTTTTCTTATCTTTCGGTGTCCAATTCAGTTCAGCCAATGCAATAATACGCGGATAAATATCATATTCCATACCATTGCCATTATACTTATATTCAGTCCACACATTGGCCTGCGCACCTAAGATATGGTGTTTCTTATCTTCGGCAATCTTTTCCGGAACAGGCTCATATCCATATACTTTCTCCAAATTCAAGAAGCCGCCTATCGTTACCGGAAGGTTTTTAGCATCACCTTGGTATTTATCCAGATACATCCATGCCCCCGGAGTCATTATTACATCATGCCCCATATTTGCAGAAGCAATACCGCCTTCTTCTCCTCGCCAACTCATTACAGTAGCTGTTGGAGCAAGTCCACCTTCAAGTATCTCGTCCCAACCGATCATCTTCTTATTGTGTTTCAACAAGAACTTTTCGATACGTTGTACAAAGTAGCTTTGCAGTTTCTCTTCAGCAGAGTGAGTCTTATCCGCCTTCAAGCCAAGTTCTTTTATACGAGCCTGACACTTAGGACATACTTTCCATCTGTCTTTCGGACACTCGTCTCCACCAATATGGAAGTATTCGCTTTCGAACAAAGGAATCACTTCTTCTATTACATTTTCCAAGAACTGGAATACAGAATCGTTTCCGGCGCAATACACATCGTTTGCCACACCCCAGAAACAACGTACATCGATTGGCTTGCCTGTACAAGACAACTCGGGATATGCAGCAATTGCAGCTACACCATGTCCGGGCAATTCTATTTCGGGTATAACTTCTATAAAGCGTTCCTTAGCGTATGCCACAACCTCTTTCACTTGATCTTGTGTATAGAAATAAGGGCCATATTCGTTTCCTTCACCCTCTGTTCTCTTTGCTCCTATCTCTGTAAGCTTAGGGTATTTCTTTATTTCGATGCGCCAACCTTGATCTTCTGTCAGATGCCAGTGAAATGTATTGATCTTGAACATCGCCAACACATCCAATTGCTTCTTTATAAAGTCTACATCAACAAAGTGACGGCAAACATCGAGATGCATTCCTCTGTACTTGAATCGAGGCTCATCTTTTATTGCTACTCCGGGTACTTTCCATGCAATATTTTTCACAAGCGTAGGACTTTCTATTTCGGCAGGAAGCAACTGCATTACAGTCTGCATCGCATAAAACAAGCCATGCGGTGTTTTAGCCTGAATATCTATCCCCTTTTCGGTAACGTCGAGCAAGTAACCTTCTTCGTTAACCGGAAGATCTGCGACAATAGACAAATTAATATAATCTGTTGCAGGTTTAGTTTTTTCTATACTCAAGTTGTATCCTGTAGATGCCTTGATTTTTGCAGCAAAGTAAGCAGCAACTTTTTCCACATCTGCGTTGTCTGCTACAAACACAACACTTTTTCCAAGCTTAAAAGTATCTTCTTTTTGCGTCAATTCGAGTGGCAACGGCGTAATATTTATACCTTCATTGTATGGCTTGAGAACTGTAGATTCACTTCCTCCGCATGAAAGCATTAAAATTGTCACCATAAATAAAATGATTGGCGTAAGTCTTTTCATTAGTTTTTACAGGTTTAAAGTTTAATGATTATGGTATTTTAAGTTGATTTTACAAATATAACCATCGTTTATTGCATATCAGCCACCGAATAGTTAATTAACATTTAAAAAAGTAACATTACCTATTCCTGTTAATAATACTTCAGCGCAAGTATCCATAAAAAGCAACACACAATTTTTGTCTACAAAAAGTAACAAAAGTAACACTTAACAATACATATCTTAATGTCACTTTTCTCTGCCATAATTTAACAAACAAAAAGCCTTATTATATCAGATAAATTTAGCAAAGAAAGATACCCCTACAATATAATAATAAAGGGACACCTCACATACATGAAGCATCCCTCCTCTTTTAGTCAAACTTTGCAAATAAGCGTTAGATAGCGTTTATTTCTTTCAGAACAGCATTTGTTTTGTGAACAGCTGCTGCTGATGCTTCAAATTTTTCTTTTTCGTCTGCTGTAAGTTTAAGGTCGACAACTTTTTCCCATCCGTTTTTACCTAAAACTACAGGCACACCAATACAAATATCATTTTGTCCGTATTCTCCTTCAAGAGACACACAACAAGTAACTACCTTTTTCTGATCGTGAAGGATAGCTTCTACCACATAAGCTCCGGCAGCACCCGGCGCATACCATGCCGATGTACCAAGCAATCCGGTAAGAGTAGCACCACCAACCATCGTATCGGCAACAACCTTATCCAATGCTTCTTTAGACAAAAGGTCTGTTACAGGAATACCTTTGTATGTAGCTAAACGAGTTACAGGGATCATTGTAGTATCTCCGTGTCCACCTATTACCATACCTTCTACTTCATTCGGATTGCATCCCAATGCTTCGCTTAAGTAATATTTGAAACGTGAGCTATCCAATGCACCACCCATACCTACAACACGGTGTTTAGGAAGACCTGTCACTTTAGATGCAAGATATGTCATTGTATCCATTGGGTTGGATATGATAACAAGAACAGCATTCGGTGAGTATTTAAGGATATTTTCTGCTACACTCTTCACAATACCGGCATTTACTCCGATTAGTTCTTCACGAGTCATACCCGGTTTGCGAGGAATACCCGAAGTAATAACAACTACATCAGAGTTAGCTGTTGCTGCATAATCGTTAGTCACACCTTTTACACGTGTATCAAATCCCAACAACTGTACAGTTTGGTTCATATCGATAGCTTTACCTTCCGATACACCTTCTTTTACATCAAGCATCACTACTTCATCAGCCACTTCATTAAACGCTAGAACGTTTGCACATGTAGCACCTACATTTCCGGCACCTACTACTGTTACTTTAGACATAATAATTTGATTTAATATATTAATTAATAATTTGATTCTTTCATATTGCAACAAGACTGAAACAGATACTAAACAATCTCGCCTAAAAGCCTAACAAATGTACATGCTTATTCTGAAATAAAGAAGATTTTGCTCGTCAAAAATACCCCTATTTTATTAAAAAAAGCGAAAGGTTTTTAAATGCCTTTTGTTCAATCTGTATAAATCCGTTATATTTGTAGTCGCAGATTTTTAACATCATCATGGATACAGAAAAAAAGAGTAATTCGAAAATATTAATTGGAATAATAGCCCTGCTTATTCTGGGGATAGGCATAGCTAGTTACTTTATATTCAACCAGAAGACTCAAATTGACGAACTGCAACAGGAAAGTGTTCTGAACAAACAGCAGCTGGAAGACGAGTACGAGAGCCTGTCGATGCAATACGAAGGGTTTAAATTGAATATAAAAAATGACTCACTTCTACAAAAGCTAACAAATGAACAAACTAAAGTTCAACGGTTACTTGAAGAGTTGAAGACTGTGAAAGCTGAAAATAAAGCTGAGATTTCCCGCTTAAACAAAGAGCTGGCAACTCTGCGCCAAATATTAAAGTCGTACATCGCACAGATCGACTCTTTAAACAGGGCAAATGCTCAGCTAAGACAAGAAAAGCAGGAGATAACAAATAAGTATCAGGAAACATCGAAAACACTGAATCAGGTAACTCAGCAAAAGCAAGACTTGACCGAAAAAGTCACCAAAGCGGCCAAGCTGGATGCAACAAATATAAGCGTGCAAGCTACAAACAGCAAGGGAAAAGTTCAAAAGAAAATAAATAAAGTAGAGCAGCTGATAATCAATTTTACAATAACAAAGAATATTACTGCCGAGCCGGGTGAACGTACTATATATGCACGCATCATGAAACCCGATGATGATGTATTGACCAAAAGCAGAGCGAATACATTCGCTTATGAGAATGGAAACATCAATTACTCCATAAAGCGGGTTATAGAA
Organism: Dysgonomonas sp.; assembly: GCF_035323175.1. Taxonomy (NCBI): domain Bacteria; kingdom Pseudomonadati; phylum Bacteroidota; class Bacteroidia; order Bacteroidales; family Dysgonomonadaceae; genus Dysgonomonas; species Dysgonomonas sp. Next base: position 418,354 of record NZ_DAOKYH010000001.1, on the reverse strand, counting down.
TACGGAGGCGAAGAAGTGGGTGTTACTATGTACTGGAATGTAGAAGAATATCTGATGCCGGGAACATACCGTGTAGATATTTTTGCTGATGGCAATAGAATAGGCAGTAGATCTTTCTCATTAGAGAACTAAAACCTTATTGATATATAAATGCAAATAGTAGAAGCTACTACAGACCATATTTATAATATCCAGGTACTATCAAATGTTATTTGGCCCGCTACATTTAGCAACATTCTTTCGCAAGAGCAGATAAGCTACATGATGGATATGATGTATAGTACGAGTTCGTTGGAAAAGCAGATGAATGAGTTAAATCATCACTATCTATTAGCCGAGGAAGATGGTGAATATTTAGGCTATTTATCATACGAGCTGAACTACAAAGGTACGCCAATAACCAAAATACACAAAATATATGTACTGCCTTCTATTCAAGGTAAAGGTGTAGGCCGCTTGTTTATAGATGCGGTGAGTAAACTAGCCCTGAAGAATAACAATACGCTTCTTTCGCTGAATGTAAACCGATATAACAAAGCGATTGATTTCTACAAACGAATGGGCTTCGATTTTTTCACAAGTGAAAATATTGACATCGGCAACGGATTCCTGATGGAAGACTATGTGATGAATAAAGACTTGTAGCTAGTCGATAATAATATCAAATTGGTTTAGCAACCCCGCCAATCCATCTTTAGAAAAACGTGCTTTTTTGATCTGATTCTGACTCAGATCTATTGAGTAATTATACGCAGTGGTAAAATCCACTTCTTGAATATTGGTATTATAAAAGATTGCTTCTTCTAAATCTGCTTCCAAAAATTTTGATTGTTTGAGGTCAGCTCCTCCAAAGTCGACTCCCTTTAATGAAGTATCCTTAAAACGAGTCTTACTCATTTTTCGCTTTTCGAAAGAGGCATAATCGAGTATGCAATTTTCAAAGTCGACATGAAAAATAAAATCGTGGCAATGATTAAATTTCACACCAAGCATTTTACAATTCTTAAAATGGATATTATTCAGAGTAGACTGATTGAGATCCGCCATCGACAAATTACAATCCATAAAAGAACAGTCCGTAAAAGTACAAGCGATCAGCTTCGAGTCCGAGAAATCGCATTTCGAAAAAGTACAATTATCAAAGGACTTTTTATGTAATCCTTCTACATAAGATTTACCTTCAAAGATTATGTCTTCACTAACAATCATGCCCTCTCCTACTCTCTGATTATTTTCACTTCTCCGGTTTTACCCAATTTTATGATACTCGATGCTTTCGATTTACTTGTATCCTCCTGCCTGTATTTTACAATATAATCTACACCTAGCTTTATCTCTTCACTTATATCATCAAAGTTAGCCGGAGCAGGCTCCCCGCTGATATTAGCAGATGTAGAAACCAAGGCTTTCCGAAAACGCTTACACAACTCTTGAGAAAATTTTTCTTTTGTGACACGGATAGCGAGACTACCGTCTTCTGCCATCAAATTAGGCGCAACATTTCGTGCTCCATCATAAATTATGGTCAATGGTTTTTCGGATAGCTCTATCAGATCCCACGCTAAAGAAGGAACTTCATCGATATAATAATCGAGCTTGATAGGATTATCGAGCAGAGTAATAAGGGCTTTACTGTCAACCCTTCGCTTTAGTTCATATACACGACGTACAGCGTCCTCGTTGGTAGCATCACAGCCTATTCCCCATATCGTATCGGTAGGATACAAAATCAATCCTCCGGACACAAGCACTTCAAAAGCCTTCTTTATATCTTCTTCCATAATTTATTTATCGTTAAGCAACTGAGAAAGGTAAACATCTTCAAACTCTTCACCTCTTTGCAACCAGTCTTTCAATATTCCGACAGATTGATACCCTGCTTTCTCAAACAAGCTGATACTATTGGTATTGCTTTGGGCTATATATGCATATATTTGGTGAAGGTACAAAAAGTCGAAAGCATAGTTGCTCATCAGTTCCAAAGCTTGTTTGGCAAAGCCTCTTCTGCGATAGTCATCATCAATGAGGATGCCAATACCGGCTCTGCGGTTGTGGGCATCGATATCGTAAAGATCAATGGTTCCAATAGTGACTTTCTCTTCTACGAGGTCTATCATCAGTCGCAATTGTTTGCTTTGATATATATCCATCTCCAAAGAATCATTAATGTACTGCCTCAGCACCAATTTGGAATACGGGGCCAAAGTATTTCCATGATACCACAAGACTGTAGAATTCTCCCAACGATATAAGATTTCTAAATCTTCGGGTTCTACAGCTCGCAAAACGATATCTTTGTTTTTCAATAGCATTTTGTAAAAGGCTTAGTAGTTAATAACTTCCTCTCTCGAACATTTCACCCAAGCGTATAAAGAAATTCTTCTTTCTTCTCCTCGCTCTTTGGCTTTCTCCCGAAGACATCATTATATTTTCGAAGGAAACTTCTCCTCTTTCCATCGCTTTTATCGCATGATATATCACTCCCCAATCAGGAAGTCCGCCCAAATTGCGGTCGTCAATAAACAAATCTGCTGTTAATTTCCGAGACGCTGTTAACGAATCCTCCTCGGGGTAATTCTTGTTAGCTGCATAAAAATGCAAGCCTTTATTTTTACAATAATCTACTGCTTCCTGCAACAGGCTGCCGTCTCGCACTGTCCAAAGAATAAGGATATGTCCATCTTGCTGCAACTGCAAAAGTGTTTCGATTGCAAAAGGAATGGAACGTCCGATTTTGGGATACTCATGTTCGACGATTGTTCCGTCAAAGTCTACTGCAATAACCATTTTATTTAATCTTTTATTTCTGATGTAGTATCGTTAGCTTCTTCTAAGGTCTTTCGGTTAGGATAACAAAAAAACAATGCAAATATAATTATAATTGTCATATAAACAGAGTTCTTTGAATCAAAGAGATACAGTCCCGCTATGTTCAATATAGCCGCCGCATCTAGTACAAACATACGCAAAATATAGGCAGGAAGATACTTCTCGAGAAACTTCTTGTGCTCCAACTCTGCTATCCTCCGATACTGAGTATGGAATAGTTTCAATGCGATTGGAATACTAGCCAACGATATTAGAATTGTATATTGTTCAAACACAACATTCGTATTTGTAGCGGTACCAAAAGTTAAACCCTTAGAGAATAATATAAATGTTAAAACAGTCAACAGCAAAAGAATGTTCGCCCAGAATAACAACATTAATGTTTTATATAGCTTTCGTTCTTTATTCTCCATTATGATTTTTACAATTTATATGACTCATTAAACAATGTCCTGTTCAGGATAGAGCGTCCCAATGTTACTTCATCTGCATATTCTATTTCATCTCCGATAGAAATCCCCCGTGCAATCATGGAAACCTTTATGTCGAAAGATGATAATTTCTTATAGATATAGAAGTTGGTCGTATCGCCTTCCATCGTAGTACTCAATGCCAAAATAATTTCTTTCACATCACCCTTGGCTACACGTGCCACCAGGCTGTCTATCTCCAGATCGGAAGGGCCTATTCCATCTATCGGGGATATAATACCTCCCAACACATGATACAAGCCTTTGAATTGCATTGTATTCTCAATAGCCATGACCTCTTTTATATTCTCTACAACACAGATGGTAGCTGCATCACGAGACTTATCCAAACAGATAGGGCAAATATCGTCATCACATATATTATGACAAACATTGCAATACTTTACTTCATGCTTCAAAGAAACCAATGCCTGAGCGAAACCTTCCACCATAGCATTGTCCTGTCTCAACAGATGCAAAATCAACCTCAAAGCCGTTTTACGCCCTATGCCGGGAAGCTTTGCGAATTCATTTACTGCATTTTCTAATAAAGCTGATGGATATTTTTGATTCATGATGCCTGAAAATTTTCGGATGCAAAGATAAGAATTATTTAAGGGATTTTCTCACTGATTCAAGACATCTTAAATCTATTTAAATATTATAAGAAGGTATTTTTAATACAATTAGAGAACAAGGCAGACTGCTTTCACTCTTTCTGACAACTCGGACAAAAGTAGATTGTACCACCCAGATATGCCTCCTTTACAATATCGCTTCCACAGATAGGGCATGGCTCTTTGTATGTTTTCTTGGATAAAAGGGTTCTATATTTACCCCAATTACCATAAAAATCCTTTTCAGTGTCACGGCCTCCTTTATCGGTCATATTGCGCAAAGTAACCTTCAGCGAATGGAACAAATCTCCTTTTTCGAGATCAGACATGGTAGATATTTTTCGTTTGGGATGTATTCCGGCTTTGAAAAAGATATCTTGTAAAACGCCGTTTCCCAAACCGGGAATCCGTTGTTGAGTACCAAGCAAGGCCTTTACCGACATATCTTTTTGTACACCGGCAAAGATTGAATCAAAATACGCCTCATCAAAAGTGTCGCTCAATGGGGAAATACTGTTCAGACTTCCGGCATGATATACATTTTGCAACTGTCCCTGATAGGCATATATGGCTCCATACATAGATACTGTAAAAGCAAGACATGTCATATCCTCGAACAATATCAACAGCTGATGTTTCATCGGATACGTCTCGGTTGCCGTATAATATTTCAGGTTTGTACCATCACTTATCGAAATATAAGTATCCTTGTCGCAGATAATATCAACAAAAGCTCCATGTCCTCTTACTGATTCTACTTCTCGCCCAACAAGTATATTACGGTACAAAGCTGGGTTGCCATTGTACCATGTAAATTTGTGCGGACTGGTTGCCTGAATAACTTTTGCTATTCGTTTTCCAGTCAGGATGGTTTCAGCTTGTGAACTTATCGTTGCCGATTCGGGTATTTCTATCATACCTACACTTATAGGTTAATAATATAATAGTAGTTTTAGGATGCAATCGATGATGCTTTTATATTTTCCTCAAACGAATTTAGTTTATTTTTCTCACCCGCCAACCATATTACGTCGCCTTCTTGGAACACAAAGCCGGAAGTGAAATTGATAATAGACTCATCTCCTCTATCGATACCGATCACCATACATTCTGTTTTTTCGCGGATACCGGCATCTACAATAGATTTATCAATAAGAGGAGATCCGGGTTCTACAAGATATTGGGATAAGCATATATGATATTCGGCTTCTTCCTCCATGAGCAAATCCTGCTCGGTCTTTTCCTCCAAGTATTGAGACAGCTTTTGCATTTCCTCATCGGAGCCCGAAACAACTAATTTATCAAATGGATATATACGTGTGTTCCCATCAGGGATATTAATCTTATTGCATCCTCTTACGATGGTTACAATATTTACACCTGTTTTTTGTCTAAAGTCTAATTCCCGCAAGGTTTTTCCGATATTGGAAAACGACTGAGAAATTTCAAATTCAGCGATATGTATATTCTTCGAACGCAGGTCATTCGCTACGGTTGGTAGAATTGCTGCATTTTTCTCTTTTAGTTTTTGTTTCAGGTTTAGATTTTCAAGAAATCGTGCCTCGATCCTACGGGACTGAGCCTTGAACCCTTGAGAGAATATAATCAACGTTACAACAACCAATGAGATAATAACCATCAATACTGTAAGCCTTGGGAATAGAGGAATCAATACCATTAGCACTAATACAATACAGATAATAATCCGGAACACAATCAGCGAAACCAATGCCCCTCTGTTGAGTCGGTTATCCTTCCACAGATTTTTGAACTCTTCGGAGCGATTTTTCTTCATCATAATAGCACGCAAGAATGGAGCCATCAGAGTGAGTGTGATAATCGCTGCTAAAATCTGCCCCCAGATACTTCCGGGAACGTACTCTACAATATATGGTGTGATAAAATTCTGGAACACCAACAAGATAGCCAAAGATATAGTGAAATATACAGCGACTAAAGTGAGTATGCTCTTCAGTAATTTCTTCCAGTCATTTTGCTTATTCACGGTATCGTATCCCGATGCGCCATATCCATCTTTAATCTTGGCGAATTTATCGGGAACCCTCTTTTCCAACCAGCCGTATGCCGTATCGGACAGCTTAATACAATACGGAGTAGTAAACGTTGTAATTACCGACACTGCTACTATGATCGGATACAGTGTATCTGTAATAACACCAAGACTAACGCCCAAAGTAGCTATGATAAAGGAAAACTCCCCTATCTGTGCCAGACTGAATCCTGACTGCATCGCCACTTTCAGGCTCTCACCCGAAGCCATGACACCTAATGTTGCAAAAATAATCCGTCCGATAAGCACAACCAAAGTAAGAATTATCACCAGCACGCCATATTCGGCAATAATCGCCGGATCGATCATCATCCCGACTGATACGAAGAAGACAGCGCCAAACAGATTCTTCAAAGGTTCCATGAGGTGCTCGATATGTTTAGACTCGATTGTCTCTGCCAATATAGATCCCATTATAAAAGCACCTAAAGCGGCGGAAAAGCCAACAATAGAAGCAAAAAGAACCATACCAAGGCAAAGCCCGATTGCCACAATCAACAAGGTCTCATCATTCAAATACTTTTTCAGCTTTTTGAGTATTGTGGGTATCATATAAATACCTACAATAAACCAAATAAGCATAAAGAAGAACAGTTTTACCACACTGTTTGCCAATTCACCGCTTTCTATATGTTGGCTCGATGCAAATGTTGTCAACAAAACCATCATTATGATGGCTGCAATATCCTCAACAATAAGCATCCCGAAGACGATTCCTGCAAACTTTTTCTTTTGCAGCCCCATATCATTAAAGGCCTTGATGATAATAGTAGTAGACGACATAGAGAGCATACAGCCCAGATAAATGCTATCCATCCGGGTCCAATCATCTATGAGATTTACAATGAATAACTGCCCCGCCAGATAGCCAATTATTATCATAGAACCCAAGTTGATAAGAGTAGCAATAGAAGCTTTACCGCCAACGTCCATCAGTTTTTTGAAACTAAATTCGAGACCTAAAGCGAAGAGTAGAAAAATTACGCCAATCTCTGCCCAGATGCCGACATTACCCATATCGGATATTTCTGGTAGGGTTTTGAATATAGATCTTACACTTTCATCCGATGCTCCCGATATATCTATAACGAGTTTCTCTATGAATTTTTTGAAGTGGAGACTTGCCAAAAATCCTGCAACAATGTACCCCAATACGACAGGTTGTTTTAGCCATTTGAATATAATAGTAACTATTCCGGCAGTTATTAATATAATTGCCAGATCACTTATAAAATCAGGAAGGTGAGCCATATAATTTTATTTTCTGCAATAAAAATTCAGTATAATTTGATATAAAAATATTCGTTCTTGTTAACAGAACGTACAAAAATGAGGTTTTTTCGATGTCTAAAATTATCAAAAAAAAATGATTCTTGAAAATAAATAACCAAAAAGTCATAGATTGCATCCTTCGCTACTTTTACTTATTTTATCATTTTTATTGCATCAATAATATATTTATGTTAGCTTTGGTGCTAGTTTTTTTTAGGTTCGATGTAAAAAAAACACTTACATAACATAATGATTCAAAACAATCCAGCTCTATTTTTACACTACAGACTGGAATTAAAACACAAAAAAAATGAAAAAGATTATTTTATTAATTGTTTCCGTCATTATAGCAGGAAGCTATAGTTTTGCACAAGAGAAGGCTTATGCACCAACGTCTTTTTGGGATCATTGGTTTATACAAGGTCAGGTCGGAGGATCTTATACCGTAAGCGAATTCCATAGCAAAGCTAAGTTTGGAGATCTCATAACTCCTCATGTCGCTATATCGGCAGGAAAATATTTCTCACCTGTAGCCGGAGCGCGTTTACAAGTGGGTGGATGGCAATCGAAAAACTATCTTGAATATACGTTAAATAAACAAGCGAAAACCGGAACTTACAAAGTGGATTATATACAAACAAGCGTTGATGGTTTACTTAATTTAACAAATCTATTCATGCCTTATAGCCCGGAGAGAGGTTTTAACCTGATTGGTATTGCCGGTATCGGTTATGCTCATGGTTTTGGAAAAGATAATATCGAAGGACTGGGAAGCATAGGTAGAACGAACAGCATTATACCACGTGTCGGATTTCAAGGAGACTTCCGTATAAGCGAAGCTGTAAGCCTTAACCTTGAGGTAATAGGCAACCTATATCCTGATAACTTCAATGGTGTGGTAGCCGACAAAAAATATGATGGTATTGTAAGCGCTCTTATAGGTCTTACTTACAACTTCACCAAAGGCGGGTTTAAGATGGTTGATGAAGCAGACCCTGCTGCAATCAGATCAATGAACGATAAGATCAACGAACTAAGAGGACAAATAGGAAGCAAAGATTCGGAAATCAGCAGATTAAAACAAGAGCTGGCCGTTAAACCTGAACCTCAGATCGTAATAGAAAAGACGAAAGAGATCAAGGAACAAACAGAAGTATTGATGAATGCTGTTGTTGTATTCCATATTGGTAGTGCAAAACTTGAAAAGAACCAAGATATCAATATTTACAATGCAGCCCGTTATCTGAAAGATAATCCACAGGTAAATGTTATAGTAACAGGATATGCCGACAAGAGCACAGGCACACCTGCTATCAATCAAAGACTTTCTGAACAACGTGCTGAGGCTGTAGCCAACGTGCTTATTGAAGAGTATGGTATCTCAAGAAGCAGAATAACAACCAAAGCCAGCGGAGATAAAGAACAACTATTCCCTACAGATCAATGGAACCGTGTAGTTGTATTTACTGCCGTTACAAAGTAAAAAGTTATTGCAAAAATAAACAAGAGGCTGTCTCACTTTTGATGAGGCAGCCTCTTGTCATATAAGAACATTCAATTATTTTTCTTTTTCTACAATTTCCGAATCAATAAGCTTTACAGGCTTTGATTTTTTGCGAAGTTTCATATTCAGAAACTCTACCAGCAAAGAGAATGCAATGGCAAAATAAATATATCCTTTAGGTATTTCACCCACCACTGTTCCAAATATAGATAGGCTAGATAAATGTGCTGCTTCTACTATTAGCATAACCCCTATCAATATCAGAAACGAAAGCCCCAACATCTGAATAGTGGGATGATCATTTACAAAACGACTTACCGGTCCGGAGAATAACAGCATTACCATTACAGCCAAAACGACAGCCGTTACCATTATGGTCATAGCACCCACATAGCCAAACTCACTGAAACTTACAAGTCCAACAGCAGTAAGTACACTATCAAAAGAGAAAACAATGTCAAGTGCCACGATCTGGGCAATAACTCCCCAAAAACTGGTTTTTGACCTGGTTGTAACCGAATCACTTTCGCCTTCTAATTTATGATGTATTTCAGTCACACTTTTATATAACAAGAAAAGCCCTCCTACTAGTATAATGATACTCTGCCCCGATATAGACCCATCGAGCCATTGTGTATCAAAACTAATAATAGGCTTGGTGAGCTTCATCAGCCACGATATACAAAAGAGCAAGGCAATACGAAAAAGCATAGCCAAAATAAGACCCACAGTACGGGCTTTGGGCTGCTCTTTGGCAGGAAGCTTAGCTGATACTATAGACAAAAATACAATATTGTCTATACCAAGTACAATTTCCAGAAAGGATAAAGTCAGAAGTGCAATCCATGCACTAGGCAAAAAGAACGTTTCTAGAATTTCCATCTTTATTTTTTGTGTCAAAATTAATAAACATTTTGACACAAAAAAGAATCAATGTTTTTTTTCGAGATAGTCTTTTATAACAGCATTTCCGTCTGTCTTTATCAATCCCAGCATATACTGAATCTTAAGCTGTAGTTTTTTTAGTTTTGTTTTTAGTTTTATCTTCAATTTTGCTTTCTTAATACATTCTCAAGAAACAAATATAAAACACAAAATATACATATACAACTTATTAGGCTAAATATTAACTTCGTTTAATTTTATTTTTGTCACGGCTACATATTAAAAAACATATTTATAAAATATGATGTATCTTTGTTTAAATATCAATAAATACATATAATCTCACAATATAGATGGCCATAAAGAAAAAGATAATCAACGACCCTGTTTTTGGTTTTATTACGATACCGAACCTGTTTTTATATAAACTGATTCAGCATCCTCTCCTCCAGCGGCTAAACCGTATCAGGCAAATGGGATTAGCTTTTTTTGTATATCCCGGAGCACAACACACACGCCTACACCATTCCATAGGGGCTATGTACCTGATGGATGAGGCAATAAAGGTTTTACGAATAAAGGGGCATGAAATAACAGACGAGGAGGCAAATGGAGCATTAGCATGTATATTGCTACACGATGTGGGTCATGGGCCGTTCTCTCATGCTTTGGAACATACGCTGACAAATGGTATTCATCACGAAGATTTTTCTTTGGCGCTTATGAATTACCTAAACAAAGAACTAAAAGGGGAATTAAGCACGTGTATATCAATATTCAAGAATGAGTATCCAAAGAAATTCCTGCACCAGTTAGTCAGCGGGCAGCTCGATGTTGATCGCCTCGACTATCTTCGGCGTGATAGCTTTTTTACAGGTGTGACAGAAGGAAATATCGGTTCGGCTCGTATCATAAAAATGCTTGATCTAAAAAACGATAAACTGGTAGTAGAAGCAAAAGGCATTTACTCTATCGAAAACTTTCTGACCTCGCGCCGGTTGATGTATTGGCAGGTGTACCTTCACAAGACGGCAGTTGCCGCCGAAAAGATGTTGATAAAAGTTCTGATACGAGCTAAAGAATTAACAAACAATGGAGTTAACTTATTTGCATCTCCTGCTTTGCAATATTTTTTACAAAAAAACATAGATAAAGCCTATTTCGAAAAGAAAATGGACGAAGTACTGCTTCACTTTGTTAAGTTAGATGATAATGACATTTGGAGCGCACTAAAGGTATGGGCTGATCACGATGATGTTGTATTATCAAAATTGAGTGATTGCCTTGTAAACAGAAAATTGTTTAAGATAGAAATAACGAATGAAGAGCTTCCGGCCTCCTATATACAGAAGTATATAGAGCGATATATGAGTGAATTTAATATTACAGAAAATGAAGCGTCCTATTTCTGTTCATCAGATGTTATCTACACGAATATGTATAATGAAGTAGACGACAGCATCGATATTTTATACAATGATGGCACAATAAAAGACATATCCGAGGCTTCGGACATGCTCAATATACAACTGCTATCAAAAAAAGTAGAAAAGCACTATTTTTCCTATCTTAAAATATTACCGACAAACAATTAAAATAAAGATATATTACTTTTGTACTTAATTATGAATATAGTACAGGTCGAACAATATATAGACGAGAACCAGCTGTTAGAAGACGGTAGCAAGGTTATTGTAGGGGTTAGCGGTGGAGCCGACTCTGTCGCTCTACTGGATATCCTGCACACGTTGAAATATAAGTGTGTGGTGGCACATTGCAACTTTCATCTTCGGGGAGAAGAGTCTAATCGTGATGCTTTTTTCGTAGAAGAATTATGCCAGAAGTACAACCTTAAATATGAAAGGGTAGATTTTGATACAGAGGCCTATGCCGAGATTCATTCTATCTCGATAGAAATGGCAGCAAGAGAGTTGCGATATAATTGGTTTGAACAAATAAGGACAATCCATCTGGCTGATAAGATTGCGGTCGCACATCATCGTGACGATTCGGTAGAAACCATACTGCTAAATCTGATCAGAGGAACGGGAATTAGAGGATTGACCGGAATAGCTGCCCAAAACAATAACATCATTCGCCCTCTTCTATGCCTCAGCAGAAAAGACATCTTAGAGTATCTTAAAGACAGGGGATTGAAATATGTAGATGATAGCACCAACAATGAGGACTTGTATACACGTAATAAGATAAGGCTAAATATTATCCCATTACTGGAAACAATCAACCCGTCTGTAAAAGATTCCATTATCCGTACAGGCGAGCATTTATCGCAGGTGGAGAATATATATAATTTTTATATCCAACAGGTAAAGACTGATGTGTTGAGTGACGATAGCATCAACATCCGAACGCTGATTAAATATTTAGAGCCGGAAGCGATACTCTATGAGTTGCTTGCTCCTTACAATTTTAATACAGCAACGGTAAGACAAATTTTTGAATCGATAATAAGTCAGTCCGGGAAGATATTTTACTCCGACACCCACAAGCTGATTAAGGATAGGGAATTCTTTATAATAAAGAAAAGGGAGAAACTCTCAGTAGACAGCTTTCTGATAAGGGAAGAAGATCGCTTGATGAGCTATCCATTACAGCTATCTATCGAAACAATCCAAATAGATAATGGCTTTGTAATAGAGAAAAATAAAAACATTCTCTATCTGGATAAAGATAAAATAAAATTCCCGCTAACACTCAGAAGGTGGCATCAAGGCGATTGGTTTATCCCATTCGGAATGAAGGGCAAGAAAAAGGTGAGCGATTATTTCACCGATCAGAAATTTAGTTTGTTCGAAAAAGAAGAAGCCTGGCTACTTTGCTCAGAAAATGATATTGTGTGGATTGTCAGCGAACGTTCCGACGATCGATTTAAGATAGACAAATCTACCAAGCAAATCCTAAAAATACAGATAACAGATAATCCATTATAAAAAAAAGCACCTCTATTATAAAAAATGACGAATATCTTTTATAAATCTACTTAATGGCAAAAGATTAAAAAATAAGGATATTATGTTCAAGTTAATATAAAAACTAAATATTTTTAGTCTTTTCTTTATATTTTGTCTTTAAATCATCAAGGGTTGTCTGATGCACGTGTATATATTTTTCACCTGATTTCAACTTAGCTTCAATCTCTTTTTTCAAGTCATTATCTATTATTGATAAAGCAATATATTTTGTAAAGAATGTTATTTGCTTTTTAATATATCCATTCATAATATACCAAGAGTCTTTTTCCCTTTTTTCGTCTATTATCTTTTGTTTTTCTATTTTTCTCAAAAATATCTCATTTTCTCTTTGAAACTTCGCATCTTCTCTAAGTAATTTTCTAGCCAAAGCTAAAGTTTCTCTTTCTTCTGCTTTTTTTCTCTTTTCAGCTTCTTTTTGCGCTGCTTTATGAGCTTTTGAAATACCAGATATTATGCCAATTCCTAGTTTAAATAGACTATTAGCGGCTTTACTAGAACTCTTTTTTCTACCAAAAGGATTTCTTGAATATCCTATACCCATAGTTTATAGAATTTAAGGTTTATTCTACAAACTTAAAAAAATCATTTATTATCCTCTTGTTTCTCCTAAGAATTTTTCAATATTATGGATTGATTTTATTTTTCTAATCCTCTCAATCTCTTTAATAAATCTACTTATTTTATCAGAGGTGCTTTTGTATTTAGTTTGACACTTATTTCAATTCGTATCCGGCTTCCTTAGCGTATGCTTTTTGGGTATTTGCTAACTGCTCAAAACTCGCATTATAAGCATCCATTTTAGCATCATATTCGTCCGAAATCTTATCGAACTCTTCGTCCGAAGATTCTTCTGTTAAAGTGGTAAATTTCCTTCCGGCTTCTACGATTGCTCTTAGATCTTGGTATGTTTTCAAAGCAGCGTTTTTAAATTCCTCTGCACCTTTTGGAGCCTCTAAAGCTTTCACAATATCCAGTTCAGCGTCTATCTTCACCAATGCACTATCTGTTGCAGCAGCAATACTTTCATAAGATCCGGAAGCAATAGCCGCAGAAAGAGTCTCTGTATACGAATCGCTTACATGAGAAATCGTCTCATTTGCCTCTACAATCGTATCGTTAAATTTAACGGGAGATGTGCCTCCACAAGAAGTTAAAATAAGACTTACTGTGAGTAATGATAATAATAATTTTTTCATTTCTAATTATGTTAAGATTTTTAATAAGAAATCAAAGATAGCTAAAACATATATTGAAGCCAATCTTTTAAGAAGATAAGGCTCTCTTCTTAGCCAAGAACTCTTTGATTCCTCCGATATGCTCACGCACTTTTTTATCCGAAAATTCATATACTTTTGTCACCAGCCCGTCCAAGAAATCACGGTCGTGGGAAACAAGGATAACTGTTCCATCATAATCTAGCAAGGCATTCTTCAGTACCTCTTTAGTCTTCAAGTCCAAGTGGTTTGTAGGCTCATCGAGAATAAGCAGATTTACAGGTTCAAGCAACAGCTTTATCATAGCTAAGCGTGTTCTCTCCCCTCCCGAAAGTACTTTTACTTTCTTCTCCGAATCATCCCTGTTAAACATAAATGCTCCCAGAATATTACGAATTTGAGTACGTATATCCCCTTCGGCAACCCGATCGATAGTCTCAAAAACTGTGAGATCTTCATCTAACAAATCAGCCTGATTCTGTGCAAAGTAACCAACCTGTACATTATGTCCTAAAAGTATACTGCCATCGTATGATGTTTCGCCCATCACGCATTTTACAAATGTAGATTTTCCTTCTCCGTTCTTTCCTGCCAAAGCAATTTTCTCGCCACGCTCTATCATCAGATTGGCATTTTCAAAAACAAGATAGTCATCATATTTTTTCGTTACCATATCTACTGTCAACGGATAATTACCTGAACGAGTAGCCGGCTGGAAGCGAATACGGATTTGCGATTTGTCTTCTTCATCTATCTCCACACGCTCCATCTTTTCCAATTGACGGATACGGCTTTGAACAAGCACCGCTTTAGCCGCTTGCGCTCTAAAGCGTTCTATAAATTCTTCTATCTCGGCTATCTGTTTTTGTTGAGCCTCCCATGCATGTATTTGTTGTTGGCGACGTTCCTGTCTGAGCTCTACATATTTAGAATAGTTTACCTTATAGTCGTAAATACGCCCCATGGTTAACTCAATCGTACGTGTAGTTACCGCATCGATAAAAGCTCGGTCGTGGGAAATAAGAACCACAGCTTTTGCCTGAGTATTTATAAAGTCTTCGAGCCAACCAATAGATTCTATATCAAGGTGATTTGTAGGCTCATCGAGCAACATCACATCGGGATTACTCAACAAGAGTTTAGCAAGTTCGATACGCATACGCCATCCTCCACTAAATTCGTTGGTAGGACGATCGAGATCGGCACGCTTAAAACCCAGACCAAGTAATGCTTTTTCTACTTCACCTTCAAAGTTGACATCTTCTACCATCGCCAAGCGTTCGTGGGCATGAGTAAAGTCATCTATCAGTTTGGAATAATCATCAGATTCGTAGTCCGTACGTGTTTCCAACTGCTTATTCATATCCTCAATCTTTGCTTGCAGATCGAAGATATAAGAGAATGCTAAAGATGCTTCTTCACGGACTGTACGCTCATCGGTAATTTTCATTACCTGAGGAAGATACCCAACGGTAACACCATCAGGCCCGGTTATTGTCCCTCTGAAGTGCGTATTGACACCTGCCAGAATTTTGAGCATAGTACTTTTTCCCGCTCCATTCTTACCTACAAGCGCAATTTTATCTTTATCATTAATGATATAGCTGATATTATCGAACAATACTCTATCCCCTAACTCAACTTTTAAGCTGTCAACAATTAACATCGAATCTCTATTTTATTTTTTGAAGGTGCAAAGGTAGAGAAAAATAAGACACGAAATATCAAAACGAATTACTGTTAATCGTTATCGTTGGAAATAGGAAAGAGAAGATACGGTCATCTCCTCTCTTCTGAATAATAAAAAGATAAGTAATATTTTTTTAGCCTTACCTTACTTGAAAGAAGTAAATTTCAAGCAAACAGGCATATCCAGTTCTATATCCTTATATGTATTTTCTAATAAGCCTGTAACCCTGTCTATAAGGAATATTTGGATGACATCATTATCACGACTTGCCACCAATAAGAATTTACCATTCGGAGTAATTACAAAATTACGTGGATGCACTCCTGTTTCCTGATAGCCAACTTTGGTTAACTTACCATCTGCCTGATTTATAGAGAATATTGCGATACCATCTCCTTTCAGACGGTTGGATGCATAAAGGAATTTGCCGTCAGGCGACACATGAATATCAGCACTACCCTTTGCGCCAAGTGTATCAGCTTGTATTGTTTGAATCTGAGTCAGATTACCGGCGTTAGCATCGTAGTTGAATGCGATAACAGCACCCGAAAGTTCATTGATGAGGTATGCATACTTTCCATTCGGGTGAAAATCAAGATGTCTTGGTCCCGATCCGGGTGCTACATCAAAAGCAGCAGGTGTTCCTACTTTGAGATAGTTCCCCTCATTACTTTCATTTATCCCGAATTTATGTATTTTATCTGTTCCCAAATCATCGGCGAACAAATATTTCCCATCAGGAGAATAGCGTACACAGTGTAGGTGAGGAGCTTTCTGACGCTCTGCATCTGCCCCTTTTCCTGTAAACCGAATCAATTGAGCAGCAGTAGTCAGTGTTCCGTCACCATTAATATTAAAGGCTGTAATACTACCACCCGAATAATTAGCGGTAACAACATGCTTGCCAGTATTGTCGAGCTCTATATAACAAGGATCTGCTCCACCTGTCAATTGCGAATTTAGAAGTTTTAGAGTGCCATCTTTCTTATCGAAAACAAAAGCATTGGCCGCAGCTTTTGCGTCTCCCGTTTCGGAAACAGAATAAACATGCGTACCTTCTTTATTGATAGTAAGGTATGATGGATTGGTCACCTTAACCACACTTTTATATTTGGAAAAACCTGAAACGGTATCAAATTGATAAACATAAATACCTTCGCTCTCTCCTGTTGTATATGTACCCACCAGCAAGTACAAACTTGTTTCGTCTGAGATAGTTTCTGCACTCATATTTGTTGTATCCGACGGATCAATATTTGAATTATCCACATTTGTTTTTTGTTTGCAAGAAATAAGGGAAAGAACAGCGAAAGCTGAAAATAAAATATATTTACGCATAATACTCTATTTTATGTAAAAGATGAACCTGAAAAATGTTTACTAGAACAAAAGAAGGCAAAAATTATTAGTTTACGGCATTTTTTCAATACAAAATTCAAAAGAAATATTTTGCTTTAATAAGATTAAAAAGCTATCTTTGTCGGCTGAAAAAGAAGAAACAATTTAAACTACTATAAAATGAAGAAAGATATTCATCCAGCAAACTATCGTCCGGTTGCTTTCAAGGATATGTCAAACGATGAGGTATTTATTTCACGTTCAACTATCAATGCTAAAGAAACTATCGACATAGATGGTGTTACTTATCCATTGGTGAAGCTTGAAATCACAAGTTCTTCTCACCCGTTCTATACAGGAAAACAAAAACTTGTAGATACAGCAGGACGTGTTGATAAGTTTATGAACCGTTACGCTAAGCGTACACAACCAAAGAAATAATTGTAATTTAATTACAAGTTTAACTAAAAAAGGCTATTCGAATGAATAGCCTTTTTTAGTATGTATATGTCAATTATTTTAACCAACTACCTTTTCCAATTTACTTATAGTCTCGTTGCCTAATTTGGTCTTCGATTCGATATGCTTCAAAACGGTCTCCACAAAAGGATTTTCTTCAAAAATACCACGCACTTGTTCAAAGTCTATTTTTTGCTGATGCTTATCTCCATCCACACCAAAACCTGTATGAGAAGATAAAGAAAATTCTTTCTTAGCATCCTCGTAAATCATTCTATCCAGCTCTACAACAGCTTCTTTCCATTGACTAACAATATCAATAATATCCTGAGCGGTAACTGTATCCAACGACAGGTTATAATATTGCTGTATCTTATCCCATGCCCAAGTCCATTCCAGTGAGTAATAGTTTTTATGCAGTTGCTCAAAAATAGCATTCATCTCACTCACATGTTTTATATTATCTGATTCTATATCGTCTATAAGCTTATCTATCTCAGAACGAGGAACAAGCATACCTCCCACATCACTCCATTCATTCAGTCCCACTTCGGTGTCAGGTTTCAAACATTCCCTGATTTCCTCATTGCTAGTGTATGAACACTTCGATAAGCGTGAAATAATAGAGTTCCCAAGAAACTTATTAATAGCCATATTGTACAATTTCAATCCTCTCTTCAGAGAAGTACCTTTGATACGGCAACTCTGATATGTGTACGATCCCGATGTTTCGCCACAGGTCTCTTTCAGCCCTTCCAATATTTCGACCGCCTTAAACATTTTCTGTATTGTATAGGGACTCAGTAGGTTGAAATTTATCTGATCTAGTTTTTCAGGATCTTTTCGTCTATCTCTTTTCGGAAATTTCTGTGCATCACGAATCGTACCTACACTTCGCAAGTTAATACCGGGAACCAATACCGACTCATCTTTATCCTCTATCAGATAAGAGAACGGCATATTGGAGGTATCTGCATTATAATAGTGGCGTCCCATAATAAGAGAAAAAGCTCCGATGCGTGAAGGCCATAGGATATACGAATTACTGGTTGTTTTTCCTCCACGCTCTACAATGCCCTGATGGATAGGCCCGAGCTTGTACATGTGATTACTCTGGTTAGATCCAGAACCTGCATTCATAAAAGAAAACATTCCGGCAATCAAGAGCGTAGACTTGTGATGAGTCACCGTATAAGGCCCGGCAAATAAAGCACAGGCTTCACCATTCTCACCCTGGCAATTACTAAAGAATAATGAATCGCTCGCCGAATAGGTATGTCCCAATTGGCATGATTGCCCTACAAAGCAGCGGGTAAGCATCGTCCCGTCTTCAACTCGTGAACCCGAACAGACAATAAAGTCATTCGCCATTACGCTATACCCGATATGAACAGGATCGTACTGATTACTGTTAATACTTCCGTTCTCAAGATGTCGTGCTCCTTCTATTGTGGCATAGTCTCCGATGTGTACATTTTTTATTGCTCCTGCATTTACTATCGTCACATTATCGCCTATGTATCCAATATCAGAGGTGCGTTCTTTGGCATAATCAGCGACCATACCCTGAAGTTTTTTTATCAATACAGGTCGATGACGATAGAAAGAAAGAATATAGGCAAAATGAGCACTCAGTTTATCATAGATCATAACCTCGCGCCCGCCCGTTTCGTTTAATACCGAAACCTCTATTCCATTTCCAAACGATGATTGTCCTTCTACATAGAGATGATGTATGTTTTGTATGCGCACATTACTGCCAATACGATAGTTAGCTATATAATTCTGTACATTTTCGATAAGCACATTGTCACCCAATTCACAATTATGGAGGCAAGTATGCTTCAGACCTGAATGCTTTTTCAGCCCTCCCGGCAATGTGAATTCATCCTCAAAGACACCTAACTTAACTTTGCCCGAAAAATTGGTATGTTTAACATAGTCCGGTTTGAAATTTTTATGTACCGAAATATTGTTCCAGTTATCGGCTAAGCAACCCTGACTCTCGAGTCTTGTTATTTCTTCCGGGGTTAGATTTCTGTAATCCATATATTATATTTAGATTAAAAGTTGAATAAAAAAAACGATTTGTATACATCTTACAATAATACACACCGTATTTTTATCAACTGAGACAAATTTAATAATAATGTCTTTCAGTACTATCGAAATTCTATCTTTTTAATAAGAAACCCCGATTATAGTTTAATTTATAATCGGGGTTTCTTACTTTATATTAATTCGCATCCGCTACTTCAATATCCTCTATCGGTGTGGATAAGCCCTCTATCCGCCGCTGTAAGCTATACTTACTTATCAGATCGGCAATTTCAGGGTCGAGAGGTGCACGATAAACCTTCGATGGGTCTAACTCGCAGGCACGCATCAAGTGATCGATTGCCTCATTATCCTTATTTGAACGAATCGACAGTATGGCTCTCAAATATTCTGTGTTTCCTGTTTCAGGCAAACCATCTAATACTTCTTTAGCTTTGGCATTATACCCCATACATATCAAGCACAATGCCGTATTGTAATCGGGATAATCGGACAAAATTTCCAAAGCCTTCCAATACTCTCTGTCTTGCAGTAGTTTCAATCCTTTTTCGTAGTTAGGTCTTTCCTGAACATCCAGCGCAGTTTCTTCGGTCATACCCGGACGACGCATATTAAACTCGAAAGTAGCTTTATTTAGCAACGGATAGATAGAATCTCGAATCACCTTATAGTCGTCCGCAAAATCTTTCTTTATCTTGGCTTCTGTATCATCAGGATCTATAGCCCCTTCGAGAAGTGCAAGAATCTGTGTCTTATTCATTATATCATTTCGCTGCTGAATCTGGCTTGCCAATGTATTCCAGTCTTCTCCTCCAAACTCGACCTTAATAACATTGTTGGCATCATTCACTTCGCCGGAAAGCGACTTAACAAAGTATTCTTTTATAGCATCGGCTCGTTTTTCGGTTAATTTATAGTTTTTGTCGTATGATCCATCCAGCGCTGTAGTTACTCTAAGAACAATACTGTCGACAACAAACTTACCATCTTCAGTAAATGCACGGTATGTATTTAACACATTATTAATTTGGGCTTTATTATCCTTATAATTGATACCAAACGCAGATTGCCCGGGCTGAAACTTCACATACGTAGTCAAACGATTGTATGCATCCCTATACAGTTTTGTTCTTTTATAGATCAGTGATGTATCTACCAACTGCGACAATGAGGATATAAAATACGAAATAGTATCGCCGGGTGCCATCATATAACGGCTTCTATCCACAGCATCTACACGCCCATTCATTGTCAAGCTAAGTTTTTTAAGACCCACTGTTACCGGATGATCTTGCTTATATAGATATACAAAATCACGACCCGTATCTATGATTGTATCCAAACGAACACCTTCTTCGTAAGGAAATGGTATCATTTCTTTTGCCACCTCTCCTTTACGCTCTTTCTTCATCTCATTTTCGGCAATAGCCTCAAACAAATATCTGTTTTGAGCTATTTCGATAGAGTCACTTTCGGTGAGTACATTGTTTATTATATCATCCAACGAACGCCCTTCTTCGTACGCTTCACGAAACTTTGCCGGCATCTTCATATAGCTTACCTCAAAGTTCTTATCATCCAACACAAGAGCTTTTGCATTCTTATTGAACTTCTTCATGTATTGAGCAAACAAACCCACGGTATCTTTACCATTAGCCATATCGCGGATCACCTGCTCACGTGCCTTACGCACATATTCATTATAAAAGCGTTGACGATACCCTTTGAGCTTAGCTAGCTCGGCTGCGTCAAATTTACTTTTCTCTGTCTTCCATTTCTCATATTCCATCTGCTTACTCCACTCCCGGTAGTATTCTTCATAATACAAGTTCTGGCGATTTCTGATATCTTTATCTGTTCCGGCTCTATCGAAGAATACGTCGTCATATTTATCATTTCCTACAATAGACTTCATATAGTTATCATATTCGGCATAATCCTGCTTTTGCTTGGCGAGAAATGCTTCACCTTTAAGCACCACCTCTTTGAGAGGTATAATAGAGTCGTTGTGGAACAGTTTAGGAGACAACGTCATTCTGAAATTTTCAGACAGAAGTTCTTTAGGAACTCTTACTAAAAAATCTACTTTTACTCGTCCATTGCGCTCAGGCGTAAAGCGAGACTTAGCCGTAACCACAACTTCTGATAGTTGTTGCACCTCGTTAAGGCTGGTTACTTTTTTACCTTCTCGGTCAACAGACTCTGTTATATTTTCAGCATTGGTAAATGTTACTTCTTCAGAAACAGTCCTTGTGCCTCTTACATCCAACCCCTTCTGAAATGGAAGTTCTATTGTTGCTCTTCTCAATTGCTGCATAAATAATGGCTTCACCATTGCTTCTTTGGGCTTATCTTTGGAGTAAGAAAAACCGCGTCCTGCAACATCCTCTCCCCGCGAAGCTCTTATATCACGAACCGACTCGGATGATTTGCATGAGAACATGATGAATGATATTATTATCAGAAAAGGAATAGAAAAACATGCTGTCTTAGCAACACGTGTAGTAATGTTTGTTTTCATAAGTTTGCTTTCGTATATCATTAAATAATAATGATCTGTATATTGTATAGTTTTTGTAAAAACAGTGCAAAGATAGACAATGTCTACCAATATCTAAACAAATAAAAACTAATTTTTCGGAATAAAACGAAAGCAGGTCATCTTTTCTATCAGAATAAGAGACATTTAACTCTACAAACCTCTCCAGCAAAGTATTTACAAGGCTTTCTTCAATATGTTAAAAAAAACAAAGAATGCCGGGTAATAAATATCCGGCATTCTCTTTCTTATTCATGATTATTGTCTATGCGTGTTTCTTTCTTCTTTTTTATTCGTCCTGCCTTTCGCAGTGCCTGATTAAGTATATATTGAATTTGTCCGTTAGTACTACGAAACTCATCGGCAGCCCATTTTTCTATTGCTTCCATCATCTCGGGATCGACTCGCAAGACGAAACTTTTAACTGCTGATTCCTTTTCTTTCTTAGCCACAATTAAATATTTATTGATGAAGTGTTCCCGCATTTACAATCGGCTGTGCTGCTTCGTCGGCACATAACACGACAAGCAGATTGCTAACCATTGCAGCCTTGCGTTCTTCATCCAATTCTACAATTCCTTCTTTCAATAGTTTATCTAGTGCCAATTGAACCATACTTACGGCACCTTCCACTATCTTTTCGCGAGCAGCAATAATCGCATCAGCCTGCTGACGACGAAGCATTACACTTGCAATCTCGGCTGCATATGCCAGATAATTGATGCGTGCTTCTATCACTTCTATACCCGCAATCGCCAAACGGCTATTCAGTTCCTCTTCGAGCTTCTCGCTAATTTCACCATTGTCAGAGCGCAATGTTACATCACCGTCTTTGCTTTCATTATTGTCGTATGCATACATACCGGCTACCTGACGCAAAGCTGCATCGCTTTGTATTTTTACAAAGTTCTCGTAAGCCTGCATTCTGTTCGAAAATTGAATATAGTTATTCACCGAACCGGCAGTAATTCCCGTAATAGAAGATGTGTCTATGTCAAACATCGCCTTATACGTATCTTTTACTTTCCAAACCAGCACAGAGCCGATCATAATAGGATTACCGACTTTATCGTTCACCTTTATAGGTGGCACATCGAGATTACGTGCTCTGAGTGTCACTTTCTTTTTATTATAAAAAGGATTTACCCAAAGAAAACCGTTATCGGTAATAGTCCCTTTATATTTACCAAAGAAAACCATGACTCTGGCTTCGTTAGGCTCTACAATCATAAATCCTAGAATGGCCAGGGAAGATAGGAAAATAAAAAATACAGCTATAAACACTAAAGGAATATAGCCTAGGCTAAAAGACCATATACTGGCAGCCAATACTACAATAATGATAAATAAGGCTAGGAAGCCTGAAATCTTAGTGCCTTTAAAATCTTTCTCGAGTGTTTCCATATTTATTATGATATTAAAATGATATCATAAAAATAGATATAATTTTGAATAACACAAAACAATTTAGCAAAAAAAAGAGCCTTGTCATTAAACAAGACTCTGAACGTATATATAGATAAATATTAATCAATTCGATTCAAATTCGAGCACCTCACCGTATTCTGCCAACTTATCGAAAGCTCCTTGCAAGTCTGTTTGTCCAAAGTAAACTCTAAAACAGTTGATAACTCCACCATGAGCAAAAACAACAACAGAAGAATAATCTTTCTTTACCAGTTCGTCGATGAAGGATGCAACGCGTGCATACATCTGATCGAAAGATTCTCCATTGGGTGTGGGTGTCCTTATCCAGTCCTTGTCCCATTCTTCCATATCAATGCGATCCCATTCTTTCATCTCCCAATCACCAAAGTGCAATTCTTTCAGGCGGTCGTACAATTGAATATCGGTAAAACCACAATATTCAGCAAGACGCTTTGCTCTGCTTAGTGGGCTTGAAAAAACAGCATCAAACTGCAAGTCTTGCAATTTTTGCTTCACCACCTCAGCTTCGCTCTCAAAGGTCTCTTTTAGCGGTACATCCGTTTGTCCGTAACAAACTCCATTAACTCCCACGGCCGTGTGGCGTACTATATATATTTTCATATTTAAACTTACGTATAGATAATAATTCTCCCTAGCATAATTTCAGGATAATACTTATCCCGAGAAAGAAAGACAACTCACATAATAGAAACATTGCACCGCAACAATCTCCGGTATACCCTTGTATCTTTCTTTTCATGAGTAAAATCAATCCAAGGAAAACAAAGATAGGAAATATTATAGCCGCCCAAAAGTGAATATTTAATAATAATACGAAAGGCAGCAAGCCAAACAAAGCCGAAATAAGAGCGGTGCGCAAAGACATTTTCTTATATACTGTTTTCGATTTACTAGTTTCCGCATTTCGGGCATAAGGAAGGAATAAGGTAATTTGGGAACTGATAAGCTTGCATAACGGATCGCCCACCAAGATTACAGTACAAGCCAAATGCAAGCCCAGATTCTCCAAAAGGAAATAAAAGAATAAGAAGTAAAATATCAAGCTGATTACTCCATAAGTACCGATATGTGAATCTTTCATTATTTCCAATATGCGTTCGCGGGTAGTACCTCCTCCAAAGCCATCGAAGAAATCGGCAAAACCGTCTTCATGTAATGCTCCTGTAATAAGCAGGCGGCTAAGAAGAGCCACAATTATGGCAATGGAATAAGGTAAGATCTGAGCAGCAATCCACAGCACTCCCGCCATAACGCCGGCAGTAAGCCAGCCTACGACAGCCCAGTAGTTGATCACCTGCTTAAAATATTCGGCAGGGACATTAAATGCTTTTATACGCCAAAAAGGTAAGCGTGTAAAAAAGACAAGTGCTGCTGCTATTTGTTTCATCAGTTATAGAGGTTGCCTTCGGAAAGGCAAGTTGCTATTTTAAAAATACTTCGTTACTTGGATTTCTTTAAATGAATTCATCTCATTTATCATACGCACGGCCGAATCGACGATAGGATATGCGCAAATCGCACCTGTTCCCTCTCCCAGCCTAAGTCCTAAACTAAGAATAGGTTTTGCATTCAGATACTCCAACACAAGCTTATGGCCCGCTTCATCCCCTTGATGCCCAAAGACAGCATAGTGCAGAACATTTTTATTCAACTTTGATGCCACCAACATACAGTTTGTCATAATAAAGCCATCGATAAGAATTATCATTTTCAGTTCGGCAGCCTTGAGCATAGCACCTACAGTCATCACCATTTCATAACCACCGAAATAGCGCATAATATCTTCGACAGAAGCATCGCCTTTGTAATTATCCATCGACTGCTTCAACACCTTATACTTATGGTTGATAATATTGCCTGTATGATCACAGCCTGCACCAATACACTGATCCAAAGGGATACCTGTGAGGTATGTCATCCATAGCGAAGACGAAGAGGTATTTGTAATCCCCATTTCGCCAAAGCTAATCACGTTACATCCCTCATCAAAGCAAGCTTGCACGCATTCAGCACCCGATTGTATGGCTTGTTCCATTTCCTCTTTAGTCATAGCGGCTTCATGCAGATAGTTGCGTGTGCTTTTTCGGATTTTCTTGTGGATAATCGGATCTTCGGGCTTAAAGTCGAAATTAACACCAGCATCAACAACCTTTAGATTGAATCCGTGCTGACGTGCCAAAAAGTTGATTCCTGCTCCTCCATTCCAAAAATTTGCTATCATCTGATAGGTTACCTCTTGCGGCGATGGGCTCACCCCTTCTGCCGCAATACCGTGATCTCCTGCAAATACGATGTGACAAGGATTTGTCAACTTCGGATTCAAAGATTGTTGTATCCAACCGATTTGCATAGCCAACTCTTCGAGTTTACCCAAAGAACCTTTAGGCTTTGTGAGGTTATCAATTTTTTCTTGTAAGTAAGAGCGTACTTCGTCTTCCGGTTTTTCGATGTTAAATTGTTGCATTGTATATTTAGTTTCTTTTAGATTTTAATTTTACAGTCGCTTTTCGTTGCTATGCTGCTGGCTCAAAACATCTTGTTTTCAAAGATTCGTCGTATTCGACAGAATATTTTGTTATTAAAAACAAAAACGACAAAATTTATGATCATTTCACTTTCAGGGGAATACCCGAAACCATCAGATAAACCTCATCAGCGTTTTCGGCAAGATATTGATTGAGCCAGCCTTGCAAATCGGCAAATTTACGTTGCAAGTCGTTTTGAGACATTTCGCCCATGCCTATTTCGTTTGTAACAAAAATAAATACGGCATCTTGAGCAACAAGCTTTCTGAATTCAAATTTCAGAGTGGTAAGGGCAGCTTCAACATCCGAATTCAGATCGAAGAAGAAATTCGTAGCCCATAGCGTAACACAGTCTATAAGCACTACTTTATTCTCAAAGGAATGCTTACTCAAGAATTTCTCTTCTTCTACGTTTATCCAATTATCTGCCCGCTCGGCTTTATGTCTTTCTATCCGCTGGCGATGTTCGTCATCCCATATTCGCGAAGTTGCCAGATATACAGGATTGGGAGACAAAGACAATGCTAACTTTTGTGCATAGCTGCTTTTACCTGAACGTTGCCCTCCTGTTATAAGGGTTATTTGCTTAGCCATTTATTTTCTCTTATACAAAAAATCTTTCCAGCGTTCTTCTACATCACCTGCTTTATACATTTCGTAACGAGCCATTGTGAAGAACAAATCGGACAAACGATTAATAAATCGCATAACAGCTGTGGGAACTTCATCCTGCTTGTTTAGAGTCCACAAGCGACGTTCGGCACGACGAGCCACAGCACGAGCCAACTGCAAGTTTGCTGAAACAACTGTCCCTCCGGGCAAAACGAATGTTTCGCTGGGTCCCATTTCATCTGTCATTTTATCCATGCATTCTTCGCAAAATTTATCCAGATTTTCATCCAGAACATTTTGGTTTGTAGCTCTTATATCCGATGGTGTAGCCACCTGAGACATCACAACCATTATCTCTGTTTGTATCTTGAACAGAATAGGCTGCCACTCATGATCTGAAGATAAGTGAGCCCGAACAACACCTATTACAGAGTTCAGCTCATCGATTGTACCATTGGCTTCAATTCGTGGATGATCTTTACTCACACGTTTTCCTCCAAAGATTCCGGTTTTACCTTTATCTCCTCCTCGGGTATATATTTTCATTTTTTATGGTATGTATTATATTATATATTAAAGAATTTCCTTCTGTCATTCTGAAAGACATTAAAGAAGTCAACACGACAAGATTAACTCCCATATAAAGTCTAACAAAGATACAACAAGTAGAGATGAATCTATCCCATTTTTTAGGCTTTTTCATATAATTTATCTAATAGGATGAGTAGACAAAAGAATGGAAAGAGAGGAGAAAAGTAACAGCAATAAAATAGGAAAAGAGCTGTTACCTTTGTTACTTTTTAACAATTAATTCCTGTTTAATAATACATTTTCTATCTCACTTTTTAGTTTATCTTTGTCTGTAATTTAATTCGTTAACGTCAACCTTATGCGATTAAACATTTGCATCGTTTCAATTTTTATCTGTCTCTTACTGGCAACCTCTTGTACCGAAAAGAAGGTAGTATTCAACCAACGGGAATTTATCTCTCTTTCGGGAAAATGGCACTGCGACCTTGGCGAAATAAATCTGCCCGGAAGTGTAGATGAAAGTCGTCTCGCACCCCGCAATAGTGACACTCTGAGTACAGGGCAGCTTACCCGGTTGAATCCTTATGTAGGAAAAATGAAATATACCAAAGATATTGAAATACCGGCAGGCTCAGCTCAGAAAGAATGGCGACTGATCATGGAGCGAACAAAACCCTCTACGGTGTGGATAGACAAAGACAGCATAGGAACAAGCTCGCTGATATTATCACCTCAGATATACAATCTCGGAAAATTAGCCGCAGGAAAGCACACCGTGACTATCGTAATAGACAACAGCCCTGCTTCTGTACCACAAGGAATACATGGCTCGCATGCTTGGACCGATGCGACACAAACAAACTGGAATGGCATAATCGGAAAATTCGGACTCGAAGCCAATGATGGCATTCTCATTAGCGACCTTCAGGTTTATCCAAATGTTTCTTCTAAGACGATACCAGTTGTAGCACAAATCAAATCGTCAGTAAGTGGAAAAGCCGAAATATCGGTTCAGGGATATCTATGGAATACAGCACAAAATATTGCTATACCCGAGCAAGTTATCAACATAGACCTAAAAGAGGGGTTGGAAACATATAAGTTTGATATCAACGTCGGCAACAAACACGTTTTGTGGAGTGAGTTTGATCCTGCCCTATACAAGGTTAATTTCGAAATAAAAAGTCAGAATATAAAAGACAGTTACACTATAGACTTTGGCATCAGAGACTTTTCAGCAAAAGGAACACAGTTTGAAATCAATTCTCTAAAAACATTTCTACGGGGCAAACACGATGCCTGCGTATTTCCTCTCACCGGCTACCCGCCGATGAATAAAGAAGAATGGAAAAGACAAATGCGCATCGCCAAAGAATATGGAATAAACCATTACAGATTTCACTCGTGGACACCTCCCCAAGCGGCTTTTGATGCGGCAAACGAAGAAGGCATATACATGCAGGCAGAACTGCCTTACTGGGGAACAATGGACACGACAAATACCGAGCTCAACAAATTCTTAATTAACGAAGGTGAGCATATCCTTGCCACTTATGGAAACAATCCTTCGTTCGTTATGATGGCTTTGGGCAATGAGCTTGGAGGCGATGTAGAACTTATGCGTAGCATTGTAACGAAATTCCGCACTTCCGACCAACGTCATCTCTATGCTTTTGGTGCAAATAATATGCTGGGTACTGCCGGACAACAACAAGGTGAAGATTTCTTTGTCACATGCCGTGTTGGCGGACAGGTAGGTTCCGATGATTACACAACTCATACACGTGCGACCTTCTCTTTCGCCGATGCCAAAGACGGAGGGTATATGAACGCTACGTACCCTTCTACCGCCATCACTTTTTCGAAAGCTGTAGAAAACTGTACTGCACCGATTATAAGCCACGAAAACGGTCAATTTCAAGTATATCCGGATTATAACGAGATAAAAAAATATACCGGAGTACTGTATCCTTACAATATGGAAATATTCCGCAAACGACTTCAGGAAAACGGGCTTCAAGATCAGGCTGATGCCTTCCATAAAGCTACGGCAAGCTTTGCTGCCCTCTGCTACAAAGCCGATATAGAAATGTGCCTTCGTACACCGGGGTTTGGAGGTTTCCAACTGCTCGACTTGCAGGACTATCCGGGGCAAGGAAGTGCCTATGTAGGTATACTGGATGCTTTTATGGATAATAAGGGCGGAATGGCGGCAGAAGAATTCGACGGTTTTTGTGACGAAATAGTTCCACTTTCCATTATGCCTAAATACTGCTGGAGTAATAGCGAGATATTTACAGCCGAGATAAAACTAAGCAACTATTCGAAGGAAGCTCTCTCGAAAAAGAATTTGTCATGGACACTAAGCAAAGCACATAGCAATGTAAATGTTGCCAGAGGAGAATTTCCTATCAATATTTCTCAAGGTCATTTAGGCGAAGTAGGAAAAATAAAAGTACCTCTTCAAGATATAAATACGGCAACTCAACTCGTATTGACATTACAAACAGGTCCTCATGTAAACAAATACGATATATGGGTATATCCAGACAAGCAAGTATCTGTAAAATCGGATATAAAAGAAACTTCGAGCCTGAAACAAGCTCTAGACTTGCTACAACAGGGAAATAAAGTATTATATATCCCCGATCATAAAGAAGTAGAAAAGCTTTCTGTTGGTGGATTATTTACTCCCGACTATTGGAATTACGCCATGTTCAAGAATATTTCGGAATGGTTGAAAAGGGATGTGTCTCCGGGAACACTCTCTATATTGACAGACCCTTCCCATCCGCTATTCAAGGAATTTCCGACCGAAACACATAGCAACTGGCAATGGTGGATTATATCAAAAAACTCAAGACCTTTTATTCTCGACAGAACCCCTAAGGACTACAAACCGTTGGTACAGGTAATTGACAATATCGAGCGTAACCACAAACTTGGATTGATATTCGAAATGCAGGTTGGTAAAGGAAAATTGCTTGTTTGTATGTGCGACCTGAAAGCTATTAGCGACAAACCCGAAGGAAAACAGTTTGGGCAGGCTATAATCGATTATATGAGTTCTACCGACTTTGCTCCTACAAATGAATACACAGCAGAAGATATAAAAAGCCTATTTAGCACTTCTATAAAAGAGAAGAAGATTGTAGGAGTAAAGAATATTACTACCTATAAATAGATAGGACTTGTCATTCTGAATGAAGTCAAGCATCTCATATCCAATAGAGAACATTCTTTACATTCAGAATGACAAGCTATAATAATTACTGATATAGCGTCTTAGCTATTCCCAATTCCAAGCCCCGAAGCTCAGCCAAGCCTCTGAGGCGACCAATGCAGGAATATCCCGGATTGGTTTTCTTATTCAGATCGTCAATCATCTGATGCCCGTGATCGGGACGAAAAGGAATAGATATATTACGTTGCTGCTGTATTTCCAGGAGTCCTTTCATCACGCCATACATGTCCACATCGCCTTCAAGATGATTTGCCTCATAAAAGTTACCCTCCGCATCACGCTGAGTAGAACGCAAATGCACGAAGTTGACTCTGTCGCCGAGTCGTTTGATCATGTTAGGCAAGTCGTTATCGGCTCGTACTCCGAATGAACCCGTGCAAAAGCATAATCCGTTAGACTTGTTAGGCACAGCTTCAACCAATTTATTAAAGTCTGATTCCGTGCTCAGAATACGTGGCAATCCGAGAATTGGATAAGGCGGATCATCGGGATGTATAGCCAGCTTCACGCCTGCCTCATCGGCAACGGGCGCAATCTCTTTTACAAACTCTATAAGGTTTTTTCTTAGCGTTTCTGCATCTATATCTTTATAGCGATCGAGCTGTGCTTGAAACTCTTCAAGGGTAAAGCTTTCTTCTGCACCCGGTAGTCCGGCAATCATATTACGAACTAATAGGTCTTTATCCCTCTGCGTCATTTCTTCGAAGCGTTTCTTCGCTTTAGCAATATCTTCAGATGAATATTCTTGCTCTGCACCGGGACGTTTGAGTATGAACAACTCGAATGCCATAAAAGCAGTACGCTCGAAGCGTAACGCCTTCGACCCATCAGGCATTGTATAAGCCAAGTCGGTACGTGTCCAATCCAATACAGGCATAAAGTTGTACGTCACAATCGTTATGCCACATTCAGCTAGGTTACGAATGCTTTCTTTATAGTTATCAATGTACTTTAGGTAGTCTCCTTCCTGCGTTTTTATATGTTCATGCACGGGGATGCTTTCCACAACAGACCACTTGAGGCCGATACTTTCAATTATATCTTTGCGCTTTTGTATTTCTTCCACTGTCCATACTTCACCATTCTTGATATGATGCAGTGCAGTCACAATACCTGTTGCCCCTGCTTGCTTTATATCCGACAATGATACCGGGTCATTTGGTCCGTACCATCTCCATGTTTGTTCGCTAAGTATCATATATTATTAT
The DNA here is from genome assembly GCF_035323175.1 of Dysgonomonas sp. Lineage (NCBI taxonomy): Bacteria > Pseudomonadati > Bacteroidota > Bacteroidia > Bacteroidales > Dysgonomonadaceae > Dysgonomonas > Dysgonomonas sp. The sequence continues at coordinate 386,846 of NZ_DAOKYH010000001.1, read as the reverse complement.
TTTTTTATATTCAGGATGTATCAAATAGTAAATGAATCAAACCCTCCGTCTACAACAAGAATAGAACCATTTACAAAACCCGACGCATCGCTTACCAAATAATGAATAGAGCCTAACAGCTCATCCGATTCTCCAAATCGACGAAATGGCGTATGTGCTACAATTGATTTCGCTCGATCGGTATACGAACCATCAGGATTAAGCAACAGCGAACGGTTTTGCTCGGTAATGAAGAAGCCCGGAGCAATGGCATTCACCCGAAAATTATCCCCAAATTTGAGAGACAGCTCTCCTGCCATATACTTTGTAAAGTTGGCTACAGCAGCTTTTGCCACACCATAGCCCATTACACGGGTTAACGGGCGAAACGAAGACTCGGAAGCAATATTGATTATATTCCCTTTGCCATTGTCTACCATCGCCTTTGCAAAAACCAAAGTAGGTAATACCGAACCAAAGAGATTGAGATCTATTACATCTCGAAATGCACTAACATCGATATCAAAGATTGTTTTATCAGGTGGAATAGTAGCACCAGGCATATTCCCTCCGGCTGCATTTATCAGCACATCGATTTTGCCATACTTGCGAACTATCGCTTCTCTATTTTCTTCAAGGTTGGCTTTGTTCAGGACATCCGAAACGAAAAAGATCGCCTCATTGCCCGATAGTCTTATTTTCTCAGCAAGGGCTTCACCCTTTTCTTTAGAGCGCCCGAGAATAACAACTTTAGCACCTTGCTCTGCTAAGTATTCTGCCATCTGTGCGCCTAATATACCATAGCCTCCCGTAATGGCTACAACTTTATCTTGAATATCGAATATGTTTTTTTTCATAGCTTATAATTACTGTAATAGTCAACGTTTTCTTTTATGAGTATATCTATCGGCATATAGTTTACTTTTTCGGGAACTTGCTTGAATAAGAAATAGTTTCCCATTGCTTTCAGAGCATCATATCCTTGCAGCTCGGGACGCTGCGAAAGGATGAAAGATATACGTCCATCTCTCAATCCTTTTATGTTTCGTTCTATGGCGTCATGTCCGACTAACCTAATCTTATTTTGCTGATTGGCATCAAGCTTTTCCAAGAGGGTGACCAGTTCATATATTCGTGAATTAAGAACGATTCCTCCAACCAACCCCTGACTATTATTGATAATATCTTTAACCTCAAGAAGAGTTTTAGTATAATCATCGGGATTGATTTCAATATGATGGATATTCCCACTAAAGTTGTTGTTCTCAAGATATTCCATAAATCCGTTTTCACGGGTTTTCATTTGTACAGATATCTCCTTATATCTGAAACGTATATGGGCTATTATAATATCAGCTGACGTTCCTACCTCGTTCAATAAAAGCTTAGCGGCAATAACACCTGTACCGAATGAGTCACCACCAAAGTAAGATAGGTCTTTTTGCCCCGATATACCCGAATCTATGTAAATGTATGGCATGCCTTTAGCGTCCAGTTCTTTTGACAACTTGATAACATAATCACCAAACAGAGTAGCAATTAGCACGCCGTCAAACTCTTTCTCTTTAAATGAATTAACTGCATTGAGAAAGGAAAAACGATCATATTGATTGAAAAGAAAGTACTCTGTGCTTATATTGAATTTCTTCAATTCATCTGTAGCTTTATCAATACCTTCACAAACCAGCTGCCAATAATCGCCGGAAGAATAAGTGGGCGCAAGAATAGCAAACTTGTAACTCTTCTTTGATGCCAGAAAGCGGGCGACCATATTCGGCTCGTAGTTTATTTCTTTCAGAACCTTTTCTACTTTGGCTCTTTTCTCTTCTGATACTCTTCCCCTATTGTGCAGTACCCTGTCGACCGTACCGGTGGAAACACCAGCCATGCGGGCTATATCTATAATTCGTATATTCATATTTCGATAGAAACTGTATGTCTGTATACATATTACTTGATTGCAAAATTAATCTTTTAAGATTAGCAAACAACATGTGTGCGCACACATATTTAAAGAATAAAATATAAATAACTGATTACAAGTGGATAAATAATATCGTTATGCTGAATAACATATTTTGGATGAAAGGTCAATTATTTAAAAGTACGACAGCAAAAACAGATCGACACATACCGCAAATACCATTAATATCTCCGTACGGATATTGACCCGAACAGCAATTTTAAGGTCTGTGTAAGTCAGCTCTTTTTCATTATATCCGATATAAGGCTTTTCGACCCGTTGTCCGAAATAAACATTCGATCCACCAAAGCGACAATCAAGAATACCGGCTAAAGCAGCCTCGGGATAGCCGGAGTTGGGGCTTGCATGCTGAGAGCCAAATTTTCGGACAAACGATAATAATGATATTTTTCCACTTACGACTATCATCAGTAAAGATGTCAAACGTGCAGGAATATAATTTGCAACATCATCTATCCGTGCAGCCCAACATCCAAATTGCTTATACCGATCGCTCTTATATCCAATCATAGAGTCTAGCGTATTGACCATCTTATAGGCAAACATCCCGGGTACACCCAGAAGTATAAACCAGAATAATGGAGCGATAACTCCGTCACTAAGATTTTCGGATAATGTTTCTAACGCAGCCGTTCGTATCTGCTGTGGCGATAAAGCAGAAGTATCACGTCCAACGATACGGGCAACCTGTTTTCGCCCTTCTTCTACCGAAGAGTCGACAGCCACAAAAACATTTCTTACTTCATCTATCAAAGTCTTACCTGCAAGGCAAAAGAAAACCACGACAGAGGAAAAAAGTATAGATAAATATGGACTCAGGTAATCCAATCCTTTAATAATAAAGAAAACAATCAGGAAGCTCGATAAAATCAGAATAGTAGAGAATAAAGCTCCTTTCATCATTCGTCTATTTCCTTTGTTGAGTTGCTTTTCGCCCCATGCTATAATTTTACCCATAGCCACTACTGGATGCGGTAACCAGCGGGGGTCGCCAAACAATTTGTCGGCAGTCCACCCTATCAGTAAAGGCAAAAGAGTATACAAGAGTTTTATATCCATTCTTTGATCGCTTTTACAAACGCATTGTTTTCTTCGGGCGACTGTGTTGCAACACGGAAATAATGTTCATCCAAGCCATAAAAATTAGAAGCATCACGGATTAGTATGCCATGTTTTTGAATCAAATATTCTTTTAGTTCCGAAGCTTTTCTATCAGTCAATCGACATAAGAAAAAATGTGTATCGGTATCATACACCTCTAGTGTTTCTATCTGTGATAATGCCTTATGGAAGCGTTTTGCTTCTGCAATATATTCTTCAATCTTTATTATATCAGCACCATTCTCCAATAGGAATTTACCCGCCTCTATCGCCAATCCGTTTACAGACCAAGGCATACAATATTTAGAAAGCAATGCCAATGTTTCTGAACAGGCTGTTATATATCCCAACCGAAGTCCGGGAATAGCATAACGCTTTGTCATAGAATGTAATAATATCACATTGTTGTATTGCATTGCTTCCGATACAGAAAATAGCGATTTGGTTGTAAAATATTCATAAGACTGATCTATAACAATATATTTCTCAGGATGAGATATGATATATTCTTTCAACGTCTCTTTATCTGTAACCGTTCCTGTAGGATTGTTAGGGTTACAAAGCCAAACGACATCTGATTGCTCCGGGACATCATCTATAGATTTTACCATACTGACAATATGGTCATTTACCAAACAGGCGTCTCCGTATTCGCTAAAGGTAGGGTGAATAACAGCAGAGTGTTTTCCTCTAAAAGCCTGAGCTATCATATAAATGGCTTCAGTAGCACCATTTGTTATGCAGATATTATTTGTAGCTACTTGGTTTTGATCTGCGATCAGTCTTGAAAGAGAGATTGCATCCGGCTCGGGATACGAGTGTATCGACGTTATACAAGAACACAAATAGTCATCCAATACAGACAAGTCTTGCCGGGTATATATATTAGAACTGAAATTACTTACGATCTTCTTCCCGTAGTTATATATATCGTCTCCGTGCCCATTGATCATGATAAACCGTTGTTATCTGTCATTATTTTATAAACCAAATCCATATCCACATGCTTACGAACATGGTCTGCCAACTTATTGTATTGTTCTTCTTTAAACGCCTTGAAATCGAAAGGCGTATCGGATAATTTATCGGCATAAGGAGATAAAAGATAATCTATAACTACCCCATTGTCCAAAATACCATGTATATATGTGCCAAAACATTTCTCACTTACAAAATATCCGTCTTCTCTGCCATCTTCGAGTTTATTTAAAGAAGCTTTTTTTGCATTCTCTACCGGAGTCGTTGCTCCCATATGGATTTCGTAACCTTCACATACAGATTGGGTATTCAAGAAAGAGAACTTCACCTGACGGGTTACTTTTTCGCCTTCCATCTGTGTTGTTATAGGCAGTAGACCTAGTCCGGGTAAGCGTTCTATATTACTTTCCACGTGATTGGGATCGCAAACCTCCTGCCCCATTATCTGATAGCCGCCACAGATACCGACTACTGTCGCTCCGTTTTTATGGGCTTTTACAATACTTTGGGCTACACCGTTGCGACGGATCTCGTATAAGTCGGAAAGAGTACTCTTACTGCCGGGTATGAGTACGATGTCTGCCTTTTCTATTTCATCTGTATTATTGGTATAATAAAGATGCACACGCGGGTCACGCTCCAACACATTAAAGTCGGTAAAATTAGATAAGTGCCTTAACAATACGACTGCAACATTCACCTTCCCATGTGTGGCCTGAAGATTCTTTGTTTGCAGCATCACAGAGTCTTCCTCTTCTATATAAATATCCTTATAGTATGGCACTACACCGATTACCGGTATTTGGCAAAGGTCTTCTATCATTTTAACGCCCGATTCGAACAAGCGGATATCTCCCCTAAACTTATTGATAAGAATGCCTTTTACATGCTTTCTTTCCTCTTCGGTGAGCAACATAATAGAACCATAGACAGAAGCGAAAACACCACCCCTATCTATATCCGCCACCAATATTACATCGGCTTTGGCATGTATAGCCATCGGCATATTTACCAAATCGACAGCTCGCAGATTTATCTCCGAAATACTGCCTGCACCTTCCATCACCACAGGATTGTATCGCTGTGCCAAACGGTCGAATGCATCATTTACCTCTTTGCGGAGTTGCTCTCTGCCTTCTACTCTAAAGTATTCATAAGCGTGTTGATTACCTACCGGCTTTCCATTAAGCACAACTTGACAAACCTTGTCAGTAGTCGGCTTCAGCAGCAAAGGATTCATATCCGTATGGCAAGGTACGCCGGCAGCTTCGGCCTGTACAGCTTGTGCACGCCCTATCTCCAGCCCTTCGGGTGTAGCATAGGAATTCAACGCCATATTTTGCGCTTTGAAAGGTGCAGGACGATAACCATCCTGTAGAAAGATACGGCAAAACGCCGCAGTGATTATACTTTTACCCACATCGCTACCCGTCCCTGCAAACATGACAGGATGAAGCTGCTTTGAGGCTTTTTGAGAATGAGACATGAAAAATGAACTATAATTTACGAGTGGTAAAGGTAGAACTTTTATCTGTGAAAAAGTGTATCTTTGAGTGTATCAATTTATCTATTATATATACGTGGAACGAAAAAGGTGACAGATCAGAAACATACAAACACCTGTTACTTTTGTTACTTTTGTCACCTTTTACTCTAAAATAACTTTGTATCATGATAAGAATAAACATATCGGAAGAGATCAAGAACCTTTGGCCCGACTTTCACGGAGCTGCTATTTTTGCGAAGGTAAAAAACACTCCATACAATAAGGAGTTGTGGGATGAGATCAACATATTATCGGAAGAATATAAGGCAAATCATGAGATAGAAGATATAAAAAAGAATCCGGCTATTGCAGCCACCCGAGAGGCATATAAGAAGTTCGGCAAAGACCCCAATCGCTATCGTCCGTCTGCGGAAGCCTTATGCCGTCGTATATTGCGCGATTTACCATTATACCAGATAGATACATTGGTTGACCTCATCAACCTTGTTTCGATAAAGACCGGCTACTCGATAGGTGGATTCGATGCAGATAAAATACAAGGAGACAGCTTAACATTGGGAATAGGCAAAGAAAACGAACCTTACGAAGGTATCGGAAAAGGGATATTAAATATAGAAGGGTTACCTGTATATCGTGACTCCCTAGGTGGCATAGGCACACCAACAAGCGACCACGAAAGAACAAAACTAAGCGTAGAAACAACTAATTTCTTGGCTTTGATAAACGGATATAGCGGAACAAATGGTTTGAAAGAGGCTGCTGAATATATGCAGGCCTTATTGAAGAAATATACAGACTCGGCAGAAGATAAGATAGTCTATTATTAAATAGAACGACCATGAAAATATTAACAGGCACTCAGATAAAAGAAACGGATAGATATACGATCGAACATGAACCGATAAGTTCTATCGACCTGATGGAAAGAGCCTCTAATGCTATTGCTGAATGGATATGCAACAATATAAGTAAAGCCTCCCCCCTCTTATTCCTCATAGGGAAAGGAAATAACGGTGGCGATGGACTCGCTGTTGCCCGCATTTTGTTTCATGCAGGTTATGACTGTTCGGTATATCTTCCGTTCGAAAAAGAGCAACTGACGAGTGAATGCGGAATTAATTTAGAACGGCTCCCTTCTTATATTGAAAGGGTTACAGATATAAATAGAATTTCCAATAAACATATCCTTATAGATTCGCTTTTAGGAACAGGCGTAAAAGGAACTTTGAAAGAGCCTTTATTGTCTATTATCAGAAAAGTTAACTCATTACCCAATCAGGTTATTTCCATCGATCTTCCATCGGGTATGATGAGCGAATTCGGTAATAGGGAACAGACGGTTATAAAAGCGGATATTACCCTTACCCTAGAGTTTCCCAAACTTGCTATGCTTTTGCCTGAAGCCGGAGAGTATTGCGGAGAAATAATTACCCTTCCAATTGAGCTTAGCAGAGAATATATTGAGCATACCCCATCGCTATACCACTATATTACAGAGGACTATATACAAGGCATAAGGCTCAAACGAGGAAAATTCGGCCACAAAGGTACTTATGGCCACGCATTGCTTATTTGCGGATCGAAAGGAATGGCTGGTGCAGCCACCTTAGCGACAGGTGCAGCCCTACGCTCGGGATGCGGATTAGTTACCACTCACATACCTTACAGTGAGAGCTTTGCAATACAGGCAAACTATCCGTCGGCAATGCTCAGCCTCGATGATGAAGATTACTTCTCTTCTGTACCCAAAGATTTATCTAAATATTCGGCAATAGGCATCGGCTGCGGACTTGGACAGGAACACCAGACAGGCGAGGCATTCAAAGAACTACTGGCCGCTTCATACAAACAACCCTTTGTCATAGATGCTGATGCACTGAATATATTAGCAAACAATTACCATATAAAGCAGCGAATCCCCGAAAACAGTATTCTCACGCCTCACCCGGGAGAGCTCAAGCGTTTGGTTGGAGAATGGCACGATGAGGAAGAAAAGATAAACCTTGTGAGACGCTATGCAGCCAACATAAAGTCGATAATTATCGTGAAAGGAGCACACACGATGATATGCCTACCCGATGGCAACTGCTATTTTAATTCTACAGGAAATAGCGGCATGGCCAAAGGAGGTAGTGGAGACGTGCTGACAGGATATATTACAGGATTATTAGCAAAGGGATATAGTAGTGCTCATGCTGCAATACTAGGAGTATACACACATGGACTTGCCGGAGACAAAGCTGCTGCGAGATGGGGTATCGAAAGTATGAATAGCAAAGATATTATCGACTTCCTTTAACGAAGGAAACGCAAAAAAAGAAGCCCGCAAAATCACATCGCAGACTTCCTGTACCTTAACACAAACTTTACAAACTACACATTCTTATAACGACGTGCAGAATGAAAAAGTTCATGATTTCTAATTAATTAACAATATATTTATCTATTATTCTTGAAAAATATAAGAAATATTATACACTTATCACAAGTAAATCTTCACTAACTAAATAGAATAAATCTATAGATAATAGATAAGCTCTTAGCAACGAATAACAAACTCGAAAACAACGATATATAGACGACCTAAAATAATATAAAATAAATAAGCCGAACAATATTAGTTGCAAGTGCAATTGTTTCAATAATATTCATATCTTTGTTATACCAACCACAAAGTTGTTACTTACGCACTATAATAGCTCCTCATAATTAAAAGAATAAAATTATGGAAGCTAAAAAACAAGCATTGGAAAAGAGTTTGATAAGTCTACAAAGCAACATGTTAAGCTTTGCTTTTAGATTAACATCGGATAAAGAAGATGCAAAGGACCTTACTCAGGAAGCAACCCTTAAAGTATTGAGCAGCTTTGATAAATATTACGATAATATCAACTTTAAAGGATGGGTCTTCACGATTATGCACAACATCTTTGTGAACAATTATCGCCAAGCTCTTCGCAACCAGACTATCGTTGATCAAACTGAAAATTTATATTGGATAAATCTCGCTCAGAATTCAGCATCGGATTCTCCTGAAGATGCTTATTCATATATAGAAATATATAAGGTATTGAATACATTTAATGAAGAACATCGGGTTCCCTTTACAATGCATCTATCGGGCTATAAATATGAAGAAATAGCTAAAAAGATGAATCTACCATTAGGCACAATAAAGAGTCGTATCTTTTTTGCCAGAAAAAGGCTGCAAGAGTTACTCAAAGACTATTAATAAAACTATCAGTTCACATCCTGAGTCAGCATCAATATAAGATAAGGACATATTTTGGAAGACAGAATATGTCCTTATCTTATTATAACAATTGTTCTTCAATAAAAGCCTATATTCGGTTCTTATCGCTAGAAAAACAAACACTTATAAATATTTTCTATAGTTCATACCCCTATAAAAAGTAGAAAACATATATCATTTATCAAAACTTCCTGCTAATTTTAGATTTTGTAGTTTGTAGTAGTGAACACTAAAAAATTATACCAATGAAGATACACGAATACCAAGCTAAAGATTTATTCTCATCCTACGGTATCCCTGTTAAAGAACAAATACTATGCTATGAGCCTGGAGAGGCAGCAGTTGCATATGAAGAGTTGGACAAGGAATGCGTAGTAATAAAAGCACAAGTATTAACCGGAGGTCGGGGCAAAGCCGGAGGAGTAAAACTCGCAAAAAGCAAAGAAGAAGCCAAAGATCACGCAAAAAATATTCTTGGACTAACCATTAAAGGTTATCCCGTTACAAAAGTCATCGTAACTGAGGCAGTAGACATAGCGTCGGAATATTATATGAGTTTTATAATAGACCGGAATACAAAATCCGTTATACTAATGATGTGTGCCGAAGGTGGAGTAGACATTGAAGAAGTAGCAGAAAAGACGCCTGAGAAAATTTATAAATTTGCGATAGACCCGTTGGTTGGGCTGCCCGACTATCTTGCCCGCAAATTTGCCTTTGTCTTATTTCAAGACCTAAATCAAGTAAATCAAATGGCTTCTATATTACAGAGGCTATATAAATTATTCATAGATAAAGATGCATCATTAGCTGAAATTAATCCGTTGGTTACCACCAAAGATGGAAAACTACTGGCTGTGGATGCAAAAATGACATTCGACGATAACGCCTTATACCGTCAGCCGGAAATATTAAGCCTTTTTGAACCTACGGAAGACGAGAAAGTAGAAACTGCAGCCAAAGAGAAAGGATTCAGCTTTGTACGACTCGATGGAGAGATCGGTTGCATGGTAAACGGAGCCGGACTGGCGATGGCTACAATGGATATGATAAAACTATATGGCGGTGCACCTGCAAACTTTCTTGATATTGGGGGAAGCTCCAACCCCAACAAGGTAATAGATGCTATGACTCTGTTATTGAAAGATCCGAAAGTAAAAGTTGTGTTGATTAATATATTTGGTGGTATAACTCGCTGTGATGATGTTGCGTCGGGTTTACTTTCTGCCTTTGAGCAACTAAAAACAGATATTCCTGTGATTGTACGCCTTACAGGCACAAATGAAAAAGAGGGAAGAGACATGTTGATCGGAACTCGATTTAAGGTTGCAGAAACAATGGGCGAAGCCACCCGAATGGCAGTGGCAGCCTCCAAAGAATAAGCTGATTGCTGATATTAAGTAATGATCAAAGCTAAAAAAGAAAACTATGAGTATACTTATAAATGAATCAACACGATTGATAGTACAAGGAATTACCGGTAGAGACGGTAGTTTCCATACAAAAAAGATGCTAGAATACGGAACTAAAGTTGTAGGCGGAACTACTCCGGGAAAAGGAGGAACCGATATCCTTGGCGTTCCTGTATTCAATACTGTCGCCGATGCTGTAAAAGCAACACAAGCAAATACATCTATTATATTCGTTCCGGCACGCTTCGCCGCTGATGCTATTATGGAGGCGGCTGATGCAGGCATCGGACTGATTATCTGTATATCCGAAGGTGTCCCTACATTAGATGTAGTCAAAGCACACCGTTTTGTACAAATGAAAGGAGCTATGCTTATTGGCCCTAATTGCCCAGGACTAATGTCTCCTGAAAAAAGCTTGGTGGGAATATTACCCGGACAGATATTTAAGAAAGGAAATATCGGAGTTATCAGCCGTAGTGGAACTCTAACTTATGAAGTTGTATATCATTTAACTGCAAATGGTATGGGACAATCTTCAGCAATAGGAATGGGAGGAGACCCTGTTGTAGGATTATACTTCCGGGAATTACTGGAGATGCTCCAAAACGATCCGGACACAGATGCCATTGTTATGATTGGAGAGATTGGCGGGAACGCAGAAGAACAAGCCGCAGAGTATATAAAGAAGCATGTAACAAAACCCGTAGTTGGCTTTATTGCCGGGCAATCGGCTCCTCCGGGAAAACAAATGGGACATGCGGGAGCTATTATATCGAGTGGATCGGGCACTGCTGCCGAGAAAATTGCAGCATTAGAGGCTGCGGGTGTCCAAGTCGCTAAAGAACCTTCAGAAATACCGAATATATTAAAAGAAAAGTTGAAGAAGTAAAGAAATAAGAAGATAAAACAAAAAGAGGTTGCCAAGTTTGGCAACCTCTTTCATTAAAACCCTTCGATAAAACGAAGTTATCTAATTTCGATCTTTTTCACCTTATCTTCTAGTGCCTTATTCAACTTCGGTAAAGTAATTTGCAACACTCCGTCTTTTTGTGAAGCTTCAATACCTTCTGCATCAACGTTCTCAGGTATTGCAAAACTACGTGAGAATGAAGAGGCTCTGAACTCTTGACGTAAAACTTTCTCGTTTTCATCCTTTTCTTCACTCTGAGTTTCACTCTGCGCCGAAATTTTAAGAACACCCTTTTCTATCTCTATCCTTACATCCTCTTTCTTAAATCCAGGTATAGACAATTCAATATTGAATGATTTGTCGTTTTCAGTTATATTTGTTGCCGGAAGATTTCCTTCAACAAAGCTGAACAAATCATCATTCAAATAATTGCTAAAGAATGTAGGGAAAAAGCTACCACTTCTGTCAAATTTTCTAATTAATTGATTTTTCATTGCTGTATCCTCCTTTATTAAATTAATTTTTATCTGTTATTACAGAATCTAAATTTCATCTATAAATATAAATGCAAAAAGTAGGCCATACTGCAATTATGTCACAAAAACAAATATAAAAACCGAACAAAAACAAAGTAAATATTTAATAATCAAAATATAGTATCAAAACAAAGAAAAGGACCAAACAAGACATTATGTCATAGACAAGAAAAACTTCTATATCCAACATATAGAAGTTTTTATAAATTAATAAAGGCTAAACCTATCAAAAGTCTAGCCTCTATCTATAATAGAATATTAGTATTATTTACAGAGAATGAACGTGTGCAGCTAATTTTGACTTCAAGTTTCCTGCTTTATTCTTGTGAATCACATTTTTCTTAGCTAGTCTGTCAAGCATAGAGCAAACTGAAGGATATTGCTTTTGAGCCTCTTCTTTATCAGTCAGTAAACGAAATTTACGAACTGCATTACGAGTTGTTCTAGCTACATATCTGTTTCTCAAGCGTCTTGTTTCTGCTTGTCTGATTCTTTTTTCTGCTGATTTATGATTTGCCATATCGACTAATCCTTATATTGTTATTTTATTTCTTATTAAGTAGCCCATAGGGGAGTCGAACCCCTCTTTCAAGAATGAAAATCTTGCGTCCTAACCGATAGACGAATGGGCCATCCTGTGGAGCTTCTCTGTTTTGCAGTATCATTCTCCCTTGATTGCGGATGCAAAGGTAAGGCATTTTTGGTTATGTGCAAATATTTGCGGCTATTTTTTTCTAAAATATTTCACACAAAACGATAGACTCCTGATAGTCAATAACATTATTTGATCAAGAAATAGTGAAGAATATCCATTAACAAACAAAAACTTGTGAAGGTCTCTATATTCTCCTATTTTTGTAATGAATTTATACAAAACACATGAAGAAAATTTTAATATTTTTATCCCTTATATATGCATTTAGCTCTGTAGCGCAAAACACCTACAGGTCTCCACTTGATATACCGCTAATCCTCAGTGCTAACTTCGGAGAACTCAGACCCAACCATTTTCATTCCGGTATTGATCTAAAAACAGAAAGAGTCGTAAATAAACCTGTCTATGCTATGGAGGACGGATATGTATCCCGTATTTCTATTTCGGCATCGGGCTATGGACTTGCACTCTACATAGACTATCCTTCCACCGGACAAACAAGCGTATACGGACACCTCAATAAGTTTGCACCTAAAATATCAAAATACATAAAAGACAAACAATATGAGCGTGAAAGCTTCCATATAGACATCACATTAGGAAAAGAAGAGATACCGGTAAAAAAAGGTGAGCTTGTTGCCTATAGCGGAAATACAGGATCGTCAGGAGGACCACACGTACACTTTGAAATAAGAAACACTACGAATCAAATAGCTATCGACCCTTTGGAGTATTACAAAGATGCTATAACAGACACACAAGCGCCTCAAATAAAAGGAATAGCTATATATCCTATAAATGAAAAAGGTGCAGTAGATTTTAGCCGTCATCCTTACCACAGAAATATTGCCATGCTAAAGAATGGAGCTTACGCCACATTAAAAGACACAGCAGAAGTATGGGGGAAAATTGGATTTGGAGTTTATGCGAATGACAGAATGAATGGTACTTCAAATATATATGGCGTAAAAAAAGTCAGACTATTTTGTGACGACAAAGAAATATTTTCTTCTAATTTATCTCATGTAGATTTTAAGCAAACCCGGATGATTAATAGTATGACAGACTTCGATTATTGGAGCCGAAGGAGAATTTTCTATCAAAAATCTTACATTGAACCGGGCAATAAACTCCCTTTTTATAAATCGGTAAATAATGGGCATATTGATATAAAAGAAGAGCGAGTATACAATCTTCGCTACGAACTTGAAGATATGTATGGGAATCAAACAAACTATTCGTTCAGCGTAAAAGGGAGGGAGCAAACGATCCCTCAGAAGAGAACTTGCACACAACGAATGGTATGGAACCAGGATAATAACTATTCAACAGAATCATTCAGCATCACCATTCCTAAAGAATACCTCTATGATGACCTGTGTTTTATGCTAAAAAAAATTCCATCAGCGAAACATCTTGCTGACTTATACAAAGTAAATGACACACATGTTCCCTTGCAAGATTATTGCAACATTACAATAAAATTAAAGAAAGACACCTTATCCAATAAATCACAATATGGCATTGTACGCCTCAAGGGGAATAATGAAGTCTGGATAGGAGGAACATATAAAGAAGGAAAAATCATTGGACGAATAAGAGAACTTGGAAACACATACACCATTAACGCCGACACCAAAGCCCCGACAATCACACCCATTCAACCCGAAAGATGGGCAAGACATGCTACAATAAGAATCAAATTATCGGACAATCTCAGCGGTATAGCTTCATACAAAGGCACAATCAACGGCGTATTCGTATTGTTCGAAAACGATGTAAAATCTCCGATCTATTCTTATAAATTCGATTCTTCGCGACTGAAAAAGGGACAAATGCAAAAATTAGTATTCACAGCAACGGATAAGTGCGGAAACACTTCAACGTACCGGTATGAATTTAAGTATTAGAAATTGTTGTTTATAACTTCTTCAGATCTTCGATAAACTCATCTACAATAGACTCAGGAGTAGCCCAGGAAGTAATAAATCTCATTGCAGAATGATTATCATCAACAACACTCCATGTAAGAAAGGAATAATCTTTTTGCAGACGACTTATCACTTCATTCGTTAATATTGGGAATATTTGATTGGTATCAGAGTCTATCAGCATAGTATAACCTAAAGCCTTGAATGCAGCTGCCATTTTCGCTGCCATCTTATTTGCGTGGGCTGCTAAATCAAAGATCAGGTTACCTTGGAGTAGTTGATCAAATTGCACTCCCATCAGCCTACCCTTTGCAGTAAGAGCACCTCGCTGCTTAAGGTGATATTTGAAATCTTTGTCCAACTCAGGGTTTGTTATAACAACCGCCTCTCCTAACAAAGCTCCACACTTTGTACCACCAATATAAAATACATCAGTGAAAGCTGCAATATCAGCTAAAGTCATATCGTTAGATTCAGCAGTCAAAGCCATAGGCAAACGAGCGCCGTCCATAAACAAAATCAAATCATTTTCTTTGCAGAAAGAATAAAGGTCAGATAATTCTTGCTTTGTATATATAGTCCCCAATTCGGTAGAATTAGAGATATAAACAACTCTTGTACGAACAACATGATGTCCGCGAAGCTTATTCAAGAACGGTTTGATATCCTGTGGACGTAACTTTCCATCGACAGTTGGTGCAGCTTCTACTTTATGCCCGGTTGCCTCTATTGCTCCAGTTTCGTTTACATAAATATGCCCGGTTGTAGGAGCCACAACAGACTCAAAAGGGCGCAGAATAGAAGATAAAACGACTAAATTTGCCAAAGTTCCGCCAGCTATCAAATGTACTCCGACATTCGGTTTGTGTGTTAATTCTGCAATCATCTTAGCTGCACGCTGCGTATATTCATCATCTCCATACCCGGATTGTTGCACGAGATTGCTTTCTACAAGAGCATTTAACACAGAAGGGTGGCATCCTTCAGAGTAATCATTCGCGAAACTATACTTCATTTTATTTCTTTATTATTTTTCGAGTGTAAATTTAAGTATAAAGAGAGAATATTGATTAGAATATATAGAAGGAAATATAAAGTCCTTACAAATAAAAAAACATCCTAAATTAGGATGTTTTATAAATTATATTCAGACTCTTATATCTCTAACAGGAACTTCCCTGACATTAATCTTAGGAATAGGAATATTCAAATCCAAATCACGAACCACCTTCTGTTCTTTCACCGCCCGAACATTTGTATCCTCTACTCCAAGATCAGCGATCGCATTTTGAACAAAACTATCTATTTTATGGAAAGGAAGTGGCAGAAGCTCATGCTTATATAGCTTCTCTATCTCTATGACTCTTGTTTCCTTGTTCTTTATCCAAACAAGAACCTTTTTTATCTTTGTAAATAAGCTTTTAACAGTGAGATCTGTAATTAATATTTCGTAGCAACCAATGCATTTTGATATATGACTCCCACTATCGTTGACAGTATATCCGGCTTCTGTTATCTCCTTGATATACTTTTTTATATATGGTGAATATCTTTTCATGAGTTATTATAAAATGTGGGTTAATAGTTAAATTTTAAGGAATCGGACTTTCTATACAATCATCAGGGTAGATTTATTTGCTATCCCTACTGCATAATCTTCAAAAACAGGTGAAATTTCATTCTGTTTTCCGTTTTCGAAACACCCCCTGACTTTCTCATACGCTAAGAATGACATTTCAAATTCGGGTTGACCTGTAACTAATATAGGTTGATCTAAACGATTATACCAATAGTATTGTCCTCCAAATTTTTTTCTTGCGACTTCAAATACGTAGGCTCCAATTTTTATTATCATCTTCCTTTTAGTCTCTGAGTCAGCCTTTTTATAAAACACAATGCTATCCTTTATTATAAGGTCAACTTCACGCAAACTTTCGATAGTAAAATCAAGCTTAGCATCATCCTTAAACTGTTTGACTAATAGGTTTGCATTTGCAGACATGTCATCAGTAAATTGCTGTCGATCATTATCCGTTATTTGTGCTATTTTTTTCTTTTTTCGCAGAAAATCAAATAATCCCATTTCTTCGGTGTTTATGTTCTACCTCTACAAAATAAAATATAAACAAACGCATACCCTAAAAACAACTATAGAAGTCATAATGTTTAAAAGATACAACTTTTGAAAAATATTTTATAAAATAACAGTTTAGTAAAAAACAGAGAAATATTCTCTTATTCTTACACTAACGTCCGGCAACACATAATTATATATTAAAGCTTTACAGCTCTTTTTTTCAATCTCTGGGCTTTTTTTTCAAAACAGGCATTATACGTTAAATTTATATTAAAGATAATGTTGCAAATATATAATGAATATAAAAAGCCTATATAAAGCAGCTAATATTGCATAAGAGACAAAATACAAAACATATTCTTAGTTTTTTATATGAGAAATTCAAGTTCTATATAAGGTCATTAATAGCTAATATCAGTTTGTCTTCTGCAAATTTAATGTATTATAGTAATGAAACAAACTTTATTGAGGAAATTTGTTAAAAAAAAGACATAGTCACCTATCCTAGAAGGAGCAATAATTAGTGAAAAAGATATATATTTACATACTATAATTCGAACATGAAAATATAAAATATGAAAAAGGTTTTTGTAAGTGGGTGCTACGATATGCTCCATAGCGGCCATGTTGCATTTTTTGAAGAAGCTGCCAGTTACGGAGATTTATATGTGGGGATAGGTTCTGACAAAACAATAAATGAACTAAAAGCCCGAAAAACCATAAACAGTGAGCAGGAACGCCTATATATGATAAAGTCCCTTCGGTTTGTAAAAGATGCCTGGATCAATAAAGGAAGTGGCATACTTGACTTTATTGAAGATCTGAAAGAACTGAAACCCGACATCTTCTTTGTTAACAGTGACGGACACAGTGCCTTAAAAGAACAGCTATGCAAAGACCTTCATATAGAATACATCGTAAGCAAAAGAATCCCCCACGCCGGATTACCAACTCGATCTACAACGGCTTTACGTGAAGAATGCAGAATTCCCTATCGGATAGATCTGGCGGGAGGTTGGCTTGATCAGCCAAATGTCAGCAGTCTATATCCGGGAGCTGTACTTACAATATCTATTGAGCCCGATTATGACTTCAACGACAGGAGTGGTATGTCAACCAGCTCACGCAAAAAAGCAATAGAACTTTGGCAGGTAGATATCCCAACGGGAGATAAAGAAAAACTTGCTAAAACCTTGTTCTGCTTCGAGAATCCTCCGGGAACAAAATATGTAAGTGGCTCACAGGATTCATTGGGAATCGTTCTGCCCGGACTAAACAAGCTATATTATGACGGAGATTTCTGGCCATCGCGTATAGAGAAGGTATTGGATGATGAGATATTGTTGTGGCTAGAAAAACATTTGTGGCTTGTACCATTATATCCACGTCACCACGATTATGATGTCCTATCAAACACTAATATTACACTTGAGAATGCAAAAAGGTTAAGCAATGCTGCTGAGAATGCATGGGAGTCACTAAAAGAAAAAGATATAAAAAAACTAGGAGAAGCCATTAGAGAAAGCTTCGAAGCTCAAATCGTAATGTATCCGCACATGGTATCGGACGATATTCTCGAAGTTTTAAACAAATATAAATCATCCGCTTTAGGTTGGAAGTTAAGTGGAGCCGGTGGCGGTGGTTATCTAATTTTCGTAAGCGAAACACCTATAGAAAATGCAATTCAGATAAGAATAAGAAAAGCCGAATAAGAGATATAGACTAATGAAAGGGACAGATACTTTATTGATATCTGTCCCTTTCTATTTTAACAAAACCGATCAAGCCACAAGCCCAAACAGGTCAGATGATATTTAATTCGTATTTACTGAAGCTTAACGGCCTTACCCCTAGCATTACTCTTTATAGCTGCCTCTAATATTTCAACAACAATCAGGTTATTTTCTAAAGAAGACAAGTCTGTTGATTTTACTTCTATATCTCCTCTTACAGCAGCTTTTAGGTAATAGAAAGAATCATTGTAAGGTTCGGGCAAAGCATCTGCAACCATTTTAGCCTCTTTATTCCCTGAAAAGAAACGCATATCCTTTGCATTATCCTGATATAGGGCTCCTTTATTTCCATAAATATGCATATCCTTTCGGCCAAAGGGCCAGTTCCACGAAGCCATAATAATAGTAGTTACCCCCGGATATTCGAGAACTATGGTAGCATCATCGTCCACTTTTGGATACACATCGGGCTTCTGATGTTGCAGTACGGCTGACACACTCACAGGCTTTTTCCCGCCCATAAGCCATGTACTCAGATTTGCGCCATAGCATCCAAAATCTACAACAGCTCCTCCCCCATTTTTCACAGGATCAGTCAACCATTCCAAAAACTCAGGGCCACACCCAATCTCTACGGGCCCGGAATGTCCATCATATACATTTATTCGAGACATCTTACCTACAGCTCCATCTTTACGAATCATATCGTATGCCTTATGATTGGCTGGATACCATGTAGTTTCATAGTTGGTAAGAACCATAATATGATATTTCTGTGCTAGTTCAGCCATTCGCTT
Organism: Dysgonomonas sp.; assembly: GCF_035323175.1. Classification (NCBI taxonomy): domain Bacteria; kingdom Pseudomonadati; phylum Bacteroidota; class Bacteroidia; order Bacteroidales; family Dysgonomonadaceae; genus Dysgonomonas; species Dysgonomonas sp. Next base: position 367,993 of record NZ_DAOKYH010000001.1, on the reverse strand, counting down.
AGCCTGCTGTACAGTAGTGGCTAGAGGCTTTTCTACCATCACATGGATACCTCTAGGGGCACACGCTTCTACCACCCGAAGGTGATCATATATAGGCTCATAGACTATTACGGCTTCCGGTTTTGTCTTGTCAAGCATTTCGTCCAAATTCTGAAAGAAAAGCTTTTCATCAACTTTAGCACGTAACATTTTATTATTCCATAGCTGCGTATTTTTTTCGGCAACTCCCACAACCTGAAAATCACCTCTATCTAGACGTGACAACACTTCCCATAGATGTCCATGAGACAGACCCACTACTCCAAGTCGCAAAGGCTTGTCTTTTTGAGCAAAAAATGGTAAAGCAAGAGAAAAGAGAATAGTAAGCAGAAAAATCTTTGTTAATTTCATTATTCAAGGGCATTATTATAAAAGATAAAAAAGAACTATCGATCAATTGTACTCAACTCTGCTTTTACCTTCAATTGACGAGTTATATTTTCTTGACTAATATATCAGCCAAAGCCTCATCAATATGTTCGAAGGCAAAACGGTAATGTTTATCCAATAAATGTTGAGGAATAGCACGTTGCCCATCTATAAGCAATGTTGCACTTTCACCCATCATCATTTTTATCACAAATGATGGTATTTTAAATAAACATGGACGAAATAAAGTTCGTGACAACACTTTAGCAAAACGCCTATTGGTAATCGGATTAGGAGAAGTAAAATTAAAAGCTCCTCTTGCTTCGGGAGTGTCTATCAAGAACAATATACCGTTAACCATATCCTGAATATGAATCCATGATATATACTGGCTTCCGGATGCTATTACAGCTCCAAGCCCCAACTTAAAAGGAAGCACTAGCTTGGGCAACATTCCCCCGTCTTTAGATAAAACGATACCTGTTCGCAGGATACATACACGCGTATGTCTGTTGTCTGCAGCCATTGCCAAAGCCTCCCATTTCTTGCATAGTAAATGAGTAAACCCTTCTCCGGGTTCCGAATTTTCATTTATTGCATCGTCATCCTGAAGTCCGTAATAGCCAACAGCAGATCCTGAAATAAATATAGAAGGAGGAGTGTTGCTCAATTTGATCAGTTCTGTTAAACGACGGGTTGTATCCCAGCGACTATCACACATACGCTCCTTTTGCTTTGCTGTCCATCGTTTACCGGCAATAGATTCGCCCGCCAAGTTTATAATCACATCATAACCATCTAACGAATCTAGTCCATCTAATGATTGACAATATTCGACATCTGATCCCAGCTTTTGTTTTGCTTTGACTACATCTCTGCTCAAAACCGTGATCTTATGATTTTGCACTAATAAGGCCTTGACTAATAACGTACCGATTAACCCTGTACCTCCTGTAATAAAAACCCGCATATATATTTATTTAATACTAGAATGTTTATTGGACACAAACTACCTGGATCAACACACTATACAGAATGTATAGTTATGCAAATCTACATATTTATTCTTATTATTTTTTAATATCACTCTTTATAAAATAATAATTTTGTAACTAAACGAAATTATTTACTAGGTGGAATATTATGAGTAAAATATTATCATGTTTTTAATCCAAAGCCATATTTATTTGGTGATCTCGGTTAATATCAATAATTTTATAGACTGTTTGTTAATAAACTATTCTTATGAGTAAAGTTATCATTAATTCGTATCAAGACTTTGAACAATATGTAGGTAAAGAACTTGGTGTTTCTGATTACCTTAAAATTACACAAGAACGTATCAACCTGTTCGCAGAAGCTACACTAGACTACCAATGGATTCACGTAGATGTAGAAAGAGCTAAAGTAGAAAGCCCTTTTAAAAGTACTATCGCGCATGGTTATCTGATGGTTTCGATATTACCTTATCTATGGGATCAGATCATAGAAGTAAATAATATAAAAATGCTTATCAACTATGGCATTGAAAAACTAAAATTCAATCAACCCGTAGTCGCAGGAAACGAAGTTCGCCTAAGAGTAAAATTAGACTCATTAGTTAACTTAAGGGGTATTGCCAAAGCTGAGATAAAAGTTGTATTGGAGATAAAAGATTCTCCTAAAAGTGCATTGGAAGAAACTGTTATATTCCTATATCACTTCAACAGTTAAGAACAAGCACCATTTGAAATAAAATAAAGGAAGGTATTTGAGATCTCAAATACCTTCCTTATTTCTTTATAACCTTACATTAATAATCGCCAAAAGCATTGTAATCACCATAAACTGATGTGTTGGTCGGCTTCACCTCATGCTCTGCCTCACTCTGAATATCTCCGGAATTAGCATCAATCTGAAGCATTCTATACTTAGAACCTTTTTGCAGCTTAACTCCCCACTGATGCGAATTATCATTGTACCACACAATAAAAGACCAGTTATCACCTCCACCCAGAGTATTTATGTAGCCTTTATCTTCTAGGGCTTTAAGCAAACTGTTATAACCAAAAGCTCCTCTGTATAGATCATAATTGATGACACTACAGTTTCCCTGCTCATCACATTCAAGCCATTTACCGATAGGAAACTGATGAGGCAAATATATTCCTTTTCGTTTTAAACTCCCATTGGGATAAAACTCTTTGAATATACGATATACGGCAGGCAAGGGCGGCACTTCATACACCTCTATAGGCAGCCCTTTACGGAGGTTCGATATACGTTTTTGCGTACCGTCCGGCTCGGTGTAAACATAATCAAGGCTACCTGATTGCGCTACCTGATTGCGAAAAGCATTCATATCGAATTTTTCGTAACTAAGAATCACTTTCTGACGAGGGTATATCTCTACTTGTAAACTATTTTGACTATATAGTGCGCTATGGGCACAAAACAAGGTGAGTAAAAAAAATGATATTCCTATTTTTTTCATTTTAAGTATGTGTTTTGGTTCAGCTTGTGTTGTATATTTCTTCAAATATATAAAATTTACAATTAAAAAGAGAAGCTCTTGTTGAAAATTAGAATATCTTTATGCTGATAAAAAGCTAGTTAAAGATATATCTGATATAAAACTACTTAGAATATCGTTTTCAATAGAACATCAAGTCTATACTTCAAAAGAATAAAATTATGCTAAAAGAAGATACGCTAAAATTCCTTCTGGAATTAAAAAAGAATAACAATCGTGAATGGTTTACTGAAAATAAATCGTGGTACGAACGTGCCCGCAAGGATGTTGAATTATTGGTAGGCGAAACGGCATTAAAAATAGCAACATTCGATCCTGAAATTGGACATATCGATCCAAAGAAATGTCTTTTCCGTATCTATAGGGATGTTCGTTTCTCACAAGACAAATCACCATACAAAACTCATTTTGGTGCTATCTTTCGCGCTCGCACAGCAGATCAGGCATCAGGCTATTATATGCATATCGATCCTGACGAACTATTCCTCTCTTTAGGATATTATATGCTTGATGGTACGCAACTAAAGAAAATAAGACGTGGTATCTATGAAGATTTTGACACATTCAGTGATATATTGAACGATAAAAACTTTAAACAAGAAATAGGAGATCTATATCGTGACGAGGATACGCTTCAACGTGTACCAAATGGATTTGACAAAAACCATCCTGCAGCAGAATATCTAAAACTCAAACGCTTCTATGTATGCAAACCTATATCTAAAGAACAATTATTGAGTGAAGATTTTGCAGAATACGCCGCTAAAATATATAAGATAATGCATCCGTTAGGCGAATTTCTGAGCGATATTGTAAACGAATAAGCGAGGCAAAAGCATTATTCTAATACAACATTTGAGAAGTATGCTGTTTCTAAAATATTTTCTTCATGCGAACAGATAAATATCCCGATGTAACATTTAGCAGGCAGTTGTATTTCTATCTCATTATCGGCTATTTGAGGAGTTAAACTTGTTCCGGTCTTCATCCTAAAAAGATTTCCTTTCCGCTCAAATTCTATTTGACTAGGAGCTCTATTGGCTGAAACAAGCTCTTCAGTAACGCCACCTTTAACCATCCTGTATTGCAAGGAAGTAAGCCCATCTCCATGAACGGCAATATCAGCATAGCGAGAATCGGCATCTAACGTCTCTCGAACTTGTATACCAATCTTGCGATGAGTATTTACTCCGTCTCCTTCAAACATAATATTTGCCCGTAAAACAAAGTCTCCATCTTTCTCAAGCCATGCAAAATGAAAAGCATCCAGTCCGCCCCACATATTAGCTCCTGCTCCCTTTAACGTATAGACACCTTTCAAAGAATCATAAGACATCGAACCCTTGAGCTTACAATCACCGATATCCGCAGATTGAATAAACAACTGTATTCTTTCGTTTTCCTGCCCTCCTCTACAGCCGAACAACATTGCAGTGAATATTAAAAGAGACATTGAAAGTATAGCCAATGTAGATATTTTCATCGTATTATAAACTCGTATTTTTAGGTTACAATGGTATATTACAGAATAAATATATTACTCTTTTGTAAACAAGAAGGATTGGTTTTTCTTTATTTTCAAGTATTGTATACTACTTAATCATAAATATAATACAATCCTCAAATATAACCAAACAAAACCTTTTTATATAATCTTATCCTTTTTTCAGACTGGATATATATTATTAAACACAACAGTATAGCATCTGTTCAGATCGCCTCATCTCTATTGCTATAAAGGTGATGTAGTTTTTTATAAATTCGAATAGAAAATGACTTACTCTTTTATCAATCACAGAACTAATTCGTTATATAACCTCTCGAAAGTATCATCCAAATCGTCTGAAAATCCCGAACGAGAAGTAGATGTTTGTATAGAAGTGCTACGAACGGCTGTAAGCCAACGGTACCGATCCGATATTTCGTAAGATGCAATTTTACCTCCTGCTTTTGTTCCGGAGCATATTTTATCAAACACTTCTAAATTGATAGATAATGATTCTAAATCTAACTCAGACGAAAACAAACGTAACTTCTGCTCATCTAACACATAACGAGCCTTTATATATTTAGCCCTTTTGCAGTACATAATAAGCCCAACATTGATAAACTCTTCGCGTTCGACCCTTGGCACAACACGAATAACAGCATATTCATAGAAGTGTTTCCCTGGCATGTTGTGCTTCTTTTATAAATATTTCTGAATGTGCCAATCTCTCCTTCAGGAAGTTTACATATACCCGACGTATATCTGCGGGAGTTTCACCTTCCTCACCCCAATGCAACCAATCATCCGGCAGCAAAGCAACAATTTCTTCTATTTTCTCCGGTACAAGAATCTCTCTAAAAGCCTTATCAACCTCCTCCAATTCTGAAGCATAAGGCAGCAATACATGATCTTTAACCTGAGTAAAAGGGCTTAGCGCATACTTCTCCCAATTTACCCACGAGTGGTGAAAATAAAGCGACGCTCCATGATCGATAAGCCATAGTTCTTTGTGCCACATCAGCATATTCGTATTTTTGGTTGTGCGGTCTACATTTGTCAACAGGGCATCGATCCATACTATCTGAGAGGCTGTTTTACGATCAATCTGCACAGCTACGGGATCGAAAGTTAACGCTCCTGACAAAAAATGCAGTCCCATATTTAAACCACGACTAGCCTGCAAGAGGTCTTGTATCTCTTCATCACCCTCGGTACGTCCAAAAGCCTCATCCAGATTAATAAAGACTATTTCCGGAACACGAAAGCCCAGTGTTTGAGCAATAAGACTACCAACCAACTCACTAACTAGCATTTTTGTACCATGCCCGGCCCCTCTGAATTTGACAACATATTTGAATCCATCGTCACCTTCTGCCAGTGCAGGCAAAGAACCTCCTTCGCGTAAAGGAGTTATATAGCGTGTTACATTTACTGTCCGTAATTCCATTTTCAATAACGACCCTTCCTTTTTATTATTTACATTAGTTCGTGTTGATAAAGATAAAAAATAGTCAGCGATTATCCCTTATTATTGTACATTATTAATACGAGTCGATCACACATGTACAAATAAAAAAAGCCCACAACATCACGTCGTAGGACTTTCTCATGCCTTAACACAAACTTTACAAAACTACATGTTATATAACCATAAGTAGTAGAATAAAGTTCAATTTATTTTGTTAATTAACTATATTTCCTTGTGTATTTTCAGAATATAAACATTTTAAAACACCTTAACAAACAAACACTTAAATAGAAAGAAAACAGAAGTTTATAATCTATTTTTATATTACAACTTAAAGTTATGCGGATTTTAGGATGTCGTTCATCTTTCGATCAGACATTATAGGGCTGAACAGTGTTTTGTAAATAGGCGACTGAAATATTTTCTTCGATAACATACCTAATCTTGATAAAAGCATGCAGTAACTCCAGATGATTTATCTCCAATCGAGGTTTATCCTTTTGATTATATTGATCTTTGATCATATAATTTGATGATTGAATATATTGATCGTAGTATTTGTATACCATACTTATATACTTATTATTCAAGTCTCTTTCATAGAGAAGATTATCTTTCGACTGGTATACAAAATCTCCAAATAAATTAATAAAGCCTATAAATTGGGTTATTGACTCATCGTAGAAATCATTCCCCCGTATATTATTTTCTATTTGTCCTACATTATAAGATTCGACATACTCGGGTATGATATTTCCAAAGCAAGCTAACCAATTCATCAAATTGTTTGGTTGTTGAATTTTATCTATATTCTTCAGTAGTGTCTCTTTTATCTTCACTAAATCAGTAACAGCAAAAATACATCCTGATTTATCAAGCATGAAGGCATGACGCCCCTCTACATCCGTATCACTATACCAAACCATATACAATGGAAAAGTATAATTCTGCGAACAATACTTGATAATCCAAATACTAAATGATGAACAGATATCATCAAATGAATCTATTTTTACTTCACGAATCATCTCAGAGTAGATAATCTAAAATCCCTAGAAAATGTAAAAGCTCTTATCTTAATCGACTAGACTTTATTATAAGCCATTTATAATAAATCTGATCACCTAAAAAAATAACAGTTTTTTATAGTATTTTACTTCTTATAATACAAATATAAGAGATCATTTCACCTTTTACAACTTTTTGAGAGAATCCTGAATATAAGGGTATCATTTTTAACGATAATCACCTTCAATGGATTAATCAAAAACGACAATAAAAATGCCTAACCATATCTGATATGATTAAACATAATTCTTATAATATAAAAAGGAAAGGAGGAAAGTCTTTTAAAAGTGTTCTTTACACCAAAGATCTTAACCTCTTATATTAGAGATATTCAATTAGCTCTGAACTAATGATATAAAATCATTAAATTTAAGAACGACATCCGGATATTCTGTATCTTTAATATAGTGCGAAATTTTCACCTCTTTTTTATTGAAATCAAAATCCAAATCCGATAAGTTCAGTGTAATCTCTGTATCAGTTTGCCTATCAATATTTTTCACAAGTCTCTCTCTTACTTTTTGCGATTTTGCTATTCCCTCTTTAAATATTAGAAGTGTTTTAGTCATCGTCTATTATTTTTTATTTAAAATCTTCCGATGGCAAAAATAATTTTTTTAAATAAAACTAAAAAACATGATACTAATTAGTTATTAACAATATAACGCTTTTAACCAAATTGAATACCTTCCCATACTATTTTATTTTACAATCAAAAATTACATTAGCCTATATAAATTACACACAGACTACACCTAACTACCAATCATAGCACAATATAGAATGATTAAAAACAAGTATAATTTTTCTCTTTTTTATATCAAATCACTTGATAATATAAAAATAAAAGTTACTTTTGTTATTAATTACACGAGGTATTGAAGATTAAAACATAAGGGAAACTTTTACATAAATTTATTAAAACTGCATAACTCTCTATTTTCCTACCAAGAAAAGATTTGTTATTCACAGTAAATAAGAAAAACTATAATTCCCTCTTAAAAAAGATATGCAATTTTATGTCTATAGTATAGATAAAATTGGAATAAGTCAAAAAGCTAAATGTTTTTTGGAGTAGGAATATACACGAAAGTAATTTATGTATATGCAGACGCCTGACATTAACACAGACAATTTAGCAAACTGCAGGCGCAGCCTCCTTGAGTATTCAAGGAGGCTTATTTAAAGCTCATTTCATTTAGTTACTACATCATAGTTGATATATACTTTTTTACTGTAATTTTGTCTTACAAAAAGGTCATACTAAAATCTACAGGCTATATATTATAAGATGAGAAATATAAAACCTCAAAGTATAGGGATTGTCATATCAACTTACAATAATCCCGAATGGTTAGAAAAAACCTTATGGGGATATACTCTACAGACTCACAATACATTCGAATTAATCCTTGCAGATGATGGCTCGGGTGAAGACACCAGAGAATTAATAGATAAATTCAGGAATAAATATTTCCCGAACATAAAGCACATCTGGCACACAGATGAAGGTTTCAGAAAGTGCAAAATACTAAACGATGCCATAGTAGCTTCAGAATCAGAATACCTTATATTTACAGACCACGACTGTATCCCTCGAAAGGATTTTATTGAGACTCATTTAAGATATGCCGAAAAAGGATATTTCTTATCAGGCGGATATCCTAAATTACCGATGGAGACCAGCAAAGCTATTACTTATGAAGATATCATCTCCGAAAACGCATTCGATATTAAATGGCTAAGACAACACGGCTTGAAGAGTTCTTTCAAGAATACTAAACTCTTAAAGTCAAAAACCTTTGCTTCATTTATGAATTTCATCACACCCGCAAAAGCCTCATGGAATGGCTGCAACTCATCAGGATGGAAAGAAGACATGCTGGCTATCAATGGTTTTAACGAGTCTATGCAATATGGTGGATTGGACAGGGAGTTTGGGGAACGACTGGTTAACATGGGAATACGTTCTAAACAAATCAGATATTCAGCCATTTGCGTACACCTGGATCATTCTCGCCCATACAAAAATAAGGAACTAATAGAGAGAAATAAAGAAATACGCCGTAACGTAAAGGCAAACAAAATAATAAAAACACCGAACGGAATAGAAAAGCTTTGATCCTTAAAGCAAAGTATATCTTATTTATAGGCAACCACCTGTTTTAGAACATCGGCAATACTATTATCTGAACCAAAGATAAAGAGATAGCGATAGCTACCATTGTATTTAGGAGGAGCCTGAGTCAAATCCTTATTCAATCCGAAGCGATAAAAATATTCGGCAAACAAAACATTGTCGGAGATTTTAGAAAAGTATAAGTTTGGTGTTTCCTCAGCAGAACCAAAGAGCTTAACCAATTCGCAAGAGTATTCTTTTGTAAATCTATTTGTATTATCAATGCTATCAATACGAGTTATGCAGTCTAACGAAGATTCACCATTCTTCTGGAAATATTTCCAAAAAGGGCTTCTTTCCATAAACATAAGTGTATCCGAAACTATATAGTTACGCTCTGAAGTCTTAGAGTCTGATAGCAAATAATCATAAGCAATCTTATATCTTTCGCCATTATCACCTAAAGCATTCTGAGCCATTAAATTTACACTCGAACAAAATATAAATAAAAGTATAGCAAATCTCATTTTTCAACAAAAATAATCACAAATAAAACATATTAATCCATTCTTTAGATACCAAATAAGTATAAAAAGAATCAAATTAACACATAGCAGAAAGACAAATTTATAAAAATTATTTATAAATCCTAGCCATTTCTATTCTACAATCATATTTTCTTTATGCTCACTCCAGCTATCCACCCCATCAATATACTGCAAAACACATTATAATGTAGATTATACATCAGTTCTATAAAAGATCGCTATTTTCTATAGAAACTAAAACCAAACAATAAAAAGTGACGACTATTACACTATTTTACTCTTGTTACTTTTAGGTTACTCTCTATTATGAGATAAATAGAATGAAATATGATACAAAAAAAGAGCTGCCTTATTCGGGCAGCTCTTTCATATAATTATGGTTTGATTTTAAACCAAATTACTCAGCTAGCAAAATATGTAAAATCTGTACAGCCGCTTTGGTTACTGATGTACCAGGACCAAAAATAGCAGCCACACCCGATTTATACAAGAAATCATAGTCTTGAGCAGGGATTACACCTCCTGCAATAACGATGATATCTTCTCTACCAAGTTTCTTAAGCTCATCTATTACCTGAGGCACAAGAGTTTTGTGACCGGCAGCAAGAGACGAAACACCAAGTACATTTACGTCGTTTTCTACAGCCTGACGGGCAGCTTCTTCCGGAGTTTGGAACAATGGTCCCATATCTACGTCGAATCCGCAGTCAGCATAACCTGTAGCTACAACTTTTGCACCACGGTCGTGTCCATCCTGACCCATCTTGGCAATCATGATACGTGGTTGACGACCTTCTTTCTTTGCAAACTCTTCCACAAGTGCCTTCGCCTCATGGAATGTTGGGTCTTTTTTACTTTCTGATGAATACACGCCTGATATAGTTCTGATTACTGCTTTATAACGTCCAACAATCTCTTCGCAAGCATCGGAGATTTCTCCTAAAGTAGCACGCAAGCGCGCAGCTTCAACTGCAAGCTCCAACAGGTTACCTTTCTTCGTTTTCACACATTCTGTGATAGCAGCTAATGCTTTCTTCACAGCTTCGTTGTCACGTTTAGACTTCAAGTCGTTCAAACGTTCGATCTGTTGACGACGCACCTCAGTATTGTCAACATCAAGAATATCGATAGGATCTTCTTTTTCAAGACGATACTTGTTGATACCAATAATTGCTTGTTGACCTGAGTCGATTCTAGCCTGAGTACGAGCAGCAGCTTCTTCGATACGCATCTTAGGAAGACCGGTTTCGATTGCCTTAGCCATACCACCCAGTTTTTGAACTTCCTGGATCAAATCCCAAGCCTTATGTACAAGTTCGTTTGTTAGTGTTTCCACATAATAAGAACCAGCCCAAGGGTCGATCTCTTTACATATCTGAGTTTCTTCCTGAATGTATATCTGAGTATTACGTGCAATACGAGCAGAGAAGTCGGTAGGCAATGCGATAGCCTCATCCAATGCATTTGTGTGCAAAGACTGAGTGTGTCCCAAAGCAGAAGCCATAGCTTCGATACAAGTACGTCCAACGTTGTTGAAAGGGTCTTGCTCTGTCAACGACCATCCTGATGTCTGAGAGTGAGTACGCAATGCGAGAGACTTCGGATTTTTAGCACCAAAGCTCTTCACAATCTTAGCCCACAAAAGACGTCCAGCACGCATTTTGGCAATCTCCATAAAGTGGTTCATACCAATAGCCCAGAAGAATGACAAACGAGGAGCAAACGCATCTACGTCGATACCTGCATCGATACCTGCTTTAAGGTATTCCATACCATCGGCAAGCGTATATGCTAACTCGATGTCGGCAGTAGCTCCCGCTTCCTGCATGTGATAACCCGAGATAGATATTGAGTTGAACTTAGGCATCTTCTGAGATGTATATTCGAAGATGTCAGCGATAATTTTCATTGAGAATTCCGGTGGATAGATATATGTATTACGCACCATAAATTCTTTAAGAATATCATTTTGTATAGTACCCGCCATTTCTTCCAGCTTAGCACCTTGCTCCAATCCTGCATTGATATAGAATGCAAGAACAGGAAGTACCGCACCATTCATTGTCATAGATACTGACATCTGATTCAATGGAATACCTTCAAACAAAACCTTCATATCTTCTACCGAGCAAATAGACACCCCGGCTTTACCAACGTCACCCACTACACGAGGATGGTCGGCATCGTATCCACGGTGTGTGGCAAGGTCAAACGCAACAGAAAGGCCTTTTTGACCCGAAGCCAAGTTACGGCGATAGAATGCATTCGACTCAGCAGCAGTAGAGAACCCTGCGTACTGACGGATTGTCCAAGGACGCATAGCGTACATACCCGAGTATGGTCCACGCAAGAATGGAGGAATACCTGAAGCATAGCTAAGATGCTCCATCCCTTCCAAATCTTCTTTTGTATAAACAGACTTAACAGGAATGAGTTCGGGTGTCATCCAGTCAGCTTCTATACCATTATCAGCAGCCCATTTTGTAGCGTCTGTAGCAACAAAACCCGAACTGTTGATATCAATGTTTTTGAAATTAGGTTTCATATTTATTTTTTATTTGATTATTTACGATATAGGAAATAAAATGAAAACAGCCACATCCCAAATAGCATGGGATATAAGCACTGTCAGCAAGTTTCTGTTTTTCATATATATGAATCCCCAAAAAGCCCCACATATAAAGGCAGCCATAAAAAGCATAAAATTGAACGCCCATATATGCACAAAGGCATAGATAAGTGTTGTTATAATATATGCTTTCATACTTCCGAGTTTGCTTTCGCTCAATGAACGTTGAACATATCCACGCCAAAAGATTTCTTCGGCAGGACCTATCCAAAACAATAGAGCCAATGCAAGAAACAATTTGCTTTGCCCGTCTTTCATGGCATACACATCGCTTACTTGCGGATGAGCAAAATCGAATAGCATTCCGGAGATTGCATTACCTAAATAGAAAACGCCCCATAATACGATTGCAGAGCCAACACCCAAAGCAACATCTTTTATATTGAATGAGAACTCGGCTTTCCAGTCTTTTCTAAACAGAAAGCTCAAAGCTGTAAGTGTTCCTGCGGCGGCAAGCATAACATACCAGAAATTGATATGCGGGCTTGTCCATTGCGAAAACATTACAAACCAAAAGACTATTGCTACTAGGATTGCACCTGCAAGTTTTTTCATATCAGGATAGCTAAAATTAGGGCTAACGACAATGATGCACTAAACATCAATTGTAGTTGAGCAGTTCCTTTGTCCAATTCATTGATAGGAGTAACATCTTCTTCTGTTATCTGCGACATGGCTTTACAGTTCTTATATGCTACCGGTACTGTTATCAGAGTGATAAAAGCCGTTATCGGCAAAATATTAAGAACCACCATTACGATAATAGACAAATAAGCCAATATCGTCAACAGATAATAATGTATTACAGAAGCCTTCATCCCGATCAGCATTGCGTATGTTTTGATTTCCGCATAACGGTCGCTTCTGATGTCTCGTGTATTATTTGCATGCAACACGTTGACAGTAATAAACGCCATAGGGAAAGAAACAAAAAGCAACAACCAGTCGAAGTGCCCAAGCATTACATATCCTGTACCCAGCATAATAGAGGGTCCATAAACCAGAAAGATAAGAAGGTCTCCCAATGCTTTGAACTTGAAACGATAATAAAATACAGCGCCTATAGTACCAAATAAACCAATCCACACCAAGTCTATACCGGCTTGCGAAACCAAAAATAAACCAAGTGTTATCCCCAAAGCAATAAATGCCCATCCGTAAATAAACACCTGTTTAGGAGTAAACAGTTTGCTGGTAAGAATATCTGTTCCTACCTTGCCTTCTCTGTCTACACCATATTTATAGTCGTAATAATCACTGATCAGGTTACCACCTGCCTGAAAAACAACTGCGCCAATGATTGCAATTACACCCAATATCCAGTTAGCAGAGCTTTCGGGGTACACGTGTATTGTATACATCATTGCAATAAGAGCAGGAAGAGATGATACCGGAAACGACCATGGTCGCGTAGCAATCACCCAGTTTTTTAGTGTTGGTTTTTTTGTTTCCATTTTTATCCGAATTATAAAATATTATTCGATGCCCAGTTTAGCATTGAACATTTTTAGAGTCTCAAGGACATTGCTCTTCACATTAATGAAGTGTTCTATACCTTGTGCTTTCAAATCTTCCATGCATGCAGGAGCTCCGGCAACAACAAAATGTTCTTTGCCTTCGATCAACTTATGAGCTTCAGGAGCGTATGTTGCGTACTCATCGTCACTAGAACAAAGTACAATAACATCTGCTTTTTTCTCACGAGCAGCTTTGATTCCTGCTTCAACTGTTTCGAAACCTAAATTGTCGATAATCTTGTATCCGGCACAAGCAAAGAAGTTACTTGAGAACTGTGCACGTGCAAGACGCATACCAAGATTACCAATTGTTAGCATAAATACTGTAGGAGCACCATGTTTCTCTGTAGCTAGACGAAGTGTTTCGAATGCTGTACCTAAGCGGCTGGTAGGTAACGGCATATATTCTCCTTTTTCGGAAGAACATCCGCAATTACAACCTTCTTTTACAATTTTGCTTTCAGCTTTCTCTGTAAAGTTAGGATATTGGTTAGTACCCAATAATACTTCACGGCGAGTAGCCAATGCTTTGAAACGGGTATCAGTTGAAGTCTTAACGGCAGTTTGTACTGTTGCCGCTTTCAATGCTTCATAAAATCCTTTTTCGTCTACTTCGAGGAACAATTTCCAAGCTTGTTCAGCTATAGATTTAGTAAGGTTCTCGATATAATATGAACCCGCTGAAGGGTCAGTTATCTTATCGAAATGACATTCTTCTTTCAACAATAGTTGTTGGTTACGTGCAATACGTTCAGAGAAATCATCCGGAGTTTTATATGTTTCGTCGAAAGGACGTACTGTCAACGAATTAATTCCGGCAATAGTAGCCGACATTGATTCTGTTTGTGTACGAAGCAAGTTCACGTGGGCATCGTAAACAGTCTTGTTGAAAGTAGATGTTTGTGCATGAACATATATTTTTGCAGCACAATGACAAATTCCTTCAGGAGATTTGTTTGGACATTCGTTAGCACAGATAGGTTTGTAAGCTTCTACTATTTCTGCCCATAACCAGCGTGCTGCACGGAACTTAGCGATTTCCATAAAATAGTTACCGCCAATACCAAAGTTAAATTTGATCTTCTTAGCAACCAATGTAGGGTCTAGTCCTGCTTCAACAAGGGCAGACATCAACTGATTACCGTTAGCCAATGCATATCCAAGTTCCTGATAGATGTAAGCACCACCGTCACTCAATGCATAGGCATTAACAGCCAACACTCTGAAACGAGGTAGCGGAGCCGCAGCTTTAACTATCTCTGCCGCTTTCTCTACCCATCCGTCTGCATTACGTCCCTTTTTCAAAAGTGGTTTGAAAGGGTCGTAGTTTACAGAACCAAAGCACTTCATCACATCTGCACCCGATTCTTTGATGTATTCAACTAAGATCTTAGTTAATTCCAAAGATTTGCGATGACATGTACTAAAGTTAAGCTCTACAGCTTCAGGGTGAATGTCTTTCAACAATGTCTTGATATTGTCGGCGTTTACATCATCTCCTTCGATATGAAATCCTAGAGATGTGATACCTTTGTAAAGTACGTCAAGAGCTTTTGCGTTTGCTGCCTTGAAATCGCGGACGTCAATATCCTGACGAGTATACCAGTCGTTATCTTTCTTGGTACCACGCACGTAAGGAAATTCACCCGGAAGTGATACAGCCGTATTAAGGCCTTCAAGGTCCTCACTTCTGTAAAAAGGGTTTACATTGAACCCTTCGTTTGTTTTCCAAACAAGTTTTTTCTCAAAATCAGCCCCTTTCAGGTCTGCTACGATTTTTGCCATCCACTCTTCAGTAGATATCGGCGGAAAATTTGAGAAAAGCTTTTCTTTCTGATTAGCCATGATTAATAAAATTGTTTAATATATAGGTTATATTTTATTGATTCTTAAAAGATTATAAATGGCCTATCTATATTTACATAAATGTTATTTATAGGTGCTTAAATTCAAACAGTTATCCTTATTAAAAATGCACCACAAAAGTAATCCTTTTTGTTTGGTTGGTAAAGTTTTCGAGCCTAAAAAAACTTAGGATTGGCAGTTTATATGTTAATAATGAAAAGGACTTTAGCCTTTTTATACTATTCAGTTCTATCATACGGTAGCTCGTTTAAGGGAGAATTGAAATACCAAAGCTACATTTTAAGACTTCTAAAAAGCATTAGAAATTTGGCTACTCTATCACCCCTAAACAGTTTGATATAACAAAGAAGAAGGATAGAACCCGAGTTCTATCCTTCAGTATATTAATACATAAGAAAGTCTTTATTTTACATCTGCATTCATCAGAATATTGGGTTTAGCTACAAATTCTCTGAAATCATCTGCAGACGAATGTCCTTTGAATGGTGCATAAAAATGTTCAGGCTTATCGCTCTCCCAAGCATTGCGCCAGAATAATACCCATGCTATTTTATATTGGTTTATAACAGGATATACAGCTTGTGTAAAATACATAGAATCCGGTATAGATTCCATTCCCGTTTCTCCGATAGTAGGTATTTTACCAGACTTAGCTGCATAGCCGGTTACAATCTTAAGATTGAGATCCATCGCTTCTTTGTATTTTGCTACAGCTTCACTGTCTTTACCCGGCACATAGCAGTCATAACCCACTATATCAACATATTCATCACCGGGATAACGCTCTAGATACTCGGCTTCATTTTTTGTTTCTGATGGAGAATAGGCATAAAGAAGATTGTGTACGTTTTTCTTATCACGCAGATACTCTACGGTCATAATCCACAATTGTTTATACTCCTCGGGCGTACACTGTTTACTACCCCACCAGAACCATGCTCCTGTATGTTCATGATACATACGGAACACAACGGGAATCAGGGTACCTTTATCATCCTTCAAGTCGAGAAAGAAATCTGCAACACGATCCAGCCATGTGAGGTACTTTGCATGATTAGAGCCATTAGGCAGTATCGTTCTTACAACCGAGTCTTGCGCACAGTCCCAAGCGGTATTTCCTGTTACTATATTGTCTCCATGCCAACTAGCTGTTGTTATGCCACCTCTATCGTAGGTTTCTTTGATATAGTGCTTCATATCCGAAAAGTAGACAGAATCGAGATTAAATTGAGCTCCGATTTCGATATGTCCTAACTCCCACCCTACCACTGAAGGATAATCGCCAGTCACATCTTTCACATCCGACCGCCCGGCTTCTTTATACCAGCCATGACCATACGCCAAAGCATCCTGATGACCAACCATTATACCTTTATCTAATGATTTGAATAATCGGTTGTACAGCTCCACAGTTTCTTTTGTGGCATTTTTATCAATAGGCAATTTCATATCTGCTATCGTTTCTTTTTGCTTACATGATATGAGTACCATAGCTACAGACATTAGTAATACAAATGTTTTCTTCATTATATATTCATTTTTCAGTTTGTTAAAAAGTAACAACCAACGGCCACAGGAGCGAAGTCTATGTAAAAGTAACAGGTTCAAGCTATTTTATTCGTGTCACTTTTTTGTCCGATATATAGCATTTCTGGTTCTCATCATTAATAGATGATTAACTGTCTCAATTATATATATCAGTCACATCATTCTCCATCAATATGGTTTCAGACTGAACAAACACCTTAAAATCGTTAGCGGCAGTATGTCCCACAGTGGGTGCATAATAATGATGTTCCATATCACTGGCATTGCGCCATACAAGCACATAGCAAACCTTTACCTTTTGCAAGACAGGCAGTAATGTTGCCGTAAACCAATCCGACTGGGGTATCCCCTCCAATCCTGTCTCGGTGAAGGCGGCCAGTTTACCTTTGCTTTCGGCTATATCGGACACTATTTTAAGCTTCTTCGCAGCAAGCTGAGAGTTGTCTCCTCCATCAGGGCGAAAGTCCCAATAGTTGTCCATACCAAGCATATCCACATATCCATCACCCGGATAGTATTCTAAGAATTGCTCTTGTGTTGTAAACTTGCAATCGGGCGAGAATGCATATATGAAGTTATGCACTCCTAAATCGTTTCGCAAATAGTCGATCGTAAACCGCCATAAAGTAATAAATTCATCTTTGGTACAATGTCCCTTTCCCCACCAAAACCAATTGCCATCATATTCATGAAACGGACGAAATATAACAGGGATAAGCACTCCCTCTTTATCTTTAAAGGCTGAAGCAACATCAGCAATAGATTGTAAGTATTTTTTATATTTATCGTGTAATTTCCCTCCGGGAAGAATGTCCGGAACAACTTTTATAGGATCTTTCTCCCAATAAAAACTTCCATCGTTAGCGGGATTACTAGCATGCCAAGCAAAGGTGGAAACACCTCCCCTGTTGTAAGTATCAACAACGGAAGTAATGAGCTCATGTTTAGCCTTCTCAAACCGCTCTGAATCGGAGGTAGTCACATTGGCAAAATCGAGGCCTATAATGGCAGGATGACTACCGGTAACATCTTTAACATCACTCCTATTCTTATCTCCAACCCAAGTACGTCCATAGCTGGTAGCTTCCTGATGCCCGAAAAGAACCTTACCGCTCTTCTGTATATCTTTCAAATTCCGATATAAGTTTTTTGTTCGCTCTGTAGCTTGCCTGTCAACCAATATATCCGAAGCTTTCAGAGGAACAATAATAAAAACGAATAGAAAAAAGAAGATATGCCTCATCATCACGGTAAAGGTTAATAATCAACAGTCTCCCGGACTAGCCGGAAAACTGTTGAAATAATAATACTTAATTTAATTCCACACTCTATACTCTGGGTAAGTATGGAATCTCTCACCTAAAAAAACCAACCTATATTGAAAAACAATCATTTTATCGTAAACAACACCTTGCCTTTTACATCATTAGAGGAAGAACCTACTTGGAATTCAAAATCTCCCGGCTCTACCACTCGTTTATTTTCGAGATTAATAAAAGAAAGATCGTTTAGCTTCAACTTAAATGTTACAGTTTTTGTTTCACCTGCTTTTAAAGCGACCTTCTCAAAACGACGCAACCTTTTCACATCCGGAACCAGTGATGCCACCAAGTCGCTTGTATAAAGTTGTACAACCTCTTTACCATCACGGCTACCTGTATTTTTCACATCTACAGATACAGTTACTTCTTCGTTCGAATTAAGAGGTAATTGAGACTTATCTAACTTTATATTTGAATATGCGAAAGTTGTGTAACTCAAGCCATACCCGAACGGATATTCGAAATTATAGTCTCCTTCGTAATTGTATGCAGCATCGGTATTTACTTGCTCATCAGAATATTTATGGAAATACGGCACTAATGAATTCGGATATGCCGGATATGTATAAGGCAATTTACCTGAAGGGTTTACATCTCCCGCCAAAATATCGGCCAATGCATCGGCTCCGTAAATTCCCGGTAAATATGTCTGTACTATACCATCTACTTTGGATGAGAACTTAGAGATCAGACGAGGTCGTCCTTCGCTCAATACCAAGATCACTTTCTTACCAAGTTTCAGCATTTCCTGAGCCAGCTCTGTTTGCAAGTCATTCAGGTATAAATCGTTCAAATCTCCCGGTTTCTCGCAATATGAATTTTCACCCAAACACAATATTATATAGTCTACATTCTTAGCGGCAGCAATAGCCTCATCGAAACGGTCTTTATGCTCTGTATCCCATTTTGTTTCTTTTGTGTAGCTCACACCCGGAACATAAGAAACATTTGCTTTACCGAACTTTTGTTCTACCGCATCAAGAATATTATGATACAAGTCTCCAAACTCATCTATTTTTTCACCTTGCCAAGAGAATGTCCATCCTCCGTTCAATGCACGTTTGCTAACAGCATTAGGACCTGTCACCAGAATCTTCGCTCCTTTACTCAATGGCAATACATTGTTGTTGTTTTTCAGCAACGTGATACCATCTGCTGCGGCATTGTAAGAAGCTTGTTGGAATGCCTTAGAGTTAAACTCCGGATAATCTTTCGCATAGGTATTCGGTGTTTCGAACAATCCAAGCTTTATTTTCACAGTCAATACTCTTGTTGCAGCGTCATCGATGCGTGACATCGGTACTTGACCTTCATTGACAAGCTCTGTCAACAAATCGCAAAATTCTTTATAGTTGTAAGGAATCATCGACATATCGATTCCTGCGTTAATACCTGCTTTGATTGCTTCTTTGATAGAAGGAACCATTTTGTCACGGTTATACAACTTGTTTATATCCTCCCAGTCTGTAACAATCATACCCTGAAAGCCTAAATCCTGACGCAGCAATTTAGTCATCAGCTCATAGCTGGCATGTACAGGTACATTGTTTATAATACCCGAGTTGATCATTATGGTATGTGCACCGGCATCGATAGCCGCCTTAAAAGCAGGAACATGATATTCGAGTAATACATTCTCGGGAATATAAGCCGGCGTACGGTCTTTTCCACTAATTGGAGCCGAATAGCCTATAAAGTGCTTGATACATGAAGCTACCTTTGTTGGGTTTGCTATATTATTATCATCGCCTTCATATCCTTTCACCAATTCGTATCCGAAAACCGAACCGATATAAGGGTCTTCTCCAAATCCTTCGTACTGGCGAGGGAAACGTGGATCGAGTCCTAAATCCAGTACAGGCGAGAAGTTCCAAGGCACATTACTGGCACGTGTTTCGTAAGCTGTAATTTCACCCATCTTACGGGCATGTGCCGGATTCCATGTAGCGGCAATACCTATTTCCTGAGGGAACATGGTAGAACCTGCCGTATAAGTAGCTCCGTGTATCTGGTCGAGACCATATATAACAGGAATTTTCATACGGGTTTCCTTCGTTGCTACTTCCTGAATCTGCTCTACAGCTTTAGTCCACCACTGAGGCGTACGCGCACGTGTACCGGGAGCGTTAAGAATAGATCCTACATGGTATTTAACAACAGCTTCGCGCACTTTGTCTGCATCTATCTCCAATGTGCTGGTAGGAGGAGTGTCCTGACCTTTACAAACCAGATCAACTGTTATCTGAGACATCTGCCCTATTTTCTCAGCCAATGTCATTTTCGACACCATCTCGGCTGCTCTTTTCTCTGCATCACCCTTTTGCGCATACATGCCGCAGGCGATACCCAATACAACTACTAATACTGCTAATTTTCTCATATAAAATATTTAAGTTCTACAAATAAACTATTCGTATACATTGTCATCCTGAACTTCACAGTAAACAATTTCTACTCTAGCGGTAAGGTATTTTCTGTTCTCAATAAGACAATATATGTCAAATATACCTCAAAAAACACGATCTCCGAAACAAAGAGTTTATAATTCAAACTAAAAATTAACCTAATACTACCTCTATTTTATTCACCGAACCGGCAGGCTGTAGCGGAATAATGTTTCCTGACAAAGCCTTTCCGTTAACTATTATACTTTTTACTCCTCGATTCACTCCTGTATTTTTAATATTGATGAGATAAGTTGCATCTCTGAATTTGCGTGTCACCTCAAAGCCTTTCCAATCAGAAGGAATACAAGGATTTATTTCCAATCCATTATAATCCGGCCTGATACCCAGAATAAATTGCGTGATCGCATAATAATTCCATGCTGCCGTACCGGTTAACCAAGAGTTCTTAGCTTCACCCGGCTTAAATGCATCTTTTCCGGCAATCATCTGAGAATATACATAAGGCTCTACTTTATGCAATTCTGATATTTCTTCGGTATAAGAAGGGCATATCTTGCGATAATATTCCCATGCATAGTCGCCTCGTCCCAAGATGGTTTCGGCAATCATGATCCAGGGATTATTATGGCAGAAAATACCTGCATTTTCTTTATAGCCGGCAGGGTAAGACGAAATCTCTCCGTATTCGACTACATATTCTGTAAACGCCGGATTATTCAACACAATACCATTAGGTGTATCCAGATATTTTTTGACAGAATCCAGCGATTTCTCTACCATGCCTTCTTCCAGTCCAACTTTTGCCATCGCACACCAACCTTGCGACTCGATAAATATCTTTCCTTCCTTATTTTCATTACTACCGATTTTCTTTCCGTAATAATCATAGGCACGAAGATACCAATCGCCATCCCATCCATGTTTCTTAACGGCTTCGATCATAGAGTAGATATAACCCTGTGCACGGTCAGCTTCCTGATTATTTCCTATCTGGCGGCAAAGCGTTACATAGTCCTGACCACAAACAATAAACAGTCCGGCGATCATTAATGATTCGGCTTTCGATCCTTCCGTTTTGTTTTCAGTCGTCTGGAATGATTCATTCGGATCCCAGGAAAAACAATTTAGATTCAAACAATCGTTCCAGTCGGCACGCCCGATAAGAGGAAGTAAGTGAGGTCCCAAGTTTTCGATCACGTGATTGAATGAAACAGTCAAGTGGTGAAACAGTGATTTCTCTGTTCCCGCCTGATTGTCGAAAGGAACAGCCTCGTCTAATATGGAGAAGTCTCCCGTCTCTTTCAGATAGGCGACTGTTCCGAAAATGAGCCACATCGGATCGTCGTTAAAACCACCGCCGATATCATTGTTCCCTCGCTTGGTAAGCGGCTGATACTGGTGATAACAACCGCCATCACTAAACTGTGTAGACGCAATATCGATGATACGCTGACGGGCACGTGCGGGAATTTGATGAACGAAACCAACCAAGTCCTGATTGGAGTCGCGGAACCCCATGCCTCGCCCGATTCCCGATTCGAAAAAAGATGCGGAGCGAGAAAAATTAAACGTAACCATACATTGATATTGGTTCCAAATATTGACCATGCGGTCTAATTTTTCTTCACTGCTCTTTAGCACATAGCTGCTTAACAAATTATCCCAATAGGCTTTTAATTCATCAAATGCAGCTTGTACTTTTGCAACCGTATCGAACTTGGCAATAGTCTCCTTTGCTTTGCTCTTATTGATAACACCTTTCGATTCCCATTTATCCTCGCGGTTTTCGTATTCTACATAGCCCAATACGAATATCAGTTCTTTCGTTTCGCCCGGTTTTAATTCTATTTCAAGGTAATGCGACGCTATAGGCGACCAACCGTGAGCCACAGAATTGACAGGCTTTCCCGCCATCACCGCTTGCGGATCACGAAACTCATTATACAAACCTATAAATGATTCCCTGTCGGTATCAAACCCTTGTATCGGAGCATTTACGCTATAGTAAGCATAATGGTTTCTACGCTCTTTGTATTCTGTTTTATGAAAAATGACAGAGTCTTCTATTTCTACTTCTCCTGTAGAGAAATTACGCTGAAAGTTTTCCATGTCGGTAGCAGCATTCCATAAGCACCACTCGGCAAAGGAAAACAGTTTGAATCGTTTGGTTTCTGTCGACTTGTTTGTCAACTTCACCTTCTGAACTTCCGCCCATGTCTTGAGGGGCACAAAGAAAAGTACTTCTGCTTCTATTCCGTTTTTCTCCCCGGCAATGGTCGTATAACTCATTCCGTGGCGGCATTCATATCTATCGAGTTGGGTCTTGCAAGGCTTCCACCCCGGCGACCAAACAGTTCCTCCATCGTTGATATAAAAATAGCGTCCGCCATTATCCATAGGAACATTATTGTAGCGATAACGAGTAATACGGCGAAACTTAGCATCTTTATAAAAAGAGTAACCTCCGGCTGTATTTGATATCAAAGAGAAGAAATCTTCATTACCCAGATAGTTGATCCATGGCCATGGCGTCTGAGGATTTGTAATTACATATTCCCGACGCTGATCGTCAAAATATCCAAACTTCATATTTTAATTTTAAGCATTATTTTAAATCGAAATGTTCTATCATCTCCATACACATACGCCCATTATGATACGGGCATTTCCAGAAGCCGGCTTTATCATCTTTTTGATTGATTGTTCCGTCTTCTTTTCGGCTCCAATACCATTCGCCATTCTCTTGGTCGACGATCTGATTGCGGATATAATTCCATATCCGTGCAGCCTTCTCTTTATATGCTATGTCTTTAGAGTTTTTGTACGCATACATATATCCTACTACAGATTCTGCCTGTACCCACCAATGACGGTCGCCATCTATGTGATTCCCATCCTTTTCGTATATCATACTGCCTTCTGCCTGCAAACCTTCGGATGCAGCATCTGCTATATCCAATGATATATTTTTTATTTCGGCAAGTAAGTCTCTATCGCCCAACATATCAGCTGCTTCGAACAACAACCATGAGGCTTCGATATCGTGTCCGTAGGATATAGCTGTAGACTTGACATTCCACTCTTCGTCGAAAAAGAGATTCAGATGGTTTGTTTTCTTATCCAATATACGCTCGGTGAAAATATCAATCAATCTTTTCTGAGCTGCTTTAAGCTGCTCATTATCCCACACCCGGCACAGATTGGTATATGGTTCCAAAACGTGCAAATGTGTATTCATTGTTTTCTTTTCATTAGCATCCTTATCACTCAGGCGCATATCTTCGATAGGCTTCCAATCCTGAGTATAGGCTTCGAGATAGCCGCCCAATTTATCATCATGACATTTCTCTATCAGATAGAAGAATTCTTTTGCCAATTCAAGAGCCTGCTTGTTTCCTGTTGCACGATAAAACTCCGAGAAACCGTATAGCATAAACCCTTGCACATAGGTTTGTTTTTTTGTACTTACAGGATTTCCTTTATAATCGAGCTCCCAATATACTCCGCCGTATTCCCTATCAAGAAAATATGCAGTAATATAATCGAAAGCCCGTTGAGCCATATCGAGGTATTCCTTCTTCTTCAATATGCGGTATGCAGAAGAGAAAGTCCACAGGATACGGGCATTTAGTATAGCACCCTTATTTGCTTCAGGGTGCAATGTGTTATTACCGTCTATCTGTCCGTAGAAACCTCCATGCTCTGTATCCTGCATCTTATCGATCCAGAAAGCCAATATATTATTCTCCAGTTCGTTTTTGAAACCGTTCATAAATCAATCTTTTTGGGCACGTTTAGCATCCAGCTCGGCAGTTATTTCTTTTACTTTCTTTTCAGAAAGGGGATAAGCCATCATTCCAAGGAAAGCAATAATACAACAAATAGCAGGAAGGATACTTATCATCAGTCGCTCTCCAAAAATAGTATCCATACTTTGCTGAGCGATATGCGGATTATATTTGAATATGGATAAAATCCATCCGGTAAGAGCTGCACCTAAAGCCCATCCTAATTTTTGGGACATGGAAGACGATGAAAAAATAAGCCCCGAAGCACGACGGTTCGTTTTCAGTTCCTGATAATCTACAATATCGGCAAACATACTCCAAAGAAGAGGTAGAACATAACCTGCACAAAGAGAGATTAATGTTTGTAGCAATAATATCCAGCCTAACTCATTAGGTATAAAATAGAAGACTACACTTAACGCTGCGGCTCCCGCCATAGCCAACATATATGTTCTTTTCTTTCCGTATTTGGATGATAAAACAGGGGCTAGAATAACGCCTACAAGGTTGGCAGCCTGACCAACAAGGAAGTAAATAGTAGTCATATCCCAACCTGTAACCGGCATTTTATATGCAAACTGTACGTAGTCTCTAAAATAGTAAATGGCTACACCATCGCGAACAGCATTAAACAACAAAGCAGCAAGCCCTGTGCCTACCAATATCCACCAAGGTGCATTATGAAACAGATTTTTCAAATCCTGCTTTACAGAAGTATTTTCATCTTCGTTAACAGGCTCTACACGTTCGCGTGTCCATCTGAAACAAAAAATGAACAGAATAGTACATAACACCCCAATAGAAGCTACGGCTAACGTCCAACCAATAGGAGATGTACTTACCGATGTTTCGGTTACCGCTTTCGTAACATCTACAGCCGCTTTGCCCTCGAGACTAGCAAACATATCAACCAATGGCTGCAACAACATAAAGGTTATAAAGCTACCAATAAAAGCAAACGACATACGGTACGAAGAAAGAATATTCCGTTCTTGCGGATTGGATGACATCACCCCTAATAATGAAGCATAAGGCACATTTATCAGCGAGTATACAATCATCATCAGGGAATAAGTGATATAAGCATAAACGAGTTTCCCTGTTGATCCGAAATCAGGAACAAAGAATGTTATAACTCCCATTACGGAGAATGGCACAGCAAACCAAAGTAAATATGGGCGATATCTTCCCCAACGGGTCTTAGTACGGTCGGCAGCTATACCAACGAATAAGTCAAATACCGAATCCCACAGGCGGGCAACCAGAAACATAGTTCCTGCCGCTGCTGCTGTTATACCAAAAACATCTGTGTAAAAGAACAAGGAGTACATGCCGAATATCTTCCAAAACATGGAAGAGGCCATATCTCCAAATCCGTAGCCGATTTTCTCTTTTAAAGTAACTGTTGTTGTTTTCATGGTGGATAATAGGTTGTTTCAAAAGTAAGATCACTCTATCAGAGTGTTATCCTCTTTGTCACGACGAACAAACCGGAAGTTCTCCATTAGATCCGGCATGACAAAGAGATAGTGAAAAATACCCTCGAAACATTTAGTATTATTATTTTAATTCTAGATTTTTCTTAATCAAAGCCGACAATGTCTGTACCGATGTAGCCGAACGATAACCGTCAGACGCTGTATTGAAACAGTAATCAACTAAGCGATCTACAGAAGATACTGCCACATGCATACGGGTGTCGCATGAAGCATAATACAGATATACCGTACCATCGTCGTCCGCTATCCAACCATTCGTAAATAATACATTAGACACATCTCCTACCCTTTCGTCATCTATCGGAGCCATTAAGTGTCCGGCAGGTTCTGCTATCAACTTATCGGGCTGCTCCAAGTCGGTCATGTAAAGATACAATACATATCTTAATCCCGCAGCACAGGCACGCACTCCATGTGCAAGGTGTAGCCAACCTTTTGATGTTTTTATAGGATGCGGACCTTCTCCATTTTTCAATTCCTTGATAGTATGATAATAACGGAAATTGATTATCTTTTCTTCTTTCACCTCTGCATTGGTAATATCATCTATCAGTGCCCAACCGATTCCGCCACCACTACCGGCATCGATAAATCCGTCTTGAGGGCGTGTATAAAGTGCATATTTTCCGTTTACAAATTCGGGATGTAAAACAACATTCCGTTGCTGACTCTTTGTTTTCAGATCAGGCAGACGCTCCCAATTGATCAGATCTTTTGTACGTGCAATACCTGCTGCAGCTACAGCTGAAGACAAATCTCCGGCTGGCGCTTTCGGGTCTTTCCTTTCGGAGCAGAACACACCATAAACCCATCCATCTTGGTGAGCAGTAAGGCGCATATCGTAAACATTTGTATCAGGGTTGTCAGTTTCAGGCATAGCAATAGGATAATCCCAAAAGCGGAAATTATCTATACCATTTGGACTTTCGGCTATTGCAAAGAACGATTTACGATCATTGCCTTCGACACGTACAGCCATTATATATTTCCCATTCCACTTGATTGCTCCTGCATTGAATGTTCCGTTTATTCCAAAACGTTCCATAAAATAAGGGTTGGTCTGGGGATTGAGGTCATAACGCCAGAAGACAGGAGCATGACCGGCTGTTAATACAGGATTTTTATATCGTTCGAAAATACCATTTCCCGGTAATATTGGTTCATTTTTTAATGTAACTAAATTCTCATATTCTGCTGTAACAGCGTTAAGACGTGTATTGAAAATGTTGCTCATCACTTGATTTTTAAGGGGTTCAACCTGATTAAGTTTTATTAGAATTACTTTACTCTTTGTGTTTTAGCTTCTATTTAGTATTTAACTTATCTGCATATTCTTTTATTAATTTGATTGTTGAATCTGTATCAAACACAGAGTTCAAGCCTTGCTCTTCTTGCGCCGGATCTCCTACATAGTCGTCCCACGGTTTCCAAAATTCATGAGCCGGACGTCCCAATCCACCCCATGCCCAGAAATTACAACCTGCAATATTTCCTTTATCCTTAGAAGCTGTTACTATGTGTTCAAAGATATTGGCATAGTATCTATCACGGGCTGTAACAGGGTCATCCAGTGTATATTTATGATTGTCGCGAGGAAAGCCAAACTCCTCGATTGTAATCGGTTTATCCAGTTTTTTTGCCACAGCCAGATGTTCAGAGATATATTTATCTGTTCTCACAATTGCCGTATCAACCGATTCTTTAATCTTGGTTATATCGATCCAACTCCAGTTTTTAGGCCAAATATGTATTGTCAGATAATCGACATTCGGATCTGCATGTATCTCTTCATAAAGATTCATATCTCCTTCCGAACCCATAAGTCCTTCGTTTCCGATTGATATGAGATGATTAGAGTCTAGGGAACGTATCAATGCTGTTGTTTCTTTGAGCCATTTCTTAAATGCAGGTTTACCTTCGTCACTAAACACACGCGGCTCGTTTCCCACTTGCCACGACATAAGGGCTGTATCTTCGGTATATTTTTTTCCTGTATATTTATTTGTACGAGAAACGACATGCTTTACATGATTAAGAAACATTGTATGGCAACTGTCGCAATCGGCATATTGTGCCACATGCTTAACAAATACTGGCCAATCATAAACTCCTTTTTCGGGAACATTTCCTTTTCCTGACCATTCGAGATACTGACCATAACCGCCACTCCATTCCCAGCTATTATTGAGATAGAGAACAGCATGCATATTGCGTTTGCCCAGCTCTGCCATGAAGAAGTCTAGTCCATCGAAAATAGTATCGTTGTATACACCGGGTGCTGTTTGCAACGTTGGTCTCACCTTTACTGCTTGTCCGGCAACACCATCTGCACCCACCAGTACACGCAGGTTATTGATGCCATTTTCTTTCATGAAGTCGAGTTCTTTCAACAAGCGTTCACGGTTTCCTCCTTCTCCTGTAGAGCCTAATATTGCGCCATACCAGTAGTTTGTACCAATAAAATAATACGGATTGTCGCCTATTACAAAGTGACCATCTTTTTGTTTTACAAAAGCAGATTCCGACATGGTTGTACTTTTCTTACTGTTACAAGAAAAAAGACTTAGAACTGTGATCGTAAAAAGAATTAGTTTCTTCATTATTATTTTATGTTTAATTTTTCTTTGATAAACGCTTTCGAAGCATCATTATACTCTTTGCCAACACTGTGGGCAAACTCAGGGAATGCCATCCAGCGTTTTTCGGATTTTACTTGATTGTAAGCCGCAAAATTTATATGAGGCGGACAAACATTATCCTGAACTCCAATCCCCATAATAAGAGGACATTCAATCCACTGAGCCAGATTCTTGATATCAAAATAAGTAAGAAGTGAATAAACGTCTTCCCATTTAGCCTCGGGATGTGTTGTCATATAATTATCAAAATCGCTTTTAGGCCAAGGGGCTATTTTGAAATAATCAGGATAATCGGATAAGAAAGGAATACTGGGTGCTGCTACTTTTACACGTTTGTCGAGAGCCGCAGCCACAAATGAAAGTGCTCCACCTTGGCTACCACCTCTTACAGCAATCTTTTCGGAGTCTATCTCTGGTCTGCTGCAAACAAAATCAAGAGCCCTGACTACATCCAAGAATGCCCCACGATAATAATAATTATCTTTATTGTCGAGCCCGTATGTAATCCATGTTCCAAAACGATTTGTTGGTTGATTCAATGCTTGCCCTCTGATCGATAAAACAAAGTATGCAAATCCATCCCACCACTGATTTGGTGGATAAGGTTGTGAACCATACCCCATATATTCTACAATCACGGGATGCTTACCTTCTCTTTTAGGCTTAGCATAATATCCTCTTATCAGCTCATTACCAAAAGAACGCATTTCAACCAAATAGACATCGTAATCTATTTTCGAATACTCGGGAACAAGTGTCAATTTATAATCCGGCGCAACTTTTGCAAGCTCTTTCAAGTTGTTATCCCAAAATGCTTTAAAATCATCTTTTGCATCGAGAGGCGATTTAATCTTTTCGGGTTCGAAGCCGACATTAAACTTTTTCTCACAGGCTATTGTGTCGTTGCGTCTGAACTGAACGGTATATCTGTAAAACCCGGGATTTGGATTATCGAAGCTAAAGGATTGGGATATTGAAGCTTTTCCGTCTATTTCTATATCCATAGAGTCAGCCTTTAGCGGTTGATAATCGTCTGTTGTGAGCGTTACCAACAATCGTCCTTGTACTGCCCATTTGTTCTTATTATCGATATTTACTTTTATCTGAACAGGACTAGGAGCCATAAATATATAGTCGGAGTCCGCCACCTGAACATTTAAGGCTAATTTATCTTTTGTTTCAGCGGTAGAGATCGATAGAGCAGCCCCTTGGAGGAAGCCACCGACATTCCAACCATCATGAAACTTAATCGCAATCAGATTTTCTCCTGTAAGATTAATATCTTCTTCGGGAACAAAATAGTTTCGTTCATTGTCAAAGTAGCCTCTATAGTCTTGCGGAAATTGACCCGTTTTACCGACAAGCTTACCATTAAAGTAAACCTCATCGGTAGCAGCCAAACGTCCGAGATGAAGCATAATTCCACCTTTATTCTTTATGGCATTGAC
This sequence comes from Dysgonomonas sp., assembly GCF_035323175.1. Taxonomy (NCBI): domain Bacteria; kingdom Pseudomonadati; phylum Bacteroidota; class Bacteroidia; order Bacteroidales; family Dysgonomonadaceae; genus Dysgonomonas; species Dysgonomonas sp. Next base: position 337,717 of record NZ_DAOKYH010000001.1, on the reverse strand, counting down.
TAAGACATCCGACATTTGTATTCTTTTACGATACCAACCAAAGCCATTATCCAATTTGATGTTTTGATCTTTTAAGGATTTAGACGACAACACTTCTTGCCATGCAGTATCATTGTAGTCTACATTCATCCAAAGACTATCGACACCTTCTCCGGCATGAAATTTCCAATCGGCAGAAAATGATTCGGAAACGGTCGGGTCGAAATTTTCTTTTACCGCTTGTTTGCAGGATAAAATAAGAAAGAAAGTGATTACGGATAAGAGATATATCGTATATTTTTTCATGGTCTTTTAGCTATGATTCTATTTAATGATAGATAGTACAAATTTATAATTGTCGGCATCTTATTACAAATACTTTTTTAATCAATTATAATACTTTTTTTGGCATTTTACAGCGTCTACAAACTAAACACTATTGGCTTATTAGACATATAAATAAGAATATTCAATAGACAGTATGGAGAATACCGACATCCATACAAAGAATAATACTTTTTTAATCTTTAATTACAATTCACTGTTCTTTTTACTGTAGTGCGGCCTTTACTATTTTACCCCATTCTTTCAAATCGGTATCCTTCCAGCTAGTAGCAGGAGATGTAGAATCTTTAATCATCGAACAAGTTTCGTTTTTATCTGCGATAGACCACGCGACCCAACTTATCTGATGTTGTTTCATCCAGTTCAACCAATTATTCCATTCTGTTTTGTTTATAGCACCATCACCCGATGCTTCCATCCCTGCACACTCCGACACAAAAATAGGAAGTCCTTTTCCGATGGCATAATTAGCCCTATCACGTAAATATTGCTTATGTGTTGCAGCATAGAAGTGTAGTGTATACATGATGTTATCATATCCTTCGATCGGATTATCTGCAGCCAGATGTATATCCTGATCCCAATGAGGTGTACCTACCAATATTACGTTCTTAGTATCTATCGCTCGAATCGTTTTAATTATTTCTTCCGAGTATGCTTTTACTGTTTCCCAAGAATCTTCTACCGGCTCATTGAATATCTCATATATTATATTCGGGTAGCCTTTGTATTTATTGGCAGCTCTTGTAAAAAACGCCTTGGCTTCCTGTGTCTTTATCCCATGACTATGCCAGTCTATAATAACATACATTCCATTTTCGATAGCCGCATCAACAACGTTATCGAGGCATTCGTTCGCTTTTTGAGGGTTGGTTATGTATGCTCCTTCGGGTTCAACCCCGATGGCTGCACGCACCAGATTACAATTCCAATCCGATTTGAGCCATGCTACAGTAGACTCATTATAGAAGCGCGGCCACCAATTATGCCACCCAAAGCTTACCCCCTTGAGAGCTATTGTCTTGCCGTCCTTATCTACCAATGAAGTACCTTTTACTGAAAGTTGACCATGCTGCTCTACAAAAGTCTGAGCAATTATTTGATCTGCATTGTCTCCGCTACATCCGACAAACAGGAAAAACAGTAGAATGTAAGCCTTGTAAAAATTCTTAATCATAACTCTCTATATTTTGTGAAAAAACTCTCCTTGCCCTAAAACAAGGAGAGAGTTAATATTCATTCTTTATATTATTTCATGCTCGGAACCTGGTCACGAGTAATCACATAAGTTTGCCCCATTGCATCTTTCCACCATTCGTCTGTAGCATGTTTGCTACCGCTATCAGCTTTTCCATACCATGGCATAAACCATGCCCAACGTGCACCCGCACTCCATTGTTCGGATAGAAGACCAACTGTTCCACATTCGGAAAGGGCAATGACTTTATGTCCATAGCGAGCAAACTCCGATTGGTATATAGATACACAATCGCTTGTATTCTTACTATATAAATCACGACCAATGATATCTACATACTCATCGCCCGGATACCAGCTACTATCGTCAGACTCGCTTGTCCACACCCAGATCAGGTTGTTTACACCCTGCGATTTGAAATAGTCGAACATAGCAATCCAGAGCTTTTTGCAAGAATCAGCATCTTTACCCCACCAGAACCAACCGCCGGCAGCTTCGTGGAATGGACGCCAGATAACAGCAATTCCTTCCGATTGTAATTGTTTCAATGAAGTAGCCACCTTTGCAAGATCGGCCTTAAAGACTTCATTTTCACGTGTTCCTTCAACTGTAGCCTTGGCTGCATCGAAGTATGTATCAGCTTTGTAAAAAGCATAATCTCCATTAGAATCGGCAGGTATCAGATAAACAGCTGTTACAGTGTAATCATGTCCGCTTATGATAAGACCCGAAGACTTTAATTTAGTTAGGATACCATCTGTTATTTTCATCTCATAATAATCACCGCTGATAGAAAAATATTCGTAACCCTCGGCAATCTGTCCCCAGTCACTACCTTTTAGTGAGCCTTGAGCCCCTGATGCCACATCTTTGATTGCAACACGGATAATGTCGTTAACCTTCGCTGATGCAAACCCTTCAAGAGCTGACGCATCAGTAAGCTGTACATTGCCCGACCAATCGGAAGGCATAGCTACATTACCATTCCATAACCTAGCCGATACGGGAACATTCCAATGCCACATAATAGAAACCAATCCACCTGCATCCCACCAGTTTTTTACAGGCGAAATATCGCTATAGTCAATCCAGTTGCTAGGAGAATATGGCAGATGCACATAATCGAAAGTATTTAATGCCGGGTATTTTCCGGTAAGTGTATGAACGGCTTCTGCTTCTTCTACATTCCAATTTACATTAGCCATCGTACCGGAGATAACTTTTTGTTTATAGCTTTCCACCAAAAACTGATACACCTTCTTTGCCTGAGCTGTAGCATTCGGATTACAAAGCGTAGCTGTTATAACAGGATCGGCCTTCGTTGTAAAGCTGATAGTTGTTTCGGGTGCTTCTGTATAAGTAGGCCCAAGTACAACACCTGCAGGTACAACTAGTTTGTAAGTCTTTCCTTTTTCCAATCCGGTAGCTTTAATCGTTATCTGACTTAACTTGAATGAAACATCCGTTATAGTAGCTCCCTCTAAAGTAATCTTTTCTTGTCCGGCTTTGGGACAGAATATATTCTGATCATAATTCAGAACAATAGTTATGTCACCTTCAGGCAAATCTGTTGTTCCATCAGCAGGTGTACTGCTTGCTAATTGGGGAACACCCGGATCGCCGATAACCGGATCATCAACATCGGTACAGGCAGTCATTAGGATAACCCCCAGTAAGATATAAAAAATATTTTGTGCTATTTTTTTCATAATACATATTTTTGTAAAAAGCCTGCCTAATATAAATTCAGATTAGGCAAGCCTTTATTTATAATATTACCGACCAGTTATAATAGAAACCTTAGAGATAACAAGATGCTCCCCTTGAATAACAATTGCTGTAGTTGACCAACCATCGTTAGCTCCTAATATATTGTCAAGGAATGGTTGAGTTAATTCCATCTCATAATATGTTAAACTTGTATCAGTAAATACAGGTGTATCCCACGTTGCCCAGTTTGCATTATTAATCTGCAATTGTCCATATCCGGTAACTGTAAAATAGAATTTAAGTATTGCTCCGGCTTTTATTCCATCAAAAGATTCCTTATACAGACGGAATGCACCTCCAGCTCCTTCACCCGCCCAAGATCCAAGGTCGCGTGTTTCATTCATTATCACAGTTTCTACTATCCCCGAAGAGATAATACGTATTGTATAAGTCACTTCTCCGTTAGATGAGATCAACTTAAAAGCTGTATTTCCATTCGCATTGTTTGGAACAAGTATACTAAGAGTAGAACCTTGCAAAATATACTGTGTATTATTTCCGTTTACCTGCACATTGGTCAGTTTATCAGCATTCTGAACATCTACTTTCAAAATAGTACCCGACTTGATTTCCTCATCTGAACCCGGAAGAACAGGTATATAACAGAAGTCTGGTTTAGTCACTGTCAAAACGGAGCCCTTTACAGTCTCTCCATTTTTCATTGTAAATGTCAGTTCTCCGGTCTCTGCATCTACCGGGGCTTTTACCACCAAGTCAGTAGAAGATGTTGGAGTAACTTCAACAACTTTGTTTCCTCCGAATGTTACAGATGTAACAAGATCTAGATTCTTACCTTTTATTGTAAATTCATTACCAGCAGCGACAGAAGATGGATTGTATGACAATATCTCAGGTTTTAACGTAGTAATTTTTACTGACACAGTTTTTCCACTAGCGGTATTTAGGATAAGATCTCCTGTTTTGGCATTAGCTGGAGTAGTTACTTTTATTTCCGTTGCACTCTTCGATGTAGGTGTTACAGCCTCTGATACTCCTGGGAATAATGCTGTAGTAACCAAATCCATATTAACCCCTTTGATCGAAATGACACTACCATCCTTTATGCCTGTAGCAGGAGTAGCCACCAAATCCGTTGGCACAGCGACACCTATATTAGCTATAGCTACATGCACGCCCGAGTAAGCAACCATTACAATAGCGCCATCGGTGATACCTTCAGGCAGAGTAAAAGCCAATACGTCATCTTTTATTGCATGAGCCACAGGCGCTCCATCAGGAAGCTGTACTGACTCTACCAGATCAAGATTCTGACCTATTGTAGAAACTACATCTCCGGGTTTTTTATTTGTAAGATCCAATACCTTTTCTACAGAAGGGAGAACTACTTGCAGCTCTGTTTCTGATTTCAATTCTACCGGAATAGCAGCTGTGTCAGCCAAAATAATAATACCGGTCTGTGCTTCGCGAGGAACAACGACTTCAATCTTTTTACGCTCCCATGTCAAAAAATCTTTATAAGATACTTCCACATTATCAGAAAAGACTACTTTCTGAATCAAATTCAGATAATCACCTTCTATTGTTAGAGTCTGACCTGCCTTGACAGGAGATGGTGCAAACTTCGTAATAGATATAGGCTCTGTATATTTAAGCAACGTTTTCGTAGTTATTTCTAAACCTGAAGCAACAAGTTTAACATAGCCTTCTTTAGCATCCTGAGGAATGGTAATCTTTATTTTTTCTTTACTTACCACTTCTATATCAGTAACCTCAATACCTTCGGGAAGAATTACACTTGTTACTTTATCAAGGTTTTTCCCTATAAAGGTAAGCTCGCTACCACGTAGAGCCGGACTTGGGCCAAAAGCTTCAAGAACCACAGCGCCCGAACCATTGTCATCATCGTTAGAACATGCCGAGAATGTAACTGCAAAAATTACCAGCACTACTAAAACGACTTTTCCATATATATTATTCAATATCATATTCTTATAATTTTAGCAATTATCATTGAGCTTTAACAACACGTACATTATCAATATGGAATGTAGGGTTACAAGGTGTACCCGTTACTCCTCCTCCATTAACAAATAATGTAATACCGGAGTAATGTCCTGCAGCATTTACCTTATTCAGGTTAGTACCATCTTTGCTATATTTAAAATCTGTCATTGGTATGGTTACCGTAACCCAACCATTACTTACATAAGTGCCTGTATCTGCCCATGGAATCCACAATGCCCGAGGATAATTACTATTTGACAAATAAGCATTATTAGGGTTACCACCGGTAGAACCACCTTCCTGCCAATTCATCCAAACATCTGAAGCTCCTGTAAAAATAATTTGAAGAGCAGCAGCAGACCATACGTCAGGTATATTTACCTCAAATTTTAAAACATATTTATCAAGGGCACCTGCATCAAAGAAATCAGGATCGGTAGTACGATATGTCCAGCGTTCATAACCAAATTTGCTATCATCCCATTTGTCATCATCCATTTCTCCTGTAAATATCAGATACTGTCCACAACCTGTTAATCCACCGTCAGTACTATATCCTGATCCGGCATGCCATCCATGATGATATCCACCATCAGCAAACTTTGTATCAAAATCTAGAATGATATTTCTATAATCTCTAAAATAGAATGGACTTTCAGTTGTACCATATACAGATGTAACTTTTACAGGTCCGGGCTTAGCACCTACAGGAACTTTTACTGCTATATTATCTAAATCATGGCTCACAACTTCACCTTGCAATCCTCCTTCAAAAGTTACAGTCAAAGGGTTGGCGTCTTCATGAATAAAATAAAGACCATGAATATAAGCAACATTGCCATCATCAACATATTCACATGTCATGGATTTAGGTGCAGGTGCAGGAACTTTTGTTTCGAAAGTATAATAGCAAGAGTCATTATTTGTATATAACTTAATCAAATCTTGCTTCTCTCCAGGAATACCTGAAGGTATATTAACAATAATAGTATTGTCCGTCACAAAATTCGGGTTTAACTTGGCTTTCTGATCATTAAAATAAACCTTATTAACTTTCGACAAGTTTTCCCCAATAATGGCAATCTGAGTACCCAAATATCCGCTTGTCAATAAAGAATCAGAAATAGTTGCGTCGCATGGGCGTATGTATCTAACGACCGGAGTACCTCCTCCCGAGCCGCCTTTATCGTCATCATCCGAGCACGAATTGAATGAGACAAGAGCAAGTAATACAATAGCTATATTTAAAATATATTTTTTCATAATCTAGTCTTACTTAAAAGTTAAAATGCATAATCAACCGGTTCCTGAGTTATACTTGGTGTCTTTGTTACTGTTTCCGCAGGAACAGGCAATACAAGATTTTTTTCTGTAATAGTTATAGTTCCTACATTTTTATCAAGATAGAATATAGAACCTTTACCCGAAGAATCATCGCTCGGATCGAGAGGAGTAAACGCTCCGTGATGTGCATTGCTGGCATTACGTTCTTGCCATGTATAACTACCATTAGAAATATATTGACGCTCACGCTTCATTCCATTCAAATAAGAAAGAGCCTTATTCATATCCCTATAGCTCATCCGTTTAATGTCAAGGAAGTTGACACCTTCGAGAGCAAATTCGACACGACGTTCTTTGATCAACTGATCGTAAGTAATAGAAGTGGCTTTTGTAGAAAATCCGGCACGTTCACGTACCTTATCGTATACGGTCAATGCCAAAGCGTCGGTAGTAGATGTACCCGAGCCGATACATGCCTCAACATAACACAGATATACATCTGCCAAACGGAGTAAATAAATATTATTACCTGCATCCTGATTGGATGTTCCCGCAACTCCGTCACAATCGGAATTAGCTCCGATTACGTATTTCCTTACATGTGCCAACATACCATTTGATGTTTCGGTAGACTCATCTTGCGAAAAATTATGATAAGTATATCCACCGCCACCCAAATTTGGATAGCTATCACCATTGCGCATGTATGTATAATAACGGCGGGCATCATTCGAATCAAAAGCTTCTTGCAAACTAAGAGTCGGTCCCTTACCTGCTCCCCAAGATGAACCTAAAGTAATCAGTGCATTACGAGACAAAGAGACATTGCGTCCGTTACCGTATCCATAACCATCGTTTGTACATTGTATAGCAAACAAAGACTCTGAAGAGTTGTTTCCTTTTGGATAAAACATTGTAGAAAGGTCTGAATATAATTTCAGCCCACTATCATTAATTACCTCAGCTGCGTAAGATTTAGCTTTGGCAAAATTATCGGATGATGATGCATCAGAAAGGTGAGAAGCCATCGTTAGATGAAGCTTTGCCAACATACCTATAGCTGTATATTTTGAGCATCTACCGGTCTGAAATGGAGTTGAAGGAAGATTGTCTTTAGCGAATTCGAGATCCTGACGGATAAATTCGTAAACACTTGCTTGCTTATGGCGGATCACCAGACCTCCGGAGATATTATTATTTGTTATAATCGGAACATCTTGCCAGTACTCTGTTAACCAATAATAAGCAATAGCACGAATACAACGAGCCTCGCCAAGAGCACGATTTATTACCGTTTCTGAAACTCCATTAGATCTTGCTGCGGCAGGCATCCCATTGATAATATTATTACAATACGAAACTACACGGTAAAGTCCATTCCAGCCCTGAGTAAGGAAGGAATTTCCATTCTGGAAAGTCATATAATAGAATTGACCTTCCTGATCGTAAGTGTAATAAAGGTCTCCGGCAAGCTCATCTCCTGCCATCCACATAAAATTCATTCCAAAGTCTTGCCAGACAAACGCAGCATACAGAGAGGCAGAGTTGGCATTAACGGCAGACTCTGATGTGTAATATGTCTCCAGCACCTGCTCTGACTCAGGAACTATAGTCAAGAAATCATTACAAGATGTAGCACCCAGGATAATGGATGAAAGACAAATTGATTTGATTATATTTTTAATATTCTTCATGTTTTTATCTTTAAAATTAGAAAGTAACATTTGCACCTAAAGTAAATACACGAGGTGATGGATAACGTCCCATATCCACGTTAGAAAGACCTGCCTGCTGGTTGTAAGAACCAATTTCAGGATCTAAACCTGAATAACCTGTAAACGTATACACATTCTGAACGTTGAAATAGAGTTTACAATTAGATATGCCTGTCTTCTTCAACCAAATCTTTGGCAGGTTATATGCTAATGATATATTCTGAATGCGCAAATAGCTTCCATCTTCGATCCAACGATCACTCATACGGTTGTTACCATTGATATCATTGCCGCTCCAACGAGGTAATGTTGCATTCGGATTGATTATATAGCTATTATCTACATTTGCCACATCATATTTATTTCCATTAACGTATCCCAATTGTGCACGATTGAGTACTGTGGTCGACTGATTGTCCCACTGAGACATCACACCTTCTGTTTTTACACGTACATAGTTCAAGATATCAGCTCCTACCGATCCGGTGAGGCCAATGCCTAGTTCCCAATCTTTGTAGTTAAACGTATTAGAAAAACCAAAAGTAAAGTCCGGATTAGGATCTCCAATAACCGTTTGGTCATATTCGTTAATGATGCCATCAGGAACACCATTCGGTCCACTGATATCTTTAAACTTAACATCACCAACCCAAGCTCCGGTAGTGCGATGAATCTCTACACCTTCGGGCTTCGCAGAATTTCTCAAATCTTCCGCATCTTTATAAAGTCCGTCGGTTTTGTATCCATAAAATACACCGATAGGTTGTCCTACCGAAATCATCGATACACTTTGAAATGCAGCATACCAATCTAATCTTCCATAAGAAGGGGTACCCAAGTCATCCAGCTCTTTTACTTTATTGCGGTTTAAAGAGAATGATAAGGCTGAAGTCCAATTAAAATCTTTACCCGCTATATTATGTGTATTCAATGATATATCAAGTCCTCGGTTTTCCACTTTTCCAATATTCATCCATGGAGTCTGAATATCAGTCCATCCTAAACCTCCAAGAACCGGCGAAACGGAAGGTTGAAGTAAGAGATCTTTTGTAGTCTTATAATATGTATCTACAGTAAGATTAACTCGATTATTAAATAATCCCAAATCAATACCTCCATTATATTGTACCGAAGCTTCCCATTTCAGATCAGGGTTAGCATTATTTGACATACGATAAGCTGTACCAAACACGGTTTGAAAAGCTTGCATAGTAGATCCATAACGATATGTAGGTAATCCATCATTCCCATTCATACCATAACCCAACCTCAATTTCAGATTCGACAACCAGTTTTGTGTTTCCTCCATAAATTTTTCACTAGATATGCGCCATGCTGCAGCAAATGATGGAAAATATCCCCAACGATGGTTTACGCCAAATCTAGAAGATCCATCCGCCCTTAAAGTTGCGGTTAATAAGTAACGATTGTCAAAATTATAATTCGCACGTCCAAAAACAGAAACTTTTGCTGAAGAATCTTTTGTACCATTACTTGCCACAAACTTACCATCAGAACCAATCACATGAATATCATTTGAAGACAATTGATCTTTTTGTAATTGCAGGCTTTCCCATGATGATTTAGAAGCTTCTGTTCCGGCCATTAAGTTAATGCTGTGTTTATCAAAAGTCTGATTGTATGTAGCATAGTTCATCCAGTTCCAATATAAGCTATGCGCTTCGTTTTGCATAATCATTACATTGGTATTCTTCAACTGGCCATATTCATAACTTGGCTTGAATCCCTTATTTGTACTATTGGAGCCATCAATACCCACTTCTGAACGAAAATTAAGATATTGATTGAGAGTAAACTGCCCATAGATATTAGCTATAACCCTCTCGCGGCGCAAGGTATTGATCTGATCTTTAGTCAATGCCACAGGGTTATATATCGAAGACCCATTTACGGTCTCAGGTCCTGCATAATTTCCATCAAAGTCATAAACAGGAACTGCCGGCGACATTAATGCAGCTTGCATTACCACGCCATTGATACCATCATTATTGATAATAGATTCATCTGTCCGTGAATAGGAAAGAGATGCTCCGACCTTTATGTATTTATTAAATTCATTATCAACGTTCACCCTACCGGTAAATCGCTCAAAATCTGAATTTAGTAATATACCGTTTTGATTTGTATAACTTATAGATGCCAGATATTGAGTTTTATCTGTTCCTCCATTTAGGGAAAGGCTATGGTTTTGCATCCATGCATTATCCATTACGGCATCTTGCCAGTTTGTACCTTTGCCCAACAAAGAAGGATCAAGGTAAGCCTGATCAACATTCGGCAAGAAACCTTCATTGTAAAGCTGTTGTTGGTAAGTTCCATACTGGCGTAGGTTCATCATATCCAATTTATCGATAGGAGATTGAAGAGAAATACTTCCATCGTACGTAATATTTGTACGCCCTTTGTTTCCTCTTTTAGTTGTAACGATCACAACCCCGTTAGCTCCGGCAGAACCATAAATTGCGGCTGCGGACGCATCCTTCAATACATCTATAGATAGGATATCGCTTGGAGCAATAGCTGATAATGGGTTTACTACGTTTTGACCGTTAGAACCTCCCGACCAAGAAAAACCGACTGTAGATGAACCGGCACCACTCATTGGCACTCCGTCAATCACATACAGAGGTTCATTTGTCAAATTAATAGAAGAAGCACCACGAATACGTATCGAGGTAGCTGCTCCCGGTGCTCCCGAGTTGGAAGCAACCTGTACTCCGGCCACACGTCCTTGGAGCGCCTGATCGAGGTTTGTGATAACGGACTCTTTAAGCCTGTCTGCCGATAAGCTACTAACAGAACCCGTCAGGTCACTTTTCTTCATTGTACCATACCCAACAACAACTACTTCTTCCAAAGCCACATTGTCTTCCTGAAGGGCAACATTAATAGGTTTATCTGATTCTACTTTTACTGATTGGGGCGTCATACCTATAAAAGAATATGTAAGGACATCGCCCTTATTCGCTTTTATAGTATAATTTCCGTCAAAGTCAGTCATCACACCGACTTTGGTCTGTGTTTGAACTGTCACACCCGGCATCGGTGAGCCGTCTTTAGCATCTGTTACCTTCCCTGATATTTGATAGCTCTGCGCATACATAGCACATGGAACCATACATATCAGGAGCAATAAAAAAAGGATTTTTCTCATAATTTAAGGCTTCGATAATGATTAGTAATATTTTTACACGGTTAGATTTGCTTTATTCTCATATTGCTTCTTAGCGTAATACAAATGTATTTATGATAATAAAATATAACAAATACTATATTATCACATAGTAATACTTTATTATCAAAAACAAAAAGTAGACTCTTTCGCTAGCAAGCACAGAATCTACTTTAGCATCTAATTATAAGATACATATTATATAAATAAGGATTATTCACAAAGGATAATAATAATATTTTTCAGCTGACACATATAGAAAAAGCATTAGGTCGAAATCAAAAAAATATCATAAATTGACAAAAAAGTATTATTACACAAAAAACTTAGACTCTTTATAATTTTCTCTAAATTCACGTGGAGTACATCCTTTTTTCTTTTTGAATATACGATTAAAGTTCGACAGATTGTTAAACCCGCACACAATGCTAATCTCAGCAACACTATGGGTAGTATCAACCAGCATACGCGTAGCATGCCCTAAGCGTATATCATTCAACGAGTCTATAAAATTACGCCCTGTACGCTGTTTTATAAAACGACTGAAAGCAACTTCGGTCATCCCGACCAAATTTGCGACATCGGAAAGCCGGACTTCTTTACTATAATTTTCCAACATATGATTGTAAGCACGTTCTATCCGCCTGCTATCATAATTTTGCGTATGTTCATTAAACGATCGGCTGGATAATTCGCGCATAGGCGATAAAGACAAATCGGATAGGATACCAAACAGATTTAAAACAGAATGAGCTCCCTCATGTTCCGAAGCAAGAGAATATAGCCTGTCTTTTATTTGCTTTATGGTCTCCTTCGAAAAGGTAACCCCATAAATGGCTTTCTCAAACATCTCTTTTACCGACCTGAATTGATTTTTCTGCAAAAGCTGTTCATTCAGAAGGTCACCATGAAACTGAATTGTTATTTCCTTTATCTCTTTCGACTGGCATTTATGATCGAGCCAACCATGTTCAAGGCTAGACCCGGTGATTAAGGTTAGTTCTAAATCGTCAATCTCCTCTATACTATCGCCGACTACCCGTCTTGCTCCCGCTCCATTTTCTATAAAATTCAGCTCAAACTCGGCATGGACATGAATAGGAAATGTAAAATGCTGTTTTATACGCGAAAAAATCATGAAACAGTCCCTTTGCGATAGAGGAGTGACCTCTCTCAATATTGAGTCTTTCATTGTATTTTAATGTTATAATATTCATATTTTTCTCAAAAGAAAACATTGTTTCCGAAAAAACAAATATATTTATGCAAAAAATATAACACAACATAATGCAACATACAGAATATTAAATAAAAACATAAAAAATTTCAATTTGTATTTTTTTCATTACATTTATCCTACACAATATTGAAAACATTTAAACAAACTAATTAATTGAACCAATCGTAAACTACATTTAATTACTTACAATTATGAAAAAATTAATAGTCAGTCTGTTTATATTAACAGCAATGACAACCGTCACAACGATCAAAGCTCAAGAAAAAATCGTTATCAGCGAAAGAACCGCAGCTAAAATAGAAAGTATAAGAACTAAAGCCGCAAAAGATGCTGCCGATGCAGATAAAAAAATGGAGCAGGAAATAGAAAAGGCAAAAAAGCAAATAGATTCTGATACTAAAAAAGCCGCAGACGACGCTAAAAAAAGAATGGAAAAAGATTCGAAAAAAGGAGCTGAGGATGCTCAGAAAAAAGCAGATAAGGCTATAGCAAAAGCCAAGGAGAAAGCTGAAAAGACTAAACTAAAAGCTAAGATGAAAGCTGAAAAGGAAATACAGAAAATAAAAACTGAGAAAGCTATCAATATTTAATTTTGACATTTAATAACACTTGAGTAATAAAAGAAGAACTCTCTCAACAAATCGAAGGGGGTTCTTTTTATTTTAAGGAACTGGATCATACCCATGTCCACCCCAAGGATTGCAGCGAGCAATACGCTTTGTCGCCAACCAAAAACCTTTGAATGGTCCGTATTTTTTTATTGCCTGAATTGCGTATTCCGAACATGTAGGTGTATAACGACACGAGGGGGGTAGCATAGGCGAGATACTGTATTTGTAGAAATATACAGGCAACAACAATATCCAGGATAATAGCTTCTTCATTCGGTTTGTTCTATTTTCCTAATCTTATCGGATAATAAGAGTTGAGCCTTTTGCATCGCCTTCTCTATCTCAGCATACGTAGGTAATTCTGTCTTTAAATACAAGAAAGCAATATCCAAACGCTTGTTATGAGTTTGTAACAGTTCCGACAATGATGATTTATTTAATCTGTAAACTTCCCTTATCAGGCGTTTTACCCTATTGCGCTTTACCGCTCGTTTAAACTTTTTCTTAGCCACACTTATCATCACCGAAGCATACTGATTCTCCTTATTATCCTCATCAGTCAATAAATAAACAACTCGTAGAGGATAAGCCACAAAAGAATCTCCATTTGCAAAAATGTTCTCAATAGCCTTCGTACTACAAAGCTTCTCTTGTTTCGAAAATGTCTTTTTACAATCGGTAGAATATGCTTCTGTCATCACTTTTTCTAAAGAAGCAAAGATACATTAAATAATTTTCAAAAAACATTCTTGCTCTTTAGCTATCAAAGGAAAATATTTTTACACAAAACACAACACACATATAAACAGAATATTAAAACACAAATCCATTCGTATTTTTTAATCTTCAGATAAGAATATATAGAAAAATTCATTTTTACATGTAACCTTTTTCGAGGCAACTACGTCATAAAAGTAACGAGCTCGATACAACAAATCAATATGTAAGGAATAAGGAATATGAAACAAAGATTAATAATACTAGCCGCACTATTTATAATCGTCTCATCAACACTGTTAGGTCAGATTAATATATCAGGAACCGTAGTTGATACAGATACTCATGACATTATAGAATTTGCAAACATAGCACTGCTGAAACAAGACTCAAGTTTTGTAGCAGGCGCATCATCAGATACAAAAGGTCTATTTGCGTTTAATAACATCCCCACAGGTGACTATATATTATCAGCCACATTTGTAGGATATGGGAAAAGGTATATTCCTGTTAAGAATGCTATTGAAAACACAGATCTGGGAAATGTACCATTGAAATCCTCTGATATAGCACTCAAAGATGTAACAGTAACAGCAAATGCAGTTATACAAAAACCCGACAGGAAAGTAATTATCCCATCCGATGCACAGATAAAAGCATCGAATAGCGGTATTACACTACTACGTAATCTTCAGTTATCACGTATTATCGTAAACCCTTTGAACAATACAATTACCTTGCCGGGTGGTGATGCCGTACAGCTTCGCATCAATGGAGTAGAAGTAACTATCGCAGAGATTACAGCTATTCAGCCCGAAGATATAATCCGTATCGAATATCATGACGATCCGGGAATGCGCTACGGGAATGTAGGTGCTGTTATCGATTATATCACACGTCGCAGAGATTCGGGAGGAAATGTATCGGCGAATCTGGCTAATGTCCCATTTGGAGGATTGGGCTGGGGCGAGAATTTTCTTTCAGCGAAAGTAAATCATAAGAAGTCTGAGTTTGGGGTTAATGCATATTGGTCGCGCAGAAATATAGAATGGACACGCGAAAATGAGGAGACATTTGTATTTCCCGACAAAACATTGACTCGCACAGAAGAAGGGCAACCAACAACATTTAAAGACGATAGGCTGAACGTTGCACTGAATTATAGCTTGAATGAAGCGGACAAATACATGTTTAACGCAACATTAAGAAATAATTATCAGAAAACACCGAATCAGTTTTCAGACAGAAACAGTATGATCTACTCTTCGGATAACAATAACCCTCTGTCAATCTCCGATCATTCGACATGGAGAAGTTATGCTCCTTCGTTAGACTTGTATTACCAACGAAACCTAAAGAACGATCAGCTTTTGATATTCAATTTAGTAGGCACATATATCGACTCTAAATCTACACGTTCGTATCAGGAACGTAGAAACAGTATACTGAATACAGATATATATTCATCAGTACTTGGAGATAAATACTCCTTAATAGCGGAAGGTATATATGAGAAAACACTGAAAGCAGGAAAGATATCAGCCGGACTGAAACATACCCAAAGTTACACGAACAATAGTTACGAAGGAAATGTTGCCGCCAATGTAGGACTCAACTTTGCTGAAACATACGGCTATGCAGAGTTCCAATTTAAAAAGAATAAGTTTAACTATTCGTTAGGGTTGGGCGTAATGCGTAACTATAATAGTCAAGGAGAAAACCATAACGAAAAATATATCTTCCGCCCAAATGTTCGTGTATCTTATAATATTAACGATAATGCATATATCAGATACAATGGATACATATCAGGATATTCTCCTTCATTGTCGGACTTGAACAATGTGGAACAAGATATTGACTCATTACAGATACGCAAGGGTAATCCTAACCTCCAGACAGTATGGTATTATACCCATACACTAACGGGCGGATATAACAAAGGAATATTCGGGGCAGAATTCTTTATGAGATATAGTTACGATCATAAGCCAATCATGGAACAAGTAACTTTTGAAGAAGGTAAATTCGTTCGTACAAATATCAATCAGAAAGGATTCCATAGATTAAATACCGAGGCAACATTCAAATTAAAACCCTTTGGCGAATATCTCACACTATCCGTTACACCCGGATTCAACCGATATATAAGCTATGGGGAAGAATTTACTCATACGTATAGCTCGTGGCAGGTGCGAGGTTCTGCTACATTCAATTATAAAAAATGGTCTTTATCAGGAGATGTATATACACGCTGGAATAGCTTCTGGGGCGAAACAATGGAAAGAGGAGAACGCCTTCATATTGTATCGGTAGGATATTCAGACGAAAGCCGTCTATTAGGGCTGGAAAAAGTAAAATGGAGTCTTACCGGAGGAATGTTTAATCCATTTGCAAAAAGTTATTCGCAAGGCAGCCGCAATTATTCGGCTCTGACACCAAACAAATCGTTGGTGTATACTGATAATCTGAAACAGATATTTGTAATAAATTTTACAATAAACTTCAACTTCGGACGCCAGTACAAAGCAGGTAACAAACGATTGAATAATGATGATACGGACGCAGGTATCATGTCGGGATCGAAAAAATAAGGTCCCCACAATAATATAATATTAAGATTAACTTAATATTGATTGTGTTTACAAATTGCCTCTACAGACGTGATGTTTGGAGAGGCAATATTTTTTCTCTTTCCTTATTTATATATAAAGAAGTGCAATTTAATATGTATCGTTATCTATCATTTCGAGCAGTTGCAACATCCCATTATTGGACGCTCGTATAATATTGGATTCTCGATATTTCCCAAACTGATACCTTTTTGTAATGCTTCTATTCTTGTATACAGTACATACCCATACCGTACCCACAGGATTCTCTTCTGTACCGCCATCGGGCCCGGCTATTCCGGTAGTAGCTATTACACAATCTACATTTAAGAGATTTTGTGCACCCTTTGCCATCTGTGTAGCTACAATTTCACTTACAGCTGTATATTTATCTATATTTTCTTGAGAAACATGCAATACATTTACTTTTTCCTCATTTGCATAAGAAACGACTGAACCTTTGAAATAATTGGAAGAACCTGAAACAGATGTAATCATATGTGCAATATTTCCACCTGTACAACTTTCAGCAGTGCCTAAGGTAAGCCCTTTTTCGAAAAGCCTTGCTCCGAGTATTTTTTCGGGAGTAATATCCTCTTCTGCTATAATAGTATCGCCCAGTAATGCTTGTAGTTTTTTAACCTCTGCCTCCATCTCCCGCAAACGATGTTCTCCCCTGACGAACAAGCGAAGCTTCATCAGTCCCAAAGAAGGAAGATATGCCAGTCCAAAACCTTGCGGCAGATTATCTTCGAAGTCGGCAATGTACATTGCCAAAGCAGATTCAGTATAGCCTTTTACAATAAACACTCTTTTGATGTATGCCTCGATATCGTACTTGTTCTTTAGGCGGGGAAGTATCTCGTTTTCCATTACATATCTCATTTCGTGAGGTACACCCGGCATAGAAACGAGCACTTTATCTTTATAGTCGAACCATGTAATAGGAGCTGTACCTACCCTGTTTTGTATCACGGTACAATTTTTAGGTACATAAGCCTGATTGCGAGTCAATTCGTTTAGGGATGTAAAATTAGATATTACATTCTTTATATTATCCAGTACAGCATCGTCAAAAACTAATGTGGTATCAAAATACTCGCAAAGGGTTTTCTTCGTTATATCATCTTTCGTAGGTCCAAGACCTCCTGTCATCAATACGACATCAACACGCTGAAAAACATCGCTTATCGTATCTTTTATTTGCTGAGCATCGTCGCCTATCGACTGCATCTCTTCTACCTCAAATCCGGCTAGTGTAAGATTCTGAGCCATCCATGCAGAATTTGTATCCACAATCTGGCCTATCAGAATTTCATCACCAATTGTAACTATTGCTGCTTTCATTTCTATCTGAAATTTTACAAACTTTTATTTTCAATTTGACAGATGCAAATGTACTATAAAAGCTTATTTCGGCAACAAATACTTCAGAAATGAAATACCACAGATTAGATAATTTACAGAATGTTCACAAATGAACTATATATCAGAAAAATGTCTAAAATCCTGTAACTAATAATCCTCGAGCACCCTTCATCCCGCACTTCTGATATTTATTGTAGGCCATAGCTGCAGCCTCACGGATAGATGCAGATGTACCTCCGTTTATATATACAGCTATAGCATCATGCAACGTATATGCTTCAGGGCTCATTAGGTGAGTTGACCATAGTAAAGGTTCGGCTTTGGCTGATTGCAAGTAAGGTGAAAAATATCGTTTACTATAGCAGGCTAGAATAATTGCATCCCGCTTTTTCCCATCTGTATTTTGATATCTATTAGCCAGCGAAAAATCCATTAATCCGTTATGGCCGATGTACGCCACCAGCTTAGCATCGCCATACAACCCCAATATTGTCTTATCATCAAGCTTTATTGTATTTTTCTTACTACCGGCACAAGCCTTAAGAAAATCGATAGTACAATCACTTATATATCTTCCGTCATAAGCATCTGCAACAAGATAGTAGTTTTTTGTCTTATGCTTGAAAACAATTCGTTCCAGACAGATATCATCTGCGCTTTTATAATGTCTTACTTCCTGCCAATCAGGGCTCTTCTTAAAGTATGTGCGAACGCCATATCCGCAACCCCAATATAAATTATTATCAGGATCTTGTCCGTTACCTATTCGCTTCGGTACTTTTACGATTCCCTGATATTTATTATCACAGAGGGCAACCATTACATGTATAGTTTGTACTTCCTGAGCAAACAAGAAAAAAGTGAACAGAAAGAAGCTGATTAGAAAAAATATTCTTTTTCTCATGGCATCATCATTAAGTTTTTAATATCGTTCCGATATTAATAGAGAAAAAAGACAGTGAAATTCCATAAATCAGTTATCGAATAAATAACGCTGGATAAACATCATAAACACTTCTTTATCCGAATGATATTTTCTCAATAATCTAGACCAGTCTCTTTCATCAAGTTCTATTTTCGTTCCTTTATTATCTTCATAAACCATTCTGTCGAAAATATCTTTCTTCAATGATGCTTTTTCTCCCTGATTGTTTTGATATTGCTGATAACCGAAAATATCTATTTTGTATTCTTCTTTGTAATTTGACAGGTTTTCGCACATATCTTTGAACCGAAAAAAAGCGTCCATATCATCGTAATAAGAGTAACGAAGCATATCTTCGCGATATTCTTTCGAATATTTTATTTCATTATTCCTACTATCGCTGTATACCCATGCGTCAAAAATATCCTTTTTGAGAGAGGCTCTCTGTCCTTTGTTGTTTTCGTATTGCTGATAACCAAAAATATCGACTTTGTACTCTTCTTTATAATTTGACTGATGAGCATACATTTCTATCAACCATAGAAAGATCCTTTTATCATTTTGATGAAAATCTTGAAGTATAGAATTCCAATATTCTTTAGAGTATTTTACTTCGTTATTTCTATTGTCACTATATATCCAGTTGTCGAAAACGTCCTTTTTTAGCGAAGCTCTTTCTCCCCTACTATTTTCGTATTGTAAATAGCCAAAAATATCCCTGCTGATATTTCTTTGGTATTGATCCATCGGGTAATCTTTCCTTACGTCTCTATCTCTACCCGGTTGAGAATAAAGGCTCATACTTATAAGAGCAGAAACAAGAATTATATATATGCGTTTCATAGTGTATTATATTAAGTACAACATTGTGTATAATTATAAGATCTAAGCCGATAATAAAGGTTTAAATGAGATTCTTATTTTTTCATTGCTTTTATACGCTGCAATAATGTAGGATGCGAATAATTAAAAAACACATATAATGAATCGGGATTCAGATTGCTTAATGATTTGACCGACAATTTCTTTAGCCCACTAATAAGTGAATCAGCCAACCCAAATCCGGCTGCATAACCATCTGCTTGATACTCATTTTTACGGCTATGAATACTCGAAAGCACATTAATAACAAAAGAAACGGGAGTAAAGAAAATAGAAAAAGCTATAAGACCTAGATGAAACGATGCAGATTGGCCACCCAAAGCTATTGCAATATCTTTATTATCGAGAACCAATGACAGTAAAAACAACATGATTCCTGTATAACAAATAGAAATAAACATACCTTGCAGTGTATGTTTCTTCTTGTAATGTCCTATCTCATGGGCTAGTACAGCTACAATTTCGTCTTTATCTAAATCATTTATTAACGTGTCAAACAAAACAATACGTTTCTTTGCTCCAAATCCTGTAAAGTAAGCATTGGCCTTGGTCGAACGCTTAGAAGCATCCATTACATAGATATTGTTAATTGCAAATCCTGCTTTTTGAGCAAAAGTCTCAATTGCATCACGCAATTCACCTTCCCCTAAAGGCGTTTGCTTATTAAATAATGGCACAATTATATTGGAATAAAATAAGGTCATAAACAAAGAGACCACAGTAATAGCACCCCAGGCATAGAGCCACGCCAATTCGCCGATTGCAGTATACAGCCATGTAATAAGAGCCAGAATAGTTCCTCCCAAAACAACTGCTAACAAAAGTCCTTTTAGTTGATCGAGCCAGAAAATAGTTTTGGTAGACTTATTGAATCCAAACCGTTCTTCGATGACAAACGTATTATAATAATCGAATGGGAGACTCAAAATCTCATTGATCAGATAGATCACTCCAAAGAAAGAAAGTGTCAATAATATTTTATTACTAATAAATTGCCTTAGGAATTCATCCAACCAGCCAAAAAGGCCGAAGACCAACACTAAGAAAAGTACTGAAAAAGAAAAAAAACTGCCATATAACCCAAAACGACTATTTTCCTTTTGGTAAGCCTGTTGCTTTGCATATTCTTCATCATCATAAATCCCCTCCAACTGAGAAGGAATTTCGGGACTCATACGCCTCCTGTTACGGTAAGCAAGATATTGTGTCCATACAAAATTGAGGACTACAATTAGTAATATTATACTCAAATATAACGACATAATTTATTTTTAAATTTAAAATGATAGTATGCAAAGATAGAAAAGTAAAAATTAAATTCCCTCATTAAAATAAATTTGGAGCACCTATTTGCCACTGCAAACAAATCTATATATTTATCATAACAAATAAATGAAAAACGGATATATTGAGAGCAAGAGAAGTGAAACAGATAGCGACAGTTATAATATATATATATATATATATATATATCCTCCCCTCGGCAAAAAACAATTTAAACGAAAATATCTGATATAATTTGTAACTATTTACATTCCATCTTCGTCATATATGAAACACAATTAATAAAATTATGAAAAGAATTGCATTATTTATTTGTTATATGATCATGGCATCATATTGTTTATATGCCCAATCAAACAGTAGTACCACCATAAAGGCTAATTCTGAAACAGTAAAGATCATTGTAAATGGATCAATATCAAATGAATCAATGCCATTTTCGGATCAGAGAAGCGATACTATCAAAGTTCCGATCAACATTAATCCTCTTGATTTTTCTCTTTATACAGATACTGACAGTGTAAAAGCACGCATTCCGGAAAATAGCAAGTTCACATTTAATATAGAAAAAGCCGGAATGAAGCCTTTGGTTATCATTATTCAAAACGGTATCGAAACAAATGAGATAACTTTTGATACAGTAGAACAAAATAGTGACCTCAAATTCATTTATGAAAGTGAAATGAATAACCCATATTTGGAACGATTGAAAAAAGAGTATCCAATAGATAGCATTGCAGCCAAAGGTAAAACAGACTTGGAGAAAGTGCGAAATATATCGTCATGGGTACATAAGCTCTGGAAACACAATGGATACAATACTCCCGAAAAAAATGACGCATTATATATTCTAGAAGAAGTAAAGAAAGGTCAACAGTTTCGTTGTGTAGAATACGGGATAGTAACAACAGCTTGTCTGAACGCCATAGGGCTGCCATCCCGCACATTAGCACTAAAGAGAAAAGACGTGGAAACAACCCCATCCGGGGCAGGACATGTAGTAATGGAAGTTTTTTTGAACGACTTCGACAAATGGGTAATGGTAGATCCTCAATGGGACGCCATCTTCTGCTTAAACGAGATACCATTGAATGCCATAGAATTACAAAAGGCTATAACAGAAAAAAAAGATATACAGATACTATCTGACGATAAAGAACTCAATCCTGATCAATATATAGCATGGATATATCCCTATTTATACTACTTTTCGCACAAGTTTGATAATAGAGAAAATATACCTAAAGAGGATAAAATCAAAATAAATGGCAAATCGGATATAATGCTTGTACCAATAGGAGCTAAAAATCCTACTATTTTCCAACGAAAGTTCCCTATAGACTATTGTGTTTATAGCCATTCGGTGCTTGACTTTTATAGTAAGCCTTACTAAAATAAAAAAAGCTGTAAAATCTTAATTTTACAGCTTTTTCTATTTTAATATATTTTTTCTTATTCTTCGAAGTCTTCTTTCATATTGTGGAAAACATTCTGAACATCATCATCGTCCTCAAACTTATCCAGCAACTTCTGGATTTGCTCCTGCTGCTCTTTTGTTAGTTCTTTCAGATCGTTCGGAATGCGTTCAAATTCGGCGCTATGAATTTCATAGCCGTTTTCTTCAAGATATTTTTGGATTTCGGAGTAAGATTTGAATTCACCATAAAGGATAATATCGTCTTCATCGTGTTCTAATTCATCCACACCATAATCGATCAATTCGAGCTCTAGGTCTTCTAACGAAACACCTTCTTTGGGTGCAATTTTAAATACGCATTTATGGTCGAACAAAAACTCAAGGCTACCTGATGTACCAAGAGATCCGTTATGCTTATTGAAGTAGCTACGCACATTAGCCACCGTACGGGTAGGATTGTCTGTCGCAGTTTCTACTACTATAGCAATACCAAAAGGTCCGTATCCTTCATATACCACCTCTTTATAGTCAGCCTCATCTTTCGATGTAGCTTTTTTGATGGCACGTTCTACGTTCTCCTTAGGCATATTTTCTTTTTTTGCCTGCTGTACCAATACACGAAGACGAGGATTGGTATCCGGCTCGGGACCGCCTTCTTTCACAGCTATAGTAATTTGTCTCCCCAACTTAGTAAATACGCGGGCCATATTCCCCCAGCGTTTCAGCTTTGTCGCTTTGCGGTATTCAAACGCTCTTCCCATAAATATTTATATAATCGTTATTATCTTGTTTTTTGCTATGCAAAAGTATAAAAATTATCGAACAAACCTCCTAAATTTTACTGAATGAAGAATATTCATCCCAAAACTATATGGATATCATTTCTGAAGTGTATAACCAGTGGTATAAAAAATTAACCCCTACCTAATCCTCTCCTTTTAGTATCGGTAATTTGATATGATATCTGGTAGCAAAAAATCGAATCACCACTACAAATACGGCTGTGGAAACTTCTATCACCAACAGCTGGATATCGAAATAATAAAGAACACTAAACAATATTCCACCCAAAATACAAGCGACGGCATATAACTCCTGAGTAAATACGATCGGGACTTCATTGATAAGAATATCTCGTATTATCCCCCCTACTATACCGGTTATAGTAGCCATAGATACGCATACCCATATCGGATAACCGAGCGCCAAAGCCTTCTCGTATCCTACTACAACAAATAGCCCGAGACCGATACAGTCGAACCAAAATATCGTATTATTAAGATGAACCAGATATTTACGAAAACCAAGAACTATGATAAAAGCAAAAAGCGTACACCATATATAACGGCTCGCCTGCATCCAAAATACGGGAACATCGAGAAGAAGATCACGAAGTGTTCCTCCTCCGGTAGCGGTCACAAAGCCAATGACAATAGCGCCAAACCAGTCGAAACGCTTCGCCGAAGCCAAACGGATACCACTGATGGCAAATGCTATTGTACCCAATACTTCAATTATATCGACAACCTCTATGTTTGTCAAATCAGCAAAAAAGAACATGGTAGAAAGAATTATGTTGTGAATTGTGTCAGGTGGCAGTTTTACTAAAAAAACTACGTTGCCACTATATGAAAAAATATTTAATCTTCATCATTTGCAATCATACCGCTACCAATACACAGTTTAGAGTCGCTGTCGTACACCACACCAAACTGTCCGGAAGCAATACCTTGCACTTTATCATCAGAATATATACGGTATAAGTCCCCTATTTTTTCAATTCTGCCTCTGGTAAATTCAGGGGTATGACGTATCTTGAATGTTATATCTTTAGAGCCTTCAAAGTCTCCCCAAATATCTTCGGTGATAAAAGAAAATCCGGCCAGATTCACCACTTTCCCATATTGGGTTTCCGGGTCATATCCGTTAGATACATACACAATGTTCCGTTTGGTATCTTTCTTTATTACAAACCAAGGTCCGCCACTCAGCCCTAAGCCTTTGCGTTGTCCTATGGTATGATACCAATACCCATCATGCTTACCCAGTATTCTACCTGTTTCCAGCTCTACAATCTTACCTCTGCGCTCTCCCAGATATCGGCGAATAAAATCATTATAATTGATCTTACCCAAAAAACAAATACCTTGGCTATCCTTACGTTGAGCCGATGGCAGTCCTGCCTGTGCAGCAATAGCCCTGACTTCGCTTTTAAGCAAGTTACCTATCGGAAACATGAGCTTAGAAACCTGTAGGTAATCTATTTGTCCAAGAAAATAGGTCTGATCTTTAACATGATCCTTAGCTGTCGACAGCCATGTCTTGCTATTTATTTCTGTAGTTGTAGCATAGTGACCTGTCGCTATCTTGTCAAACTCGTGTCCCCATTTTTGTTCGAAACATCCAAATTTGATCAGCTTGTTACACATCATGTCGGGGTTGGGTGTAAGACCACGCTTCACCGCATCTATTGTATAGCTCACTACATTCTCCCAATACTCTTCATGTAATGATACCACTTCCATTTTACAACCATATTTTTTAGCAATATATGTTGTAATTTCTATATCTTCTTCTGCAGGACAATCAATATAACCTTGTTCGTCCTCCATACCTATTCGTATATAAAATATCGTAGGATCGTAGCCTTGTTCTTTAAGTTGATGTACAACCACAGAGCTATCTACGCCTCCCGATACCAACGCTGCAATTTTCATTCTTTGAAAGGATAATTAATGCGAGATAAAATAATCTGCAAAATTAGTAAAAATAGTTGTAAGTTTAGAGTTATCTATTATAAGATATTAAGCGATGAGATTCTCATATATCACCTATTAACCAGAGACTTCAAGAGCCCCAAGGTCAGCCCGGCTCCAATGCGAACATAGAATTGACCTCTGCCATTAAACGTATTGTAGTCGTAACCTACCGAAACATAGCACATGTAAGCGTCAAAATACAGGTTAGGCGATAAGACGATACCATTACCACGTCCGAAGCCAAAATTATAACCCGCATCAAACTTAACGGCGGCTGTAAATGGAGAATAATTGTTTGTAATAACAAAGAATGAAGCAGGCTTTATATTTAAGCCTGAAACCGATGACGAAGCAGGAGAAATATAATCTGTACCTCCGCCTATTCCGAATATGATGGGTGCGGATTTATCATTCAACACAAACTGAGGGATGTAGCTATTTACTGAAAGCTGCAATCTATCTTTTTGTGCAAACTGAGCGCCAACACCTAGATATTGAGCGAACGCCATGAGAGGCATCAGCATAAAAAAGACAAAAAAGATTTTCCTCATTATACTATATTTACAGATACTAAAAATATGATTATTATCCGAATATTACCATATTTCGGTTTTCACAAAGGACTTGATAGAACCCATACCAAAACAAAATCCGGCACGGACAAAGAACTGCTGTTCGTTTCCTGTCACATTAAAGTCATATCCGGCTTTTGCAAAAAAGAATTTATAATCTATATATACATTCGGAGTGATTACAATTCCATCCTTACCATGCCTGAAGTTAAACAAATAACCTGCATCGCATCCCACAAGAACTGTTACCTTATTTTTATTGAATAACGATTCGCTGATAAAACTAGTAAGCTGTATAGGTTTCAGGTTTAGTCCTGCAACAGGTGAGCTCCCTCCCGTGTAATCGATACCACTGGATATAAAAGAATTGAAAGGGTTCTTTTTATGCCATACCGGATAAGAGGCATTGGCTGCAAACTGGAAGTCATTCCCTTTTCCTTTAGCATCGGCATACTGAACACCTACTCCTAAAAATTGGGCAGAACAGGCCAATGGCAAAAGTATAAATAGCAATATGATTCTTACTTTCTTCATCACATTCAAATAATATTAATCTACAAATTTACTCTTTATTTTCAACTAGAATTCTTTTTCGACCACATTGGTTCTCAACGATTTCACAAAATCCGTCACAATCAGCATTATTATACCTAAATATAAGAGAGATACAGCTTTCCATGGAATAAGATTAAAAAAAGATAATACCTTCAAAGGATTAACATTATTATCTCCAAGAAATACGCCAAAATAACTAAGCGTTCTTATATAAGAATAAAATGAAACGAAAAGTATCCCTACAGCCAAGTATGCTTTTCTAGGGTAAAGACATATATATGCAACAGCTATTAAATCACCGAGATACATATAACGTTCACGCATTCCAGGTAGGACAAAAGGGCAAATGATGCAACTTAAGAAGATAAGCTTTACCCATGATTCCAGTGTGAATATGTATTTTTTTTGCATAAGTATAAAACTCATTGATAAAACAAATATTGCAGTAAAAAGCATGCCGTATATCTTATCCGCTGGGATGAAGTTCTCTATCCACATATAAATATTCGGAAAAAATGAGACTAATGCATTATCAAAATTAGACTGCATCTGGTATACTAATATCAAATCCGCTAATGGACGCCCCATAATCCATGCCGGCAATAAAGAAAAGACATACACAGTGGGAATAATAAAGAAGTAATACCATTTTATTCCACCTCTTATCATATAGATAAAGAAAAATGGCAAAAGGACACTAGCCTGAGCCTTAAAGGCGAATGCTATCCCAAGAAATATCATTGACATAATATTTTTTCGTTTCAACAGGAAGAATACACTTCCTATTGCAAAAGAAGAATAAATAGAGTCGCACTGAGACCAAAGTGCTCCATTTAGTATAACTGTAGGCAACAAAGTAGCAAGGGTAAACGATATCCATCTGGCCGTATTATTTTTACTTACAAGATAAACCAAAGCTGAAATAAAATAAGCAGCTAAAAAATCGAATAGTAATGAAACTACCTTTATACTATAAAGTGAGTAAACATCAATTTTAGCAAGTAATATAAGTATGTAAATATAACTCGGCGTATAGTTATAAAAAGAATCCTTTAATGAATAAGCATATCCATTATTCCTGATATATTCGACCCACTCATTCAAAAAGAATTTATAGTCACAGTATATATAGTCAAAAAAGAATAGTCTCACAACTACCCCTAATACTATCAACAATAAACATGTTATTTTTACTTTACCAGTCTTCTTAAATATATCCAAATCCATACACTAATATTTTAATTAATATTTTGAGTTGCTTTGTCTATATCCGCTTTCGATTTACTTGCTGTTACCAGATACACGCCCATAAAAATAAGGATACCAGCAATCAGTTTATCTATTGTAAATTTATCCATTCCCACCGATATTGCGATAAAAGAAGCGATGAGAGGTTGTAAATTATTATACATCGCTATCGTGGTCGGTCTTATTCGCCGTTGAACCAATGGAATCATCATATAAGTAAAGAATGTAGCACCCACGAGTGTAAACCCGACAAGCAGATAGGGTAATATATCCTTTTGACTAAATAACGGAGCCTCTGTTATTTCTTTATAAAAAATTGGAGACAAAACAATAGCTGAGTAAAGGAACATCCACTTCATCAATGTGATAGGTGAATATTTTGTTGACAGCGGACGTGTTATTACCAGATAGAAAGCATACGAAAAAGAAGCACTCGCCACCGACAAATTTCCGATCATATCCGCTTCCTGCCCGGGATGCCCCAAATGGCTCGTATATACCAAAAATATAGCACCGGCAGCACCGACAACCACACCTCCTACTTTCTTTGCCGTTACGGGTTCTTTTAGTACAATGGCTGCTATAATCATAGCAAATAAGGGCCCTGCTGTAGTTATTATAGAAGCATCGATAGTAGACGTACGGCTGAGACCATAAGCAAAAAGCCCCTGATTGAGTACCATACCAAAAAGCCCGCCGACAAACAGAATCAGCATATCTTTTTTCTCTATCTTTTCTTTTGGAGTAAATAAAGAAGTAAACCAAAAAGCAAGTGCTCCAAATAACATACGCATAAGCGTCATGCCAAACGAAGATAGGTATCCATGAGAATATACATATTTGTTGACAGGGATATTGATTGCAAATACGCAAATCACAATGAACATTATAATGTTCCCCTCTTGTTTTGGTGTCAATCTCATTATTTAATTACAAGTTAGATGTATATCTAAAAAATATTGATTAATTATTTTTTTCTGAATAATCAGGATGAGCCATTTTATTTATTTGCCTATCCTGTAATCCTGAAAAGAATATCAGCATACAAATAGCCCCGATCATAGCACAAAACATATCCGACTGGGTATCCCATACATACCCTTGTGTACCTAGAAAATCTTCTGCTCCGTCTCCCGACAAAACCGCAGTCCACCACTCTATCAGTTCGTAAAAGGCACTAATTGCTAGACAAATGCAAATAACGAAGAATGGAATCCAGCCTTTCTTCCGAACCACATCCAAACGTATGAGCAGCTCACGAGCAACCATAGCAGGAATAAAGCCTTGTGCAAAATGCCCGACCTTATCATAATTGTTCCTGTCCTGATCAAAAACCTCTTTTACCCAATCGAACAGCGGTACACGGGCATAAGAATAATGAGCTCCCACAAACAAAATGATAAGATGGATGAGAATAAAAATATAGGTCATATCCGTAAAGCGAAATCGCTTGAAAGTAGTCATCAATACAATGACTGCCGCAAGGCATATCCCGGCTTCCAAAAACCATAATCCGGCCTCATAGGGCTGATACCCCGACCAAACTGCTACCAGGGTAAAGATGATAAGAAAAAACCAATATTTCTTCTCCATAGGAAATGTGAAATAACTCTATTTGTATGTGTTATATGAAGTCACCTCTTCGGTAGTCTTTCGTTTTTTGTCTCGTAAAGGTTGAGCCGGATATCCGATAATAATGTCGAGTACCACTCTCTTGTTGTCAGGAATATTGAGTAATTTCTTCATTTTCGACTCTGCAAACCAACCTAATATACAGCTACCTAAACCTTCAGCTTCTGCTGCAAGGCAAATATGTGCGGTAGCTATACCGATATCCAGAAATGCAAAATGCTTGTCTTTTACAATACCACCAATTCCCGAACTCAAATTTACTTTTTCTTCAACTACTACGATATGAACAGGAGCTTGCTTCGTAAAATGATTCATCCCCAACAGACGAGCTGAAGCAGCATCGGCCACCTTGTTCTTCAATTCAGGTTCGTCGACTACAATAAAATGCCACGGCTGCGCATTGCATGCCGAAGGAGCTAAACGTCCGGCATCAAGTATGCGAGCTATAATTTCTCTATCTACTGCACGTGTAGTATCAAAAGCTCGCGTACTTTGGCGATGCTTCACCAGTTCGTAGAAATCCTCCTTGTTCATTTATTAAAGTTGAGTGATGCGGCTGATATATTTACCTATAATATCAAATTCGAGATTAACCACACTACCTACTTTAAATTGGTGGAAGTTCGTATGCTCATATGTATATGGAATAATAGCAACCTCAAATGTATTATTTGTAGGATCAACCACGGTAAGACTGACACCGTTAACAGTAACAGAACCTTTATCAACAGTAAGATATCCTTTTTTTGCCATTTCCCGGTCAAATTCATATTCGAACTTAAAGTACCAGCTACCGTCTGCTTCACGGATTTCAACACATTTTGCTGTCTGGTCTACATGTCCCTGTACAATATGGCCATCGAGACGTCCGTTCATAAGCATACTGCGTTCCAGATTTACTTTATCTCCTACCTTCAGCAAGCCAAGATTTGAGCGCTCCAATGTTTCCTTTATAGCTGTCACTGTATATGTATCTCCCTCCAGATTTACCACTGTAAGGCAAACACCGTTATGCGCCACACTCTGGTCTATCTTCAATTCGTGAGTAAATGAACATTTCATTGTAAGGTGCAGGTTTTCGGCTTCTTTACGTAACGATACTACTGTTGCTGCTTCTTCTACTATTCCTGAAAACATGATTTATTTCCTTTAATTTATTATATAATTTTTTCGCGGTATAAAGTTACGTATTTATTTAGAGTCTATTTATAGATTTTTACTTTTTGTAGTCCTTCTACATTCTTCTCTAAACAATGCAAGCTTAGAATTAGGAAGATTTCGTTATTTTTGTATCACAGAAAAATCGCGCAACCTTATTTATATCATTTACCATTATGAAAGAAACACTAATAAATTTAGGCTACAAATTTGCTTTTGATGGAACAGTAAAAGAAATTCGCCCTATGGGAGAGGGACTTATCAACGATACTTTCTTTGTAGAAACAGAAGGAGATAGCCCCAATTATATTCTTCAACGCAAGAATAAAAACATATTCAAAGACATTCCATCCATGATGGAAAATATCCATAAGGTAACCACACACCTAAAGCATAAGATAAAAGAACAGGGTGGAGATCAGCTTCGTGAAGCACTTACCGTTACTCCCACAACCGAAGGAAAGTTATATTACAAAGACGAAGAAAATGAATATTGGGCAGCTTGCTTATTTATAGAAGATACGATAACATATCAATTTGCCGATTCGCCCGAGCTGGCAGCACAGGGAGGGAAAGGTATCGGGAAATTTCAGGCTATGCTGGCTGATATGAAAGAACCTCTGGCTGATATACTACCCGGATTTCATAATATGCGCATACGTTTCAGCCAATGGGATGATGTGTTGGCTAAAGATCCCGTAGGCAGAAAACCGCAGGTACAGCAGGAAATAGATTGGATAGAGAACCGCAGAAAAGAGATGTTGGACTTCTGGACAAAAGCAGAGACAGGAGAACTACCGATGCGTGTGACTCACAACGACACTAAAATAAGCAATATCTTGTTCGACAAACAAGAAAATGTACTCTGTGCAATCGATCTCGATACGGTGCTTAACAGCATCTGCCTCAATGATTATGGTGACGCCATTCGTTCTTATGCAAATGCAGGTAAAGAAGACGATGAAAATCTCGACAATGTGTATCTCAAAATGGATATTTTTGAAGGTTACACCAAAGGCTACCTCTCCGAGACAAAAGTATTTCTTACTCCAGCCGAAATAGAGAACCTTGCATTTTCAGCAAAGTATATCACATTCGAACAAGTGCTTCGCTTCCTGATGGATTACATAGACGGTGACAATTATTATAAGGTTAAATATGACACGCATAATTTAGTACGTACCCGTGCACAATACAAATTATTAGAATCAATAGACAAGAATTACAATCAAATGTTGGCAATTATAGATAAATTGGCAAAATAACAAAAAAACAAGTTTACCCCGCATAGAGAAAATTTTAGAATTATCTTTTTTCGGTAAGAGATAACATGCATTTAATCTATTAGTTCTATCTTTGTGCTCTAATTTTTCAATCTGGTCCCAAAATGAACAAAGTACTTTATATTATTCTTCTTTTATTAATAACTCCCTTTTACGCAAAAGCCCAAGACTATGAAAAAAACTGCTATTACGGCATAACATTCGAAGTTAGCAGAAACCAAAACTGGGGTTATGGAGAATTGGTTATTACGGGAGTAGAGCCCAACTCTCCTGCCGAAAAATCAGGAATAAAAATCGATGATATAATAATGGAGATCAATGGGCAGGCCACATATCTGAGAGACAATCAGACCATCGCAAACTGGCTGTTTGACAACAAATACGATCCCGAAGTAAAATTTACAATTCGCAATATGAATACTTACTTCAAGGAGTACCCGCTTATGCGTAAATGTATTGCGACCAATTCGGTAAGCGAAAAGCAGTTGTCTGAGGTATACTCTTTTTATAGCCTTGAAAACACCAATTATCAGATATTTACGCTGCCGCTACATGTACAGACAAACTCTGATGTAGATTTCACAGATTATCACACGTACGACTTTTATGATGCGGGAAAGAATGTGCCGGCTATAGACAAGCAAATTACAACCTTATTAGAAAAAGAATTACAGTCGAAAGGTCTGGTTAGAGATACTTCCGATCCGGATATAGTAGTACAGGCATATTACAGCTACTCGCCCAACAACAGATACACCGGGTTGAACAACCCGAATTATAACCCCATGTCGTTGAGATACGACTGCGACAAAAATCAACTGGTACTTCTACCTATATTTGACTCCAATGATCCTAAAGTAGGCTCTTCGGCTCAATACGTAGTGGAGTATGGCTTCAGCTTCTATGATCGTAAATACATAGATAATTCGAAGCTAACTCAAATATGGGATTGTAATATCAAAGATTATCTTTCTGCTCAGTATTCACTCGAAGACTACGTGAAACTCCATACACCACTGATGCTCAAACAGTTTCCATATACTCAAAACAAAAGAGAAGCTAATTATATTGTAGAAACAAACAAATATAATTATACAGGGATTTATTATGATGCAGATGATCTGGGACATATCAAAGATGTAGATTTTAATTCCCCTGCTTATATTGCCGGTATACGTCCGGGCTACATTATAGAAAAGGTAAACAACAGAAAGTTTGAACGCAACAAAGATGTCCTGTCTGCCGGATATCGTTATTTCATAGATGATACAATGGTATTCAGAGATCAAACCACTCGCTTTACCAACTCGGAAGGCTTTTCCGACTGTATGTTCTGGAGCGCAGGATACTATAATGACATTGCGAAAGAATTTACAAAACCCGATTATTTTACGCAATTTTCTTATCTGTATGGCTTCGAAAAATATATCAATAACAAATCGGATAATAAAATCACAATCGAAGCTTGGGATGGAATACAAAGACGTATTTTTCAAATCGTTCCTGAAATAAGACATTCTGTAACAATCAGAACTTTGTAAGAATATAATAAATAAGAAACAAGCAGTAAAAGCTATTTCTTTGTAAACGAAGAGTGAGACTGTCTTTAGTCTAAATTATAATATAATTTTATTGCTAAAGGTTGGTATGCTTTGATTATCAGCCAATAATTTGTACCTTTGTGCCCGCATTTGGGTAATGAGATATTATCCTGTATCGTATATAATCTGTAATTGAATAATAATAATGATAACAGTTTCTAATCTAGGGATTCAGTTTGGAAAAAGAGTACTTTTCCAAGACGTGAATCTTAAATTTACAAGTGGCAATTGCTATGGTATAATCGGCGCTAATGGCGCAGGGAAATCTACACTTCTCAAAATACTTAGTGGCGAAAAAGATGCTACAACCGGAACATTTTCTTTAGGACCGGGTGAGCGTCTCTCTGTATTGTCTCAAGATCACTTTGCGTTTGATGATCAAACGGTAATGAACACGGTTCTGCAAGGGCACAGTACGCTATGGAATATTATGCAAGAAAAAAATACTCTGTATGCCAAAGAAGATTTTTCGGATGCAGATGGTATCAGAGCATCGGAGCTTGAAGAACGATTTGCCGAACTTGAGGGATGGAATGCAGAGAATGACGCAGCAATGCTACTTAGCGGACTTGGCGTAACCGAGGATTTGCACTATCAGATGATGGGCGATATGAGCGGTAAGCAAAAAGTACGTATTTTGTTAGCACGTGCCTTGTTTGGCAACCCTGACAACCTGCTTCTCGATGAGCCTACCAACGACCTTGATATTGAAACTGTAATGTGGTTGGAAAACTATCTAGCAAATGCAGAGAATACAATATTGATTGTGTCGCACGACCGTCACTTCTTAGACTCTGTGTGTACACATACTGTAGATATAGACTTTGGTAAAGTAACTATGTTTGCGGGTAACTACAGCTTCTGGTACGAATCGAGCCAATTAGCTTTGCGTCAGCAACAACAACAGAATAAAAAAGCTGAAGAAAAGAAAAAAGAACTGGAAGAATTTATTCGTCGATTCAGTGCCAATGTAGCCAAGTCGAAGCAAACTACCAGCCGTAAGAAGATGCTCGAGAAGCTTAATATTGAAGAAATTAAGCCATCGTCTCGCAAATACCCGGGAATTATCTTCACACCTGATCGTGAGCCCGGAAATAAGATATTGGAGGTAAACGGGCTGAGCAAATCGATAGAAGGGAAAGTATTATTCAACAATGTCAGCTTCAACATAGAAAAAGACGACAAGGTTATCTTCCTTTCGAAAGATCCTCGTGCAATGACTGCATTCTTTGAGATAATAAATGAGTATGCTAAGCCTGATGCTGGAACATTCAGCTGGGGACAAACTATTACCAATGCTTATCTACCATTGGATAACAGTGATTATTTTAAAGAAGATCTGAATCTGATCGACTGGCTATCACAATTCTCTGATGATACAAGTGAGATCTATATAAAAGGATTTTTGGGCAGAATGCTGTTTTCGGGTGAAGAAGTACTAAAAAACACAAAAGTACTCTCAGGAGGCGAAAAAATGCGCTGTATGATAGCACGCATGATGCTAAAGAGCGCAAACTGCCTTGTTCTCGATTCACCTACGAACCATTTAGATTTGGAATCGATACAGGCTTTCAATAATACACTCATTCAGTTTAAAGGGAATGTATTGATGGCGTCGCACGACCACGAATTTATACAAACCGTCTGTAATCGTGTAATAGAATTGACACCGAACGGAATTATCGACAAGATCATGGATTATGATGATTATATCACTTCGGAGGATATAAAATCATTACGAAACAAGATGTACAAATAATTAACATATAACTAAAAGCGATAATCCGAGATGGATTATCGCTTTTTTATATCAATACCGACCTTAAAAAAGGACAATAAACACGAAAAACTTATCATTTTTCCATTTCATTAACACCTTCGTGTATTTTTAACATAACTACTATCGTTAATATCAAATATTTGCCTATATTTGTATTGGCTACAGATGTGTAGCTAACACACAATAGTAAAATTTTGCCAATAATGTGGCATAAATATATATTTTCCTGTTTATAAAGATAGGAAAATGATAGAATATCAGGAAGGAGTTATTTAGGGTGTTCTGGGCATTTGTAACCCCCAATATCCGAGTAAGTCTCCTTATTTATTACCGACCTTACAGATTTAAATTTCCGCTTGTGAAAGTGGATTTTGGATAGCGCGGTTATTGGGTATAACTCCTTTCAGATATTATTATAATCCCAAAATATCTAAAAGTTATACTTGATACGGAAAAAAAGTTCCTATATATCTTTTCTGTGCAAAAAATCACGTTCCATATATTTTCAGACTTCTACTTATTGGATATTATATATTTATCAAATAAAGACAAAACATCACTAACATCCGTGTTAATACTAAAAAAAATAGGCTATCCCTTACAAGACAGCCTATTAAAATTTATATTTTGTATTTGTTTACTTCTCTCCTTCGAGCATAGAATCTCTATAACCTAAGAAATACAAGATACCATCGAGACCTACATTGGATAAAGATTGTTTCGCATTTGCTTTCACTTTTGGTTTAGCATGAAAAGCAATACCTAGTCCTGCAATATTCAGCATAGGAAGGTCATTGGCTCCATCTCCTACTGCTACAGTCTGACGAATATCAACCTTTTCTACCTGTGCTAACAAGCGAAGCAACTCGGCTTTACGTTTACCATCCACTATATCGCCTACATAATTGCCAGTCAACTTACCATTTTCAATCTCCAATTCATTTGCATAAACATAGTCGAAACCATACTTGTCTTTCAGGTAATTTCCAAAATAAGTAAATCCACCGGATAATATAGCGAGCTTACATCCGCTCTTCTTCAATATGCGGATAAGGCGTGTCATTCCTTCTGTTACAGGCAAATTCTCTGCAATATCCTGCATAACAGACTCATCCAAACCTTTCAACAGGCTTACACGTTTCTTAAAGCTTTCACTAAAATCTATTTCTCCTCGCATAGCGGCTTCGGTAATAGCTTTTACTTCATCTCCCACTCCTGCACGCTCGGCAAGCTCATCTATAACTTCGGTCTGAATCAATGTAGAGTCCATATCAAAGCAAACCAAACGACGCATACGGCGATACATATTTTCTACCTGAAAAGCGATATCAATACCCATATCATCCGCAAGTTTCATAAAGTCATGCTTCAGGGCATCTACATCATCTACAGTTCCTCTGATTGACAATTCAATACATGAACGGCTTGGACGCTCCGAAGCAGCCAATGGAACACGGCCTGTCAGACGTATTATCTTTTCGATATTTAATTTATGTTTCTGACTCACCTGTGCTACAGCCGAAATATGAGAAGGGTCTAAAACACGTCCCAGAACTGTAACTATATATCTATTCTTTGTTCCCTGAAGATTCACCCAGCGGGTATAATTATCCTTACTGATGGGTGAGAATCGGATAACAACACCCAACTCTGTAGCTTTAAAAAGCAAATCTTTTATAACGTCTCCGGCATTCGTTGCTTCAAACATAATTGCCAAAGAAAGAGAATGATGTATATTAGCCTGCCCTATATCAAGTATATTGGCATTGTGATCTGCTAAAACTGCAGTTAAGGCTGCAGTAACCCCGGGCTTATCCTCTCCTGACAAGCTCGCCAGGATTATTTCAGATTCTTTCATATATAAATATTAAGCTATGCATTAAAACTTATTTGGTAAAGAATTCAATTCTCTCCAAGTAATTTTGTCTCAGCAGATATCACTTTCTCAAATTCGAATTGATCTACAATCTGCTGCTTGAGTATATCAATACGATCATTGCACAGGTTACCAATACTACCTTCATGCGTATGATGTACTTCTTTATTGTGACTAAAATTCCCTTTTTCTATTTCCAGCCCAACTTGCTTATAAGCATCACGGAAAGGAACACCCTCCAGAACCAGTCTGTTAACTTCTTCGACACTGAATATCAAAAGATATTTAGGATCATCCAGTATATGTTCGTTTATCTTCACTTCACCCATCATTCGCGCAACCATCTGCAAACAATCATTCATTTCCTCAAATGAAGGAATAAACAACTCTTTTATAATTTGCAAATCTCTGAAATATCCGGATGGAAGATTATTGGTAATCAACGTTATATTGTTTGGCAAGCCTTGCAACTTATTACATTTTGCCCGTGTAAGTTCAAATACATCAGGATTCTTCTTGTGAGGCATTATGCTCGATCCTGTAGTATACTCGTCAGGCAATTTAATAAATCCAAAATTCTGACTGTTGTATAAACATGAATCATACGACAATTTAGATAATGTTGCAGCAATATTAGCTATGGCAAAAGCAACTACACGCTCCATCTTACCACGTCCCATCTGTGCATAAACAACGTTATAATTCATGGAGTCAAAACCTAACAAATCGGTTGTCATCTGACGATTGAGGGGAAATGAAGATCCATATCCTGCCGCCGATCCGAGTGGATTCCGATTGCATATTCGATATGCAGCCAAGAGTAACTGAAGGTCATCTACAAGACTTTCAGCATAAGAACCAAACCATAGTCCAAAAGATGAAGGCATAGCTATCTGCAAGTGCGTATAGCCGGGCATGAGGATGTTTTTGTATTTCTCACTTTGCAGCAAAAGAACATCGATCAGTTTCGTAACCGAATTTACGAGAGAATGAATCTGATCACGGGTAAAAAGTTTCAGATCAATCAGTACCTGATCGTTACGGGAACGACCACTATGGATCTTTTTACCGATATCTCCCAGCTTACGGGTAAGCATAAGTTCTACCTGAGAATGCACATCTTCGATGCCATCCTCTATTACGAATTCGCCGGAAACTGCCTGTTTATATATTCCTTTCAGCTCTTTGATTAAAACAGCCTGTTCTTCTTTTGTCAACAACCCAACAGACTCTAACATGGTGATGTGAGCCATAGAGCCTAAAACATCATAAGGAGCAAGATATACATCCAACTCCCTGTCTCGTCCAACGGTATAAGACTCTACATCTTTATTTACTTGAACGCTTTTTTCCCAAAGTTTCATTGGCTATTCCTCTATTCTTCCTTTATTCAAAATATCAGCATAAGGTAAAGCAGAAAGGCTTTCGGCTACCTTATCTAATCCTGCCTGCAATGGTTTAGAAACCATCGGCTTCAAGAAAGGATTCAAATCAGCTTTAATCGTGAGCTTCATCTTAGTTTCGTCATCAGCCGAGGATTTTAATTGTATCCACATTGTGACATCAAAAGGCAATTGCTCTGCCTGAAATTTTATTGTTTTATTGGGGTCACGTTCAACCACAACAAAACGTATTTTTCCGACCGGATCAACAGTAACAGTACACGAATCCTGATCAAAGGACAAATCTTTGACCATATTCTGTGGTATCTCATCTTTAGCCAGTTCCAGATTGTTCAAATCGGAAAGCACTGTATATATATCCGCATCAGAATGCGGAATAGTTTTTACTTCACTTACAAATTCAGCCATTATATATTATGGATTATTTCCAATCTGCTGGAGACTTTCTCCATTCCTGTAATGTATCCAGATCAGACTCGGCGATATATTCTATGCGTAAAGCCTCTTTTAGGACAGCATCGTAATCGGTAAGAGTAATTAGCTTCACATCAGCTTTTTTGAAATTTTCTGTTGCAACAGGAAAACCATATGTAAAATTAGCAACCATTCCAATTACCTCAGAGCTATCGCGACGAATCGCCTCTACTGCTTTAAGACTACTCGATCCTGTAGATATAAGATCCTCTACGACCACAACCTTACTCCCTGGTTTCAACTCACCCTCTATAAGATTTTCCAATCCGTGATCTTTAGGTGTAGCCCGTATGTAAACAAACGGTAAACCTAATGCATCAGCAACTAAAACTCCGGGTGCGATAGCTCCTGTAGCAACTCCTGCTATAGCATCAGCCTCCTGAAAATTTTCGAGAATAAGACGAGATAATTCGGTTTTAATAAAAGTACGTATGCGAGGATACGATATCAACTTACGATTATCACAATAAATAGGTGATTTCCATCCTGACGCCCATGTAAAAGGGTTTGAAGGTTGCAGTTTAATAGCCCTAATACTAAGTAATTTTTCAGCGGTCAGTTTCTCTAAAGTGTCCATTTTTGTTTGATATAAATAACAACAATCAATATTATTCGGTTACAAATATACAATTAATAGAAATAACAAAAGAAATTATACCATAAAGAAAATATGAAATAAAAATAAAGAACGTTTTATAACGCAAAAAGGAGCTACTAATGAAAGTAACTCCTTTTGTATAGAAAGTCGTATTGGTGGATATACCGAAACTCCGTAAAACAGGATTTGAGTGCTTCGATTCCTTTGTAATCCACCGCGCTAAGCAACCCGAAGGTGTGGCCCGCCATTAGAATCAAAAGCTTGTCTCGGTCATTTTTTAATTGATGAGCTTCCCAATCGACCAACACGACTTAAATCTTTATATCAAATATATGAATATTTATCCTTCACTCCAAATAAAACTTCAATATTTTACTTGTTTTTGCTTCGTACTACAGCCACATCCGGAACATCCGCAGCTACCTTTTTGCTCATTCTTAGAAAAAAAGAATCCGTAAATTTTAAACAATACAAGCAAGGCAACAGATAGGCCTATAATACCAACAATAATTTCTTGAAACATATATTTATCCTCCGTTTCTGAAAACAAAGTTACATAAGATAAAAGAAAGTTGACGTTAAAGAGAGGTTAAAAGACATAAAAAAACTCCAAGCAAGAGCTTGGAGTTTTCTAATATATATTCCTAATACCCTTTATTTTGAACCAAATTTTTATTCTTTTGAATATCTGAATTTGGAATAGGTAAAGTAAATAAGTCATTCGGATAACTCATCGCAGGTGTTGATACCGAACCTCGACCTGCAGGGATTCCTTTTTCACTACGGAATAAATCAAAACTTGCATGCCCTTCAAAGCACAACTCTCTTCTTCTCTCAGCTAAGATAAAATCCTTCAATTCAGTCCATGAAGCAAAGTCTGCAGATTTAACCTCAGATGCTTTAGAACGAGTTCTTATTTCATTTATTAAAGAAATTGCATCAGCATTTACTGTTTTTGATTTATAAACTAATGCTTCTGCTTTATTTAATAACACCTCCGCATATCGTATTATTGGAGCATTATCATATGATAAACCACGATATTTTTCATTCCACCATGCACCATTTTTATCAAGAGCTAATAATTGAGTCTTTCTTGTATCCGTATCTTCAAAAGAACTCACAAACGTAGGATTAACCTGAATATCTGCACGTCCAAGCTGGCCATAATGTTGACCAAGAGAATTATTCGTATTTGGGTTATCCCCCTTATTATGAGCGACAAAAAAGACAATCTCCTTACTTCCTGTTATAAGAGCCGTAAATACATCAGCCTTTTGATCTTTAACCAATTCGTATGATAAAGCACCATCACTAGGACTTATAACTTTATTAGCATAAGTTATTGCATTATCCCAATCTTTCTGATAAAGATACGCTCTTGATAATATTGCTCTTGCAGCAGCTTTTGTAGCCCTAAAAGCATTTTGATATGAATCATCGTATGAACCTGGGAGATTAGTTTCAGCGTATTTAAGATCATCAACTATAAACTTATAACAATCTGCAACAGTAGATCTTGTTACATTAAGACTTTCCGTAAAAGCTGTACCTCCATCATATGCTTTAGTGATCAATGGAACACCTAAGTCTCCAGCTGTAGTATATTGTTGCCCGTAGAAGTTAAGAAGGTATAAATAACATATAGCTCGTATAAATCTAGCCTCACCTGTATATTTTAAATATAAACTTTCATCTACTAAGTTTTTATTAGCCTCTATACCTTCTAAAAATACATTCGCTTCATAAATAGTACGATATCCCCCTTCCCAATTATCAGACGCATATCCATCTGTTGATGTCATAACGTATGTAGACAGAGCATTAAAATATGATACGGGATTTACATCTAATCCACGGACATCTACATAAATCTGAGCACGTCCACCTAAAAATTCTGCATTCTGCAGCGCATCATACATACCAATCGCAGCTGCATCAATTTTCTCCGCAGAGCTCATTATTTGCTCGGGAGTCTCACCCATGTAGTATGGATTATCATTCACTGCATCATATTGGCAAGAATTTAACCCCACTACACATATAAACACAGATATTGCTTTATATATATTTCTCATAATCAAAATTTTAAAAGATTAAAAGTTCAAATTTAATCCTAATGTAAACGTACGTGGATAAGGTACAGATCTATTATCGTATCCAACCCTGTAGTTACTGTTTCTATTAGTACTTAGCTCCGGATCTGATCCGCTATAATCTGTAATAACAAAAAGATTAGTTGCTCTAGCATAAATTCTCAAAGAGGTAACGCCTAACTTTTTGATAACATCTGAAGGCAATGTATAACCTAAAGTAAGATCTCGCAATCTTAAAAAATCACCTTTTTCTAGGAAACGATCTGACATTCTCATTGAAATTGCATCTGCATGATATAATCTAGGCACATTTGTTTTTTGACCTGGAGTAGTCCATCTATCTAGAATCTCTGATATATTATTATTAAGATTATTAGTCATCAAACCCTGTGCGGTTGCATTATAAACATAATTTCCACCAGCAAATTGCAAGCCAAAAGAAACATCCAAACCTTTATAAAATAAAGAGTTATCAATATTACCATACCATGTAGGAGAACCCGTTTTATCTGACAGATAATAGTCATCTGCGGTTAAAGCACCAACAGTCTCACCTTCGGTATTTGTCCATACTTTTTTCTCTGGATTATACCATTTTATATTACCATCTTTGTCATAATATCCAGCCTCTCCATTATCAGGATTAACACCAGCCCATTTATACAATTTATATGATCCTAGTGGATAATTTTCAGCTACGACATAAGGTAACTCCTCAATATTACCTGAAGAAGTAAGTTTTTTGACATTATTCTTAACTGTAGTCAAATTAAACGCAGTAGTCCAACGAAAATCAGTAGTTTGAATATTTGTGGTGTTTATCTGCAACTCAATACCTTTATTGGTCATTTCTCCAATATTTGTTGTAATATACGCATTGGGTATACCTGTATATAGAGGGACAGGAGCATCAAGTAACATATCGGAGATATTTGTAATCCAGTAGTCAAATGATACATTTAATCGTTGATTAAGGAGTAATGCATCCACACCAAAATCCCACTTTTTAACTGTTTCCCATTTCAAATCACGGTTACCCACTTGAGACATACTTACTCCATTCAAGTCGGCATACTGACCACCAGCGTACAATGTACGGCTAGCATAAGGTCCTACATTACTATTACCAACAAGTCCCCAACTAGCTCTCAGTTTTAAGTCATCAAATATTTTTGATTCCAAATTTTGCATAAAACTTTCCTTAGATAATCTCCATGCGGTAGAAACTCCAGGAAATATACCCTTCCTATTATTAAGCCCAAAACCTGAATAATAATCCATACGAAGCGAACCCTCTACATAATATCGTTCATCGTAGTTGTACGACGTGCGACCAAAATATCCAGAGAAACCTCTAGAGTTTTTTGTTCCTCCCGTATATTGATCAGTAAACAAACCATCTAGAATTTCGTTATATGTACTAAACACAAAATTACCAGCACCAGCATACACATCTTTATATGCTCTCTTTTGATATTCTAATCCAGCTGTTAAACCAAGGGAATGCAACCCGAATTTTTTATTATAGTTTGCATAAGTTTGCCAATTCCATTGAGTAATCCAAACTATATTATCTTGAACTAATCCGTTATTAGATCCTTTCCAACCAAGCCCAATCAAATCAGGGTGACTGTATTGATCCTCAAAGTTATTCAGATAGTCAATACCAATCTTACTTGTTATTTTCAATTCTTTTATTGGAGTAATCTCAATAAAAGCATTAGCCAATACTCTTTCGGATGTATTTTTATTTCTATTTAGACTTGCTGTAGCCGACGGGTGATAAAATCTGTTTCCAAAAGTATTAGACCCATTATACGAATACAAGTTATTTCCAGCACCTAAAGCCCCACTTGCCAAATAATAATTTCCATTTAATCTCTCCGGCACATTGGGTGGCGCATTATAGCCTGAAATTGTTACACCGGCTAAATATCCATCAGACAAAACTCCATCATTGGCCGTTTTAGAATAAGCAGTAGAAATACCAACCTTTAGCCAATTTGTAGCCTGAGCTTCAGCATTAACGCGAACACCTCCTCTAACCAACTTATTTCCAATTACAATACCCTCTTGCGATGTATAGTCAGCAGAAGCATAGTAGTTTGTTTTCTCTGTTGCATGCGACACTGATAATTGATGATTTTGTTGAAAAGCGGTACGGAAAATAACGTCTAACCAATTGGTTTCATCATATTTTCTTTTATCATCAGGGTCATTCAAGTAAGATTTGTTTGCGAATAATACCCCTTGTCCAAAACGATTTTGAGATTTTTCATTTTGGATAGTAATAAAATCGTTTGCATTTAATAAATCTGGTGTTTTTGCGGCTTTAGCCCATCCTACATAACCAGCATATGCAACTTGAGGTTTCCCTATTTTCCCTTTCTTTGTTGTTATAAGTAAAACTCCATTAGCAGCTCTTGACCCATACAAAGCGGCAGCGGCAGCATCTTTCAAAACCTCTATAGATTCAATATCATTCGGATTAACTGTAGCTAATGGATTGAAACGAGTACCATTACCACTATTAAACACATTCAAGTTAGTAGTTTCAGTAACAGGAACCCCATCTATTACTATTAATGGCTGAGATGATAATGAAACTGAATTTGTTCCACGCACGCGAATACTAGTACCTTCGGCTAATAAACCTGAAGCCATAGATATTTGAACCCCTGCCATTTTACCAGATAGCGCTTGGTCAAAACTTTGCACTGGAAGTTGAGCAATCTTATCTCCTCCGATAGATGTTTGAGCACCAGATATCGAACTTTTTTTGACAACGCCACCGAAAGCTGTAACTACAACCTCATCTAAAGCTTGCTCATTACTCTGTAAAGTTATTCGCATATTTTGCGAAATTTTAGTCTCAACTGATTGCATACCAACTAAAGAAAATACCATTGTATTTCTTCCTTGAGGAACATTAATAGAAAAAGCTCCATCAACATCTGTTATCGTACCAATAGTTGTTCCTTTTACAACAACCGAAGCTCCAACAACAGGCTCACCAATATCATCTAAGACAATACC
Organism: Dysgonomonas sp.; assembly: GCF_035323175.1. Lineage (NCBI taxonomy): Bacteria > Pseudomonadati > Bacteroidota > Bacteroidia > Bacteroidales > Dysgonomonadaceae > Dysgonomonas > Dysgonomonas sp. The sequence continues at coordinate 293,141 of NZ_DAOKYH010000001.1, read as the reverse complement.
GGTAACACGAGTTGTTTGGGCTGTAATAAATCCTATGCTTATAAATAAGCAGGATAGAATTAACATCACTCTTTTCATCATACAAACACTACTTTAATTTCTAAATTAAAACCCCATCCCGATGCTAACACTTTGATGCAATATCAGACTTTTTAGCATCAGTTTGTTTTTTGATATACAAAATTAGGCAATTTTCACGAAAAAACAAATCTTAGATTAAATTATACAAATTTTGTCATTTTGAAAGAACAAACATAATTAAACACAGATTTACAAACATATACAAGTAGCACAAATGTTAAATAAATTACATATTGAAACCATCCAGAAGCTATACACCAAAAAAACACTAAAAAAACACGCGCTTTATTCTTTCGAAAAAGCAGATTTTTAACATTTAACCACAACTTTTTCAAAAAAAAGAAAAGAGCAACAAAAGCCGCCCTTTACATATTATAATTACAACAATAAGAAACAATAGAATAAAAAAGAAAGAAAACATCAGAAAATCAGAACAAACATCCAACTTGATACACTACAAAAGAAATAAGCCAGGCTAGTAAAGTTGTGTAAACAATACTAAAAACACCCCATTTCCAAGAGCCGGATTCTTCTTTTATAGCAGCAATAGTTGCGACACATGGAAAGTAAATCAGCACAAAAAGCAGCAAACTGACAACTACCAATGGAGTAAATGTTGTGCTTCCATCTGCTTGCTTATCTGCTAAAAGACGAACTTCCAGCGATTCCTGATCTTCAGAGCTACCCGTATACAGTACACCTAAGGTACTCACCACAACCTCTTTGGCCGCCATACCTGAAAGAAGACTAACACTTATCTTCCAATCAAAACCGAGAGGCCTCATCACAGGCTCGATAGCTTTACCTACACGACCAATATACGACTCTTCTTGATGTTCTGTATTTCTACCCTCTTCTATTTCTTCGATTTGAGCACTCTTTTCTTCATCACCCAGCCCTTCTTGCTGCTCAACCTGAGTTATCATATTATCATATTTCAACTCCCGTTCTTTGTCTCGTGGAAAATAACCCAAGAACCAGATGATAATAGATGCAACCAAAATAACACCTCCCATTTTCCGCAAATACTGCTGAGATTTATCCCACATATGTATAGTCACCGACTTAATTGTAGGCATACGGTAAGGAGGTAATTCCATTACAAATGGTGTATCTTCCTTCGGGAAAAGAAAACGCTTAAATAAGCGGGCAGAAATCACAGCCAATAGAATCCCGGTAAAATACAAACCAAACAAGGCAAAGCTTGCATACGACTTAAAGAAAACTCCTACAAACAACAAATACACAGGCAATCGTGCACTACAAGACATAAACGGATTAACCAACATAGTTATCATCCGACTATTACGGCTTTCGATAGTTCTTGTAGCAAGTATCGCAGGCACATTGCAACCAAATCCCATAACCAATGGAATAAAAGATTTTCCGTGCAATCCCATTTTATGCATCACCTTATCCATTATAAAAGCTGCCCGAGCCATATAGCCGGAGTCTTCCATAAAGGAAATAAAAGCATACAGGATCAATATATTGGGAAGAAAGACGATAACACCGCCAACACCGCCGATAATACCATCAACAATTAAGTCTTTAAGCATACCGTCAACCATATTTCCTCGGATAAAATTACCGAGTACTGCCACCCCGTTTTCAATCCACTCCATAGGATATCCACCCAAACGGAATGTACATTCAAACATCACCCACATAAAAAAGAAAAACACAGGGAATCCAATATACTTATTGGTAACCACTGCATCTATCATCCGGGTTACGTCCGACTCGAAAAGCTTTTCCTTGAGTGTCTGTTTCAGCCCTCCTGCCACAAAACCATATCGGGCATTCGTCAGCACGGATTCGGTATCTTCTTTTAGTGTATCTTCTATATATTTAACCTCATTGTCTCTCAGAGCATAGATATCCGCAGCATTTGACAATGAACCGACATAGGCATCTACATCTTTATCTTTTTCCAACAATTTTGTTGAAATATAACGGCGAGGGAAAATCAACGATGTTTCTTTTTCCTTTTCAAGAAGTATATTGAGTTTGCTTATTGCATTTTCTACAACATTACCATAATATATATGTACACGTCGAACGATAGGTTCTTTCTCTTCATAGACACGTATCACCGCATCGAACAGATCACCTATACCTACTCCCGTTTTAGCAACTGTAGGAACAATAGGAATACCAATCATCTGAGACAGGCTCTGATAATCAAATTCGCTACCCGTTTCTAATAGTTCGTCATACATATTAAGAGCGATCACCGTAGACACCTCCATATCGATAAGCTCGGTAGTCAAATACAGGTTTCTCTCAAGATTGGAAGCAGCAACAATATTAATAACCACATCGGGTTTATCTTCTACAATATGTCGTCTTACAAACAATTCCTCCGGAGTATATGCCGAAAGCGAATAAGTTCCGGGCAAGTCTACAACTTTAAAAGTATAGCCTCCATGCTTAAACTTTCCTTCTTTCGAATCGACGGTTACCCCACCATAGTTACCTACATGTTCGTGAGCTCCGGAAGCAATATTGAAGAGGGAAGTTTTTCCGGCATTAGGATTACCTACCAATGCGACCCTTATTACTTTTTTCGAATCGGAATTCGGTTTTCGCAAAGATGTTACCACATCTTCCGTGGTGGAATAATAACCTAAAGATTCGTTCGTCGCAGAGTGCGACAGATTCTCATCCCTTACTTTATGTGAATCAGGATATATAACTTCGATTAGAGCAGCTTCGCTTCTTCGGAGCGAAACCTCATAATCCATTATTTTATATTTAATAGGGTCTTTGAGGGGAGCATTTAATATCACCTTTATGGTTTTTCCTTTTATAAAACCCATTTCGAGAATACGTTTACGAAAAGCACCACTTCCATTTACGCGTACAATGACACCTTTCTCTCCCGTGTTCAAATCAGATAAAAGCATACTAAAAATCTTTCACTTAATTAGAGACACAAAGATGGGCATTTTTTATATAAAAAGAGAAGGAAAACTGACTTTATTTAGAATGAGTATAAAAAAGAACCTTTCCCTAACAAGAAAACAAGCCTCACCAACACAAGCAAGAGCACCACTCACCACAAGCCACATCGCAATGAAAATCATCTGATTAATAAAAAAAAGGAAAAAGATAATCCAATGCTCAAGAGGAGCGTAATCAATGACAAAACCCCAAACCTACTTTCACAAGCAGATAATGAGATAAAAACACTTGTTAGTTTAAAGATAAGAGTCATTGCAGGATAATAAATGCCCAATAAATCCTTCGTCACTCCTCTCTTGCATTGGAATATATTGTATAAAGTACTTTAAAGATCAGAATATAAAGGAAACTCTTATTAGCATAATTTATTACTAATCTATAACAAATTTATTAAAAAAACTGGCTTTTTATATTTAGCAGTAAATTATGTATAGCTCTTTTTTATTTACATAGATGGCATTTGTACTATTCCACAGCCTTCTAGGAGTTTGTAATAAAGCTCTCCCTTTTAATTTTCACAAAAGTAAAGTAATTTTTATATTCTGCAAAAAGAATAAGCCCATTTTATAAAATTTGAATACAGAATGAGTTAATCTATTTCACTATATTTGCACTCTATTTTAATAATAGCGCTGTGATTTATCCGGAAAACTTTGAATATAAAATAGGATTTGACAAAATCCGCCAACTACTCATAGCAAAATGCTTAAGTCCACTGGGGGAAGAAAAGGTTACCAATCTGGCCTTCTCTTCTGATTATATACATATATCAGAATCGTTGTCTCAAACCGAGGAATTTATGCGCATCATAAACGAAGAAGACAACTTCCCTACTAATTATTTTCTTGACGTGAGGCATGCTCTACGCAACATACGGGTAGAAGGTACATGGATAGACGAAGCAGCCTTATTTGATTTACGAAGATCGTTACAAACAATACGGGACATTGTTCTTTTCCTAAAAAAGGAAGAGGAAGAAAATACCCCTTATCCATACTTGTATGCATTAGCCGGAGAAGTTGCTATATTTCCCCAGCTAATAAGTAAGATTGATAATATCCTAGATAAGTTTGGGCGCATAAAGGATAATGCATCCGCTGAGCTAAGCCGCATACGAAAAGATATAGCACATGTTTCGAGCGGGATATCTCGAAGCCTTAATGCGATCTTACGCACGGCTCAGAACGAGGGGCTTGTAGAAAAAGATGTAACTCCCACCATGCGTGACGGACGTCTTGTAATACCCGTAGCACCGGCATTTAAGCGGAAGATAAAAGGGATTGTACATGATGAGTCAGCTTCGGGCAAAACTGTATTTATAGAACCTGCCGAAGTAGTAGAAGCCAACAACCGCATAAGAGAGCTGGAAAGTGAAGAACGCAGAGAGATAATAAAAATACTGGTAACATTCACCGATATACTTCGCCCGCTGGCAGCAGACATATTGCAGTCGTACGAATTTCTCGCTACAATCGATTTCATAAGATCTAAAGCTACATTTGCCATCGATCTGGACGCTATAAAACCAAGCATAGAAGACAAGCAGATTATAAGGTGGTATAGAGCGAAGCACCCTCTGCTATTTATTTCTCACAGAAAACAGAATAAACAAATTGTACCTCTCGATATAGAACTAGAGGAAGACAATCGCATTCTCATTATTTCAGGACCAAATGCAGGAGGTAAATCCGTTTGCCTAAAGACAGTGGGACTACTTCAATATATGCTACAATGCGGAATACCGATACCTTTAGCAGAAAATTCGAAAGTAGGGATATTCAACAATATATTTATAGATATAGGTGACGAACAATCTATAGAAAATGATTTGAGTACATACAGTTCGCACCTAACTAATATGAAGTTTTTTGTAAGAAACTGCGATGAAAAAACAATCTTACTTATAGACGAATTTGGAGGGGGAACCGAACCGCAAATCGGTGGCGCAATAGCAGAATCCCTGCTTAAACGCTTTAATGAAAAAGAGTCTTTTGGTGTAATCACAACTCACTACCAAAACCTTAAACATTATGCAAATGAACATAAAGGTGTTATCAATGGGGCAATGCTATACGATCGCCACCTGATGCAACCGCTGTTCACTTTATCTATCGGCAACCCCGGAAGCTCTTTTGCAATAGAAATAGCCCGAAAAATAGGTTTGCCGGAAGATGTAATTGCCGATGCTTCTGAAGTAGTAGGCAGTGACTACATCAATATGGACAAATACCTCCAAGATATTGTCAGAGATAAACGATATTGGGAAACTAAACGCCAAAGCATCCGTCAGAAAGAAAAACGGCTTGAAGAGATTACCACAACATACGAAACAGATCTGCTGAGTGTCGAAAAACAACGGAAAGAGATACTCCGTCAGGCTAAGGCTGATGCAGAAAGGGTTTTATCTGAGGCCAATGCAAAAATAGAGAATACGATACGTACAATTCGAGAATCGCAGGCCGAGAAGGAAAAGACAAAGCAAGCCCGATTGACTCTCAACGAATTCAAATCGTCATTAGCAGACGAAAAAAATTTCTCGGATGATAAGATCGCTAAGAAAATAGAGAAGTTAAAAGAGAAAGAAAAAAATAAAAAGAAAAAAAGCGAACAACCCAAAGAGATTAAAGAACAAATAATCGCTATTGGAGACAATGTACGCATCAAAGGACAAACTTCAATCGGACAAGTACTTGATATACAAAAAGGAAGTGCTACAGTTGCATTTGGTATGATCAAATCGACCGTAAAACTCGAAACGCTTGAATATATAAGTAAAAATCAAGTAAAACGTGAAAACCGCAGCACTACAATCAGCGTAGCAGCCAGCGACGATCTCCGAGAGAAGAAACTCAACTTCAAGCAAGATATAGATGTGAGAGGTATGCGTGGCGAAGAGGCACTGCAAGCAGTCATGTATTTTGTAGACGATGCAGTGCTCGTAGGGGTTTCTCGAATACGAATATTACACGGAACGGGAACGGGAGCACTAAGACAGATGATACGAGACTATCTCCGTACGGCTCAAGGTGTGCGAAATTTTCAGGATGAGCATGTACAATTTGGAGGAACAGGAATTACTGTAGTAGACCTTGAATAATAAAAACAGAAAAGCAAAAGGATAAAGAGATGGCAAAAACCGCAATATTGATAGGAAGTACCGGATTGACGGGATCACATCTAATGAGAATATTATTAAATAGTGACATCTACGATAAAACGATATGTTTTGTACGTCGCGAGACTAAAATATCGCACCCCAAACTGGTTCAGCATATCGTAGACTTCGACGACGTAGACTCGTATAAAGATTATATGGAAGGAAACGATATGTTTTGCTGCTTGGGAACGACCATCAAAAAAGCCGGAAGCCAAGAAGCATTCAAAAAAGTAGACCTTACCTACCCTCTTCAATTTGCAAAGGTAGCTGCTGTGAATGGCATAAAGCAATTCTCAATTATATCAGCAATTGGAGCTAATCCGGAATCGAGCAACTTCTATTTACGCATAAAAGGCAAGTGCGAAGAAGAGCTAAGGAAATTGCCGTTCCAGTCTATATCCATATTCAGACCATCGTTGTTGGAAGGTAACAGGAAAGAATTCCGCTTTAGAGAAAGAGTACTAAGTTTTGCGATGAAAATATTCTCCATATTTCTTACAGGCAAATTAAAGAAATATCGTCCGATCAAAGCGAAGGATGTAGCTGAAGCCATGTACAGAGTTGCTCAACAGAATACAGTAGGGCTTCATATATACCGTTCGGACGAGATAACAGATATTGCGAAATAAGGTTTCACTTCCGCATATCTTAACACCTAACTAGTATGAAAAAGGTTATCCTATTCTGCTTACTCTCGATCTCTTTTCTTCACCTTTTTGGACAAGATGTTTCTTACACAAAAAGCGACATTGCCGGACGATGGGTAGAAGTAAAAGAAACTGACAAGCCGGGGCAATATTCAGAGACGGAATATCCTTATATATACATATTCAAGGATGATTCTACTTTTCATTTAGGTGAATCGATGGACGGAGTCATTCTTTTCAATATTACAGGAAAGTATTTGATTGAGAATAACAGCATCGATATTACTTATTTTGAATTTCTACAAAACAACAATACGAAAAAACTTACACCAAAAAAATTGTCGTTACAAATACGATCCATCAAAAACGGAATAATGACACTATACGTTTCCGATTATGATTTTTCTTATCCGCTCATATTAAAGAGGCAAAATTTGAGTCGACAAAACCACATTAACATATCTATGCACTAATTTACAAAAAAATACATTTAATCTATTCATAGAGGCTAAAACGATAGAATACAATTAAATAAAGCAAAAACAAAGCTATACATTTCATTCATTTGCAGATATTATTATATCTTTGCACAGCAAACAGGCATAAACTATACAAAACGTTCTCCAAATGATAATGACGAAAAAACTACTTTGCATTTTTCCCTTAATATGTACTATTATAGGATTAAGCAGTTGCAACAGCGATACTCCTGACAAACCGGATACCAATACAGAAACAATTACTCCATCCGACCTTACTAAAGATGATTTATTGGGCACATGGGAAATATATAACTCGGAGAAACAAGTAATTAAAGTCAAAGAAGATGGGTCCGAATCGGCATATCCAAATTTCAGATCAGTAGATTATGACGGATTTATAAACAAGTTCTATATAGACTCGAAAGGCGTTTACACATTCGAAAACTCAAATGTACTGGATGAGCTTATAGATAAAGGTACTTACGATGTAAAAGATGGTCTGATCACCATGAATGTTACACGACATAACGGGAGAGATACTTCTTTTGTAAATACCGAAACAATCTCTATATTTTATAAAAACAAGGAGGCTTTTACGGTATTCAAATACTTTACGGTAGATGGCTATAAGATCAGAGACGGCAGATCGATGAGAAATATAGAAAAAGCACCGAATATACATCCCAATATGGAGAAAGTAGATGTTAAGGGTAAATATAGCAGCCTACTCGGAAAATGGGAAGTATATGATTATCAGCTATTGGCTAATGGGGTATACGACGCTACTTATTCGAAAGAAACACTGGCTAAGCTGAAAGGCAACACATATACGTTCAATGATGAAGGAAATGGAAAGACATCTGTAAATATAGATTTCCGTGACCCGGATAATGATGGAGTACGAATCACAGGTAAATATCCCGTAAAAATCGTTGACGACATTGTTTATTACTTTGTAGATAATGCAGTTGATACACTTGGAAATTATGTACCCACAGCACCTTTTCTTTGGGTTACAGACTGGAAAAAAAGAACAGATTCATCTACGAATAAAGAGTTTGATTCTTTCGTTAGCTTCAACAAGTTCAGGACTGATGCCAGACCCGATATAATATACGAAATGAGAAGGTTTCTCAGAAGGATAGATTAAAAAGCATCTACAACATACATACACAAATTATAGAAGAACAGGCAAACTTACAGTCCTGTTCTTTTATATTTTAGAGACCTGTCTCCTCCTTGCTTAAAAACTAAAGAGTCGACAGTTAAAGTGTATATATCAAGCTTATTATCGAATATAGAATCTTTATACAACATCAGTGTAAAATTATGTATTATAAAGGTATAGTCCGACTTTACAAGCCCGACAATTTCTTGCGTACACTTATTTCCATTAAAGTATAAATATACATCTTGCTGATTCAGGTCTAGGCTTGCCGAATCGTTTCTTTTCGATTCCACAGCCACAAGCTGCCATTTTCCTTGTATCATCTGGTTATTTACCTCATCGCTATTGTAGGGCTTGCAACTAACCAAGAATAGGAAAGTAAAAATAAAACCTAAAAGGCTTATCAATCTAACAGACATTCGTTCCATGTTTACCACAAAAAAACAAATTATTTTTCATTAACGAGACATTCGCTCCATAAAAAGTCAGAATATTCTCATTGCTTTTACAAAATCCTGCTATATTTGTTCAACTGATTTTATTTATCTTATTTAAATACCTTTAAGCACAAGTTACGTATGAAAACAATAGGGAATATAATATGGTTGATTTGCGGAGGCTTTATGATAGCCATCGAATACTTCATTTCCGGATTTGTTATGTTATTGACCATCATCGGCATTCCCTTCGGACTACAAGCTTTCAAGCTGGGAATACTTGCAATATGGCCATTCGGGAGCCATGTTGAATCGAAAGACTCTGCTCCGGGCTGCCTCAATCTGGTGATGAATATTATATGGATCATAATCGGAGGATTCTGGATTGCCCTTACACACTTGTTCTGGGGAGTTCTTCTCTGTATCACAATAATAGGCATTCCGTTTGGAAAACAGCATTTTAAACTGATACATCTAGCTCTTGTTCCTTTCGGAAAAGAAATCAGATAAACCCCAATCATCAAAACAGCTCTATCCCATCCCGATAAGTCTTAAATTTCAGCTCGGGCAATAATTCGTTTCTCATACGACGGGTATCACCATAGTATGAAACCATCCCTATTTTGACAAAGTCTACGGTGAGAGGGCTCTGTGTGCCAAACAAAGATGAAAACAGTTCCGACCCTTTTGCTGCAGCCATTATCATCCATACAGGCATACGCCACGGCTTGCGATTTCCTCTATAAGCAGTAATATCGTCTAAGAATTGCTGTAAGGTTTGCACTCCTTCGTCACCTATGTGATATATCCCTTTGATATCAGGCTTCAGGGCTGCGGCAATAGTGGCATTTGCAAAATCCACTTTCGAAATAAGATGAATATATGTAGGTTTCCGCCACACGCCCAAAAGCCAATGTCGAGCAAACCACTGTGCAGCATCTATCATTAATATCCCTTTGCCATAGACCATTCCTACGCGCAGAGAGACAGCCTCTATGCCGTATTTGTCACCATAGCCGAACAAGAGCTTTTCTTCTTCAAGGCGAGTACGGGCATGCATCGATTCGGGCTGTCCATCCAAGTGCCCTGTTGCGGGATTATTGGGAGTACATTCTCCTTCAACATGAGGAAAACTAATCAATATTACACGTTTCACCTTCTGCTGTATAGCTCCATCGAGTAAGTTTTTAAAGTATAGAGTGTTTGTAGTTGGCAAAAACTTTTCGGGATTAGCCTTAAACAAAACCCCTGCAAAATGTACAACCACATCAACTCCGGCTAATACGTCTCCCAATGTTTTGGGGCTTGCCAGATCAACCCGAAACACAGATACATTGTTCTTACCTTTCAGATTCTCGGCTACATCTTTTTTGTGTATCAGCAAATTCAGGTGTACATTTTCTTTGTGTTGAAGTTCCTGAGCTAAGAGCCCTCCTAAGTTTCCGGCAGCCCCGGTGATAGCAATTTTCTTCATTGTGCAATTTTTGTTCGAAATATAAATATATGAAATATTTCCCCATGTTACAGAAACAGATAAAGCTGTTTACACAAAAAAAAGAGATAACCATACGATTATCTCTTTCTTTATATTATAAAACAAACGGAGTTAAGCCTTTGCTGCATTTGCTTTAGCCTTTGCTTCTATTTCCGACAATTCGTTCGCCAACTTTCCTGCCACTTCGCCGGTAACTTCATTTATTTTTTGTTTTCCTTTTCTTACTTCTTGCCTTGCCTTTACGCCTACACGCAAAGCCTTACTTTTGCCTACAGCCAACCCATAGTCTAGCTCAGACTTCGCTTTATCCGTAGCGCTGTTTACTCTTGTGCGTAATTCTTCTCTTGTTTCCTCATCGGATAGTTTCAATGCTGCATATACACCTAGTGCACCTACAGCTAAACCTAAAATAAATCCCTTCATAATGTGCTGTAATTTATGTGTTATATAATTCTATTATTAACAAATATAAGATATTTATAATGATAACAATCAATTAAATGCATTTGTTTACTTTAAATAACTTGTATATTCCTTTTTTAGTATAGTTAAACACAATGAATAAAGCCTGATATTTGAATTAAGAAAGTTTATAATGCAAAACCATTTTATATAGATTCTGATTATTTTTTCCTACCTTCAACCCCTCTAAAGCAGTATATTGATGAAACATTTACTTTTTTGTTTTTCATTCTTAACTATCTTGATGGCATGCAGCACTCAACCTACATTAGAGGGGCGTTGGGCTGTAGAAATGGAACACAACTGTGACACTGTCATTATAGTAAACGGAGATACCATCGTAGCTCCGGAGTTGAAGATAGACCGAGATTCTATGTATCTGGAAATAAAAACGAATGGTCTTGTCAGCAAAACAGAATGCTTAGGCTTTTATAGGATCAACAACAATCTCATTACCGTTACGGATAGAATGGGGAAACAAAGGACAGAAACGTTTGTGCTAAAAGACGATGTCCTAACCATTTTAGATAAGGATGACCCCAATAAGATTATAATGAGGCTGGTTCGTATCAGAGAGAAAGAATCGAACTGACGCTAAACCACATTCGGTAAAATCCTATTATCAATCATCTAAATCACTTTCCGTAATCGCAAACAAAGAAGAAAGTGTAATCACCTACAGTTTTGGCATTCACCTCTAGCCATCTCAGTTTATCTTTGGATGTGACTGTTTTCTGAATCAGTTTACCTGACAAGTCATAATCTTCTACAGATAAGACTCTAAAGCGTCTGTTTGAACAATCGTACATACTATAATAAATACAATAACTGAAATCGTTCCATTTCTCCGCCTTTTCCGGCTTTTTCATCGCCACATACCTGTCTCTTATTTTATCCACATAGGCCTTACGAGCTTCGGTAGAAGTGTATATTCGTTTTTCGTAGGCGTAAGACACTGCTCCGTCTTGCTTCAGATTGAGGGTGTCTGTATAGATTTCCATATCTTCGGTTACGGCTACATTGTGCCAACCATAAATACCTGCTCCCACCTGACGGGAGGTCTGACAAGCCGAAAAAGACAATACGGCTATAATTGCGATTAATATATATTTCATCCTCATTTTTAATTTAATGCACATTAGTAATATTCTTTATAAAATAACAGGGGCGTATTTATAAATAGAAAATGTAAACTTACAAAATAAGCAGAAAGTAATACCAGTCTTTGATCTAATTCTCTGATAAAATAGTTTTCAACATCAGGTTTACATATCATTTTTTATCTAATAATATTATTATCTTTGCTATGATAAGATAAGCGAAACGAAAACATTGCATTGACAAAACATCTTTGCTGGAAACTCTTTAGCGAATGTATGTATCCATACATTTCTTTGGATTTTTAATTTTATAAATTAATAATGAAATATATATCAATATTCTGCGGCTCGGCCTCAGGTTCAGATAAAATCTTTGCAGAACAAGCAACCCTACTCGGAAAAACAATCGCACAAAAAGGCTATGGCATTGTATATGGAGGTGCACACGTAGGGCTTATGGGATATGTAGCCAATGGCGCACTAAGCGAGGGTGGAGAAGTAATAGGTGTTATACCCGAATTTCTGAAAAGCAAGGAGTTGGAACATACCAACCTGACAGAGATTCATATCGTAGAAACAATGCACCAACGCAAAGCCTTAATGAACGAGATCAGCGATGGAGTTATCGCTCTAGCGGGAGGATACGGAACCTTAGACGAATTATTTGAAATGCTTACTTGGGCTCAATTGGCATTACACAAAAAACCGATAGCAGTATTGAATACCAACGGATATTATGATCCGCTTATTACGATGTCGAAAACAATGATCAAAAATGGTTTTCTAAAAAATGAATATCTTGATCTTTTGTTGATAGATGGTAATATTGGCAGTTTGCTGAAAAAAATGGAAGATTATATACCTCCGGCCAACGACAAATGGTTTGAAGTGAAATAATCCTTCAATCTTAATATACAAACTAAACAAAACACACCTTAGTATGAAAAAGTATTTATTCATTGCAGTGGCAATGCTGGGATCAGTTACAATTGTAAATGCCCAGACGGTAACAAAACGTATTGTAGAAAAGACAAATAAAGGAGACTCGAAAACGCATTACAATTATTTATTACTGGATGCCGTCAATTACAGTGATGCAGCATACTCCAGATATGAAAAATTGGTGCAAGATGTGTGGGATAAAAAATCGAATGCTAACCTCACGAAAAACAGAATAGAAACTCTGGAGGAAATCGATAAATACCTGACGACCGTAAAAGAGACTCCGATATACAAAGGGGGAGAGAGTTACCAACTGGCAGTACTGGCATACCTCAGTGCTGTAAAAGATAAGGTTATTGCGCTGGAACATCTGGGAACATTGGGTGATGATGCGAACACCGACGCTATAGTGTACAACAAAGCATCGGCTAAGTTTACAGATATATCGAACGAAGCTATTGACCTGAGAAACAATGTTAGAGATAAAAAAAGCGAATACGAAAAGACATTCTATATACAAAAATAAAACAATATAAATATGGCACTTACTGTTGGAGATAAAATACCTGAAATTTTAGGAATCGATCAGGACGGAAAAGAAGTAAAAGCATCCGACTATCAAGGGAGTAAGCTTGTATTATATTTCTATCCGAAAGACAATACCCCGGGCTGTACAGCTGAGGCTTGTAGTTTGCGGGATAACTTTTCGCAACTCAGAAAAGCCGGTTACCAAATACTGGGCGTTAGTGTCGACAACGAAAAATCGCATCAGAAGTTTATAGAAAAGCAACAATTGCCTTTTCCGCTGATTGCCGATACAAACAAAAAGCTTGTGGAGCAATTCGGTGTATGGGGTGAGAAAACACTTGCCGGACGTAAATACATGGGCACATTTCGCACAACATTCCTGATAAACGAATCGGGCATTATAGAGCAAATAATAACTCCGAAGGAAATAAAAACCAAAGAGCACGCTCAACAAATATTAGATCTAAATAAATAAAAGTTTCATATAATTATCAAAGAGAAATAATGGCAGAAGAAAAAGAAAAAAAAGCAGCCCCAAACACAGAGAAGCTGAAAGCTCTGCAAGCTGCAATGGACAAGATAGAGAAGAGCTACGGAAAAGGCTCGATAATGAAAATGGGCGATGATAAAATCGATGAGATAGCTGTTGTTTCTACAGGTTCTATAGCCCTGAACGCTGCACTCGGTGTAGGCGGATATCCTCGCGGCAGGGTGATCGAAATATACGGTCCCGAATCGTCAGGTAAAACAACCCTGGCTATACATGCTATAGCCGAAGCACAAAAAGCAGGAGGTATAGCAGCCTTTGTGGATGCTGAACATGCCTTCGATCGTTTTTATGCCGAAAAACTTGGAGTTGACATCGAAAACCTATATATATCGCAGCCAGACAGCGGTGAGCAAGCTCTCGAAATAGCAGAGCAATTGATTCGTTCTTCGGCTATCGATATCATTGTTATCGACTCGGTTGCCGCACTGACACCTAAAGCAGAACTAGAAGGCGAGATGGGTGATTCAAAAATGGGATTACAGGCTCGTTTGATGTCGCAAGCATTGCGTAAATTAACTGCTGCGATCAACAAAACAAACACCATCTGTATATTTATCAACCAGTTGCGCGACAAGATCGGTGTTATGTTCGGTTCACCCGAAACAACTACCGGAGGTAACGCCCTGAAATACTATGCATCTGTACGCCTTGATATTCGCCGTATCGGACAATTGAAAGACGGAGATGAGGTAAGGGGTAGCCAGACTCGTGTGAAGGTAGCAAAAAATAAAGTTGCGCCTCCTTTCCGCAAAGCTGAATTCGATATCATGTACGGTGAGGGTATCTCTCGCTCGGGAGAAATCATAGATCTTGGTGCAGAACTTGGTATCATCAAGAAAAGCGGTTCGTGGTACAGCTACAATGAAACCAAACTGGCACAAGGACGTGAGTCGGCAAAAGAAGTGATAAAAGACAATCCTGAGTTGGCAGAAGAGATAGCAGGCTTAATTTTCGAAGCATTGAAAGAAAAGCACTAATATAAGCAAAGCAATCTAGGAATAGCGAAGAGGCTGTTTGAAGAGTAAAACTATATTTTGCTCTTCAAACAGTTTTTTTTTATTATCATATCTCTTTCTATTTATCTTATATAGCAGGGTATATTCGGATACTGTTCCCCATTATTCCGGTCTTTAGCGAAAGGCAGAAATAAATAAAAGGTTACATATAGAAAAACAATGAAATAGTGTCACTTTTGTCACCTTTTGCATTCAAAATACAACATATAAAACTATCCACCAATTACTTACACCTGAAATTAAAAAAGTGACATCTGTCACCTTTTTATAGAGAATTTATGTAATATGTTGTAGTATCTTCCTGTATATCGGATGCTGGTGCAGTATATAATCGTTACCAATCAGAAAGAGCTGCTCACGTGCACGGGTAAGAGCAACATTGAGTTTACGATCTACTGTTCCCTCTCGGTTCATACTACAAAAGTTTTTGAGTTGGTAAGGTTTATTGAAACAGAAGGAAAGTATAATCACATCACGCTGGCTACCTTGATAACGCTCTACGGTATCAATCATAATATCAGACAACTCAGCAATACCTGTTTCTTCGAGCTTTTTCCTGATCAGGGCTATCTGATTTCGGTATGGAGTGATAATACCAAGCGTTCTTTGAGGGTCGAAAAGAAGATTATTAGCCTTGTAGATATCCAGTAAAGCGATTGACAAGGAGACAGCAATTTCGGCTTCGGCATCGTTCGTTTTATCGGATACACTTGCATCATCTATCTCTCTGACAGGGATAAAGCAAACCCGCTTGTTTGATATCATGGTCTGATATGGATCATTCGGATCAAAAGAAGGATAATTCAAGTCGGCTTGCTGCCTCTCGGTTGCGATCTTTAATATATTGTCATAGAAGTGAGCATTTACAAGACGTGCAATATCCTGATGCATACGTCCATGATATGTAAGTGTATCATAGGCATGCGTCCATCCTTGTTTTTGGCAAATACGGAACAGCCGTTCGAAAAGAGATTCACGGCAATCGTAAAGCTCAATATCATTTAAGATGCTACTATCGACCTTCGATCGGGATTCATCCTGCAATGTAATAGTAGATAACTGCTTGTGATCACCAATCATAATAAACTTATCAAACAGAGGAAGCAGTCCTATTATCTGAGATTCCAATATTTGTGAAGCCTCATCGATAATTGCCACATCAAAATGTTTCAGGTCAAATAGTTCCGGCTTACCCATTATAGATGCTAATGTTCCTACAAATATCCGAGTTGAGGCGATTGCCTGTAATAGGTCTTTGCGGTTTGTAGCTTTATATGAGATATTCTGCAACAGTCGATGTCGATATGGCTCTCCGCATGATAGTTCCGAACCTATACGGATATATCGATCACACACGGATTCATCTTCTGAAAATGCTTGACAGATAGCAGCACATAACTCATCTACAGCACGATTGGTGTATGCCATAACAAGGATGTTACTATCTTCTTTTGCATGAAGACGCTCGATGAGTTGCCGTGCAAAGATGGACGTCTTGCCTGTACCGGGAGGCCCTACTATAAGGAAGTAATCATCAGCCGAAAAGGCCTTTTTTATAACGCTTTCACCCCTCTCCTCTTGAGTCAGTTCTTTATCGGGACGGTTCTCATGGGAGACATAGTTCGGCTCTTTAAGTCCTAGCAAGAGTTCCTTCTTATCAGCAGGAGCAGAGAGAAAACCAAACAGGCTTTTATACATGGCATTATACCCATGATCGAGTTTATCGTGCTCTACCGCCCAAAGCCTGTAACGAGAAAAGAAAGCTCTGTTTCGCTGCTTGTATCTAAAACGGAGGGTGACCGAATGAGATGATATTTCTACAACTGTGCCTTTTAGTATTTGGTTGGTGAGTACCGTATCGTCCTCATCTTGCTTCGGATATAAGATACAGATTTCTCCTACCCGAAAGTTTACACAATCTTGAGGAGCTAATCGATTGAATCGGATCACCATATCCCGACCACTGTCGTCTATATCGTCTATATCGAGATCAGAGATCAGATCTAAGGCTTCTTTGCGCTCAGAAAAAGTTGTATTCCACAGGGCAGAGACACTCATTGCTGTATCAAAATTCTCATCTCCTGTTTTTTGCAAGTATAGCTCCCTTGCTACAAAGTTAATGTAGCGATAGGCGTATGTTTTTTCTAATGGAGATGATTTAGTAAGAACGTCCTCCAATTCTTTTAGCTTATCTATAAAGAACTGAGGTGCTCTGCCATAATTATCTAGACTGAAGAGCTCTTTGAAAATTTGTTCTACCGTTTGCACATCACCCGAATATAAATCGTGTTCGGTAGCGACAATCAGATTGCGAGTATTGATAATCTCTTTCTCCAAGCGTTGGTATCTGGCAGCAAAGCGGATATTCTCTCCGGCATTGTCAGCACTCGAATATAAGATCGTAGGATAGATATGACGTGCATCCTTGTTGAATACACTTTGTATCATGAGCCGATAGATGGCAGTCTGCGTTTCGTGGTTCGAAGCGATCTTTGTTACATCTTCACGAGGATAAGGTGGCTTGCCCGACTTTAATTCTATGATACGGTCTGCGCCATCCTCCTCATCGGAGAGTTGCAACAGGTCGAGCCGCCCTTGAAAACCGTATTTCTCGCAAAAGAAGGAAGGCTCTAATGTACACAGGGTAGTATCAAAGCCATTTGTGGGCATATCGTTTATTATTACTCGCCGGATATTATTAAACTGGCTTTCTGCCCTCGACATGAAGTTGCGAAAATCCAAATTGTCCTTTATGTCTTGGCATGATGCATATTCGAAGGGCATCTGACGAAAAGACTTCAGAAACACATCTTCAAACTTCAATGTTCGGGGATTCTCAGCATAGATAAGCTCATCGAGAAAGAAGTTTGCCAGATTTCCTAACAGTATATAGTGAGAATTCGCATTCGGCTCAAACTTTCTGCGGAAGTAATGCAAGTGAGAATTACCATACGATTGAAAACACTCTGCCATTGCAGAAGCATCGATCAGATAGTCGGGTTCAAGTACAAATACGGAAGGAATATAACAGCCGTTTCCATCCTTTTTTACATCTAGCAGATTTAGCTGGGCGCCAATCCACAAGCGATCGATAGTAGGATTGAATACCTCATTTGCAGATACATTATATCTTACTGCTAATGTTTCTTGAGGTAAAGTCTCGGGTTGACAAATCAGCAACTGGTTTTCTTTATCTATATCGAGCACCTGCACACGCAGCCTATCCAGCGGTAAGGTTTTCTTATCCTCTTGTTCGGTACCTTCGGGTATTCCATGGCTATAATCACCTTGCAAAAATGCATAAAACAACTCTATGCTTTGTTTAGCATCGTCGTATTGTTTAGGTGTAACCAGATTATTCTCATCTCTTTGCAGAAAAGAACTCCTGATACGGATTGTATGTAACCGCCACTCTATACGCTTAGGCAAATCATACTTCTGAGATATGAAGACCAGCCGAGAAAATAAAGAAGGAAACTGCAAAGATTCACCTTTAGTGATTTCCTTGCAGCTTCTTTCCAGTATCTGTTTGAGGCAGATATATTTATTTCTTAGCGATAGATTGGTTTTATCTATCTGCTGTATCTCAGAGAGATAGTCGGATACAGATATTATCATTCCCGCAATCTTACATCAAGATAACTTTTAAGATATATCTCTATCTTCGTACCATTAATAGGGATACCTGCCCTATTTGTAAGATATCCATCAACAATAACATTTATCCCCCCTTGATTGTAGAATCTGCGCATAACGCTATTCATGAAATCATAAAATTCAGGATCTTTAGCTGTATCGAATACCATTACCTCATAATCCTTCAATACATCTATCTTTGGCGAAAAAAGAAAAGGAGTCATCCCTTCTACATCGATATACAAATCACGAATAACATCTCCATAGCGCAAATCTCCGGTGATAACCAATTCGGTTCCTTGATATTCCATCCCAATAATAGAACCATTTCCAAGACCGGGCAAATCATTGAAAGTATAACTGCCTCCTCCATTACTTGAGAAAAATCCGGTTTTACTAGTATATGATTGGAATTCACAGTTGAGATTTGTCCTTGATATATAATCATCTGTTTCACACGACGAAAATCCGACTAAAATGAGGAGAGTCAATAAGATTACGCAAAGCTTGTTCATATAGTATTTCATAATTAAATAATTTAGTGACAAAGTTAAATAATTTTATCTTATATATATGACTATGAAAATGAGGTTTTGTAACATCGGGAATAATAGTTATAGAAAACTTTTATAAGTGACTGCTTGTTATATATCAAAATAGAATATCTATCTTTGACAACGAAATCTTAGGGGTGCCTTAAAATAACGGGCTGAGATCACACCCATACACCTGATCCGGGTAATGCCGGCGGAGGGATAGAGAAATATGCAATTGCGCACACGCATATCTTTAACATTCGGGAAATTATCTTATCAAACCCCTTTTTTGTTTAACATCAGGACATATTTACGTATGTCTGGCAAAATTTATATCTTAAATGAAAAAGGTCTTTCTTTCTCTTTCCATAATATTGATAAATGGAATAGGGATTTTCGCACAACAAAAAGCAGATAGTTTGAAAGTTGTAAAACTAGATGAAGTTGTTGTGTCTGCAACACGTGTAGGTCAGGATGCTCCGATAGCATACTCTAGTCTGACCGAAAAACAACTAAAAGGAGACAACGCTGCAAAAAACATTCCGGCTATAATGCAAACCCTCCCATCTGTAGTCTCGTATACAGAAGGTGGAACGGCTGTAGGCAACACTTCGTTTCGCATTCGTGGAACTGATGCCAACCGTATTAATATCACCCT
This sequence comes from Dysgonomonas sp., assembly GCF_035323175.1. Lineage (NCBI taxonomy): Bacteria > Pseudomonadati > Bacteroidota > Bacteroidia > Bacteroidales > Dysgonomonadaceae > Dysgonomonas > Dysgonomonas sp. Next base: position 273,279 of record NZ_DAOKYH010000001.1, on the reverse strand, counting down.
GAATGGGATGCCGCTGAATAATCCTGAAAGTCAGGAAGTATACTGGGTCAATTTGCCGGATTTGTCAAACTCATTGCAAAGTATGCAAGTGCAACGCGGAGTGGGAACATCTACCAACGGTGCGGCTTCTTTCGGAGCAAGTATTTCGATGCAAACACTGGGAGGAAAACCCAAACCCTATGCCGACATATCTACAGCCTACGGACAATATAATACACTATTATTGTCGGGAGCAGCAGGTACAGGCATTATGAAAAGCGGATTGTCGTTAGACGCAAGATACTCTTACGTAAAGAGTGACGGGTATATCCGTAATGGAAAGGTAGACCATAAGAATATCTATGCCGCATTGTCTCACTACTCCGACAGGCAACTGATACGGCTGATTTATATGAACGGAATACAGCATACCGGCATTACATGGGAAGGTATCGATCCGAGCATGCTGGCTATAAACAGGCGATACAATCCGGCAGGGGAATATAAAGACGACAATGGCAATACACGCTATTATGATAACGAAACGGATAACTACTATTCGAATATCGGACAGCTGATCTATACCCGTTATCTGACAAATGCACTGACATTGAATGTAAACTTGAGTTATAATCATGGCTATGGGTATTACGAAAATTATAAAACAGGGCGTAAATTTTCAGAATTCGGACTCCAAAATCAGACTGTAGATGGTACTACTTACAAAAAATCAGATCTTATACGTCGCAAACTGATGATGAATCATTTGTATGTAGGAGGGGTAAATCTGAAATGGGAAAAAGACAAGTTTGACTTCACCTTAGGGAGTATGTATAGCTATTATGATGGAACTCATTATGGGCGATTACTCTGGGTAAAGTTCAACCAGAATATACCTGTTGGTTACGAATGGTATAGAAATAATGCCGATAAACAAGACATGAATGTTTTCCTGAAAACAGAATACAAACCAATGACCAATCTGTCGATATTCGCAGAAGTACAAGAACGCTATGTAGACTATCGGATGAAAGGGATCGATGATGATCTTACAAATCTGTCAAGCAAGAACTACTACAGTTTTATTAATCCAAAAGGGGGAATATCTTATCGCTTTGCGGATTATAACGAGATTTACGGATCGTTAGGTATATCCAACAGAGAACCTCTGCGTGCCGACCTTAAAGAATCTCTCAAAGAAGGAGGAATCCCCATCACTTCCGAAAGATTGTACGACTATGAGCTGGGTTACAAATATGCGAATGCGACAATAGCTTTCAGTACCAATCTTTATTATATGAATTATAAAGACCAGTTGGTGCAAACCGGAAAATTGAACGACGTTGGTTATAAATTGCAAGAAAATGTACCCGACAGCTATCGCACAGGGATAGAACTGGCATTGTCTTATACGCCTAACTATTGGCTACAGCTAGCCGGAAACTTGACCCTGAGCCGTAACAAGATAAAGAATCACACTGTTTACTATCCTTACTACGACAATCAAACAGACTGGAATAGCTTGGGGCAGATATCAGAAACATTCAAATCTACCGACATTTCATTTTCACCAAATACAGTCGGCAGCTTTACGGTTACGTTCAAGCCATTCGAAAAAGAAGATATAAGCTTCTCTTTCATCAACAAGTACGTTGGAAGAATGTATTACGACAATACGTCAAACCCTGATAACCGCTTGTCAGATTATTTCGTTACTGACTTTGCTGTTTCGTACACCTTAGATGCCAAAAAAGTAGGGAAATTTGATTTTCAGTTTTTTATCAACAATCTGACAAATGTAAAGTATAATGCAAATGCATGGGTGGATACATATAAGTTTGCAGATGGAACAGAACAAGTTTATAAAGGGTTATTTCCTCAAGCGGGAGCTAACGTGATGGGCAAGATAAGATATCGGTTTTGATATATTTTGATTTACTTTGTGGGATGCAGTAAAACATCCCACAATTTTATATACAACAATGATAGAATATTTTATAGAAAATAATTGGGTCAGCATAGTCGGAGCCATTATCGGCCTTATTTTCCTTTACTTAGAATACAAAGCCAATGTATGGATGTGGGCTGCAAGTATCGTCATGGCAGCTTTTTATATCTATATATTCTATAGTACGCAGCTATATGCCAGTATGGGTATATACATCTATTTTTTGGGGGCATCTATATATGGCTGGCTGATATGGATATTCCGCAACAGGGATACAGAAACAGGAGATGAGATCATCTCTCACGCCACCAAACGCTACACCCTGCCTATAATAATCGGAGTAGCTCTTATAGCCATATTTATTTATGGCATCCTTATTTCGTTTAGTGACAACAACGTATATATCACGATTGGAGACTCTCTCACTACCTCCCTCAACATTGTAGCATTGTGGATGATCTCCCGAAAGTGGGTAGAACAATGGCTATTGGTAATTCCTGCAAATTTAATTTCAAGTATCCTACTCTTTGCTCAACATGATATTATGTCGGGCTGTTTATTTTTTATCTTTTTCGTTGTCTCTATAATGGGATATTACAAGTGGAAAAGATTAGCGTTAGCTTCGTGATACAGTCTTGTTATTGTCATAAAACAGAGATATGTAACACAAAAGATATAAAAAATATTATCTTTGCATCAATGGTGATAACAGTTAGAGCAAACAATTCTACAAGATAATTACATGAAAATCTTCCAGGTTATTACGGTTTCTGAATATGGCGGCGCCCAGACTATAGTTGCAGACCTGGTAAAAAAATTCAGTTCTGAGCACGAACTCTTTCTCCTATATGGAGGTAATGGCGAAGCCTGGAGTAATTTGGGAGATAATTTTACCCGCATTAAGCTAAACAATCATTGTAAAGAGGTTTCAATAAAAGATATAATACTTTTATTGAAATTATTCTATTATCGTATCAAATACAAACCCGATGTTGTGCACCTGCACTCTTCCAAGATGGGAGCGATCGGACGATTAGTATTCGGTCGTAAAACAATTGTATATACCGTACATGGATTTGATTCGATAAGGACTGCTTTTCGGAAATTCTTAGTTATCGAAAAATTGTTGAAGCACAAAGCATTCCGCATCATTGGGGTGAGCCAATACGATGTGGATATGATGAAGGAAGAAAATATCTGTAAAAACGTAGAACGGATATACAATGGCGTTGCAGATCACTATCTGACAAATAAAATTGAACAAGATCCTCTGACTGAAAAGTTAGAGAGTATAAAAAAAGATTATCCCAAAACAATCATGTGTATTTCGCGAATATCGAAACAAAAGAAATTCGATTTATTTCTGGATATAGCACATGAAATGCCTCAATATGCCTTTGTGTGGATTGGCAATAAAGAGGAAATAGAGGGACTGCCGCCCAATGTATTTTGTTTGGGTGAAATGCATTCTGCTTTTACTTATTTAAGGTACGCTGATGTTTTTATATTACCATCCAACTACGAGGGTTTGCCAATGTCGATACTCGAAGCTCTGGCATTCAAAGTTCCGGTAGTTGCATCTGCTGTAGGAGGTATTACAGAAGTATTGGACGGGAAGAATGGTTTTGCGGTAGAGAATAAAGCCTCTATCTTTGAAGAAAAAATACAATATATTTTATCTGACGAAAACATTCAGAAAAGCATGTCTGAGTGTGCAAGACAATCATATCTTGCAAATTTTACGATAGAGAAAATGGTAGACAGTTATGGCGCTGTCTTTAACACAATAGTAGCAAATAAAAAATGAGCCAACCTTTAGTCTCTGTATTAATACCCTGCTATAATGTAGAAAGGTATGTGGAAGAATCGATCAATTCGATTCTAAATCAAACATACCGTAACCTTGAAGTTATAGCCATAAATGACTGTTCTACTGACAGAACAGGAGACTTATTACAGGCTATGGCAGAAAAAGATTCCCGTATAAGTGTTTTCACCAATGAAAAGAATCTGAAATTAATACAAACATTGAACAAAGGTATCTTGCTGTGCAAAGGTGATTATATAGCACGTATGGATGCTGACGATATCTCCTTGCCTACTCGCATCGAAAAGGAAGTCGCATTTTTGGAGAAACATACCGATCATGATATAGTAAGCACACAGTTTTATGCCTTCCGATCAAAAAATCCGAGTAAAAAAGATTTAAACCATAGCCCGATACACGACCGTGAGTTGCGAGGATATATGCTTTTTCGGTCGGGAATATGCCATCCGGCGGTAATGATTCGCAAGAGAGTATTTACCGACCTGGGATTAAAATTTGAGCCGGAGTATTTACATGTCGAAGACTATGCATTGTGGTCTGAAGCTATGTACAAAACAAAGTTGGGAAATCTAAGCGAACCTTTGTTGCTCTATCGTGTGCATAAGCAACAAGTATCCTCTTTGCACGAAGAACTGCAAACAGAGAATAAGAAGAAGGTATTTAAAATTCATTGCAAGCATTTGGGCTTGCCTACCAATGACGACTTTATAAATATCTATACTTCTGTAGCAGAATGTGTTCCTTTACAATCGTCATTCGACTATCTTGACAAGTGTGAAGCATTTATGGTTTCCTTACTCAAACTGAATAAAGACAAAGACTTCTGTGACGAAAATTATCTGGTGAAGCTTCTTTCGCTTACATGGTTACGTCTGTGTGCAAATTCTCGTTTAGGTCTGAAAGTAATAAAGATGATGAAAGCCTCATCTTTATACGATGAAAGAAATTATACATCAAGAGATTTGGCTATTTTTTATACAAAGTGTACTTTTAGACTCAGATATAAAAAGTCCCTTATTTACAAACTAGTATTTAGATAAAGTGTATGCCTAAATTGAAACAGGTATTACCAATGTTGGTTCCTTTATTGGTAACGTTCTATTATATTTATCCACAGGCTTTGGATGTACGAGGCTCATCTTTCATTTCTCTATCGGGTTTGATCGGACTAGCTATCTATGCCTATCATCGTTTCCCATTTCGGGAAGTTGTATATGTGATGGTTGCCACTTTTGCTTTATTTCTGATTTTTTACACTTCGGTATGGTACAATGGAGCCGATGACGGAGGATTTAGCTTCGACTATGTAAAGAGTAGGATTGCCTGGTTCTTTACAGCATATATTATTATGTTACTTATATTTAAGATACATAAAAAACCTACCCTCAACACAGTTCTCTTATACATTATCGGAGCCATCGCATTACAGTCTCTTTGCGCATTTTTGATGTACATAAGCGATCCTGTTAAAGAATTCCTCATATCTTTACAGATGGAAGGTGGAGAGTACACTGAAGAAATCATGGAGGAAGCCGGAGGGCAACGCCTGTTGGGATATGGCATCGGGTTCTTTGGAGCGGGAGCAATCAGTGGTATTGCCCTTATCTTACTTTCCTATCTCTTTATGAGAATGAAACTTACTACCAAAGAGTTTATTATACTGGCTACATTGTACGTATTTATTTTTTATATCGGTCTGTTTATGGCTCGTACAACGATTGTAGGTATGGCGGTGGGGTTTGCTCTTATTGCGGTATTGTATCTGTGGGACAACAGGGCAGTGAAGAAACAAGCGAAGACATTTGTCATAGCAGCGGCATTCCTGATGGTCGCCGGATATACTTTTGCAATGTTTTACTTTTCGAGCTTTACTGACTGGGCTTTCGAATTGTTTACAAACCTCTTTGTACACGGGCGATTAGAAACGAAGTCTTCAAGTGGATTATCTCAGATGTTTTTGATACCGACAAAATTCTCAGAACTGATTATAGGGCAAGGGACAGCAACATTTTTTGGTACCGATGTGGGATATAGCCGACTTCTATTCTTCTCGGGAATAATAGGAACTCTGGGATTTTTCGTATATCAGCTATATATCATAAAACTTAGCTTAACAAAAGACTGGGGTGTTAATATGGTTGCCATATCGATGTTTGTATATACCTTGGCGCTGAATGTAAAAGGACTTATCGACTTAAATCTCATATTATACATCATATTCTTCTATTTCATGTTCTATAAATATTACGTATATATGCCTAAGCTATATACGAAGAGCAAAATAAAAATGAAGCAAAGAAGTATAAACAATAAGATATAAAGAAGCAGTAATAGCAAAAGCAGCAAAATGAAAGAATGTATTATATTAGCCGGAGGGCTGGGTACACGTTTACAATCAGTAGTAAGTGATGTTCCGAAATGCATGGCCGAAGTAGCCGGAAAACCATTTTTGAGTTACTTGTTCGACTATGCAAAAAATCAGCAATTCGATCACCTGATTCTTTCATTGGGTTATAAATCGGAAGTTATACTACAGTGGCTCGACGGCAAGTCATACCCTTTCAAGATATCTTATGTCGTAGAAGATTCTCCCTTAGGAACAGGCGGGGCAATCAAGCTGGCATTCGAAAAAGTAGAAACAGATAAAGCCTTTATCTTCAACGGAGATACATTCTTTGATGTAGATACTACTCTGCTAGCAGAGTTTCATAAAGAAAAGAAAGCGATGATATCCCTAGCATTGAAACCTATGACAGATTTTGACCGTTATGGTTCTGTCGATTTGGATAAAAAGGAACGCATCATTCGCTTTAACGAGAAACAGCATTGCGCAAAGGGATTAATCAATGGAGGAGTGTACGTAATAAACAAAAATCTATTTCAGACATTAAGCCTTCCTGAAAAATTTTCTTTCGAAAAAGATGTGATGGAAAAGCACATCAACAATATTCCATTCTATGGCTGTGTGCAAGATGGTTATTTTATCGACATAGGAATTCCTTCCGACTTTGCGAAGGCGAACCAAGATTTTAAGAACTTGTAAAATTAATATGGACAAACTAAATTTAGACAAATACAAGTATTTATTTCTTGATAGAGATGGCGTTATTAATGTAGAACGCCCCAGCGATTATGTCAAGAATATACCAGAATTTGTATTTATAGACAAAACTTTACAGGCTATCAGAATGTTATCTTCTAGATTCGAACGCATTTTCATTGTCACCAATCAGCGTGGAGTTGGCCGTGGCAGGATGAGCGTATCCGACTTGGAAGAAGTACATAGCTATATGCTATCCCAAATAGAAACTTCGGGCGGACATATAGATCGAATATATTATTGTACCGATCTGACATCTGACTCTATAAATAGAAAGCCCAACGTTGGAATGGCTTTTAAAGCACTTGCTGATTTCCCCGAAATAGAGTTCGAAAAATCAATTATGGTAGGCAATAGCATCTCAGACATTGAATTCGGCAACAAACTGGGAATGTACACAATACTAGTGGGTGATAAATATCCCGAAGGTCATAAAATATACGAGAACATTAACGCACATTACAAAAATCTATATAAGTTTGCAGATAGTCTGCTCAAGATATTTTAAAATATCAAGTCATGATAATAAGAAGTAAAGCCCCATTCCGATTAGGATTAGCAGGTGGAGGAACCGATGTATCTCCATACTCGGATTTGTATGGAGGATGTATATTGAATGCAACTATAAATTTGTATGCATTCGCAAATATTGAACCTCGCACCGACAACAAAATTGTATTCCGTATTCCACAAACAAATGAGGAATATATTTTCGATTCTGCGATCGAACTACCTATCGCCAACGACAAAGCCGACTTGATGAAAGGTATATACAACAGGGTAATCAAAGACTTTATAAAAAAGCCTTTGTCTTTTACACTGACCTGCGCTCTCGAAGTACCTTTTGGCTCGGGACTAGGAACGTCCTCTACACTAGCCATTGCTATATTGGGTGCATATACCGAATGGCTATCTTTGCCTTTGGGCGATTACGACCTGGCATATCTGGCATATCAGATAGAACGAATAGACCTAAAGCAAGCAGGAGGAAAACAAGATCAGTATGCCGCAGCATTCGGAGGGTTTAACTTTATGGAATTCTATGCAGATGACAAAGTGATTGTAAATCCTCTACGCATCCGCAACGAAATAATCAATGAGCTATCTAACAACTTGTTGCTTTGCTACACCAACTCGAGTAGAAATTCGGGAGATATCATCGAAAAGCAACAAAAGAATGTTAAAGATCATCAAGAAAGGTCAATAGAAGCAATGCATCAGATAAAAAAACAGTCTTATGAAATAAAGGAAGCTATTCTGAAAAATAATCTGGACGAAATAGGAGATGTTTTGCATCGGGGATGGACTTACAAACGAGACATGGCGGACGGAATTTCCACTCCGCTTTTCGAAGAACTATACGATACAGCCATATCAGCCGGAGCCACAGGAGGCAAAATATCGGGAGCCGGAGGTGGAGGATATGTGTTTTTCTATTGTCCGGGAAATACACGTTTTTCCGTAGCTAAAGCTTTACAAGGATTGGACGCGCAGATACAACCATACACTTTTACAAAAAAGGGATTAGAAACCTGGTATACTAAATAAAACTAGATGAAAGTAGCAATTCTTATACGTGTATATGACAGGATTGAAGATTTGAAACATAATCTTCGGATCATATCTGATACATGGAAGGAAAATGATTATTATACAATTGTTGTCAGCAATGGCAAGAACAATGGCTATGAAGTCACTCCCGATTCGTTACCGCTCATTGACAAGCTCGTAATACTGGAAGAGAACGCAGGACACAGGCGAGGCAATTCGCAATTACTAATGGAAGGTATTAAATATATTCCATCGGACTGCAAATACACCCTTATCCTCGAAGCTGACACATGGATGTATGGTGATCGTATTATCTCTAAATATACAAGCTTGCTTGACAAATCTGATTTTGCAGTTTGGGCTAGTGCCGACTGGTATGACAAATACTATGCCTTAGCTACAGATTTTGCAATTATCAAGACACAATATATTATCAAAAATTCGGGAATCTTTGATTTTGAACTTTTTCCCGAGTGTCATATATCCAACTTCTTGAGAGATACAAACGCAGGTTATCTGTGGATAAAGGAAAATACACCTGTGCATGTTCCCAGTTATGTGAAATACAAATACCCTTATATACCAAACATCAAAGAAGGACGTTTTTATATCTTTCCCAAATCAAAAACAGTTACGCATCATATTGAGTACCTGAAGGGAGGAATGGAGCAAAAAAAACGTTATTTTAATATCATTGCCAACTATGATTACTTTACAGAAACAAAAAGTAATAACAAAACTTGGAACAGATTCAAAATGAAGTTTTGGATCGGATTAAGTAAGTTATTCGTGAAGAGAAGTTGGTATAGTGGTAAAACCTATAAAGATATAGAACAGCAGAATACTTAATATATGATATTCTCTACATACAGTTTTGTATTTATTTATCTGCCGCTAGTACTCTTGCTATACTTCGGGATGGCACGTTATGTAAGCCGCAGATTCCAGCAAATATTTTTGATCGTAGCATCACTGATATTTTATGGAGCTATATTTTTTCAAGGATTCGAACATCTCTGGTATATAGCTTTGATTATGTCTTCTGTAATAGTCAACTATTCTGTTGCAACCGGCGTGCAGAATATAGCGAGGCCCCCTACACGTAAAATAGTATTTACAATAGGTGTTATATTCAACATTGTGCTTTTAGGCTATTATAAATATTCCAATTTCTTTCTGGAAAACATCAACTATGCCTTCGACACGCAGTTTGTAATAAAACATATCATGCTGCCCATCGGCATCAGCTTTTTCACATTCCAACAAATAGCTTTTCTTATCAGCGTCTTAAAACGTGAAGAAAAAGTACCAAACTTTTGGGATTATACATTGTTTATCGTATTCTTTCCTCAGTTAGTAGCAGGGCCTATAGTGTTTCTTAAAGATGTTCTGCATCAATATCTGGATGAGAAAAATCGCTTTTTCAATGCAAAGAACTTTTCAGCCGGTCTTTTCATCTTTGTTATCGGTCTTTTCAAGAAAGCTGTAATAGCCGATACGCTCGACAATTTTGTATTTTACTCATACCTATCGCCCGAAAAACTTGGTTTTGCAACCTCGTGGCTGACCGCCCTATCTTATTCGTTTCAGATATATTTCGATTTTAGCGGATATTCCGATATGGCAATAGGATTGGCTAAGATGATGAACATCAACCTTCCGGTCAACTTCTATTCTCCATACAAGTCTGTAAGTATAACTGAGTTTTGGAAACGGTGGCACATCACATTAGGTCGATCTCTGGCCGTACTGATATATTATCCGCTGGGGGGGAATCGCAAAGGTCTTGCCCGTACATGCTTCAACCTGTTTGCCGTATTTTTTGTCAGTGGTATTTGGCATGGCGCAGCTTGGACTTTCATCGTATGGGGTATTGCACACGGGGTCGTACGCATATTTGAGAGACTATTCATGAAGCATCTGGAGAAAATACCCAACCTCATACGGATATTCTTCACATTTATGTTTGTAAATGCGGCATGGGTATTATTCCGTTCGCCGACATTCGACATAGCTCTCGCCGTTCTTAAAAATATGTTCGCTCCTGAGAGTTTCAGCTTTAGTGGTATAGCCCACATGGCTTACAACACGAGCATAACATATCCGGACTCTATGGCTGTGATATATGTATTGGCTATCCTGTCTATTTTGACTACATTGGTGTTTTTATATCCTAAGAACAGTATAGATAAGTACAATGAATTCAAACCGACGGTAAAAAATGCGATGGTTATCGCCTTGCTGTTCACGGTGTCGGTAATTCATTTCTCGAGAGTAGGTGCGTTTATTTATTTCAACTTCTAGCCTATGAATAAGATAGAGAATAAAAACTCATTCAAAAAATTCCTTAGCGTATTTGCAATAGCCTCTATTGTAATGCTGCTAGGCGTGGGCTGTCTTACTTATATTGTTGATCCATTTTTCCAGTTCAGAGTCAATAAAGATGGACGCTATTTTCTGAGTCCATGGCTGCAAAATGGAGGACTCGCACGCAACTACGACTACAATACTGTTGTACTCGGATCATCGATGGTGCAGAATTATGATATATCTATTCTCAAAAAGAATAATCCTTCTGTTAAACCTGTTAAGCTATCAAGCGGAGGAATGAACAACGAAGAAATGAAATATCTATACTCGTTAGTCAAAAAAGATAGTGTAAAATCATTCATTATAAACTTTGACATTCCTCAGTTCAATCTCGGCTTTGAAGAAGTCCGTTATCCGCGATTCCTATACGAAGACAAACCTATCAATAAGCTACAGTATCTATATGGATATGAAGCATGCATACGCTTCTTACCCATCGACCTGATACTACCTCTATATCTGAAAAGTAAAGAACAGATACCCGTAGAGTATGTGATGAAAACAGAAATAGATCAAATAGGGAACAACAGTTATTTGAACTATTACGATGCCGATCATGTAAAGGATCTTTACTTAAGTGGACAAACAGTATCTATCCAGCGACTCGATGGAATGAAGGAACGCATGCAGAGCAAACTTGCTTCATTACTGGAAAGTATCGCTATAGACGATCATAAAGATATTCAATACACAATTGTTTTGTCTCCATATTCAGCTCTATACTGGTATCATACCAAAGAAAGTGGGTATTACGACCAGTTCATCGATTTCATATATCACCTGCAACAGTCCCTGAAGGCATACAACAATACCCGATTAATGTTCTTTTTCAACATGAATGAAATTACCGATCTGAATGACTATTCGGACGTTACACACTTTTCTCCGGCATTGACAGACAAAGTACTCGAAAATATTTATAATCCGGAATATGAACTTAACTCATCCAATATTGATAATAAGATACACCAACTGGATAGTTTAGTGAATATATTTGTAGAACAAAACAAAGATTGGTTACCCAAAAATTGACATAATATGTTTGTAGTTAACGGAAGATACTTGACACAAAAAGCAACAGGCGTACATCGATATGCTTTCGAGATATGTAACAAACTTCATGAAATGGGTGTCGATTTTCATGTAGCTGTACCGAAGGAAATCCATCCGGATTATAAGTTCAATTTCAAGGTGGTGAAGTGTGGTTCTTTGAATACACATCTCTGGGAGCAGATATCCCTACCCCGCTATCTGAAGCGTATTGGCAGCCCATTGCTGATAAGCTTTACAGGCTGTGGCCCACTAAATTATAGCAATCAAATCATGACCATCCACGACGTATCGCATGAGCGTTACCCCGAATGGTTCTCAAAAAATTATTACCGTTTCTACCATTACATGATGCCTCGCATCGGAAAAAAAGCACATGCAGTACTTACCGTCAGTGAATTTTCGAAGAAAGAAATAGTGGATACTTTAGGTATAAATGCCGAAAAGATACATGTAGTACATAGCAACGTACCGTTTCATAATAAGCCAAGTAAAGAAGAAATATTGAATTTCACACGCAACCCCGAAGCGGAAAGATATATTCTGGCAGTATCATCGATGGACCCCCGCAAAAACTTTATACGACTTGTAGAAGCCTTTGACAAAATAAAAGACAAGTCGGTGAAACTATATATTATAGGTATGTCGTTCAAAGCCTTCAATACACCTGATCTACAAAAACTAATCGGGGAAAATGTACATCTTCCGGGCTATATACCCGATGAGAAATTACAGACCATGTATCAGAATGCTTTATTATCTGTATACCCCTCGTTGTACGAAGGCTTTGGCTTACCGCCATTGGAATCGATGACATACGGCTGTCCGGTTATCAATTCAGATATACCTGCCTTACGCGAGGTAAGCCAAGATGCAGCATTATACGTAAATCCTTACAATGTAGAAGATATTACTCAAAAGATAGAACAGTTGTTGGTTGATGAACCGCTGCGAAAAGAATTACAAGAAAAAGGTTTACTACAAATAAAAAAATATTCGTGGGACAAGTCAGCCAAACAAGTTTACGAGTTGGCTCAATTATTTATGTAAATTTTTGATTCGACTCTCTGATTTTATCCTTTACTATTTGTACCAGAGATACAACAAGAAGAATAAGAGAGGCAGCAAAACAAGCGAATCCAAGTACTTTATCCGAATCAAAATTTAGAATGCCTACTGATGTTAACAATAATGCAGTAGGAATCAATGCGTATGACATTGTAAAAGGCCTGGAAGTTTTCATTATTGGTATTATTTGTGCTTATTTACTTATTAGATGCATAAAAAGCCAGAAAGATGCAAAAATACAGATTATTTAAACAAATTTAACAAGAATTACATCTCGTAAATTATGCTATAGTCTCCAAACAGGTCATTATTACTATAAATAAAACAAATTACGAAAGAAATAGTTCATCTGTGAATAAGGCTTTCAAGACATTCGCAAATAAAATTATTCTACAATAAGCTACCATGCCATTCTTTTATACGCTTTTTTAGAATGTTATCAATACTAAAAACATACCGACAAGAGCCATACAGAATAAAACTCATAGATTTTGGCTCTTTCTATAAAAAGACTATATTTATAAGAACAGAGTGTATTTATAGCTTTATGCTATATCAACCTTAAATACGTATAATATAGGTCAATAAATGAAATCGGATATGTTCATATAGTAATTACAGATTTTGCTTTTTGATTAAAAAGCTCTTGCTTTTACTTTGAAAATACCTTTATTTAACCTACTTTTGCAGGGTAATAGAAAAAAGCGATTACGCATGTTTTTTTTCTATCATAGTCAACGATCAATACATCTAAAATTAACTATTCTAAATAACTAAAAACAGATTTGATTTATGAGTTGGTTACTTAAATCTTCTATTGGCAAGAAGTTGATCATGAGTATCTCAGGTATCGCTCTTGTCTTATTCTTGCTGTTTCACGCGGCGATGAATGTAACGGCGGTGTTTTCGGAAGAGGCCTACAACACCATTTGTGCCCTTCTTGGTGCTAACTGGTATGCTGTGGCAGGTACTGCCGTCTTAGGAGGACTTGTTGCAGTTCACTTCATTTATGCACTTATCTTAACCCTACAAAATCGCAAAGCTCGCGGTAATGATCGTTATGCAGTAAATGTACGCCCTAAAAACGTGCAATGGGCATCTCAGAACATGTTTGTTTTGGGAGTAATCGTAATTGGATTCCTAGTACTACATTTCAGCCAGTTCTGGTATAAAATGATGTTTGCCGAACTAATGGGACATCATCATGTAGAATTAGGCGATGCTACAGTATCTCCACAAGATGGAGCTGCTTTTATCAAATACTATTTCAGCAAAGAATGGATTGTTGCAGCGTATTTGATATGGTATGTAGCATTATGGTTTCACCTATCTCACGGATTTTGGAGTGCTGTTCATACCATCGGATGGAACAATCGCGTATGGATGAATCGCTGGAAAGTAATTGGACAAGTAGTTGCTACTATTATTTGTCTTGCGTTTGCATTTGTAACTATTTACTTCTACGCAAGAGCTACTTTTTGCCCATTTGTTTAGGCACTGATTATTTTTGTTAATTGATTAAAAGAAAAACAGATATGAGTACTATACTAGATCCAAAAAAAGATTCAAAAATACCTGATGGGCCATTAGCAGACAAATGGACCAACTATAAAGACCACCAGAAACTGGTGAACCCTGCTAACAAACGTCGCCTTGACGTTATTATCGTGGGTACAGGTCTTGCAGGAGCTTCAGCAGCAGCATCACTTGGTGAGATGGGCTTCAATGTACTGAACTTCTGTATCCAGGACTCTCCTCGCCGTGCACACTCTATCGCAGCACAGGGAGGTATAAATGCAGCAAAGAATTATCAAAACGACGGCGACTCTGTATACCGTCTATTTTATGATACAATCAAAGGTGGTGACTACCGTGCTCGCGAGGCGAATGTATATCGTCTTGCTGAAGTATCGAATAGCATCATCGACCAATGCGTAGCTCAGGGAGTTCCTTTTGCTCGCGAATACGGCGGCTTACTTGACAACCGTTCATTCGGTGGAGCTCAGGTATCCCGTACTTTTTATGCTAAAGGACAAACCGGACAGCAATTGTTATTAGGTGCATACTCGGCTCTGAGCCGTCAGGTGCAAAAGGGAAGCGTGAAGCTTTATACCCGTTACGAAATGGTCGACGTTGTTATGATCGATGGCCGTGCACGTGGTATTATTGCACGCAACCTTGTAACAGGTAAACTAGAACGTTTTGCGGCACATGCTGTAGTAATAGCAACAGGTGGATACGGAAATGCATTTTTCCTTTCTACTAACGCAATGGGTTCTAACGGATCGGCAGCTATCCAAGCATACAAAAAGGGAGCATACTTCGCAAATCCTTGTTATGCTCAAATTCACCCAACATGTATTCCTGTTCATGGAGAGTTCCAATCAAAATTGACATTGATGTCAGAATCTCTTCGTAATGACGGACGTATATGGGTACCAAAGAAAAAAGAAGATGCTGAAGCAATCCGTGCAGGTAAATTAAAACCAACTCAGATTGCAGAAGAAGACAGAGACTATTATTTGGAAAGACGTTATCCGGCTTTCGGTAACCTTGTACCACGCGACGTTGCATCTCGTGCAGCCAAAGAAAGATGTGATGCAGGATATGGAGTAGGATCTACAGGTCTTGCCGTATATCTTGACTTTAGCGATGCTATCAAACGTCTTGGACGCAACGTAGTTGAAGCTAAATACGGTAACTTGTTCCAGATGTATGACAAAATCGTTGACGAAAACCCATACGAAACACCGATGATGATTTATCCGGCTATCCACTATACAATGGGTGGTATCTGGGTTGATTATGAGTTGATGACTTCTATCAAAGGTTTGTTTGCTCTGGGAGAAGCTAACTTCTCAGACCACGGAGCAAACCGTCTTGGGGCATCAGCATTGATGCAGGGACTAGCCGATGGTTATTTCGTATTACCATATACTATTCAGAATTATCTTGCCGATCAGATTACTGTGCCTCGTTTCAGCACAGACCTTCCTGAATTTGCGGAAGTAGAAAATGAAATCAAAGAGAAGATAGCTAAACTGATGGCTATAAAAGGAAAACGTTCTGTTGACTCTATCCACAAACAATTGGGTCTTATCATGTGGGATTTTGTAGGTATGGCACGTACAAAAGAATCTCTTGAGAAAGCAATCGAAGAACTGAAAGCTGTTAAAAAAGAATTCTGGTCGAATGTTCTTATACCGGGCGAAGCCAATGACCTGAATACTGAGTTGGAAAAAGCTCTACGCTTGGCAGACTTCATCGAAATCGGTTTATTAATGGCTTATGACGGATTGAATCGTAACGAATCGTGTGGTGGTCACTTCCGTGAAGAATACCAAACTCCTGAAGGGGAAGCGATGCGCGACGATGAAAATTACTCTTATGTTGCATGTTGGAAATATCAGGGCGAAGATTCAGCTCCTGAGCTTGTAAAAGAGCCACTAGACTATGAGTTTATAGTAAGACAACAACGTAATTACAAGGCATAAAATAAACGACAATGGAAAAACTAATAAATATAACATTAAAAGTTTGGCGTCAAAGAGGCCCACAAGTAAAAGGGGCTTTTGAGACATATTCACTTGATGGTATTTCAGTAGATAGTTCATTTCTTGAGATGCTTGATATTCTGAATGAAAATCTTATAAACCAAGGAAAAGAGCCGGTAGTATTTGACCACGACTGTCGTGAAGGTATTTGCGGTATGTGTAGTCTTTACGTAAACGGACATCCACACGGACCGGATGAAGACATTACAACTTGCCAGTTGCACATGCGTAAATTTAAAGATGGCGAAACTATTACTATCGAGCCATGGCGTTCAGCTGGGTTCCCTGTTATTCGCGACTTGATGGTAGATCGTAATGCTTTCGATAAAATCATTCAGGCTGGTGGATATGTAAGTGTAAATACCGGAGGTATACCTGATGCCAATGCTATTCCTATCCCTAAGGTAGATGCTGATGAAGCAATGGATTCAGCTTCTTGTATCGGATGTGGAGCTTGTGTTGCTGCTTGTAAGAACGGTTCGGCTATGCTCTTCCTTTCTGCGAAAGTGAGCCAGTTGGCACTTCTTCCTCAAGGACGTGTAGAAGGTGCTCGCCGTGCTAAAGCAATGGTAGCTAAAATGGATGAATTAGGATTCGGAAACTGTACAAATACAGGTGCATGTGAAGTAGAATGTCCTAAGAACATTTCTATTAGCAATATTGCCCGCCTCAACCGCGAATTCTTATCAGCTAAATTTAAAGACTAATAATCTTTATAAATATATGGAAAGCGACTACCTCATGGTAGTCGCTTTTTTTGTAATATTGCATGATATAAGGCCTAATATTATGACAAAATATTTTCTAATCTTATTTAGCATCACTTGCGTCCATGGATGCATACCATCAACAAGAAGTTGTCCCACCGTAATTAAAGCAATAAACAATGAAGATATTACCATACAATGGCTAAATAACGCCGGACTAAACTCGCAGAAGAACGATATTATAATAGCCAAAACAAAAAAACTCGTTGACACTATTTGTATTTCAGACAATATAGTCGATATATCATTTTATAACGGGATTTTGGGAGAATGTAATATCATTGTTATTGGCTTTTTAGGTACTCCTCATAAGAATACACAACAAACAGAGATAAAAAATAAAACATTTGATTATCAAATACTACCAGATAAAAACTACTTTGAAGTAATTTATATGAATGAGAGAAAGATTATTCATGGTGGGATAATAGATAAAGAATCATCTACTTGGCATAATTTTGATGAACAAAAAGAGCGTTACACCCCAACACTAGATGATGTAAGATATACTGAGAAAATCTTGACGGACAGCATTGTTTATATAAAGAGAAAAGAACCTACCCATTCAGACTTTATAACAAAGAACCTAAATCGTTATTTAAGACAATATGTAGGATATATCAATAAAAATGGAGACAAAATCGTTTGGATTAACTTTCTATATAAAAATGACCGTTTTATAAATACAGCTTATCTAAACGATGCTGTGATAACGGTAAATGACGGTGGAGAATATTATTGGTCTATTAAAGTAAATATAACAAAGAATAAATTATACGACATCGCAGTAAATGGAGAAGCATAAAACTATACCTTTATAATAAAAAAGTAATATATGTCTCTAAAATATGCAGTAATAGGAACCGGAGCTATAGGCGGATATTATGGCGGAAACTTAGCTCACTGTGGACACGAAGTACACTTCTTGTTTCATTCAGATTATGACTATGTAAAGAATCATGGGCTACAGATTGATTCTACTAACGGAAACTTTCACTTATCGAATGTTCTGGCTTATAGCAATACGAAAGACATGCCTGCGTGTGATGTTGTTTTGGTTGCATTGAAATCAACAAACAACAACCTCTTAAAAGAGCTGCTCCCTCCCCTCTTACATCAAGACACAGTCGTCATATTGATACAAAATGGATTGGGATTGGAAGCTGATCTACAAGAAACGTTTCCTGAATTACAAATTGCAGGTGGCTTGGCTTTTATCTGCTCTAGTAAGATCGGGAGCGGGCATATAGCCCATTTTGATTATGGAAAACTCAATTTAGGATCTTACTCTTGTAGAGATTCTAATGTGTTGGAACAAGTGTGCTCCGATTTCAAACAAGCAGGAATAGAATCAAATATTCTGGGACTTGAGTTAGCACGGTGGATGAAGCTTGTTTGGAACATTCCGTATAATGGCATGACCGTTGTCTTAAATACAGAAACAAATATACTGATGAATCATCCGTCAACTGCAAAGCTATTGAAAGAGATGATGCTCGACGTGATACGTGGTGCTAATCACGTAGGACAAGGAAGATTTACCATACCAGAATCTTATGCCGATGAGATGCTGGTTATGACGCAACAAATGAGACCGTATTCACCAAGTATGAAACTTGATTTTGATGCTCATCGTCCTTTAGAAATCGACTATATTTATACACGACCGATAATAGAGGCACAGAAAGCAGGGTACGAGATGACCCGGGTTTCTATGTTGGAAAAACAATTGAGGTTTATTCAGGATCAATATATCAATAAGAAAATAGGGTAGCACAGATTCTTTAATCTAAATCTTGATAAATTAAACGAAATAGCATATATTCACCCCTATCTCCATAATATAACTTCAATGACTTTTCGGTTAAAGTAAACGAATGAACTAACTCTAAATAGCCTTCAAAATATCCTTTAAATCCCTTGATTTGGGGCTCATTCACTTTTGTCATAAGGAAATCTTTAAATGAAATAGATTCTTTATTGATATTATATTCTCCTGCTATACTATTTGCGAGAGTATACCCATAGAATTTATTAGTATTATGAAACGTAAGGGTATAACATGTTTCACAGCTTGATATCTCATTATATTCTGTATTATTACCAAAACCTTCAAGTTTCCAAGAATTCTGAATCTGTTTACTTAGGGTATGTTCATCGTCGCTACATCCTAGAAAAATAATAGCTAATAAAGAAAAAAGGAAAAATTTTATTTTCATAATTTATTTCATTTAAGGTTTACGCTCTATTTAATAGATGATTAGGAGGTATAATACGCTGCATATAAATAAAAAAATAGGGTTGCTCCAGATTTTGTTTGGAACAACCCTATTCTATATTATATTTTATCTACGGATTTATCAAGAATAACACAGCACGGTTTTTATCATTCTCAAGTTCGAACGGCTGCAATCCATCACCTTTCCAGTTTACAGATATTCTATTTTTGGCAATACCATATTTTGTTTCCAAAGCTTTTGCCACCTCATTAGAACGTTGTTCCGATAGCTTCATATTTATTTTAGCAGTACCTGTTTTCTTATCTGCATATCCTGTTACGACAACAGTCGAACCGGGATGCTCGTTCAAATAATTCACAGCCAACTCAATTTTAGACCATTCGGATGCATCTATCACATATTTATTTATACGGAAAAAGACAGGGTTAGGCAAAAAGAAAGGATCTTTTTTCACAGGTGCTACAATCGGGTCGGGATTTTTGAGAGGTCTGGTCTCCGCCTCTATCGGAGGAGCATCTTTTACTGGCGCGCACAGTGATGGTATACTGTCCGGACAACCAAAATACTTTCTCCTATTGGTGGCAGCATTTGACAATACTACAGTTTGTCCCGGAGTATCTCCCCTCAATATTGTTACACGATCATCACTGATTAATTGCACAGCCGGATCATTCGACGTAGATGTGGTAGTTGCATTTTGAGCTTTTACGGGAAATACAAATAGCCCTAAAAGCATAAATGACAGTAGAAGTCTTAGTTTCATAATGATATACTTGGTGTTAAGGTAAATACCTATTTTGTTTGTATCAATTGACAAATTTAATATATTTCTTATATTATAGGAAATATTTTAAGAAAAGATTTATGAAATGTAAAAAATGAGATAAATTCCCTCTCTTTTTTGAATAAAATGCTTGATATTAATTCTTTATTCCGGAATACTGCAAGCACCGACATACGACTTTCATTATATTTGTAACTTATTTATTACTTATGGATAAAAAGATTATAATTGAAATAAAAGGAGCGACTCCTCGCATTGATAGTTTAAGATTTAATCATCCCGTAAACTGGACGATTAAAGAAAACGAACACTGGGCGGTTATTGGTCCAAATGGCGGAGGAAAAACGCTCTTGGTAGATATATTATTGGGTAAATATGCACTTAAAGAGGGTGAAATTATTAGTGCTGATGAATCAGGGGTAAATCTATCCGTATCATCTGTTGTAAAAAGTGTTGCTTTCAGGGATATATACAGCATTATTGATACACAGAACAGCTACTACCAACAACGGTGGAATAAGGGAGATGAGCAAGAAGTACCTCTAACAAAAGATTTGGTGCAGAATGTCGATCAAACATGGTTGAATACATTGGTAGAATGGTTCAGAATAGAAGATCTGATGAATAAAGAGGTTAATCTTCTATCAAGTGGTGAGCTCCGCAAATTTTTGATTGTGCGCTCTCTTTTATCGAGACCTCGTATTTTGATACTCGACAACCCGTTTATCGGACTCGATACGTCATCCCGAAAAATTTTGAATGACCTACTCACCCGTTTATCCGAGCTCGATAATCTACAGATTGTATTGATCTTATCCAACCCCAACGATATACCGGATATGGTTACTCATATTCTGCCGATAAAAGACAAACAGATATATCAACCGATGTCTCGCATGACTTTTGAGGAAGACAAGGAGTTTGTAACTTCATTATTCCCCTCTGTCGGTATCGAAGGACTGGAGACACTTAAACAAACATCTAATGACGAAGAGACCAAGACTTATGAGAATGCCGCTATTCTAAAAAACATTCATATCCGATACGGACAACGAACAATATTAAAAGATCTGGATTGGGAAATCAAACGAGGTGAAAAATGGGCTCTGCTTGGAGCCAATGGGGCGGGCAAATCAACACTATTGAGCTTGATATGCGGTGATAACCCTCAAGCCTATGCAAATGACATAACGTTATTTGACCGTAAAAGGGGTACAGGTGAAAGCATCTGGGATATAAAAAAGCGGATTGGATACATATCTCCCGAGATGCATCTTTACTATCTAAAGAATGTGAGATGTCTCGATGTTGTCGGATCAGGCTTTTTCGACACTATCGGTTTATACAGAAAGTGCGACACAGAACAAGAGGTCGTGGCTCTAGAATGGATGAAGCTTTTCAGAGTGGAGCATCTCAAAGATGTATCTTTTCTGAACGTGTCTTCGGGAGAGCAACGCCTGATATTGTTAGCCCGGGTGTTCGTAAAAAATCCCGATCTTCTTATACTCGACGAACCGCTTCATGGACTGGATATTATTAATAAAAGAAGAGTAAAAGAAATTCTTGAAAGGTATTGTGATTCAAACAAGTCGCTAATCTATGTCACTCATTATGAAAACGAAATCCCGAGCATAGTGGACAGGCGGAAAGTTTTGATAAAAAATGAATGAAAGTTATAAAGTAATTCTACTTTCCTATCCCTGCATTTATTTTGCAGAAATGTTGTAAAAAATTATTATTTTTGAAGCAGAAATAAATAAGCATAAATTAAAATGATATTCCGTTTTTTACTTTTATCAGATGAAGTTGAAGACTTCAAGCGTGAGATTCAAATAGATGCAGATAATACTTTTCTTGATCTGCATCAGGCAATTATTAAGTCGGTAGATTATAAAGACGGTGAGATGACTTCATTCTTTATCTGCTCTGACGACTGGGAAAAAGAACAAGAAATCACCCTTGTGGAAATGGATACAAGTTCGGACGAAGATTCGTATACAATGGAAGAATCTATTCTGAACGATTTTCTGGAAGATGAAAGACAAAAATTGATGTACGTATTTGATTATATGACAGAGCGTGCATTCTTTATGGAACTACGAGAAATCATTACAGGAAAAAACCTCGAGCAGGCCATATGTACTAAATCTACAGGAAACCCTCCTACTCAGTTTGTTGACTTCGAAACAATTGCAGCAAGTTCTACATCGTTGGATACGGGTGAGACTTTCTATGGCGACGAAGGATACGACATGGACGAACTGGATGCCGAAGGCTTTGACGGATTAGACGATGTTCAGTTGCCTAGCGACGAAGAATATTAATGAAACGCCTGATAGTACTGCTTGGCCCCACAGGAGTGGGGAAAACAGCACTAAGTCTCAACTTGGCTGAGCACTATCAGTCGCCTATCATATCAGCCGATTCCCGACAATTTTTCAAAGGACTTGAAGTCGGCACAGCTGCGCCGACTACAGCTCAAAAAGAACGTGTTCTACATCACCTTGTTGGTATGCTTGATGTTACCGACTACTATAGTGCCAGCGAATTTGAGCGTGATGCCCTGAATATAATAGAAGATCTTCATAAATCGCACGATGTACTTATAGCCACTGGTGGTTCTATGATGTATATCGATGCTCTCTGCAATGGTATCGACGATGTACCCACAATAGACGAGAGCCTCCGCAAAGAGGTCTATGAATTGTACGAACGAGAAGGACTGGAACCGATACGGGCACAACTGAAAGTACTAGACCCCGATTTTTATAACGAAGTAGACCTAAAAAATTATAAGCGTGTGATTCACGCTTTGGAAGTTTGCCTGATGACGGGCAAGCCTTATTCATCATTCAGAACACAAACAAAAAAAGAACGTCCGTTCGAAATTATAAAAATAGGATTGACTCGCGACAGAGCCGAATTGTACGAAAGGATAAACAATCGTGTAGATGAAATGATTGCTTCGGGGCTGCTAGAAGAAGCCGGACGTTTTTATCCACAACGACACCTCAATGCATTAAATACAGTCGGATATAAAGAGTTGTTCAAATATCTGGATGGCGAATGGACTCTTGATTTTGCTATCGAAAAGATAAAACAAAGCACACGCATTTACTCTCGCAAACAAATCACATGGTTCAAGAGAGATAAAGAAATTCACTGGATAAACTTATCTGAAACAAGTGAAGATGATGCGTTAAAAAAAATAATATCCATTAGCGGATATTAACAAAAGGTGAGCTTTTATTGTTTAATTAAAATAGAAGCTGTATTTTTAACAATCATAAAAAACTATTATATGAGAACAAGGCTATACAAGTATTTAGTTATCTCTCTTTTGGCTGTATTTGGCATTACCGGATTAACGGGTTGTGGAGACGATATTACCGAACAATATTATGTAGGTTCGGAAGTTAAAACAAAAGATTTTAAGGTTGAAAAGAATCAATGGGGATGGAATGACGTTTACAATCGCTATGAAGCGACTATAAGCGTAAAAGAGATAGATGAGAGATTGTATGAATTTGGCACAATTGCCGCAACTGTCTTTGTAAATGAAGAAGCTCCGGATGGGAGCATTTATGAAGTACAAAAAAACTTACCTTTCGTACAAGCATATAAAGACTTAGCTACTCCGTATACCGAGTATATAGGTTTCGATATATTTTATGGAAACGGAACTAATCCTTCTGTTACCTTTTATATTCAAACATCAGATGGTTCTCCTGATACTCCTGTATTACCTGACGCTTATAACTTCAAACTTGCTTTGATATGGGATAGTGAAACAAAATAAATACGTTTAAGATATATATAAAACAGGCATAATCAACCCATGCCTGTTTTTTTATACCTTTATGAAAAAAATATCTATTAGTAGGGTATTCTTATTTTGGATCAAAATAAAGTAACAATAAAAACATACCGAAAAACTGTTACTTTTGTTACTTTTTGGAATTGAAATAATTTTTACCAAGTGAACATTTAAAATACAAATTATAGCTAAACACACAATTTACAAGGCTTTCGGCCGTTAATTAAAATAAAATGTACTTACTTTGCACTCCATTATCACTGACATTTGTGAATGAAACTTAACTATATAACATTATTCTTTCTGTTTTTCACTCTAGGTTCGGGTGTTGTATATGGTCAGTGGGATTCCCAGATCAGCCAATATTGGAATATGAAGAACTTTTATAATCCTTCGTTTGTTGGAGAAAGAAATGTTATAGAAAGCTCTTTGCTACATCGCCGTCAGTGGACAGGTATAGACAGAGCTCCGGTAACATCGTTGGTTTCATTGAATATGCCTATGAACTTTCTGGGCAAGGAGCATGGAGTGGGTGCGATGGTTATAACTGATAAATTCGGATTATTTACGAATACCTCCACTATGCTGCAATACGCTTATCGGTTTAAGTTTAAGAAAAACAGATACCTGAGAGTAGGTTTACAAGGGGGGATGATGAATATAGACTTCGACGCTTCCGGAATACAGAATATACCAAGCGGAGAAGAAGGAACAGGAAACGGATCTGAAGGAGAAACAGACCCTACAAACCCAACCACAGCTATAGGTGAAAAGAAGTTTGATATGGGTGTGGGTGTATCGTGGATCACTCCTACTTATTACTTGGGAGCTTCTATAACGCACCTGATGCAGCCCAAGTTTGATATAGATGAACAAACCACCTCTTTTATTTCTCGTATCTATTATCTGACAGGAGGATACAATATAAAGCTGGGAAATCCGTTGATAGAATTGCAACCATCTGCTCTCTTTAAATCTGATGCTGTCACCTATCAATTGGAAGTTACAGCTAAAGCCGAATATAAAAAGATGTTCAATGGAGGAATATCTTGGAGAAAAGGGGACGGTTTTGTATTTTTGCTTGGTGTGAAAATAAAAAATATAGATGCAGGCTATTCATACGACCTTTCAACATCAGAGATATCGAAGGTCAGTCATGGAAGCCATGAATTGTTTATACGCTATAGTATGCCTTTAGAGAAGCGAAAAGACAGGCATTCGGGCAAAAGCATAAGGATATTATAATTATAAAAAAGACGAGTATACAAACTTACAAGTAGAATAAATAAAAAAGTTGACTGACAGAATCAGATCTTAAAAGAAATATGAAACATTTGTTTTTTGCAATTATAACTTCACTCATCCTATTTACTTCTTGTGGTAAATCGGTAGGATCAAGCATCGGCGGTGAAGTAGTTGGCGAAAAGGGATCGTCGTGGGCCGAACCTACACCTTACGGTATGGTATTGGTATCGAGAGGTTCTATAGAAATGGGACCGGCCGAGAACGATTCCCTATGGGATATAAAAGCCAATCCGAAAGGAGTTTCGGTAGATAATTTTTGGATGGACGAGACAGAAGTCACCAATTCCAAATATCGCCAATTTGTCTATTGGGTACGTGATTCAATTATTCGTGAACGTCTGGCCGACCCTGCCTACGGAGGAAACGAAGCGTTTAAGATCACAGAAGACAGATACGGTGACCCGGTAAAACCTTACCTCGATTGGAGGAGGCCGATACCAAAACGTCCCTTGGAAGAAGAGGAGCTGGCAATAAACAGTGTAACTTTTATACATCCCATAACAGGAGATAGAGGATTAGACCCTCGTCAGATGAATTTCAAATATGAATGGTTCGATTATACCGAAGCAGCAAAACGCAGAAACCGTTTGATACCTCAGGAACGAACCCTCAATACAGATATTGCAATAGATGTCAATCAAGTAGTAATGATATCAAAAGATACGGCTTATATCAATGAAGAAGGACGCCCTGTAAACCAAACAATAGTCCGCCCTTTGAGCTCATTATTCGATTTTGTACATACCAAGATTGTAAACGTTTATCCCGATACGACTGTTTGGGTAAACGATTTCAACAATGCTTACAATGAGCCATATATGCGTATGTATTTTTCTCACTCGGGATATAACGATTATCCGGTCGTAGGTGTAACTTGGGAACAAGCAACTGCATTCTGTGAGTGGAGAACCATGTTCTACAAAATGGGACAACCTAAAAATGGACGTCCGATCGAAAACTTCCGATTGCCCACAGAAGGAGAATGGGAGTTTGCCGCACGTAATGGTAAGACCGAAAATAAATATCCGTGGGATAAAGAAGGTACGATGGACGAGAAGGCTTGCTTTATGGCAAACTTCAAGCCGGGAGAAGGGAACTATACGAAAGACGGAAACCTTATCCCTGCTCGGGTAGCGTCTTATGTACCAAATCGTTTTGGCATATATGATTTGGCCGGTAACGTTTCCGAATGGACTTCTACGGCTTATACCGAGTCGGGTACAGCAATGATGAATGATATGAATCCTCAATACAAATACGATGCTGCCAAAGAAGACCCATATGCTATAAAGAAGAAAGTAGTAAAAGGTGGATCATGGAAAGATATAGGGAGAAACATCAGAGGAGACATGCGCGAAGGTGAGTTCCAAAATCAGCCACGCTCGTATATCGGATTTAGATGTGTAAGAACTCAGGTAGGATTTGCAAAATCTAAGAAGTAAAGAAAATGAATAAGATATATAAAATATTGGCTGTCGTTATTTGCGGATTGAGCTTTATCTCTGTGTTGCATGCACAAGAACAACCCGAATCGCTTCGAGACAGAATAGCCAAAAGACAACAGCAACAACAGGGTAATACCCAGCAAAACAACAACGGGCCAAAAGTACCCCAATTGTCTGTGCGTGCAGAAATGATGAACGACACACAGACACAGGATTTATCGAATGCTACATGGATCAGAGAAGTGTATCGTTTTTTAGACCTTACAAAGGGAAAGAATGCTGCCCTGTATTATCCGGTACAGCCTATTGGCAATCAAATGAACTTCTATACAATGATTTTTAAACTGATGGGAGATGGAAACCTTGTTGCTTATGATTGGAATAATGGCACTGACCTTTTTGTGGATAATCTGAAAATCAATTTTGGAGACGTACTCGAGAGATTAGAGATACCTTATCAAAAAAACGGTAATACCTATTCTTATGATGAGTTTAGCATTCCCAGCAACGAAGCTTTGGGATATTATATCAAAGAAGCTTGGTACTTCGATCAGTCTAATTCTGTGCTAGGCGTAAAAATAGTGGCTATTTGCCCGGTACTGTTTCGTCAGCAATACGTTGATGGTATAGACTTCGGAACATCTACAAATCAAGGCTTAAAAGAACCTCAGTTTTGGATACCATACGAAAACATACGCCCTTATGCCGCTCGTATGCCTATTATGGCTTCGGACAAGAACAACGTAATGAATAAAACCATTGACGATTACTTCCGTATGCGCTTGTATGAAGGAGAAATATACAAAACTACCAATATGGAAAATAAGTTTCTCAACCAGATATATACGACTCCAGAGACATTAAAAGAGGCTCAAAACAAAATAGAGGGCGAATTGAAGGAGTTTGACAAAGAACTATGGATAGTGAACGACTCGATCAATCAAATTCAAACAGGCAATACAAAAAGTACAAAAAAGAGCAATTATAAAGCACCGAAAACAAAGAAAGCAAAAAGTACCTCTGCTATCTCGTATTCGGCCAGAGACAGACGATAAATAAATAAACTGATATATCTTAAGGGAGAGGTTGTTTAGCAAAAGCAATCTCTTTTTTATTTAAGTTTGCCATATCTACATATCAAAAAGAATACTTATAGGTTTTATATATATCACATTGAACATTAATATGACATTTTTGTGTTAAAATATTTTACTTTTCAATAAATACATTTTATCTTTGCAAAGAGTTTTAGGTTATTACTATACAAGATAATTAAACAGAGAGTACCATGATAAATAACAGGTACTCTCTGTCTTTTTTTGTCTTATAGGTTTAGGTTATTAAAGTAAAGATTGTTTATTTAAAAAATTGGTTATGAAAAGGTTATTAATTTTAGTTGTAGCTGTGCTTGGATTAGGAGCCAGCTCTTACGCGCAAAACGATTATGATGTTCTTTGGGTATTGAACAACAAATCAACATTCGAAACTGTTGCAGAATATGTTAATGCAACTTCCAATCAGAAAGAATATATGAGAGCTATCTTCTATGATTCTACTGAAAAACTAAAAAGCGCACTGATCGACAATGATAAAGAAGCAGCAGAAAAAGCGCTATTCTTTAATTTGGCTAATGTAAGATCAGTTTTGTCTGAAAAACAGTATAGAAAGTATTTGACAATATTAAATACTACTATCAACGATCAGCAAGGCAAGTACATGGCTAGCAAATGAGAAAAACAAGATTGAAGATAGAAGGATGTTTCTTAAATAGAGACATCCTTTTTTATTTTATCCTTCTTCATGTTATCAATCATCCAAATCAGTAGCAAATAGATTGGCATAGCAACAGGATATAGCAAAAAGATAAGGAATACATACCCATACCTTCCCGAAGCATATTCTCCTACCACCACATCTATTAAAGAATATGACCACACATATAAACACAAATAAAGAATAGGTGCTAAAATACCTCCAACTATTACGACAGGGGAAAAACGTTTTGTCGGCTTCCTGATCCGATATCTCAAAGTAAGATAAACATGTACAATACCCAGTACTAGAATAAAAGCAAGCACTAACCAATGCCCAATTACCACAAAAACATTAGCAAACCATCCTACTTGAGGTGTGTAAGTTATAACAAATTCATCTGATGGTATGTCCGAAAAATGCAAGTGTGTTACAGCATCGGTAAGACTCGTTTTTTCAGCAGGCAAATTCGTTTCGAATGTGCCGTCCAGTCCTGTTATATCTATCTCAATATCCAGTCCTCCGAATGTACGCCAAAAACGAGCCGGCGCAAGATTGTACCTCAACGTAAACTCTCTGACAGGATTACCTACATACACATTCGCACGCACTGTATACTCCACCCTGATAGCATGCTCTCCCTCTGAAAGATCAAATTCAAAATATTTCAGTCCGATCAAATTCGGAACATTCTCCTGCGAGTACAAGAGATGATTATCCAAAGAATCTATCCACGAAAGAGCCGCCCTGTCTTCGTATGAAGAAGGTATCTTTGATATCGCAACTTCTTTATCATCTACCCATACACGAAAGCCATCACTTTCAGACACATCAGTCATTGTATCAAACACAAGAGGAATCTGCTTCCCTGCTCTATCTGATTTAGCAGTATAGATCACCGTATACTTAGCTGTATAAAAATCAATAATGCGGACATGTAAAGACTCATGCAGAATATCTATATCCTTGCTCGAATAAGCTTCACTCATCGGATTGCCACCTATCCACGGAGATGCCATATTCGCCGAAGTGGATACGCAAGCAATTATAAAAGAGAATAGAAGTGAAAATCTTTTTAGCATAGTTTTGTAAAACATTTATTTTAGGTTATTTATAAGATAACCTTTCGTAGGAAATATCTGGTTTAGCTGCTTTTTTACAGCTTGCTTCTCTTCGGCTGTAGCCTGAGAACAGATACGTACTATTTCATCCAATTTGGTTTCACCGATAATTAATAACAATGGAGAAGAAGGACGTGAATCATACAATTTCTGCAAGTCTGCCATTGCTTCTATAATACGTATTCTTCCACGTGAAGCATTGGCTGCCATTTCGTCCAACCCATTGCGATGATAATTGTACCAGAAAGAATGAAAGGCTTTAGAGCTCTCATCGGTAAAAGCCACAGCAAGATCATACCTGTTATCATTTTTTCCGGAGAAAGGCTCCCACCCTTTTGTGTTCAATGATTGAGCTATATTAGCGATTTCCATCGCCCTTGCAAAATACGGAGCACCACCATTTAAGGAAAACGAATCAAAATCAAGCCCTATGACAACATAAGCATAAAAGGATATTACTGCTACCAAATTATTAGAAAGTGTAATATTGCTCAAGTCGAGAGATTCCCCCGGTGTATAATTAAACTCAAACTTAGTATCTCTATAGTTGATCAGAGTAGTTATATATGTCGAATTATATACAGGACGACGTGAAGTAACCTGCATTTCTGCAACAAAACTATTATCCGAAGTCATTTCACTTATCGAAATATTCACAGAGCAATCAATACGCTCATTTCTGTTGAACGAGGTATTTGTCCATGCTTGATCATTCAACAACTGATTGAGTGAGCTCTCCATTGCCGAAAACAGGTTTTGGTTGGCCGCAGGAACCTTACTGCTGTTTATAGTGAGCTTTGCATTCAACTCCTGTGCCTCTGTGGCAGCAAAAGAGATTATTACAGATATTATAAATAAAGTCAGTCTTAACATACTACTCGAGATTATATGTAATACTCAACACCTTAAACTCTGTCCGACGATTTACTTGGTCAGCCATCTCCTGTTGCTCTGGGGTGAGCCCTTCAATAAACTCCTCATTCAGTATATCACCTTCTTTCAAAAAGTCATACTTCTTTACGATAGCTTTGGTAACCGCCTTAGGCTCACTTTTACCTTTGCCCACAGCCGTCAATCGATCTTTAGATATTCCTCCCGCTATCAGGTAATTGACCACTGATTCAGCCCTGCGTTGCGAGAGTTTGATATTATATTCGTCCGACCCTTTTCTGTCGGCATGAGCCGAAAGTTCGATTGTCACATTCGGATTGGTATTAAGCAAGTCGATTAAACCGTCCAATTCTTTTTTTGATTCGGGAAGCAAGGTTGCTTTGTCGAACTCATAGAATATATTTTCCAATACCACCGGCTTATTGATCGGGGTAAGAATAAAATCTAACAGATAGGTCGAATCCTTCTCCATCGTTATAGTTTTGAGAGACATACGTGTATTCAGATGGTCTTTGGCACTTGCCAGAAACACATAGTCTACCCCTTGCTTTACGTCCATTTTGTAAGTCCCGTCGTTCTTTCCGGGAAACCTCATATTCGTTCCATCACGTCCTACCACACGTATAGTGGCATTGGTTACAAACTCATCGTCTGTATCCACAATATATCCTTCAGCTACAGTTGTAATTACCGGATATGCAAAAGAATATATATGATCAAATCCTTTGCCATCGCCACGGTTGGAGCTAAAGAATCCACTTTCTTTGTTTCCTTCGAACGTTATACCAAAATCATCTGCCTGAGAGTTTATAGGGAACTTTATATTCTCTATCTTCCAGCCTTTAGACTTCTTGTCATATTCAGCCTTATATATATCCAGACCACCCATCCCTACATATCCGTCCGAAGAAAAATAGAGGGTAGAGTCGTTTCGCATATATGGAAACATTTCGTCTCCTGCCGTATTGATATCGGGCCCCAAGTTCTCAACAAATTCGACCAGATCGCCAACCATACTTGCCCGCCAAATATCTTTACCGCCATAGCCTCCAGGCATGTCGGACACAAAATAAATATAGTCACCCGAGGGAGTTATCGCCGGATGGGCATAAACACTGGTTGTATCACGCTTGTTTATTTCTATTTTCGTACCCTTTCCCCATGACCCCGACGAACGGTATGAGACATATATAGATGGAAAGGAAGTATTTACCGAATCGAGTTTTGTTTGTGTAAAATACATTGCCGAGCCTGTAGCTGAAAAGGAGGTTGTGCCCTCGTCTGATGATGTATTTATGGGTGAATCCAAGTGTTCAGGCTTCATCCAGTTTCCACTTTCATCTTTGCGAGACATGAATATATCGTTGAGCTTAGACCCTGTAATATTACTTATAGTATCTCCTATAACACCTTCTCGGTTAGATGTAAAGTACAACTGATCGTAATCGGGAGGAAGCAACATCGGACTAAACTCTCCCCGATTGGAATTAAATAAATCCATCCTCTTCACTGTATACAATGTCGGATTAGCTTTCCACTCTGGGGCTACCTTTGTACCTTCCAGCCCGTTAAGAGCAAATTTATTATCAGGGAAAAGCTTTAAGAAATCAGCGTAGTAACGAGCAGCTTGCTTATAATCTCCCACCTTCTGCAACGATCTCGCATATTGCAGATTCAAAGTACTGTCGTTCACCTTATATCTAACAGCATTAGCATATGCCGCATTCGCTCGTAGAGGGTTGTTTATCAACCTGTAACTCTCCGCCATACGCAAAGCAACTTCTCCTCTCAACTCTCTCTTCTTTACAGGGATGCTGCGGTATATCTTGCGATACATATCTGCCGCAACAAAGTATTCACCTTGTGCAAACTTACGGTCTGCATCTTCCAGTTTTACTTGTTTACAAGAATATGCAGACAATAAAAGAATAAGGATACTAAATATGTAAGATATAGATCTTTTCAAGCTTTTTTCAGGTTATTACAATAAGTTGTTACAGTTTACAAATATAACTCATTTCTGCTTAGAATATTGCTTCCTCAAACTGGAAACATGACAGGCTAATTATCAAGTCTTTATTCCTTTTCGCAGAACTTTACACACGCGGTCATGAGAAATATATTTTCACAAAAAGAATTCTAAGACAAATCTAAATTGTTTTTTTAACGTTTTACCTAACGTTTCATGGTTGCTTGTAGTGGGTATTGCGGGGATTAACTGTCAACGATTCAAAAAGTAACACAGGGAGAAAGGATTGTTAATTAGTGACTAGCACTTCGTGTTTTACCTTATTTTCCATTTCCTTTTTGTCATTTCTTTTATTGTTAGCCTTTTAGTCGGACGCAGTTTTGTTTTCTCTGATTCAAATTGTTGATTTGCAACTCCAATAAACCAAATACCAAAATCGCCCATATGCCCATATAAATCTCGATCTATACTATATTTATGACAAATTTCCATGACGTCTATCTTCTCAACTAATTCTATAATATTTTTGTGTCGAACTGGTGAATACCAATGAATATTCGGTTTATTATCCCATTCTGCATAGTTGATGATTAATATTTCTGCATTTTCGAAATCATTCTTAGTAGGCTTATTTTCTTGATTAATCCTTGTACTTGCAATAAGATTGTACCCATATTCTGTATCATGGATTGCTTCCAAGACAACTGCTCCTCCGTAATTTCCATTTTCGAGTTTGAAAACCAAACAATCGCCTTTTTCAAAAGCAGGCTGCCGAATTATTTTCTTTTTCCTTGCTTCCGCTTTAGGTCGCTCTTCTTGAAGGTTTAAAAGAAATCTTTGAAGAATATCCTTTCGCTTCTTAATCTCTTTTTCAGGAGCCTCAAGCCGCCTCCAGACTTCAAGGTCATTGCCTGATTCTATTATTTCCCTTATTCGGAGAAATAAATCTTTCTCTAGTTGCTTACATTCCCATTGGGCTTTGGCTAATGCAAACCAAAAATTATTACTCTCTTCAAGATCATCAATTATTTCTTGGTTTTCTCTGATTAGTTTTACTGATATTTCAGCGACTTCAAGCCCATCATTGTATAAATCAAAAAACTCACTGTAAATGTCGGCATAAGTATCATTTGATGATATTGCAACTCCCCAAGTTCCCATAATTTAGTTATATATTTTTTATACTTTCTAATTTTTCACTTCACTATCAACTTAGATTGTTGATTTGTCACTAACTTGATCGTTACCGCTATAAAATGACGTTGTCTCTTATTCTCGGGAACAGCTGACGATATGCATGAAAGCAAAGATATTGATAATAATTGTCATGAAGAATATCTTGTCCTCATTCTCTGAAAGAATATTACAGTCTAGTTCTCTTGAAAGTATTGAGGCTTGGGAATAAATATTCCTTCGCTACTCTCAGAAAAAAATGTTCGGCAGAGCGAAGCAGAGCCAATGACATATGACTGTAAATGTTTTATATTCCTTAATAAGATAAATTCAGTAAAAACAAATATATCTAAATAATAAGAAAGGGATACTCTAAGCGAGTATCCCTTTCAAAAAAAGTATAGTTAGATAGGTGTTATCTTACTTTCCATTTACTCTGAAACGTTCATTACCGTTCTTAATGAAGTCTACTATTTGATTGGCTGCAGCAATACCGGCATTGATATTTGCTTCTTCGGTTTGCGCACCCGATTTTTTAGGTGTAGAGAAATATCTTCCTGCAAATTTTTCTGTCATTTCAGCATGATTGCCGGGAAGTACGTCTGTTACATATTTGAAATCTTTACGTTCTTCCATTACCTTCACTATCGAAGCTTCATCTACTACTTCTTTACGAGCAGTATTAAGCAGTAATGCATTTTTAGGCATTTTGCTAATCAACGCATAGTTAATAGAATTAGCAGTTTCTTCTGTAGCAGGCATATGCAAAGATACGTACTGACATGTAGTGTATAATTCTTCAGCAGAACCAACAGCTTTTACGCCTTCTTTTTCGATAGCTTCTTTAGACAAGAACGGATCGAAAGCATAAACTTCCATACCAAAGCCTTTGGCTATACGAGCAACATTGCGTCCTACATTTCCATAAGCATGGATTCCCAATTTTTTACCTAGAAGCTCTGTTCCCGACGTACCTTTAAAGAAATTGCGGATGGCATATACAGCAAGACCAAACACCAACTCTGCAACAGCGTTCGCATTCTGCCCCGGCGTATTCATAACACATATATTGTTTGCTGTGGCAGCTTCCAAATCAATATTATCATAACCGGCTCCTGCACGTACAACAATCTTTAGATTCTTAGCAGCATCCAATACTTCCTTATCGAAAATATCGCTACGAATAATTGCAGCATCAACATCGGCTACCGCATCTAGCAATTGTTTCTTCTCTGTGTACTTTTCGAGCAAAACCAATTCAAATCCGGCTTTCTCTACAACTTCTCTGATTCCAGTTACAGCCTCAGCAGCAAATGGTTTGTCTGTAGCAATAAGTACTTTCATTATTTAGCTATTTTCTTTTCAAATTCTTTCATTGCATCCACCAATGCCTGAACACCTTCGATAGGCATAGCATTGTAAATAGATGCACGGAAACCACCAACAGAGCGGTGTCCTTTTAGTTCACACAATCCACGTTCTTTCGCAAATTCTAAGAATGCTGCTTCATTTCCTTCATATTCGGAAGTCATCACAAAACATACATTCATCAACGAACGGTCTTCAACCTGACATGTACCTTTAAACACGGAGCTGCGATCTATTTCGTTATATAGCAATGCAGCCTTTTCTTTGTTGCGTTTATACATTGCATCAAGACCTCCATTCGCTTTCAACCATCTCAATGTTTGCATTGCAGCATATACAGGAACAACAGGAGGTGTATTGAACATCGAACCGTTTTCGATATGCGTACGATAATCCAACATTGTTGGGATAGGGCGATTTACCTTTCCTAATATTTCATCTTTTACGATAACGAAAGTCACTCCCGATGGAGCCAGATTTTTCTGAGCACCACCATATATCAAAGCATATTTTGATATATCTACCGGACGAGAGAAAATGTCTGACGACATATCTGCAACCAACGGCACCGGAGAATCGAGATCGGTATGTATCTCTGTTCCGAAAATCGTATTATTGGTAGTGATGTGGAAATAATCCGCATCGGTAGGAATTGTATAATCTTTTGGGATATAAGTATAGTTTGCAGCTTTAGATGATGCCACTTCAACTACTTCACCAAACAGTTTAGCTTCTTTCTGAGCTTTACTTGCCCACGTCCCCGTATTCAAATATGCCGCTTTTCTTTCTAGTAAATTAAAAGGTACCATGCAAAATTGCAAACTTGCACCTCCTCCAAGGAAAAGCACCGAGTAGCCCGACGGAATTTCTAATAATTCCTTAAACAGTTCAACTGTTTCGTCCATTACAGCCTGAAAATCCTTGCTCCTGTGGCTTACCTCCATTAAAGAAAAAGAAGAACCATTAAAATCCAGAATAGCTTTTGCTGTCTCCTCCATTGTTTGTTGGGGAAGGATTGATGGCCCTGCACTAAAATTATATTTCTTCATTTTATATATTAAATTAGGGAATTAAGAACTCTTCAATATTAATTTTTGGACTTCAAAATTACTAATTATATATGAAATACTGTGATTAAGAATGACTTTTATTGATTTTAATTTCAAGAATCTAGCAAAATGCTTTTTGTATCAGGGGTATTTGGATTTTTTACATATTATGATACTTTTAGCTATTGTTTTTATATATTTGCATATAGCAAAAAGTAAGATAAGATTGCATTTCCTTAATTGATTTTTAACCTTATAATCCATTCAATTTAAACAGCATGGCCCTAATAAAACCGTTTAAAGGAATAAGACCACCCAAAAGTATTGTTGAGCAAATAGCCTCACGCCCCTACGACGTTTTAAGCTCTCTGGAAGCTCGACTCGAAGCAGAAGGAAACGAAAAATCTCTTTACCGCATCATAAAGCCGGAGATAGATTTTGTAGAAATAATCGACGAACATCACCCAGATGTATATCAACGTGCAGTACAGAATTTCAACAAGTTTCAGGAAAAGGGTTGGTTGGAGCAAGATACTGAAGAGTACTACTATGTATATGCGCAAACCATGAATGGAAAAACTCAATATGGGTTGGTAGTATGTTCTCATGTAGATGATTATATGAATGGAAAGATAAAAAAGCACGAACTCACACGCAGAGATAAGGAAGAAGATCGCATGAAACATGTACGTGTGAACAATGCGAATATAGAGCCTGTATTTTTTGCCTACCCTGACAATAAAGACTTGGATAAGATAATAACAAATACAATATCTACTCCGCCTGAATATGACTTTGAAGCAACAGACGGTGTAGGGCATCATTTCTGGGTAATAAAAGATCAAGAGGACATACAACAAATAACGGATATATTTGCAACTATACCTTACCTGTATATAGCCGACGGACACCATCGCTCAGCAGCGGCAGCATTGGTTGGAGCAGAAAAAGCAAGATTAAACCCTCACCATAAGGGGGACGAAGAGTATAACTACTTTATGGCTGTTTGCTTTCCCGACAACCAGCTCAATATAATAGACTACAACCGTCTGGTAAAAGACCTGAATGGATTGAGTGTTTACGAATTTCTCAAAAAACTAGAAGCACATTTTATTGTAGAAGAAAAGGGGGATGAAATTGAAAAGCCTACCGCTTTACATAATTTCTCCATCTATCTTGACGGCAAATGCTATAGCCTGACTGCAAAAGAAGATACTTACGACGACAACGACCCTATAGGCGTCCTGGATGTGACTATCTCTTCGAAGTATATATTGGACAAAATTTTAGGCATAAAGGATTTGCGTTCCGATCAGCGTATCGATTTCGTAGGAGGAATTAGAGGATTGGACGAACTGAAAAAACGTGTAGATAGCGGTGAGATGAAGCTGGCACTGGCCTTATACCCTGTCACCATGAAGCAACTGATGGACATTGCTGACTCGGGCAACATCATGCCACCAAAAACAACATGGTTTGAACCTAAACTACGGTCAGGACTTGTTATCCACAAGCTGGAATAATATATCTTTTCTTTAAAACAGAAACAAGAAAAACTAAAAATAAGCCGATGTTGCAGAACTCTACAACATCGGCGTTCTTTATTTGTTATATAAAAAGGTATATTTGTCAATTATACAATTTAACACCACCACAGAATTATGATAATAAAACATTTTACAGACAACGATCTGTACAAATTTTCTGTCATGCTAGCTATCCAAAAGCTATATCCGTGGGCATACGTCAAATATGCTTTCACGAACCGAGGGAAGACTCAATTCCCTGAAGGATTCGCCGAACGGATGAAAGAAGAAGTAGCATCTATGGCTAACTTGCAATTAACCGCCGAAGAGAAAAAATTTATAAAGGCCAAATGTTATTTTTTCGATCCTGTATTTGTAGACTTTCTTGAAGGATTCAGATATAAACCGGAGGAAGTGACCATCACTCAAGAAGGAGGAGACCTCTGGGTAGTAATAGAGGGCTATTGGTACAGAACTGTACTTTGGGAAGTTCCGCTGCTGGCAATTATCTCCGAGCTTTATTTCCAGATGACAGGAGCTACCCCGCAAAATGTAGAAGAAAATGCAATCATAAAAGCAAAAGCCCTGAAAGAAATGGAAGCCGATTATTCCGAATTTGGTACTCGCAGACGTTTTTCTTTCGACGTAGAAGATAAAGTTATCGGAGCGCTTCAGGCTCATTCGGGAAAGTACTTCAAAGGGACGAGCAATGTATATTTTGCGATGAAACACAATACGATTCCGATTGGTACAATGCCGCACGAATGGTTTATGTTTCATGGCGCAATATTCGGTTATCGGTCGGCAAATATCAAGGGATTGGAAGCATGGGTAGAAGTCTACGACGGCAGTCTGGGTATTGCATTGACAGATACATACACTACCGATTCTTTTTTCAATTCGTTCAGCCTCAAACAGGCTAAACTATTTGACGGAGTACGCCACGATAGCGGAGACCCTCTTGTTTTTGCAGACAAGGCTATCTCTTTTTATCAACAAAACCGCATAGACGCCACTTCCAAAACATTAGTATTCAGCGACTCGCTAAACCTAGACACAGTTAAGGAAATAAAAGATCATGTTGCCGGACGTATACACGACACATATGGTATCGGTACATTCTTTTCGAACGATGTAGGATCTAAAGCGTTGAATATCGTTATCAAACTAACGGATGTAAAACTACATAAGAAAGATGCGAACTTCATGAAAGCCGTAAAACTTTCGGATGTAGCAGGAAAGCATACCGGAGATCCGAGAGAAATAGATTTAAGCATAAAAACATTAGGACTGGAATAATAAACAAATAATATATGTCTAAGCTATTTAGTAATTTATCGATACGTAATCTTACTCTCAAAAATAGGATTATCATGTCTCCCATGTGTCAATATTCGGCGCATGACGGTTTCGCTACCGATTGGCACTTTGTCCATTATGCCAGTAGAGCTATAGGCGGTGTAGCAGCCGTTATACAGGAAGCAACTGCCGTTTGTCCCGAAGGTCGAATTTCGTATGGAGATTTGGGTATATGGAAAGACGAGCATATATCAAAACTCAAGGAAATAGTAACAGCAATCGAAGAAAACGGCTCTATACCGGGAATACAACTGGCTCATGCCGGGCGTAAAGCAAGCTGCGAGTTGGGATGGAAAGGTGGAGAGCAAATAAAAGAAGGCGAAAATAGTTGGCAGACTGTAGCACCCTCCCCTATCTCTTTTTATGAGACGGATAATACTCCGGCAGAATTAACAGAGGTCGAGATCGAAAAAATAATATATGATTTCGCTCTCGCTGCGCAACGTTCGATAATAGCGGGATATAAGATAATAGAGATACATGCGGCTCATGGATACCTTATCCATCAGTTCTTATCTCCTCTTACCAACCAAAGAAAAGATCAATATGGTGGTACATTTGAGAATAGAATTCGATTGTTAATTAAAATAGTGGATGCTGTACGGTCATTATTGGATGAAGACCACTCGTTATGGGTAAGAATATCTGCTACCGACTGGGTAGAAAATGGTTGGAATCCGGAAGAGTCTACACAATTAGCATCGTTATTGAAAGATAAAGGAGTAGATGTTATCGATGTATCATCCGGAGGTAATCTACCGCACGTAAAAATACCTGTAGGAAAAAATTATCAAGTACCTTTTGCCAAAGAAATAAAAAGCCGGGTAGGAATACTTACAGGAGCTGTAGGGCTTATTACTGAATCCAATCAGGCAGAGGAGATTTTACAAAAGGAGGAGGCCGATCTTATTTTTATCGGCAGAGAATTATTAAGAGACCCTTATTTTGCGCTTCATGCAGCAAAATCGTTGGGAGATGATCTAAAATGGCCTCTTCAATACGAAAGAGCAAAGTAAAAGTATAGAATTAAGCGGCTGTAATGGAAAGGATGACACCCCCCTTTTCATTACAGCCGCTTCTCTTTATTCTTCCATCAAATCGAGGACTCTATCATATCCCCATTTTTCGGCAACTTCATCATCGGAAGTGAATCTATTTTGCCATTTAAAGTCGACAACTTCAATACGCTTCGATGCAGAACCATCCCATTCCACAGTAAAGCCCTGATTCTTGAGTTGGGCGACAATTTTGTTACCTATCAATATAGCTTCCTTGTCATTCTTCTCTTTTTCTCCATAGAAGCCGATACTTAGCACTCCGGTTTGTATTACACGTTCCAAATCCTGCCCGTGATAATAACAATATCCGATAGGTTTTACCCCATTATCTTCCAGGTCTTGCCATACATCCTGCACATCATATATAGCTTCAGATTGTGTATATCCGGCATTGTGCAACGCTACAATTTTCTCTTTACAAAGATTATCGAAAACGGTATGCAGCTTATCCGTGTCAGTAGGGCGTTGCCATGTTTTACTTTCAGATTCATTTTTCGCATACTCCTTGCCAAAAATATCCCGAATCCACTCTTCAGAGATTTCGCTTTCCCAGCCTTCATCTTCTACAGCTTCAATAGCCTCTGTAATAATATCTTCTAAAGATTCAAATCCTGATTTTATACTAATAAGGAAATGATCATAGAGATACTTTTCATTTTCTGTCATAGTGTAAAAAAAAATTAAGACACTTCCCATCCTTCAGAAACAAAAGAATGTGTACTTGTTTAGTTAGGTATCAATTATTTAAAGTTAATATCAATTCTAGTCCAATCTCATAATATTAGCGCCCAGCTGATTAAGACGCACGTCGATATTCTGATATCCACGGTCTATCTGCTCTATATTGTGTATTGTACTTTTTCCATCGGCACACATAGCGGCAATAAGCAAAGCTATACCGGCACGGATGTCCGGTGAAGTCATCGTTGTGGCACGCATAGGACGTTTTCCTGTACCGATTACCGTTGCACGGTGCGGATCGCAAAGTATTATCTGTGCTCCCATATCGATAAGTTTATCCACAAAGAACAAACGGCTCTCAAACATTTTCTGATGTATCAACACACTCCCCTTAGCCTGAGTAGCCACAACAAGAAGCACACTGATTAGGTCGGGAGTCAACCCCGGCCATGGAGCATCAGCAATAGTAAGAATCGACCCGTCGATAAATGTATCTATAGTATATTCTTTCTGTGCAGGAATATATATATCATCTCCTCTGCGCTCCAATTGGATACCCAAACGGCTGAATGTATCGGGGATGATACCCAAATCATCGTAAGCTACATCTTTTATTGTAACTTCCGATCCTGTGATAGCTGCCATACCTATAAAACTACCGATCTCGATCATATCGGGCAATATACGATGCTTTGCAGCACCTAAAGATGTGACTCCTTCGATACGCAATAGGTTAGATCCCTGCCCATCTATCTTGGCCCCCATCTTGGTAAGCAAACGGCAAAGTTGTTGTATATATGGTTCGCAGGCTGCATTATAGATTGTAGTTTCGCCTTCGGCTAATACCGCTGCCATAACAATATTGGCTGTACCGGTAACAGATGCCTCATCGAGAAGCATATATGTACCTTTCAGCTTTTCGGCTGATATATTATATATCTGTTCTGCGTCGTTGTAATTAAATTCAGCTCCTAGTTTTTGTATCCCCACAAAGTGAGTATCGAGACGACGACGACCAATTTTATCTCCTCCAGGCTTAGGCAGAATAGCCCTGCCAAAACGAGCTACAAGAGGCCCTATAATCATCACCGAGCCACGCAGAGAGGCACTTCTCTTCAAGAACTCGGGTGTTTGCAGATAGTCTATATTTACATTTTCGGCCTTGAATGACCAGGTATCTTCTGCCAACCTTTTGGTTTCGACACCCATGTCGCTCAATAGACGTATCAGGTTGTTTACATCCAGAATATCCGGAATATTTTCTATAATAACTTCCTCTGCGGTAAGTAATGTCGCACAAATAACCTGTAACGCTTCATTCTTTGCTCCTTGTGGAATAATTTCTCCACTCAAGCGACAACCTCCCTCTATTATAAATGATGCCATGTTTTTAGCTAATATAATTTTTTAATAAATTCTAACTTCGGGTTCAAGCTCGATACCAAATTTATCGCTCACTGCCCCCTGCACTTCTTTCATAAAACTGACGATGTTGTTTCCATCGGTTGTGCCATAATTGACTATAATAAGCGGCTGATTAGGATATGTCCCTACATCGCCTATTCTTTTTCCTTTATATCCTGCTTTGTCAATAAGAAATGCGGCTGATGTTTTTACCAACCCATCTTTATACGGAAAAACAGGCAGAGTCGGATATTCCAGTAAAATCTTATCCGCAGCCTCTTTTGTTATATACGGATTCTTAAAGAAACTTCCGGCGTTTGGCAGTACCCTTTCATCCGGTAATTTTCTTTGACGGACACGTATAACAGCATTACGTACATCCTCAACAGTAGGTTCTTCTATTTCTTCCAGCTCCTTATTCAGGTCTGCGTATTTGGGAGTGTAAACGAAAGAACGTTTCAGGTGGATAACAACGGATACTATCAAATATTTATTTGTCCTTTTGAAGATACTGTCACGATATCCGAACTCACATTCAGCGTTCGAAAACGAAACAATCTTCCCTGTTTCCATATCTATTGCAACAACTTCTCGTATCACATCTTTTACTTCAGCCCCATAAGCCCCTATGTTTTGTATAGGTGCTGCACCTACTGTACCGGGAATCAGCGAAAGATTTTCGAGCCCCACGAAACCACGTTCAACACAATAAGCGACGAGTTCATCCCAGTTTTCGGAAGCATTGACTTCCAGAAACACATCATCGTCTTCGTCATCATCGTCTGATATTTCACGAAGCCCTTTGATATGGGGATAAATCACCAGTCCATCAAAGTCTTTGGTAAAAAACAGGTTGCAACCGCCACCTATTATCAGCTTTTTTTCGTCCGGGTAATCAGATAAACACTTGCGAAGCTCTTCGATTGTAGTGGGCTTGCAAAAAATCTTTGCTTGAGCTTCTGTTTTTAATGAATTGTAATCTTTTAATTGGGTTTGCCTATAATAGTCCATTTCAGGAATTATTGATTCTACATAAATCCGGTATCAACGCTTTCGCTTCAACCAGAAAATTAATATACCCAGTACGACAACAATTCCAAGAACAATGAGAACTGTCTGCCAATGGGTCATGATGAATTTGATGATAAATATTAAAGCTATTACAGCAAGAATAATACCGACTATTTGCAAAACTCTGCGGATTGTCTGCTTTCTTTTGGCGGTCTTTTCCTCTTCGCTTATATCGAGGGAGTCGTCCTCTTCGCTTTTCACATCTTCAAAAGGAACGTAACCTTTTTCAACTTCTTCCGAAATAGATTCGATTTCCTCAAAGTCTACATCTTCAGTCTGAACCAACGTTTCTTCTTCACCCTCGTATATCTCCATCGGAATATCATCAGGGTTGATATAGCTATCTTCTACCGCTGACTCTTCGTTTTGATCCAACGGCAATTGATTTTCTGCACTAGTCGGCTCAACAATCTGAGGTGTAAACTTACCGGCTTGCGCCCTTTCGGCATCAGCAAGACGGATGATTGTATCCACACGTGATGAAGCCACTTTTGTGTCAAAGTCTCCGCTCTCAACCATAGATATTAACTCGTCTTCTATAGCCGGATATTTGATCATAAAAGACTTCAAAGCATTCGCGAAATCACGAAAGCGTTGTATCTTTTCTATTTTTGTCTTCACTTCTTCCCCGTTTCCTGAGGATAGGTCAAGCACTTTATCTGCCAATATAGATTTTAGGCGCTCCATAAATAATTAATCAGAAATATATTTATCTGTTTCCGTACATTTGTTCGTAATACTTCATATAGTCGCCCGAAGTAACTTCTTCAACCCAAGTTTGATTGTCGAGATACCAATATATTGTTTTCACAATACCTTTATCGAAGGTCGTCTCAGGCAACCATCCCAGTTCGTTCGATATTTTAGCAGGGTCAATAGCATAACGTTGGTCATGTCCCTGACGGTCTTTCACAAAAGAGATGAGATTGTCGTTGATCCAACTTATATCAATACTTCCATCAGCGGCCACCTCTTTTTTCTTCAATACGTCACGATACTTAGGCTCCTTCTCCATAATATCGTGTATTGTTTTTATTACCAGTTTAACGATCTCTATATTTTTTCGTTCGTTATGCCCTCCTATATTGTACACTTCGCCCACACGTCCTTTGTGCAGAACAATATCGATAGCCTTACAATGGTCGTCCACGTATAGCCAATCTCGCACATTGCTACCATCGCCATATACCGGAAGTTGCTGTCCTGCCAGAATATTGCG
This sequence comes from Dysgonomonas sp., assembly GCF_035323175.1. Lineage (NCBI taxonomy): Bacteria > Pseudomonadati > Bacteroidota > Bacteroidia > Bacteroidales > Dysgonomonadaceae > Dysgonomonas > Dysgonomonas sp. The sequence continues at coordinate 228,832 of NZ_DAOKYH010000001.1, read as the reverse complement.
TATAATCAGAGGAATAAGCTTTTCAGGAAAATGGAATGGCCCGTAATTATTCGAACAGCGAGTTATATTAATCGGCATCTTATAAGTTTCGCCATAAGCTTTTACAATCAGGTCGCCACCTGTTTTTGCTGCACTATAAGGAGAGCGCGGATCTAAAGGAGTTTCTTCTGTAAAGTAACCTTCTTCGCCTAACGATCCGTATACTTCATCTGTAGATACCTGCAAAAATTTTACCCCTTCGCGCCAAATCGGATAATTATTTTCATCTTTGCCTATAGTCCAAAACTTTCTCGCTGTATCCAACAAATTCTGAGTGCCAAGAATATTCACCTGTAAAAATAATTGAGGATTCTCGATACTTCGATCAACATGACTCTCTGCCGCAAAGTTGACAACAAAGTCTATCTGATGATCCGAAAAAACTTTCTCTGTAATATTTTTATCACAGATATCTCCCTTTACGAATGTTACGCGGGAGTCTTTCAACTCCTCAGCCAGAGTTCCAAGATTTCCGGCGTATGTAAGTGCATCAAATATAACGAGTTTTGCTTCGGGATGTGTCGCCAACATGCGTTTCACAAAATTCGAGCCTATAAATCCGGCTCCGCCTGTGATCAAGTATGTCATTGTTTTATATTCTTATTTATTATTCATCACAAAAATAAGAAAAAAACAATATTAAAAACATTCGAGACCGTATTATATGAGGTAAATTTATTTATCTCAATCCTTCTATTTTGAAAAACTGTCACGTTTATGTTATATTTTTTAACAAATAGACATTTTTTTCATATATTTGTGGCATCCATAAATCAAAATCCATTTTTTATAATGAAGGTAGAATTAGTATTACAAGACTTAAAACGCAGATTTCCGAACGAACCTGAGTATCTTCAGGCTGTTCAGGAAGTATTAGAATCCATTGAGGAGATTTACAATCAACACCCTGAATTTGAGAAGGCAAACTTAATAGAAAGACTATGCATTCCTGATCGTATCTTTTCTTTCCGTGTAACGTGGGTTGACGACAAAGGCAACACACATACCAACATGGGATACCGCATACAACATTGCAATGCCATAGGCCCATACAAAGGCGGCTTACGCTTACACGCCTCTGTAAATCCGTCTATATTGAAGTTCCTTGCTTTTGAGCAAACGTTTAAAAACTCACTTACTACGCTTCCTATGGGAGGAGCAAAGGGAGGTTCAGACTTTAGTCCCAAAGGGAAATCTACCGCAGAAATCATGCGCTTCTGTCAGGCTTTTATGCTCGAACTTTGGCGCAACATTGGTCCCGACACAGACGTTCCGGCAGGAGATATAGGCGTAGGCGGTCGCGAAGTAGGTTATTTCTTCGGAATGTACCGCAAATTGGCTCGTGAATTTACAGGAACATTCACAGGTAAAGGGCTTACATTCGGAGGTTCGCTCATTCGCCCGGAGGCTACAGGTTACGGAAATGTATATTTCCTACTCGAAATGTTGAAAACAAAAAGCATTGACATAAAAGGTAAAAAATGTCTTGTTTCAGGTTCAGGAAATGTAGCGCAATATACTTGCGAAAAACTGATAGAGCTGGGAGCAATACCTGTTACATTATCAGACTCTAACGGGTACATCTACGATCCTGAGGGTATCACAACCGAGAAACTGGAGTATGTAAAAGAGTTGAAAGAGCTTTACAGAGGCCGTATCAGCGAATATGCAGAAACATACGGTTGCAAGTATGTTCCGAATGCACGCCCTTGGGGAGAAAAAGGCGATATCGCATTACCATCGGCAACACAGAATGAAATAAACGGAGAGGATGCAAAAAAACTCGTGGCAAATGGTGTTATCGCAATATCGGAAGGAGCTAATATGCCATCTACACCTGAGGCTATAGAAGTATTCCAACAAGCGAAACTACTCTATGCACCGGGAAAAGCGGCAAACGCCGGAGGTGTTTCTGTATCTGGATTGGAAATGACACAAAACTCGGAGCGCATAAGCTGGTCTGCTGAGGAAGTTGATAAGAAGCTGAAATGGATTATGCAGAATATCCACGAAAATTGCGTGAAATACGGTACAGAAAAAGACGGATATGTAAACTATGTAAAAGGTGCTAACATAGCCGGATTTATGAAAGTTGCTAAAGCCGTAATGGCTCAAGGCATCGTATAAAGCCGTTTTATGAATAAAAGAGGCTGAGTAATTACTTTTACTCAGCCTTTTCTTTTCGCTAAAATCCATAAAAATTAATTTATATCTTTGCAATACTTCAACAATAAAACATCTGCCAAATATGAATAAAAAGTATATACTTTTCGGTCTCATAACTATTTGTAGTATCTCTTTTATGAGTTGTTCTCAAAAAGATGAAAAGCAAATAACAAAAAAGGAGGCCGCCTTATCTGCAATCTATAACAGAAAAAGTGTACGCAGTTTTATCAAAGACAGACCTGTTTCGGATGAAGATGTTCAGGCACTAATAAAGGCCGGTATGTCTGCACCATCGGGAAAAGACACCCGTCCGTGGGAATTTGTGATTATAAATGACAGGTCTATATTGGATAAAATGTCAGAAGAACTACCTACAGCCAAAATGTTATCTCAAGCGCCAATGGCAATTGTTGTTTGTGGAGATACCATCCGCTCTTCGTACTGGTATCTCGATTGTTCGGCTGCAACAGAAAACATTCTTCTAGCCGCCGAAGCGATGGAGCTCGGGGGCGTGTGGACTGCCGCTTACCCCTATCGGGACAGAATGGCTACAGTGATAAAGCATACGAATATGCCTGCACAAGTGTTACCCTTGGCTGTAATACCAATAGGCTACCCGATGGGAAACCATTCGGTAAAATATAAGTATGACGAAAAGAAAATACACATGAATAAGTGGTAGTTTTATACATCTACCTGAAATAATCCGTATTTTTGTAATGAACAAATACCATCGATATGAATGATTGGAAAGACCGTCTGAATGTTGTGTATTCCACAAATCCGGACTTCAAATATGATACAGACAAGGAAGAGGAACAAGACACCCTCCCGAAAGAGAAACAGCAATTACGCATCCAGCTCGATAAGCGCAACCGAAAAGGAAAAGCCGTGACTCTGATCACAGGATTTGTAGGGACAAGCGAAGATCTCGAAGAGTTGGGTAAATTCTTAAAGGTTAAATGTGGTGTTGGCGGATCGGCAAAAGACCACGAGATAATTGTACAGGGAGATCTCCGTAACAAAGTATTAGAACTACTCCAAAAAGAAGGGTATGTCAAATCACGCATCATTTGATGATGAAATAAACTTATACGTATATAAAGCCTCTGCCGGCTCGGGAAAAACACACCGACTGACAGAGAAGTATCTTAATTTGCTTTTCTCTTCCCCTTTTGCATACAGGCATATACTCGCTGTAACCTTTACCAATAAGGCTACAGACGAAATGAAAAGCCGTATAATAGAAGAGTTGGCAAATATCGCCACAGGGAAGGAATCGGATCATATAAGTTTTCTCTCGAAAGAATATAAATACAACGAAGAGCAGGTAAGAAAAGAGGCTCGGGATATACTGGTGCGTATCCTGCACGACTATTCTTCTTTTTCGGTAAGCACTATCGACAAGTTTTTCCAACAAACAATGCGGGCTTTTACCCGTGAAATCGGCTTAGGTGGTGGGTACAATGTAGAACTGGATACCAACAAGGTATTGGGCGAAGCTATCGACTCCATGCTGTACGATCTGGAACAGACAGACAATAAACTATTGTTGGATTGGTTAATCCGCTTTTCGGAAGAAAAAGTAGAAAACGGCGAAACCTGGAATATCCGCAACGATATACAATCCCTATCGGCCGAAATATTTAAAGAAAGCTACAAAGCATACAGCAATCAGGTGCAAACAGACATTAGCGATAAGCAGCTGATGACCGACTACAAAGATATGCTGTTTACCATTATCAGAGATTTTGAAAAAGCATCGCAGCAGATCGGAGAAAAGGCATTGAACATAATGTCTCGCTTCGGACTCAAAGGTGAAGATTTTAAAGGAGGAACCCGCTCTCCGTTTCTTAATTTCTTGAAATGGGCTAACGGAACGATTGCCGAACCAACAGATACGTTCCGCACGTTAGCTGATAACCTTAGCGGCTGGTACACCAAAACGACAGGTTCAGCAACACGGGATAAAATAGAAAGCGTATACCCTGAACTCAACATCTGTGTATGCGACATCATAAGCCACTATGACAACTCATTGATCTATCAGACAGCATACGAAATAAACCGCTACTTCTTCACATTAGGAATCCTGGGAGACGTAGACAAAAAAATACGAGAATATAGAACAGAGAATAATATCATGCTAATTTCGGATACGACCGAACTGCTAAACCGTATCATAGAGGGCAATGAGTCTCCATTTATATACGAAAAGGTCGGTCAACGAATCAACAATTACATGATCGACGAGTTTCAAGACACATCAGGCATGCAGTGGCAAAACTTTCTTCCTCTGGTAAAGGATAGCCTTGGCAGCGGAAACAAAAACTACATAGTAGGCGATGTAAAGCAAAGTATTTATCGTTGGAGAAACTCAGACTGGAAACTTCTGGATGAACAACTCGATATAGATTTCCGAAGCGAGGGCATAGAACATGATACGTTGGATACCAACTGGCGCAGCTCCCGCAATGTTATTTCTTTCAACAATGCAGTATTCTCTATTGGTTCGGCGTTGCTGCAAGATACATTTAACAAATCATTGCAAGATATTGATAATGCAAGGCTCAAGCCATTCCTAACACGGATAACAAAAGCTTACGACGAACTGTATCAGGAGATACCCGAAAGCCATAAAAAAAACGAAGGGCGAGTAAGAGTAGAGTTTATTGATACTGACGAGCATATATGGCAGAATTATGTATTGGAGCAATTACCTGTCGAGATAGAACAGTTGCAGGAAAGAGGTTACAGCCTCAAAGATATTGCCATACTGGTACGTACAAAAAAAGAAGGAGCAGATGTAGCAAATTGCTTGTTGGAATATAAAAAGCTGCACCCGGACTCAAAATATCGTTATGATATTATATCCGATGAAGCGCTGTTTGTAAGCAACTCAAAGAGCATCAAACTTATAATTGCCCTACTAAAGCATTTGCACAATCCTTTGGATAAATCGTTAAAGGCCTTGGCTGTTTTCGAATATTTCAAATACAGCAAGCAAATGAATGCCGAAGAGGCGCTACTCAAATACTTCTCGGCAAAAGATGATCTGCCTCAACAGATAGAGGACAGGCTGAGCCATATACGAGAACTGCCATTGTATGAAATGACGGAAGAGATCTTCAATCTGTTTCGTGAAGCTATGGAAAACGATGAGCAGGTATATATACAATCGTTTTTAGATATGGTGCTCGATTTCACGGTTCGTAATTCTTCCGATCTGGATGCATTTCTCAGATGGTGGGACGAGACGGGTACAAATAAAACTATTTTTACCCCGGATGGTCAAGATGCGATACGGATTATGACAATACACAAGTCGAAAGGGCTGGGTTTTAATGTTGTACTGATTCCCTTCTGCAACTGGGAGATAGATCATAAACTAACTACAATATTGTGGTGTCACCCACAGACAGAACCATTCAACAGACTACACCTCGTTCCTGTAAAATATTCACAAAAGCTAAAAAACACCATTTTTGCTTACGAATATTTTGATGAGCGACTTCATGCATTTATCGACAATATCAATGTATTGTACGTGGCCTTCACTCGTGCAAAAAACGAACTGATAGCTTATGCCCCCAGGCCGAAGAAGGAAGAAGTGAGTAATATATCGTCTTTGCTATGGGCTACAATAAACAGCGGCTCTGTAGGTAATGGCAAGCAAGCTTACACAGACTTGTCTCAACACATAGATGAAGAAACTGCGACTTTTGAAATAGGTGAAAATTATATACCAATCAAAAAAGTTACACACAGATCGGTAGAAGAAATCAGTGTAGATAGCTTATCAAGCATTCCTTATGACGAAAGAGTAAAACTATTGTTGAAAAACAAGTACTTTTTCACGGACACCGGACAGCGAGACTACGGTACTCTAATGCACGAAATTGTGAGTAAGGTAAAAACAATTGACGACGTACAGAAAGCTGTAGAAGAATATCACATTGCGGGAGAAGTGACTGCTAGTGATAAGAGCAAGATAACAGGACTACTAGAAGAATACCTTTCCAATCCTCTGGTCGCACCGTGGTATAGCGGTGAGTACAAGGTATTGAACGAGATACAGATATTACAGCCCAAAGGCAAATTTGTTCGCCCCGACCGTGTGATGATAAAGGGCAAGGAGGTTATTGTAATTGACTATAAATTCGGCGAAAAGGAAGACAAAAAATATATCCGTCAAGTGAAATATTATGCTGATCAGATCCGTAAAATGGGCTACACCGACATAAAAGGATATATTTGTTACATCAGATTAGGTAAAATTGTAGAAATATAATTTATGGAGAATCCTTTACAAGAGCCGACTTCAGGAAGCTTTGACGTTCCAATTAACTAATTATTTAACTATTTTACTATTTTTAATACAGTGTAAATAAACTATTTACACATATTCTACGTTTATATTATGTGTTTTTCATAGTATTAGATTTTAAGGTTAACAATAAAGATTGGTTGTCGTGATGACAACCTTTTCTTTTTTATATAACCTCTAATACAATAAACGATTAAATAATATTAACGATAGGTATTCGACCTTCTCTCCTCAATCTGCCCTTACGACTCTTACCGACCTTACACCATAGTAGAAAGCGTATTTATTGTTCAGCCATTGATCAGGATTTGTGCTCAGGTCTTCGTAGTGAAATTTGCTATGAACAGCAACTTTGTCGGTAAACACAATATCTTGTATTCCATTAGCCACTTGCTCCTTCAAGGATGCTTCCCGAGCCTGATAGACATCCGATATTAACTTCATTGATGGGTATTTTCTATAATAATCTATACCATATAGACTAACCAATGCTATTATCGCTATCAAATTCGCATAGTGGAACAACTTGTGTCTTATTTCTATATTCGCATACAGGATACCAATGGCAATAACTATAAAAACAATCTGCCCGAACATAGCCCAAGCAGGGAAAACAGGTGATACAATCATTATAAAGAAAGAAAGCTGACCTGCAACAAAGAATAGTACTGCTGCAAACAAAACCTTTTTATATTGATCTTTCTCCATATTTTTTCGGCTCTTGAAAAAGAGAAATAAAAAAAATAAAAAGAGCAGCGAGACAGGAAGCATATAGGGCAAATATCGAATAGACATCATATCCGATAAGTTTGACCAGAGAGTTTCAAATATTGATAATCCCTGTTCTCTCACATTTTGCTTAGCAACGAGTGCCGCACGAACATAATTTCCGGGTGCGAGAATCATCAGAGCAAAACCAAAGCATAATCCAATCAAACCTGAGATTGCCCATTTAGGAAGCTTTAAATTTTTCTTATAATAGATACAAAAAATAAATATCAATAATGTAGCAACTGAGGCGGTAGATTCATTTGTCCATCCGGCTATGATTCCTGCGAAAAAAAATAATACAGTTTTATAAAGTTTATCATCCGTACGCTCATCAAAAAAGTAAGACACATAGGGATATATAAATAGTATAATGAGCAAGGTTCCCCACAGATAGTTAGCACTTCCTGTAATCCAAAACACATCAGAGGTAAACCGGGGAACAAGAAACCACACAGATGTACTGATTATTATCAGCAAAAAGGCGCTGGTTGACTTACCCTTATTGCAAATAAAGTACATTGAGCAGATTAGAATTACATAAGCTAATGTATTTATTATATCATTAAAAGGTGTACCTATCCACAGAAGAAATTGGGCTATGAAGTGAACAACCGACCGTCCACCCCAATTAAAATAATGGGCATACTGAGATTCGAGTATATCTTTAAAGCTGGCTATCTTTTCATTGCTGGAAGGGAAACCATAATCGACCCGTACCTCTCTGAATGAATAGGCCCAATCGTCGGCATGGAGAGGGAATAAGTAGTTAAAGTAGTAAATAGTAGCACCAATACAAAAAAGTACAACTACAAAGAGAAATCTTTGTAGTTGCAAGTTTTTTGTATTTAGTTTATCTATCATACATAAATCTTATTTCTCTCTGATAATGATATTAATCGGAGTACCCGACAAATCCCAATTATCACGAATACGATTTTCGAGAAAACGTTTGTATGGATCTTTTATCCATTGAGGAAGGTTACAAAAGAACACAAACGTAGGAACATGTGTATTAGGTAACTGCGTAATATACTTTATCTTGATATATTTTCCTTTATTCGCAGGAGGCGGAGTGCGCTCTATGATAGGGAGTAATATCTCATTCAGCTTATGTGTTGGAATCTTAGTTTTTCTACGACCATAAACTTCTTTAGCTGTTTCTAACACTTTCAGAATACGTTGTTTGGTCATAGCCGAAGCAAAGATGATCGGGAAATCAGTGAAAGGTGCTAATCGCTCCCGAATTGCATTTTCGAAAGTCTTTATGACAACCAGTTCCTTATTCTCTACCAAATCCCATTTGTTTACACAAACGACAAGCCCTTTACGGTTTTTCTGAATAAGAGAAAATATATTCATATCCTGACTCTCTATCCCTTGCGTAGCATCAAGCATCAGAACACAAACGTCTGAATTTTCAATCGCTTTTATGGAACGAATCACCGAGTAGTATTCCAAATCTTCGGTAACCTTTCCTTTCTTACGGATACCCGCAGTATCTACAAGATAAAAGTCCAGATTAAACTTATCGAACCGTGTATAGATCGAATCACGTGTTGTGCCGGCTATATTGGTTACAATATTACGTTCCTCATCCATCAAGGCATTTACCAAAGATGACTTCCCTGCATTAGGTCGCCCAACAATGGCAATACGTGGTATATCTTCGAGATGTTCCTCTTCTCCCTTTTTTGTAAACTTAGTTATTATCACATCCAAAAGATCTCCTGTACCCGAACCGTTGATCGCCGAAATATTAATAGGATCACCTAAGCCGAGAGCATAGAATTCTGCCGACTGAGCGTGCAAATTAAAGTTATCTGCTTTATTGGAGACAAGAAGGATTGGTTTCTTTGAGCGGCGAAGCATGTTTGCAACGCTCGAATCCAAATCTGTAAGTCCGTTCATTACATCTACCATAAACAGAATTACATCAGCTTCTTCTATAGCAATGGCTACTTGCTTATTTATTTCATTTTCAAAAACATCCTCAGAATTCACAACCCATCCACCTGTATCCACAAGCGAAAAATCCTGACCACCCCACTCTACTTTTCCGTATTGGCGGTCACGGGTCGTACCCGAAGTTTCATCGACTATAGCCTGGCGACTTTCTGTCAATCGATTAAACAGGGTTGACTTACCCACGTTGGGGCGTCCAACTATAGCTACTAAATTTCCCATATTTGTATATTGTACTCTAAATTTTGTGCAAAGGTACGTATTTTTATTGAAAACACTTTCAACGAAAAAGGCTTGCGTGTGCAAGCCTTTCATATTTTTATAACTTATATCCTATTGAAAGTGTGATACTCGTGTAATCCACATAATCGTATCGCCTACAGGCAGGCTCGTTTTGTGGGCACTTTTAAGAGCATCATCTAAAGTGAATTTTTCTGTCGGTATGCCCTCAAATAGTGAAATATTCTTATCTGTACTCTTATATCCTACATAATGCTGTCTTATCCTCAGATTTTTTTTACTACCACTTCCATAGTATTGCTCTATGCCTCCTGTAGTAATATACAACAAAGTATCATTCTGGAAGCGATACAGGCTGCGTTCTTTGACTATATCTCCTTGATTTACATAAATAAAATCATCATCGAACAATATATATGTATCAGTAGGGTATTGTTCATAGAGACTAGTAAAGACGGTTGCGGGATCAAATTTCTTTGTTAGAACTGTATCAGGACCCGACACAGTACCTTTATAGATATTAAAATCTGTAATAGACGAGCTAATGTATCGTATATTATCCGTCTTATTCTCGTTGCTGCATGCTATCAACAAAATTGCAGATAAGACAAAAAGTCTATTTCGTTTTTTAGAAAAAATCATCTTACGGTCAAATTAGATTTAGGAATCATTTGAACTGATAAATTGCATTACACCATACAAGGGTATCTTTCGGGTCGGTCATCTCGCTCAGTGAAGAAAGCCCTCTCATTTCGAGCGTTTTCTCCAAGCTTACAGCCTGATTAAACGAACGTATAGTATCATTACCTCTTTCGTTACGATAACGCACCAAAGCTTTAACCCTATATAAGTTATCTGCATTACCAAGAGCCACAAATACTTTATGCCAAGTCTTGTTGACCGTATCAAGTTTATTTATAAATAGAGAATCTTTTTCGTAAACATAGCTGGATACTATTTTTTTTTGTCCTAAAGAATCAACATAAGTCAATTTATCATTGTCAAATTGAATCCTTATATTATCATATAAATCATATTTATACGAACCTTCAAAGAAATAATTTGCCAACTCAGTTCTTCTCAATTCATTAAATTGCACTTGCTTTCCACCTGTAGCCGAACCCGCATACACGGCGAGGCTAGACAAGTCTACATTTGTTACCTGTAGTACACCATCCACTTCCTCCTCACTCGAACAGCTGACAAAAAACAGTGCGCAAAATATTATATATAATATACTTCTCATTATCCGGCTTGTTTTTCTAAAACGTAAAGATAATCAAAACAGTTTTATTCCTGCCACAAAATAGTTATCTCCTGAGTCGACTGTCTCTATCGGTTCTAATTTTATATAGCGAACTTTTTCTGAATTCGTTGCAAACAAAGTAACATCTTGTTTTACCGGGTTATTGGCTATATTGTTGAAAATAGCATTCTTCTTCACTTGTGTCCAATTCTTACCATCTAAACTGATATAAAAATTATATCTGAGAATATTTGATGATTGTACTTTATTGAAAGGAATATAAGTAAAACCTTTGATTAACACAGCTTCACCCAAGTCGATTACCAATGGAGTCTTTTTCTTTACTTCAAGGATAGTATTATCATCATTATCTGTAATTTTTGACAGATCAGCAACAGGCGATACTAATTTCCATTTAGATGTAGAAAGGCTCTTATTATTTTCTTTATTTACTACTTCTGTCGCCGAGAATAATTCGGGAGCATTATACAAACTTACTTTGCTGATTAGCGGACAAGCAAGAGCAGTAAAGCTTATTTTCAGTTTTTGAGTAGAGATCGCAGGGAAGCGTAAAATGCGTTTATAGCCTATTGTTGTAGCATCCGTCAAGTCTTTCCAAACTCCCTTATCCCAATATTTTACACTAAACGATACCACTCTTTGCCCCAATGGGATATATTCTTGTAATGCCAAACGGTTAAATGTCTTCGCTTGTTTCAAATCAATTTCAATAGACGGATTTAATTCACTATCGTCTGTAGCCCAATACGTATTATAGTTATCATCAAGCAGGTTTGCAACAGAATATTGAGTAGCGTTGTCTCTTACATTACTTGCTTTTATTTCAGCGCCTTCAATCAAATCTTTGCTAAATGATTCTTCTCTTGCTTTACGAAACTCCATCAAACGAATAGAGTCGTTGGCATTAATACGCCCTGTGCGATCGGGAGGAACATTCAACAACAAGTTAGAATTACGTCCCACAGAAGTATAATATATATCCATCAATTTATCTACGGACTTTACCTTATCGTCTGTAGACGGACTATAAAACCATCCCGGACGAATAGAAACATCGGTTTCGGCAGGAACCCATGCTTCACCACCTTGTACGCCTGTATTTAAAATATCTACAGACGGTGCTCCGTGTCCCGGTTCATAGCCCTTGATATTAAGTGTAGACCAGTTAGTCTTACCTGCAACACCCTGCTCATTACCCATCCAGCGACAGCCGGGGCCTACATCACTGAATATTACAGCTTGAGGTTGATTTCTATATACTGTATTGTGAAATAAGTTCCAATCATAGACTTGTTTTTTGCCGTCTTTTCCTTCTCCGTTTGCACCATCAAACCATTGCTCAAACACTTCTCCGTATCCTGATAGCACTTCATTCAATGTATTTGCAAAAACCTGATTATATTGAGGTGTTCCATAAGCAGGATGATTCTGATCCCAAGGAGATAAGTAAACTCCAAATTTTAAACCATATTCGCGGCAAGCTTCAGAAAGCTCTTTCAACAGGTCTCCTTTTCCATCTTTCCAAAGGCTTTCTCTTACTGTATGCGTACTATATTTACTTGGCCACAAACAAAAACCATCGTGGTGCTTTGCCGTGATAATAATACCTTTCATACCTGCGGCCTTCGCTGTAGCTGCCCATTGACGACAGTCTACATTCGTAGGATTAAATACCTTCGGGTCTTCTTTTCCATTTCCCCATTCTACATCGGTAAAAGTATTAGGGCCAAAATGGGTGAACATATAGTATTCCATTTGTTGCCAGTTGACCTGATCTTGCGTTGGTATCGCTCCATAAGCCTTTAGTGGCTGATTCTGGGAATTAGCAGTTTGATATAAAAATAAAAAAAGGAAAAAGGTTAAACTTAATTTGAATTTCATGTTATCTCAGTTTATTAGAACTATAAAAATAAGTTTGGTAATTCTTTTGCTTGAACGAAACAAAAGAACAAAATATTATAAACAGGTTAATTTATCTGCCAAGCGCTTCTAAATTTGCAGCCCGCAATTGTTTAGGGAAAGTACAACTTTCGTCTATTATATAAACCCACTTCGGATTTTTTATTATTTTCTTCGAATTTGAGCTGCCGAATATACGATCACCATCTTCTACAGGATCAAAATATTCGGAAAAGTCCACTTGTTCGTTTTCTTTAGACGAAATAATAAATATACGATTCGTCATAATGAAGTAACCATAAGTCTTTTCTCCCGGCTCATACATTTTGTTCCATTCATTATCGAGAGCTGTAATATCCAGTTTCAACACGCCTTTATCTTTCGAAAATAAAATTTTGGTTACCGGCCAAAGATATCCGTTTTTCCTGCGAAAAATAAAGTTGCTGATATCGGAAGCTAAATGGCCTATCTTTTCATTCTTCAACGAGTAACATGATAAAGTCAATTTATTTACGTCACCGTCTGAATGAGAAATAGCAAATATCTCGGATAAAAAACAGATACAGAAAATTGTTAAGATTGCAGCTTTTTTCATAACAGTACTAATATTTCAGCGTCACAAAAATACACTATTTTTTCTCTTTTCTGTGCTTAATATTATAAATGCTATAAATAGTTAATCTTTTTTATCAGATCAGACTAATAATTTATTTTTGTATAAAGTTATAAAATAGTTAAAGGCATGAATAATATTGTTCAGATATTGAAAAAAACCGGCCTTTTTTTATTTGGAGTTCTATTAGTAATTTGGGGCTATAAGGTAAATGCCGCCAATACTGAAGAAAAAGCCAAAGAAGAAAAAGAAAAGAATACAAAAGAAGTTGAACAGCCCATCGTCTTACCCCCTGCTGACGAACCCAAAACCGAAGAGCAGCCGGTAAAAGAAGAGGTAAAGAGTTTAACTGCTCCGGCTAAAGTATCGACTGAAAAGAAAAAAGCAGAAGATGTGAAGCCCAAAGCTTCTACGACACCCCAGACAAAAAAAGCTTCAACAGCTGTAGAGAGTAAAAAGGAAAACCAGACGGAAGAAAAAAAGGTAGAGGAAGTCAAGCAAACCGTTATAGAAAAAGCAACACCCGAAGAGTCGTCAGGAACAGAGTAAACCTGTAAATGGAATTATTATACAAAGCCCAGACCCGATTCTTATTCCATTCGCATATAAAAATCAAGCTATCTGCTTTTTACGAAGAAAGCATATTTGATGAATTATTTGCGATTTTCGAACATGTGGATAAGAAATACAATTCGTATCAAGCAGGTTCTTATTTCGACATAATAAATAAGAACAGCGGCAGCTTTGTAGACGTTGATGAGGAAACTATATATATACTAAATCAGGCAATTACAATCTCAGATTTCTTTAATGGGACTTATGACATTACAGTTATGCCACTTATTAGGCTGTGGGGATTCTATAAAGATGAGCAACGGCAAATACCCTCAATCAAAGAAATAGAAGATGTAAAAAAGCTCATTGATTATAGGCACATAGAGATAAACGGAAAAAAAGTCAAGATAAAAAAAGGACAGGAAATCATTACTGGTTCGTTCATAAAAGCCTATGCTGTAGATCGTCTGACTGAAAGAATGCTTGAATTGGGTATAAATGATGCGATAATCAATGCCGGAGGCAGTACGATAATGGCAATAAATAACGAATCGCACCCACGATGGCAAGTCATGGTGAGGCATCCCCAAACGGAAGAAGTTTTATCCAAGTTAAACATTTCAAATCAGGCATATTCCACATCATCTCAGTCCAAAACTTTTGTAAGTATAGATGGCAAAGAATATGGACATATACTAAATCCTATTACGGGTTTTCCGTCGGCAAACAAGCAGGTGGGAATTATCAGCGACAAATGTATGGTAGGTGATATGATCTCTACGGCACTGTTTAACGAATCGGCAGAAGGGTTTTTAAAAAAGATTGATCTACTATCGGAACATTACAACATAAAAGGTTTTATGCTCGATAGTGATAATAATATTATATACACCCAAGATTTCAGATAGTTATTTCAAATTAAAATAACAAAAGCTATGATAATGCACATACTTTCGATGAAAGGGAAAACCAAGAAGAAGAGTATTCAGGCTATTGAAGACGCTCCATTTCTATACATTCCCCTCGCAGAATATTTAGGCTGTGCTCCTACTCCTGTTGTCAATGTTGGCGATAAGGTCAAGAAATATCAATTGATAGGAGAAGCAAAGGATAAGTTTGCGACCAAAGTACATGCACCGGTATCGGGCATGATTTTGGAAACAAAAGACTATCCTTTTGCAGATGGCTCTTCTGTAAAAACCATCGTTATCCAGAATGACTATAAGGACGAGGAAGTAAACGACATTTCGCACAAAGATTACAACCAATGTAGCCCCGAAGAGTTGATAGAGCGAATTAAGGATGCAGGTATAGTAGGACAAGGTGGAGCTCAATTTCCAACAGCTATAAAATATAGCGTTGGGGAACATAAGATACATACCTTTATTGTAAACGGTGCAGAGTGCGAACCTTATCTTACATCAGATTATTCACTGATGGCAGAACGTACCGAAGAGCTATTTAAAGGAATTGATATCATAAAAAAGATACTCAATGCCGACAATGTTATCATTGGTATAGAGCATCAGAATAGAGAACTTTTAAAAGTATTTGCTCCATATCTGCAACAAGAAGAAAATAAAGGCTACAAAGCAATATTATTGCCCGATCAGTACCCTCAAGGTGGCGAATTACAATTAATAAATTCTGCCACAGGCTTTGAACTACCAAGATCGAAGCGACCAGCCGAAGCGGGAATTATAGTGAGTAATATTGGTACTATCTACTCTGTTTATCAGGCGGTAGTAAATCACAAGCCTGTTATCAGCCGGATAATAACAATCTCGGGTGAGCGATCTACTAATTATGGCAATTACGAAGTGAAAATAGGAACACCGATACGACATATCACAAAATCGCTAGGGATAGAAACTTCGGGTAATACCATCGTACAGGGAGGCCCGATGATGGGGAAGGCAATACAAGACCTGTCGATACCTGTAACCAAAGGAGCATCGGGAATACTATTTCTAAAGAAAGAAGAAATAAAAAGAAGTAATTGTATCTCGTGCGGCTACTGCGTGGATGTATGTCCCATGAGCTTGATGCCAATGAAGTTTGAGGAGAATTACAGAAAAAAGAAATATTTCAATCTTGAGAAATACAGTATTAGCAGTTGCATTGAATGCGCAGCTTGCGAATACATCTGCCCAAGTAATGTGCCGCTCATAGAAAGCATAAAAGAAGGAAAAGTAAAACTTAAAGAACTAGCAAATGCAATCAGATAAAACAATATTTGCACCCTTTGTCAGGAAAAGTGATAGTACCAGCCGTGTAATGGCAGATGTTATTTTAGCATTGCTCCCATGTATAGCCATGTCGTATCTGGCATTCGGGTTTGTACCTGTCATGGTAATCTTGGTGGCAGTAGGAAGTGCGTTATTAACAGAATTTTTATTCTCCATTATCTTTTCCAAAAGCACGGAATCTCTTTCTGATGGGTCAGCCATTATTTCGGGAATTTTGCTTGCATTCACAATTGCACCTTTCACACCACTCTATGTTGTTGCATTCGGAGGAAGCATGGCCGTTCTGTTCGGAAAATTACTCTGGGGTGGCTTAGGGCGTAATATATTCAATCCTGCGCTGATCGGACGAGAGTTTATGACTGTGTTCTTTCCCGCTGTGATGGCTTCACGCACTATTTGGTACGACAAGACTGCAGTGAATATAAATGAGCTCAATATATTCAACGACAGTTTTATAAACCAATTATTTTATAAAGCATCGGGAGCAATAGGCGAATATTCGATATTCTTTTTAGTGCTAGGCGGTTTGTTCTTGTTGATTAGGCAAAGAATCTCATGGCACATCCCATTTGCCTTATTAGCGGCTTTTACTGTATTGCTTCTTACCGTGTCTAACCTGACCGAATATACAATACAGTTTTCTTTGGGAGGCTTATTACTCGGCACTATATTTATGGCAACAGACATGCCCACAAGTGCAACCACCAACTATGGAAAGTTATATTATGGAGCGATGATAGGTTTAACATCAATACTCTGCATCATCAATGATGTGAAGTATGAATACATGTCTTACTCGATACTATTGTTGAATGCCTTCGTTGTACCTATCAACTGGGTATTCCGTCCGAATGTATGGGGACAAAAATTAGATATTCTTACCCGTTTGTGGCAAGGTCTATCACTTACGGCATGTATATACTAATGGCTACATTCGCTGTTATCTATCTGCATCATACAGGATTGATAATGTATCTTGTATTTATTTATATTGCTTATTGCATCATAAGGTTCATAGCGAAGGGAATAAAAGCGGAATAGGAGAGAAAAATATCAATACAAAAAAGAGCAGACCGTCAGATCTGCTCTTTTCTATTTTTTATATCTCACCGAATTATAAGTTCAGACCCATAATTACAGAAGGGAAAATTCCAAGTAATAGATTCAAAGATATAGCGATTACAGCTACAGCTTTATATTCGAAAGGAACTCGTAGAGGCTCTTCTGTCTCGCTTTCTTTGGTGATCATTATATTTGCTACTCCCAGATAATAGAACACGGCTATAATCGAATTTATAATACCGAATATAACAAGAACTAAGTGGCCTGATTGTAACATCTGATCAAACACAAAGAACTTAGCAAAGAAGCCTGCAAAAACAGGAATTCCACTTAATGACAACAATGCGCAAATAAATATTGCAGTCAACACCGGCTGACGTTTCACCAAACCAAAGAAGTTTGTCATATCCTCGTTGTCTTTTCCTCGGCAAACACCAAGTATTACAGCAAATGCAGCAATACCCGCCAAGCTATATGCTGCGGCATAATACAATACTGTATTTGCAGATGTGCCAATTGCAAGTAAGGTCATCATCATAAATCCGGCATGTGATATCCCCGAATAGGCCATCATACGCTTTATGTTTTTCTGCTTCATTGCTGTTACGTTTCCGACTGTCATTGTCAATATAGACAAGACGATCAATACAATCTGATATACAGGCGTTACCGCAACAGACAATATTGTTACTACCTTAAACAATGCCCCTATTGCAGCCACCTTTACCAAGGTACTCATCAGAGCAGTAGAAAGTGTAGGTGAGCCTTCATAAACATCTGGCGCCCAAAAGTGGAAGGGTACGATAGATGCTTTAAACATCAAACCGACAGTCAACATCACAAAACCAAGACTAAACCATATAGGTAAAGATCCTGCCTGAGCAGTAGATGCAATAGCAACTGTAGCTATATCGAACGAACCAAATGCACCATATATGAGAGCAATACCAAACAGAATAAAGCTGGACGCAAAAGCACCCATAATGAAATACTTCATACCCGCTTCGTTACTTCGCAAGTTCTTCGGATCGCTGGCTGCCAAAATATAAGCGGCAATAGACAATACCTCAAGTCCCACAAAAAACATAATAAAATTTCCGAAAGAGACCATAGCCACAGCTCCGGCCACTAGAAAGACCTTCAAGGCTACATAGTCGGCAATCTTATCTATTCTGTCTTGATAAAACTTGGGACTCATCGCAAGAATCAGTACAGCAAGAATAATAAACAGGATAGAGAATCCTTGCGAAAATCCTGTTGATACCAACATATTGTACTTATCCGTACCAAGGAAAGATTGTCCTAAGTAAAACTCGGTAACAGTCAACCCCAATACAGCAATCAGTCCGATAAGTGTAACTGGTATAAGGATTTTTCTCAAATTGAATATCTCTAATAAAAGGCAGATTATACCTAATGCTGAGATGGCTATCAATGTACTCATTATATATCTGGCTATTTTTATCTGTTAATATACATTACTATCTCTGTCAGGCTTGTAGACACCAAGTCTGTAACCGGCTTCACATACACCCCGAAAAATATAAGTACTCCTATTATTAAGGCGAAAACTACCGTTTCGGTCTTCGACAAATCCCTGAACGGATTCACGGATGGTTCTCCTAACATTACCTGCTGATACATTCTCAACATAAAGAGAGCACCAAGGAACAATGCTGTTCCTATTGTAAGGGCGTACCAAAGATTTACCTGATACAATCCGAACATTATTGTAAACTCTCCGATAAAGTTAAATGTAAGCGGTATACCGATAGAAGAAAGGATGCTTATAAAGAACGCCACCGAAAACTTTGGAGCATGTTCTTTAATACCACCCATCTTACTTATAGTCAATGTATGCATACGTGTTTGGATTACATCTGCGGAATAGAACATACCCACAATACCAAAACCATGAGCCAGGATAAGTATCACAGCTCCTTCGAGACCATCGTATGTCAAGGCATAAGAGCCCGCCGCAATAAATCCTACGTGAGACAATGATGCATACGCTAAAAATCTTTTTAAGTCATCCTGACGCAGCGCCATAATAGCTCCGTATACAACTCCAATGATACACAGAATCACGATTATTGTTCTGAACTCGTTTGATGCGTAAGGAGTTACAGGCAACTGCCAACGAATAACGCTATATGCTCCCATCTTAGACATGATACCCGCAAGTAACATAGTACCTATTGCCGGTGCTTTCTGATACACATTTGCCTGCCAAGTATGGAAAGGGAAAATCGGTATCTTAATAGCATAAGCAAGGAAGAATGCCAGGAATATCCAGATTTGTTCTGTTTGGCTCAGACTCGCATTATAAAATGCTTCGAGCTGAAAGCTTCCCGTTTTTGTATACATGTATATAATAGCGGCAAGCATAAACAATGATCCGGCAAATGTAAAGAGGAAGAATGTCATCGCAGCCTTACGTCTTTTGACGATTTCGCCGTTACCCCACAATACGATGATAAAATAGATCGGGATAAGAGACATTTCCCAAAACACATAATACAATAGAGCGTTGCTGCTTAAGAATGCGCCTACCATAGCAAAAACCATAAACATGACTAAGCTATACAGCATCTTTTCATTCTTAAATTCGCGCGATTGCGTACCCAGTATAATTATAGGCAGTAGTATCGTAGTCATTAATATCATGGCCATCGACAAGCCGTCGGCCTTTAACGAAAACGAGATATTAGGCTTACTAATCCAATCTATGCTGAAATTTGCACCTGCTGCTCCGTATTTAAGACATAACGCTACCGAAAAAATAGCTGCGGCAACACCGAACAGCATAGCTACTTTAGAGGCAAATCTATTTCCTGATAAATAAGTAAGAATTGCACCTACCAATAATATGATTAATATAATAGTGATATTCATGTTTCTTTTTAATTTTTATACAAGAAATAAACAGATGATTAATGCACTGAATCCCAACACAAAGAAAAACAGATAAAAACCGAGACTTCCATTCTGTAGTCTTCGCGCCGGAACTGTCAATAACTCGACCAAGCCTCCGAAGCTTTTCAGTATATTTTTTAATGCTCTTTCTACTATACTTTCAAAGAAGCCGGCTAAAGCATAAAGAGGTTTTACAAATAATGCATCGTATATTTCATCAATGTAGAATTTGTTATAAGATACTTTAGCAACTCCCGAAATCTCATCATCCTCAGCAGGGACTTCAGATTTCTTTATATATTTAGAGTATGCCAATGCAATACCAACTATAGCGATGATAGTAGAAATTACCATTGTCAACACCATCTGGTCTACAGGAGCATGCTCGCTTGTAATACCCGGTAATATTGGCTCTAAGTAAGCGTTCAACCAGCTAAGCCCTCCGAAAGGAATACTGATAAGCCCTCCGAAAAATGCTAAGAAAGCCAGTACGATAAGCGGCAGAGTCATACTGCTTGGCGATTCGTGCAAATGATGTTTCTGTTCTTCTGTACCTCTAAACTCTTTGAAGAATGTAAGATATAGCAAACGGAACATATAGAATGCAGTAAGCAAAGATGCTAACGCTGCTAGAATCCATAAGAAAATATTATGCTCGAAAGCTGTCAGCATGATCTCATCTTTGGAGAAGAAACCTGCCAAAGGTGGAATACCTGCAATCGATAACGTAGAGATCAAGAACGTATAATACGTCGTCTTCATCTTATTCTTAAGCCCCCCCATCTTGCGCATATCCTGTTCGCCTCCCATAGCATGGATAACTGAACCCGAGCCAAGGAATAAGCAAGCCTTAAAGAATGCATGTGTAATCACATGAAATACTGCCACGTGGTAAGCACCCAGTCCAAGAGCCAAGAACATCAGCCCGAGCTGCGATACTGTAGAGTATGCAAGTACTTTCTTTATATCATTTTGTGTAAGAGCTATCGTTGCAGCGAATAATGCAGTTACAGCACCTACAATAGCAATCAGAGTCTGAATATCGGGAGTGAGATCAAATATAAAGTTCAATCGTGTCACCATAAATATACCTGCTGTAACCATCGTTGCAGCATGTATGAGTGCCGATACAGGAGTAGGACCTGCCATCGCATCGGGCAACCATGTATATAACGGTATCTGTGCACTTTTACCTGTAGCCCCTATAAACAATGCCAATGTGGCAACGCCCAACAATGGGTCGGGACTGGTAACAAGATCTTTTAGCGAAACATAGTCCACCGTTTTGAACATATATCCCAATGTAAAGATACCGATAAGGAAACCTAGGTCTCCGATACGATTCATCACAAAGGCTTTCTTTGCCGCATCGTTGTTTTTATGATTTCTCGACCAAAAACCGATAAGCAGATAAGAACACAAACCGACACCTTCCCAACCGATAAACATAACGAGAAGATTACTTCCCGAAACAAGTATCGTCATAAAGAAGATAAATAGGTTCAGATATGAGAAATAACGGTCTATATTTTCATCATCGTGCATATACCCCATCGAGTAGATGTGTATCAGCGTACCGATACCTGTCACAAACAACAACCATACTAGCGACAGTTGGTCGAGCGTGAAAGACAGATCTGTCGTAAACTCCCCTAATGCAATCCATTGAAACAGGTTGACATTGAAAACCTGACCTGTAGAAAGATTTTGGATGAAAAGGTAAAGAGATATTACAAAACTTATAATTACAGCTGTGGTAGCAATAATTCCGGGTAATGTGCGCCCCGTTAATTTTTTACCAACCAGTAAATTAATTGAGAAACCGATAAACGGACTAAGCAAGAGTATTAATACTAATATTGTTTCCATCCAAATTTATCCTTTTAAGTTTTTCAATTCATCAATATCTATCGTGCCTATGTTTCTGTAGATGGCAACCAAAATAGCCAATCCGACAGCCACCTCTGCCGCAGCTACGGCCAATGAGAATATCACAAACACTTGTCCGCTGGTATCCTGATGATACACAGAAAAAACAGCCAACAACATATTGGCAGAAGCCAGCATCAATTCTACCGACATCAACATAACAATCGTACTCCTACGATACAATATCCCAATTGCACCTACACAAAACAATAGTATGCAGAGGTAGATGTAATTGTCAATTCCTACTTGTTCTAATATATTATTCAGCATAGCTTAAGCTTTTTTCTCTTTTTTAGAAATAAGTACTGCCCCGATCATAGCCGTTATAAGCAATATAGCAGCAAATTCAAATGGCACTAAATACTCGTCAAGCAACACCTGACCAATAATACTTACCGACTGATAGTCTAACCCCTCGGTTTTGTATGTTTCTATCACAGGCGTAGCCTTCAGAAGCGCAGCCAACAGGACAATTCCCATCAAGCAGCTCGATATTGTAGCCGCCACACGACTGATCACTTTTTTCTTTGGCTCGTGACTTTCACTCAGGTTCATAAGCATCAGAGTAAATAGCAATAACACCATGATAGCTCCGGCATAAACCACAATATTTATAACCGATAGAAACAAAGCATTCAGCAGCAAAAAGTGCCCCGATATGGAGAAAAAACAGATAATCATATACACTGCACTATGGATAGGATTCTTAGACAATACCGTCAGAAGTCCCGTACCGAGTGTTATGGTTGCCAGAATATAAAAAATTATTGTAATCATATCATTATTTATCTCGTATCTCTATTTAATCATATTTGCGTGCTTTGGCATCCTCTACCGAAATCACGAGTTTATCTTTTCCATAGATAAAGTCTTCACGTTCTAATTTCGGCTTCACCAGAAGCTTAGACTTGGTTAAGAAAATAGCTTCTTTCGGACAAGCCTCTTCGCATATTCCGCAAAATATACAGCGTAGCATATTTATTTCATATTCCGAAGCATATTTTTCTTCACGGTACAGATGTTCTTCTCCTTTTTTACGCTCAGCAGCCACCATCGTGATTGCTTCTGCCGGACAAGACAAGGCACACAACCCGCATGCCGTACAGCGTTCGCGCCCCTGATCGTCACGCATCAATACATGCTGTCCACGATATACAGGGCTAAATTCGCGTTGTTGCTCAGGATACTGAACAGTCGCCTTCTTCTTGAAAAAGTGCTTAATTGTAATTATAAGCCCTTTTATCACAGCAGGAAAGTATATCTTTTCTGCGAAGGTCATGTTTTTATCAACAACCTCCGTCTTTCTTCCTGATAATGATATTTTTTCTATTGACATCGCTAATTTCTTATTTTCATTTAAAAATCAGGACAAAAATTCCTACCAAAATGATATTTACTATTGCCAACGGAAACAGCATTTTCCATCCCAGTTTCATCAGTTGGTCATATCTGAATCTCGGTATTGTCCAGCGCACCCACATATAGAAGAAAATGAAGAATGAAGTTTTAGCTAGAAGTGATAGTACACCCAGACCACTAGCCATATTTATACCCCAATTCTCTGTTACCCAATCTATTCCCGGATAATTGTATCCTCCAAAGAAAAGAACAGAGATAAATGCAGATGAGAAAAACATGCTCGCATATTCAGAGAACATATAGAATCCCATTCCCAACGAAGAATATTCGACATGGTGTCCGTTAACCAGCTCCGACTCACATTCTGCAAGGTCGAACGGTGTACGGTTACATTCTGCAAACGAACAAACAAGGAAAATAATAAATGTCAATGGCTGATAAATCACATTCCATTGCATACCATGCCAGCCACTTTGCTGTTGAGTGATATCTACCAGGCTCAAAGAACCTGTCATCATAATCAGCGCAATAAGAGAAAGCCCCATTGCTATTTCGTACGAAATCATCTGTGCTCCGGCACGGATACTTCCCATCAGGGAATATTTATTATTTGATGCCCATCCTCCGATTACAACACCATATACGCTTGTAGATAATACAGCTACAATATATAGAATAGCTACATTTACATCTCCGATGTAAGGTTTAACATCTCCATAGCCTGCTATAACAAATTTCTCTGCCCATGGGATCAACGCCCCCCCAAGCAAAGAGACTGTCATGGCAACAGCCGGACCGACAACAAAGAGAATCTTATTCGGCGTATTTGGCATGAGGTCTTCTTTGGCAAACAACTTAGCTCCATCGCAAAGAGGCTGTAGCAAACCAAAGATACCTGCACGGTTCGGGCCGAGACGATCTTGTAAAAAACCGGCCACCTTACGTTCTGCATAAGTAGAATACAACGCAAAAAGCATTGTGACAGCAAACACAAGAACGATAAGGATCAACTTTTCTAAAATAAGTGCAATCTCCATTATTTTATTTATTCTTTTGTTTTCTTTATAGCTTCCAACTCCTCTGCATCATAAGGAGAACCAGGCATGCTTATTTTCTTCTGATCTTCTTTACGACCTTCCAATACAAGTTCGTCTGTATTTATCTTAACCTTATGTATCGGCTCTGTATAGTTGTTTACATTGATTACAGACGGCTTCTCAAATTTGCGAGGACCTTCTATAGTCCAGTCTTCAACATTCTTATGTTCGAAACGACACTCGTTACAGATAAATTCTTCAACTTCGTGCCATTCGTCTTTGCGGGCTGTCACACGCTGAACTTTGTCGCCAAACATCCATAGTGTTACTTTTCCGGAACATTTTGTACAATGACGGTGTGCATTGAATGGTTTGTTGAACCAAACACGAGACTTGAATCGGAATGTTTTATCGGTAAGAGCTCCTACAGGACAAACATCGATCACATTGCCCGAAAAATCGTTATCGATCGCACGTTCTATATATGTAGAAATCTGAGCATGATCTCCTCTTCCCACTACTCCATGAACACGTTCAGGAGTTAATTGATCAGCCAGTTTTACACAACGGTAGCAAAGAATACAACGATTCATATGCAATTGTATGTATGGGCCTATATTTTCGGGTTCGAATGTTCTCTTTTCTTCTATATAACGCGACTTGAAGTTATTATTACCATAAGCAAGGTTCTGCAAATCGCACTCTCCCGCCTGATCGCATACCGGACAGTCGAGAGGATGGTTGATCAACAAAAATTCGGTTACAGCCTTTCGTGCCTCCAGAGCCCTTTCGGATGTAGCACTTTTCACTTCCATACCGTCCTGAACAGCTGTTACACATGACGGCTGAAGCTTAGGCATAGGACGAGGGTCTCTTTCACTGCCTTTGTTTATCTCCACCAAGCAACAACGACATTTGCCACCGCAATCTTCCAGCTTAGAGTAATAGCACATTGTAGGAGGAACACTGGCTCCGCCTATCATACGTGCCGCCTGCAACACTGTGGTTCCAGGTTCGACGTCTAAAACATGTCCATCTATTGTAATTTTCATATTGCTTTACTTCAAAAGGTGACGAACTTTTTCCATAGGCTCGTCTACAAAATGATCTCTATTTTTTATCTTTTCAGGGAAGCGTACATGGTATTCGAACTCTTCACGGAAATGGCGTATTGCTGCTGCAACCGGCCATGATGCCGCATCTCCAAGAGGACAAATCGTATTACCTTCAATCTTACTTTGTATGCTCCATAGAAGGTCGATATCTTCTTCTCTACCTTGTCCTGTTTCGATGCGATGAAGGATTTTATCCATCCATCCTGTACCTTCACGACATGGAGAACATTGTCCACAACTTTCGTGATGGAAGAAACGAGAAAAATTCCATGTATTACGAACGATACATGCTGTATCATTGTACACAATGAAACCTCCCGATCCGAGAGAAGAGCCAGTAACGAAACCTCCGTCAGCCAACGATTCATAACTGATCAAACGATCTTCACCATTTGCTGTTTTAAATATATATTGAGGAGGTAGGATCGGAACCGAACACCCACCGGGTATTACAGCCTTTAGCGGACGGTCGTCCAGCATACCACCGCAATATTCGTCTGAATTGAAAAATTCATCGACAGTCAAACCTAATTCTATTTCATATACACCCGGATTCTTAATATGACCCGAAGCCGACATCAGCTTGGTTCCTGTAGATTTACCTACACCAATTTTAGCGTATTCAGCACCACCATTGTTTATAATCCACGAAACAGTAGAAATAGACTCCACATTGTTCACCACTGTAGGCTCACCCCACAACCCGCTAACAGCAGGGAATGGCGGTTTGATACGCGGATTACCACGCTTACCTTCGAGTGATTCTATCAAGGCTGTTTCTTCTCCACAAATATATGCCCCTGCTCCGCAATGTACATACAAGTCGAGATTATAGCCTGTACCCAATATATTTTTGCCCAGCCAACCATTGGCATAAGCTTCCTTAATTGCTTTTTCTAATATCTTGAATATCCACATATATTCGCCGCGGATATAGATATATGATAAATTAGCCTCTAATGCATAACTGGAAACAATAGCACCTTCGATTAGCAAATGCGGAATATGATGCATCAAGAAGCGGTCTTTGAATGTACCCGGTTCCGATTCATCGGCATTTACAACCAAGTGGCGAGGCTTACCGGACTTCTTATCAATAAAGCTCCACTTCAAGCCCATCGGGAAACCTGCACCTCCACGACCTCTTACCCCTGAGGTTTTTACTTCTTCTACAACCTCATCGGGGGTCATAGTTTTCAGTGCTTTCTCCACAGACGCATACCCGCCATTCTTGCGATAAACTTCGTATTCCGCTATTCCCGGAATATCTAATTTCTCTAATAATACTTTTCTAGCCATCGCAATTAATATAGGTTTACTTTTCCTTGTTTACAATCTTCGATCAGTTTATCAATCTTTTCTTTGTTAAGATTTTCATGATAGTTGTCTCCCAACTGAAGCATAGGACCGTATCCGCATGCTCCAAGGCACTCTACTCCTACTACACTGAACATCCCGTCAGGTGTTATTTCGCCGGGTTTAACACCCAGTTTCTGACAGGTATATTCCATTAAGTTTTCGCCACCACGCAAGCCACAACAAGCAGTACGGCAAAACTCAAACATATATTTAGCTACCGGTTTCTGATTGAACATCGAATAAAATGTTACTACTTCATAAACTTCGATAGGTGTAATCTCCAATATCTCGGCTACTTTATCCATCAGTTCGAGGCTCAGCCAATTGTCATGAGCATCCTGTACGGCATGAAGCACGGGTAGTAAAGCAGATTTCTTTTTATCGGCAGGGTAATGGCTCAACAATTCATTGATACGGGCCATCAGGCTCTCCGACATATTTATTACTTGTGTATATTCTTTAGTTTCCATTGACATGATTATGCATCTAATTCTCCGGCAATAACATTAATACTTGAAAGCGTGGCAACAGCATCCGAAAACATCCCGCCTTTTATCATTTCAGGGAACGCCTGATAATAGATAAAGCATGGTCTGCGGAAGTGCACCCTGAAAGGAGCTCGTGAGCCATCGGTAATAAGATAAATACCCAATTCTCCATTAGCACCTTCTACGGCATGATATACTTCAGCTATAGGAACAGGAACTTCACCCATCACGATCTTGAAGTGTTGGATAAGCTGCTCCATCCGTGTATACACTTCTTCTTTTGGAGGAAGGTAATAGTCAGGCACATCTGCATGGAAGCTACCATCAGGCATATTATCGCGAGCCTGACGAATTATGCTCAAGCTTTCTTTTATCTCTGCTGCACGCACACACCAACGATCATACGTATCGCCGGATGAACCTACAGGTACTTTAAAATCAAAATCTTGGTATGAACTATATGGATTCGCTACACGCACGTCGTAATCGACACCGGCAGCACGCAAGTTAGGCCCTGTAAACCCATAGTTTATTGCCTTTTCGGCTGATATCGCACCTACACCAACGATACGATCCATAAAGATACGGTTGCGGATAAACAGTCTCTCGAGCTGATCCCATGCTTTTGGGAAGCCTTCGATAAACTCATCTAACTTACGCCATGCGGCTTCGCTCCAGTCTCTTTCGAATCCGCCGATACGCCCCATGTTTGTAGTCAAACGTGCACCGCAGATTTCTTCATAGATCTCGTATGCCAACTCTCTGTATTGCATTACATACAAGAAAGGAGTATACGCACCAAGGTCGACCCCCAAGATAGAGTTACATATCAGGTGATCGGTAATACGTGCCAGCTCCATAACGATAACACGCATATATTGCGCACGTTTAGGAACTTCTACACCAAGTGACTTTTCTACAGTCATCCACCATGCCATATTATTCAGAGGGGCAGAACAATAGTTAAGACGATCGGTCAGGGTTGTAATCTGATAGAAAGTGCGGTGTTCTGCAATCTTCTCAAATGCACGGTGAATATAACCGATAGTGGTATCCGCATCCAAAATGCGCTCGCCATCCATCAGCAATATATTTTGAAACACACCATGGGTAGAAGGGTGAGTTGGCCCGAAGTTAAGAACGGACAACTCTTTATCATCCCCAAAGGCTTGTTCTTTTATCATTTTCGCAAAGCGATGTTCCGGATTTATTAGTTGATCTGACATTTCCTTACTTTGCTATTTAGTTTGTTCATAATTATTGGGAGTTCTACCAAAGAAGCGGTCATCCTTATCCGTACGTCCTGCATCCTCGAGAGGATGATCTTTACGCATCGGAAACGATACCATTCCCTCATCATTAAGTATACGCTTAAGATTGGGATGTCCTTTGAAAATTACCCCGTAAAAATCATAAGTCTCGCGTTCCATCCAATTGGCTGCGGCAAAAACGTCCACTACAGATTCAACATACGGTCTGTCTCCATCAAGAAACGTTTTCACACGTACACGCACATTGTCAATCCAGTTGTGGAGCAAATAAACAACAGCAAACTGAGCCTTCTTGTCATTATCAGGATAATGCACCCCACATAAGTCTGTCAAGAAGTTGAAACGCAGAGTTTCATCATCTTTCATAAAACGGATTACTTCTTTGATTACCGCCGGAGGAGCTTCGAAAGTAAAAATATCCCGTTCCATTCTGAAATTCATCACTTCCGTTCCGAATTTCTCGCTCATCTTATTTTCAATAACTGTAGTATCGAGAGCCATTATTCAAATTTATATGATTCAAGAAGCTCCTGATATCTTTCCGAGCCTCTACGAAGAATAGATTCATGTTTTACTAACTCCTGCAATTGCATTACACCATCCAATATCTGTTCAGGACGTGGAGGGCATCCGGGAACATATACATCGACCGGAATTACCTTATCGATACCTTGCAAAACCGAATATGTATCGAAGATACCTCCCGAAGAAGCACATGCACCTACTGCAATCACCCATTTAGGTTCTGCCATTTGTTCATATACATGGCGAAGGATAGGAGCCATCTTTTTAGATATAGTCCCCATTACCATTAACATATCTGCCTGACGTGGCGAAAAGCTGTTACGCTCTGCCCCAAAACGTCCCATATCGTACGTAGCAGCCATTGTAGCCATAAACTCAATCCCGCAACAGGATGTAGCAAATGGCAAAGGCCATAGAGAATTGGCACGAGCCAAACCTATGACGTAGTCAAATTTTGTAGCAAAAAACCCATGCCCCCTATATCCATCCGGAGCAGGTACTACAT
The DNA here is from genome assembly GCF_035323175.1 of Dysgonomonas sp. Taxonomy (NCBI): domain Bacteria; kingdom Pseudomonadati; phylum Bacteroidota; class Bacteroidia; order Bacteroidales; family Dysgonomonadaceae; genus Dysgonomonas; species Dysgonomonas sp. The sequence continues at coordinate 199,178 of NZ_DAOKYH010000001.1, read as the reverse complement.
TTATATTAGAAGAATTGCTCATACTTGTTTAATTTTTATCTCTCCCAATCCAAAGCCTTACGTTTGGCTTCGTACAAGAAACCTACCACAATAATTCCGATAAAGATTCCCATCTTGCCAAATCCTTCCCAACTAAGCTCTTTAAAGTTTACAGCCCATGGGTACATAAAAACGATCTCGATGTCGAAAAGAACAAACAAGATCGCAACAAGGAAATATTTAACAGGGAACGGAGAACGAGCATCGCCTATAGGATCGAGACCACACTCAAAATTTGCATTTTTCCGTGCACTCCTACGACTTGGACCTAACATCTTAGAAATAAATACCGTAGCAAATACAAATATCGCAGAAAACACGATTTGCATCAGAATAGGTATAAAATCATATATACTTGAATTCATATCCTTAATTTTAACACACTTTGTTTTTACAGATTACAAAGATACTCTATTTATTTCTCAAAAAAGAACAAAATGACTCATATATTTTATCAATAAGTCAATAAACAAATGGCATCAGAAGCCAAAATGCAGCATTTTGTCAAGTGCAGTTTGCAATATTGTCTTTATAGAAAAACATTATTATTGTGAAAAGAATAACATCAATTTAAGAAATAAATTTTTAACATTTAAGACTATTTTAGATCTATTTTATATGTAGGTTTTCATTTGCGAAAATGATTTATTCAAAGCAACAACTCCCATTGCGCTATATACAGAGAGATTGCTTCGATGAGTGCTGCGCAAAGATAGATATAGAGACAATATCAGACAGTTTTCCATAAACAAAAAAAATGTTATAAGACATAGCCATTTTTTAACATAATTAATATTTTATTTCATACATTTACATAATTTATGATCTATCAACATCTCAATAACCAAACAATGAAGACAACTTACTTATTAGCTATAATGCTATGTTTTATTTTTCTGTTTCATGTTCAGGAAAGTCATTCTCAGTCTAAGTATGGCAATGCAACTATGGATGAGCTGAATATGACCGTATACCCGGAAGACACAACAGCCTCGGCAGTTATCCTACTCAAAAAAGGGGACTTAAGGTTTATCTTTAGCGAACTGTATGGATTTCAGTTTGAATACGCCATACAAGTTAAAATAAAAATCTTGAAGACAGATGGTCTTGATTGGTGTAACCAAGAAATCTCATACTATGAAACCAATAGATCAACGAAAGAGCAAATCAATGGCTTATCGGGCACAACATATAATCTTGAAGATGGAAAAATCACAAAAACAAAACTTGCGAAGGAATTCATTACCGACGAGGACATTGACAACACATTGAAAGTAAAGAAATTTTCTATGCCTGCAGCAAAGGTGGGGTCTGTGATTGAGTATAAATATACAATCGTATCCGACTACTATTATAACTTAAGAGACTTCCGATTCCAAGAGTCTATCCCTATTGCTTATGTGAACTTCGAGGCTAAAATTCCGGAATACTTCCGATACAACATCAACTATCAAGGATATGCCAACTTAAAGTCTAGCAAAGAGCCGGACAATGAATCTTTCCATATAAGATATAAAGACGACTACGGACGTTTACAAGCAACGACTGTAAGATGTAATGCAGAAACATTGAAAAGCGAAGGCTTCAATATTCCGGCAATGAAGAAAGAAGCATATCTGTGGACTATAAATGATTATATAACACAAGTATCTTTTGAGCTAAAAAGCATACAGATGCCCTACTCCATGACCGAAAATAAATCTAGTTCATGGGAGTCTATAGATAAAGATATCCTTTCTAGTCCTCTTGGAAGCAACATGAAAAAGGCTGATCTGTTTAAAGAAGAAATAGCTAAAGGAGAGACGACCTTTAAACGGGCAAAAGAAATACAGGATATGGTTAAATATCGGGTGAAATGGAATGACAAGAGAGCTATCGTTCCGGGTAACCTAAAAGATGCTCTTAAAGAAGGAATAGGCAGCAGTGCTGATGTAAACTACTTACTCATAAATGCTCTAAAAGCAGGAGGATTCGACGCATTCCCTGTTATACTTAGTACCAGAACAAACGGAAGATTACCAATATCCCACCCTAGTATAACTGCATTTAATTATGTAATTACAGCACTGAAGATAGATTCACTTATGTACTATACCGATGCGTCTGCTAAGTATGGAGACTGGAACTTACTACCTGAAAAGTGTATGGTACCTCAGGCACGTATAATGAGTGAGAGTGGCGGTAGATGGGTTAATCTTAGCAACGTTTCGAATGGCTCGGTATTAAAAACAGCAAAATTCACATTCAATGATTCCAAATATATAGGAACCATAATAGATACCCGAAAAGGTAATGCCGCCTATGACATGAAAGTATCCTATTATAACCACAAAAACAAGGAAGACTTCATTGAATCATTAGCAAAGAGGACAAATTGTAAGATCGACAGTTTTTCAGTTTCGGCTATCGATGATACTTCAGCTCCTATAAAGATGGAATATACACAGGTTGCGGACGCCAGCTTAGGGGATGATTTCTTATATATCAATCCAATGATGGAAAAACATATTTCCGAAAATCCTTTTCAAAGAGAGAAAAGAGAATATCCTGTAGAATTCGATTATTTGACAAATTACCTCCAAGTTGTAGATATAGAAATACCTGAAGGGTATGTAGTAGACGAGTTGCCTCAGGCTGCAAAATTAGTATTAAATGATAATGATATCGTTTTGACATATCGTCTGGCTCAGACCGGAAATGCAATTAAGCTACACTATCAATTCCAATTAAAGAAATTAACGTTCTTGCCAGAAGAATACGAGTCACTAAAAGACTTTTATGCCAAAATTGTAGCTAAAAACAGTGAGCAGATCGTTCTGAAAAAGGCCTCTGCTATTTAAAATGCTTATCTTAATATGAATATCAGATATATATTTGCATGTGTTCTCTTATTTGTTCTATCCCAAACGCAAGCCTATGGGCAATTTGTTATACAAAAGGTTGATAGTTTGCGAGAGAACGCATGCGCCATCGTAGATAATTATTCTGCAGTATTTAGTCAAACTGATTTGAATAATGCAACACTGTCAGTGAATAAGGTAATAACTATCCTAAATGAACAGGGAGAGGAATATGGTTATTTCAATGAAACGTATGATAAATTCAGGGAGTTGAAAGATTTCTCGGGCGTAATAAAAAATGTGTCGGGGACAGTAGTCAAGAAGATAGGAAAAAAAGACTTAATATCTTCATCCTTATCTGAACATTTGAGTACCGACGACTACTCTATGTTCTATGAATATAAGAACCCTACATACCCTTATACTATAGAGTATACCTATCAGGAAAAATGGAAAAACGGTATTTTATACTACCCTCCTTTCATACCTATCAATGGAAGTCTGTTATCGCTAAAACAAGCTAGCTATAAGATTGAACTCCCAACAGGAATGAATCTTCGCTATTATTCTAATTATTCTTGTAATATTAAAGATGAAACTGTCGGTAATAAGCATATATATTCGCTATCACTCGAAAACATGAAAGCTATCGACAGGGAACCTTATGCTCCTCCATTTCGCGAAATTATCCCAAAAGTATTATTAATGCCAAATGATTTCTGCTATGATTCAACCTGTGGCAATTTGTCTAACTGGGAAAATCATGGCAAATGGATGTCAAGCTTGTTAACCGGGAAAGATATTCTTCCTGCCGATTTTGTGGTTAAAATCAAAGATCTCACAAAAGATGCAAAAAACGATAGAGAAAAGGTGGCCATTCTTTATCAATATCTACAGAATAACACAAGATATGTCAGTATACAATTGGGCATAGGAGGCTATCAGCCTATCGATGCAACATCTGTAAGTAAAAGTGGATTTGGCGACTGTAAGGGCTTAACCAATTTAATGATGGCCATGCTAAAAGCCGTTGATATACCTTCCAATTACAGCATAGTAAGTATGAGAGAGAAGGATATACTACCTGATTTTCCTAACTTTAATCAGTTTGACCATGTTATTCTGCTGGTACCTTTCAAGAACGACAGTATCTGGCTGGAATGTACAAGCCAAAAGCTTCCTTTTGGATATATACATGATAAAATTGCAGGCCATAATAGTCTTATTATAACGAATGAAGGAGGCAAAATGTGCCGTTTACCCGAATATAAAGACGATCAAAATTATCAAGTATCAAAGCTAGATATAGATATATCAGAAAACGGAATGGCAAAAGGCAAAATGCAGTTTACTGAACATTTGCATTTGTACGACAAGTTTTTTTATTGGATGACATCTAAAGACAGAGAAAAAGAGATGAACTACATCAATACGAATGTGAATATGCCAAAAATAAAGATTTCACAAATCGAAGTCTCTGAAGACAGGTCGTCGCTACCATCATGTACATTATCTGCAAATTTCGAAGCTGAAGACTTTGTGAATAAAACCGGAATGCGATTATTTGCATCTGTATGCCCTTTGAGAAAAGGTAATTATAATATATTCACATCTTCTATACGGAAACAGGATATCGTAATAGAAAATGGATATTCTGATTCTGATTCTATCACATTCAATATCCCTGAAACATATACGATCGAGTCATTGCCTAAAGATATTTCAATAGAAACTCCGTTTGGGAAGTTAAAGACACAATGCAAGGTGGAAGATCGTAAAATTATATATATACAGAATATAGATATTTTTACAGGAAAGTATGACAAATCGAGCTACAACGAAATCAAATCTTTTTTCTCTGAAATAAATTCAGCAATAAAGAGAAAACTCGTATTAAAGAAGATCTGATAAAATAAGAATAAGTTAATTCTAAAAAATAAAGCCGGAAGTTATTAGATAGCTTCCGGCTTTATCTTTTAATAACACATTTTAGCACACCGATTCTGTTTAACAAATGCTCTATACTTGCCTAGGGCAGAGAATATATGGCAATATCAAATCAGCCAGCATATCTTAGGCATATCATTATCTAAAATCGTTCTTTTATCGTGCATTGCATCAATACGAAACAAAAAAAGAGTGGAGATATACTCCACTCTTTCCTATTCTTATATTTTCGTTAGCCGAAATTATTCAGCAAAGAAGATAGCAACACGGTTCCATGCATTTTCTGCATATGGTTGTTCTGTGTCACCTTTCCATTCAACTTTAACGCGGTTGCTATTGATGTTGTATTTGTTGATCAACGCATTAGCAACATTTTTAGCACGTTTTTCAGAAAGTTTCATGTTGATAGAAGCTGTACCAGTTTTCTTATCAGCATAACCTACAATCTTAACATTTTTGCTAGGATTATCTTGTAGATATTTAGCTGTGTTGTAGATGCTAACTTCTTGGTTTTTGTCAATAACTGCACTACCAAGACGGAAGAATACTACGTTAGAAACGAAGTTCTTAACCTCAGCTGGTTTAACTTCTGGACATTTTGGACAATCTGGACATTTTGGAGCTTCAACTTTTCTGTTTTTCAAAGCTTCATTTTCTTGACGCAGTTTGTTGATTTGACCGTTTAGATCATCAAGAAGACCTTGATCCATCAACAACGCTTCAGAGAAGTCATTTTTCTTACCGATTTTGAAGTTAAATCCTACGAATGCAGATAGCATGCCATCCCATTCGAAATCTCCACCACCCATACGGTCGAAAGACTCTTGAACCATGTTTCCAGCTATTTCCACGAATAGAGAAGCTCTGTTAGACAGACGGAAATTGTTGATAATACCGGCATTCCATGTAGCAGAGTTGTTCTTGATAGATTTCCAATCTTCGTCAAATCCATGAACAAATCCTATACCAACATAAGGTATAAAGCTGTAGAAGCGATTTTCGTTATAATGTCCCAAATAGTTAGAAACATTAAATAATAGGTCAACGTTAGCACCTAAATAATGAGGGTGATTCATAACTGTTGCTCCTTGATTAAATGTGTGGTAACCACCACCATTAAATTTCAAACGTGCTCCGAAATAAGGATTATACCATTTACCTACGAAAACAGTTGGAGCCAGGTTAAGGCGGTTAGTGAATTTAGCATCATTTGCGTTATCATTAAGATACATTGTTGCTCCACCACCAATTCCTACGAACCAGTTATCCCAAAAACCGTTACGCGCAAAAGTTGCATTGCGACCAACTTTAGTACTAAATCCGCTATCTTGAGCAGAAATAGCCATAGCCGCAAAAACTAAAACTAAAAGTAAACTTACTTTTTTCATAATCAATCTTTTAAATTATAATTAAACACTCTTTTTTTTTAATTTAATATATTATACTCAGTATACCAAGCATACATCAACTTCAAGCCATCTTCTATTTCAACTTGATGTTGCCAGCCCAAAGAATTAAGTTTTGATACATCTGATAATTTTCTCATCGTTCCATCTGGCTTATCTGTATTAAACCACAAACTTCCGGAGAATTCGACTATTTCTTTTACAAGGTTTGCAACATCTTTTATAGATATTTCAATACCGGTTCCAATATTAATGTGTGTGTTCTTTATCTCCCTTCCATGTATAACATCAACTAAGTCAAAAAAGTTTACAGACTCCATCACAAAAACAGTGGCATCTCCCATTTCCTGACTCCACAGGAATTCTCTCATCGGTTTTCCTGACCCCCAAAGTTCGACCTGAACAACATCTCCAACTTTTTTTATACCATACTTAGCTAGTATTTCTAGTATTTCTGTTTTAGACGAGGTTCCGGATACTCCCTCTATCGGCCTAACATTCAAGTCCTGCTCTATAATATCCCAAGCATTATTTTCTAAGCATTTCCCCAAATGTACTTTTCTTAGAATTGCTGGCAATACATGAGATGTTTCAAGATTAAAATTATCATTCAAACCATATAGGTTTGTTGGCATTACCGCTATAAAATTCGTTCCATACTGTATATTATAGCTCTCACACATCTTTAAACCGGCTATTTTAGCTATTGCATACGGTTCATTTGTGTATTCCAAAGGGCCTGTCAACAGTGTATCTTCCGTCATTGGCTGAGGTGCTTCTTTGGGATAAATACAAGAACTACCTAAAAACACTAATTTTTTAACATTATTCAGATATGATTGATGAATTACATTATTCTGGATCATCAAATTTTCATAAATGAATTGCCCACGATATGTGTTATTGGCAATAATACCTCCTACTTTAGCCGCCGCTAAAAAAACATATTCAGGCTTTTCCTTTGTAAAAAATTCGGATACAGCTTTTTGATCTGTAAGATCTAATTCTTGATGCGTTCTTAAGACAAAATTTGTGTATCCTTTGCTTACAAGACTTTTAAGAATTGCAGAACCAACCAAGCCTCTATGGCCGGCTACATATATTTTAGCATTCTTTTCTATCATCTATATTTTCTTACTTTTATTCAAAGTAATTCAAAATTCTATATCCTCCATTTTTGAGGTATTCTTCTTTCTTCATCAGCTCTACATCATGAACAACCATATCCTGACATAAAGCTTTAAGATCGTATGTAGGCTCCCAGCCTAATTTAGTCCTGGCCTTTGTATTGTCACCAATAAGAATATCAACTTCTGTCGGACGAAAATAAGCAGGATCGACACCTACAACAGATTGTCCTATTCTCTTAATGAAGCCTTCTAAATATTCGGCTCCAACTATTTTAGAGAATTTATTCTCATCAACACCTACAATATAGCCTTCTTCCTTTTCATCTTCACCTCTAAACTCAACATCTACTCCGACCTCTAAAAATGACATTTTGATAAAGTCACGAATAGTAGTTGTGACGCCTGTAGAGATAACATAATCATCAGCAGTATCTTGTTGAAGAATAAGATACATAGCCTTTATATAATCTTTGGCATGTCCCCAATCTCGTTTACTGGAAAGATTTCCCATATAAACCTTATCTTGAAGACCTAAGACTATACGCGCAACTGCACGTGTCACCTTTCTTGTAACAAACGTTTCACCCCTCAATGGAGATTCATGATTAAACAAGATACCATTGCTGGCATGCATACCGTATGCCTCTCTATAATTAACCGTAATCCAATATGCATACATTTTAGCGACAGCATACGGACTTCTCGGATAAAATGGTGTTGTTTCTTTTTGAGGTATCTCTTGCACCAAACCATAAAGCTCGGATGTTGAAGCCTGATATATCCTTGTTTTATTTACCAAATTAAGAAGACGAACAGCCTCTAATATACGAAGAGTACCTATTCCGTCTGCATTTGCTGTATATTCAGGGATATCAAAACTAACCTTAACATGGCTCATTGCCGCAAGATTATATATTTCATCGGGCTGTACATCGCCAATTAGTCGTGTCAGATTCATGCTATCTGTCATATCACCATAATGAAGAATCATATTTCTATCTTCAAGATGAGGATCTTGATATAAATGGTCTATACGATCTGTGTTAAACATGGAAGATCTTCTTTTTAGTCCATGTACTGTATAGCCCTTTTTTATCAAGTATTCTGACAAATAAGCTCCATCTTGTCCTGTAACGCCTGTGATGAGTGCTACTTTACCCATATAGTTTACTTAATAAAAAAATCTTTATTAAGATTTATGTTAATGATCAATTTTATACTTAACCTTTCCTAATTATTGTATCTTTTAACCAATACGAATAATCAGTTCAAGCAACAAAGATATATTTTTTTTAACTAAAACAAATAAAAAAGTCCTTAAATTAGAGATTACACATTGATTTTCTCTCATTTTTTGACGTATAAGTCTCTAATCCTGAAATTTGCAAAAAGCTTTTTTTTAACTATTTTATTTATCATACACTCCAATTCTTCTGATCGGCAAGTATCTCAACAATACTCTTGAGTATAATATAGTTATATAAAATGTATCTTGTATCAACTTTACTATTATAATAATGGAGAGAACAAGCGCATGACAGACTCTTTAAATTTTTCAATCCGTGACCTTTGATCCCATTCTTCGACAAGCAACTGTGTTGAGCTCTCCATATCTTTCAAGAATATCTCTTGGGCTTTGCGGCAAGTTTCTTCGCTATATATAAAAGCATCAATTTCGAAATTATGTTCGAAACTACGCATATCCATATTGGCCGAACCTGTTATAGTAAGAGAGTTGTCTACCGTCATTAGCTTGGAATGAAGAAATCCGGCTTCAAAAAAATAGACACTCACTTTGGCATCCAAAACTTCTTTCAGGAAAGACATGGACGCAATATGCACAAATGTAGTATCGGAATGGCGGGGCAACATCAAGCGCACATCCACTCCACGCATCGCCGCCATTTGTATAACCTGCATTAATGAGTCGGTAGGAATAAAATAAGGGGTTTGTATGTAAACACTTTCTTTGGCATTAGAAATGGCTTGCAGAACACCTAAGTGTATATCTTTAAATTGCCCTACGGGTCCACTTGTAACCAGCTGAATCATATTATCTCCCTGACTATCAAGTATAGGATAATAAGTATCTGATGCTAGAAATTCTTTACGAGACGAATACCAGTCGATAAGAAAAGATGTCTGTAATCCTGCCACAGCTTTGCCTTCTATCTTGACATGACTATCTCGCCAAATTCCACTTCCCACACCGTTGATATATCGATCTGCAACATTCATTCCACCAACAAAGCCAACTTTGCCATCAATAACTACAATTTTTCTGTGATTCCGATAATTCACTCTACTTGTCAAAAATTTGAATGCCACCTTCAAGAAAGGTTGAACTTCAACGCCTCCGGCTTGCATATTTTTAAAGAAGCTACGCTTTGCTTTCCAAGAGCCAACATCATCATAAATAAGACGCACTTCAACGCCGTCCGCTGCTTTACGAAGCAATATATCTCGGGTTTTGCACCCTATTTCATCATCTAAGAAGATATAGTATTGAATATGTATATGCTTTTCCGCCTTCTCAAGCTCCTCGAACAAAGCTTCAAACTTATCGGGTCCTGAAGAATAAAAAGTGACGCTACTACCACCATATAAGGGCGTGCCTTTCAATCGGTTCAATAAATTCACCAACCCTTTATACTCTACAGGTGGATTCAGCGTTTCCAACAACTCTCGCCTACCAATAGACCGACGATTGAGTTTCTTATACATCTTATGGGATATCAGACGCTGCTTACGATTATCTTCGCCGAAGAAATAGTATATGATAAGACCTACCAAAGGAAGCAACAATAGAATAAGCACCCAAGAAATCGTTTTCAAGGGGTTCCTATTCTCCGAAATAATCACAACCATCGTACCCAAAGCCGTAACCACATAAAGTATCTGGAAAAGAAGGATAAGATGATCTGTTGCTTGCGCTGCTACATCCATACGCAAATAGTATACATTTTTTTCAAAGTTATAACAAATTTAAACTCAAGCTCTTTTTTTATCAAATAATTCGAAGGACTTACATATACTATCTGATATTTTCTTGAAAAAGCTCTTGTATGAATGATTGTAAAGATGTCATTTGTGTTATTATCGAATATCTATTTTTCTTTTCTGTCGATAAGATAACAGATAATAGCTCCAACAGTATAGCATAAAATATCGCCCCAGGAAAATGATGTCCCTAAAACAATCCTCATTACTTTATAATCTTGAAGCCCCAGCACTTCTACCATCTTGAAGTATTGCCCGACCTCTACCATATAGGCGAAAAAGAGCACACCCAAAGCTAAACACAAGGGCTTTATCCGGACAAATGACTTTACAAAATAATAGATCAATATAACAACTAAGATATCACCTCCATAAGGACGAATAAAAGCATCATCTACAAATTTAGCGATAAGGACTTCTACAAAAAAAAGAACAATAGATATCAAGAATGACGATAGATCAAACCTCCACCTCATGTCTATTTCCTATATTTTTCTTCAATATCCTCTTGCATCATACTTATGTATGACTTGTAGCGGCTCTCGCTTATATAGTGATTTTCTACAGCATCACGCACTGCACATCCGGGTTCATTTATATGAATGCAGTTATTGTAACGACAGTCTTTAGACGCCTTAAAGATCTCGGGAAAGAAGTGAAATATTTCATTCTTCTCCATATCTACAGTACCAAAGCCTTTGATACCGGGAGTATCTATAATAAATCCCCCCTGTGGCAATTCTATCATTTCCGAAAAAGTGGTTGTATGCATTCCTTTGCCATGATAACCGGATATTGCACCCGTCTTTAGGTGAACATCAGGTACGAGCGCGTTGATAAGCGTAGACTTTCCGACGCCCGAATGACCCGAAAACAAGGTAGTTTTGTCCTTTATTCTCTCTTGTAAAATTTCTAATCCTGTGTTATGTAAAGCCGATATTTTAATGCTTGGGTAGCCAATATAATCATAAAGACTAATCAAAGCATCCATATATTCGATCTCCTCTTCTGCGTATAGATCTGTCTTGTTGAAAATAAGATTCACCGGCACGCGATACGCTTCGGCTGCAGCCAAAAAGCGGTCAATAAAAACAGTAGAGGTTATCGGATGATTAACGGTTACAATCAAAAAACACAGATCGATATTAGCGGCCAAAATGTGCGATTGTTTCGATAAATTAGACGAACGGCGTATAATATAATTCTTACGGTCTTCGATCTCCGTTATCAGAGCAGTGCCTTCATTGTTTGGTACAATGGTTACTCTGTCTCCTACAGCAATGGGATTGGTGCTACGTATATCTTTAAGACGAAAGTTTCCTTTTACCTTACATTCAACGTCGCTACCGTCATCGGTACGAACCAAATACCAACTACCCGTATTTTTTATTACAAGACCACTCATCAATCAATCCTTTAAAATGCAAATGTGCCAATGTGCCGATACTGTAAAGCGATCAGCATATTGGCATATTCTATTTTCGGTATATTTCGTTATACAGTTAAAATCTCTTTCTCTTTAAGAGCAAACAGGTCGTCTATCTTTTTGATATACTTATCATGAAGCTTTTGCATTTCGTTTTCGCCATCTTTGGCAACGTCTTCAGCCAAGCCTTCCTTTACTGACTTTTTGATCGTATCAATTGCATCACGACGAGCGTTACGCACACTCACTTTAGCATCCTCGGCTTCCTGCTTCGCTTGTTTTACCAAGAGTTTACGACGCTCTTCTGTCAACGGAGGGATAGAAAGACGTATCACCTCGCCGTTATTATCGGGCGTGATACCTACATCAGAGTTCAGAATGGCTTTTTCTACCTCTTTCAGCATTTGTTTTTCCCATGGTTGAACGATGATAGTTCTAGCATCAGGGGTATTGATAGCCGCCACACCACTTAGCGGGGTTATTGATCCGTAATACTCAAGTTTTATACCATCAAGAATATGCGGATTGGCTTTTCCGGCACGAATACGAGATAACGTTTCGTCCAGAAACTCTACAGAGGCCGACATCTTAGCTTCCGCCTTTTGTTCGATTTGTTTTAGGTCTGCTGCCATAAATATATATTTTTTGTTTTCAATATTTTAAGATTAAATAAATCTACTTACACTCTACTCGGCAACTGGGTAAGACCAATAATAAGTTGCCCTATCCCTGCCAAAATAAGTAAAGAAGTAAGCAAGGTATGTGCAGTAATGGTAATAAACGCACCTACAGCACAAATCAAACAGCCCATAAAAATATTTCTTCGTGCTGTTTTCATATGTTCTTTATCTACCTGATGTATAATTTGGTCGAGTAAGATATAAGCATCTTCTTCGTTAAGCCCTCGTTCGATTAGAAAGATCTTCACCTTTTCGGGATTTTCCCTTTTTCTAATCAAATATACAGCCTGATTATACAACTGATCTTCAACTACTACTTTCTCTCTGTTATGCATGTACATATGTACCTATTTTTTCACCTTTAATTAGCTTCTCTAAATTGCCCGGAGTATCCATATCGAAGACAACGATAGGCAAATTATTCTCCTTACACATCACCGTCGCAGTCATATCCATAACCTTCAGTCCGCGTTTGTAAACCTCATCGTAAGAGATGGAATCAAACTTAACGGCTGTAGGGTCTTTTTCGGGATCGGCAGTATAAACTCCGTCTACACGTGTACCTTTGAGCATCACATCGGCTTCTATTTCTATTCCCCTCAGCGAAGAACCGGTATCTGTTGTAAAAAATGGATTGCCTGTTCCGCAAGAAAGGATAACAACTTCACTATTTTCCATAGCCTCTATTGCTTTCCATTTGCTGTAGATTTCTCCTATAGGTTCCATCCTGATGGCTGTAAGTACTCTCGACTTCTGCCCTATTGCAGTAAGAGCCGAACTAAGAGCCAAACTGTTTATCACAGTGGCCAACATACCCATCTGGTCTCCTTTTACCCTGTCGAATCCTTCGGAAGCTCCGCTCAGACCTCGAAAAATATTTCCTCCTCCAATAACAATACTTATCTGTACACCCATATCGGCTACAGCCTTTATTTGCGTGGCATATTCATTCAGTCGGTTTACATCTATGCCATATTGCTGTTCTCCCATGAGGGATTCACCGCTCAGTTTTAGGAGGATTCTGTTATATTTTACCATTTCTGCTTTTATATTAGTGCAAATCTAGTATAATTTGTGAAATTATAAAAGTCAAACTTTACGAATTGATTTTTATTATAATTTAAAAGTACTGATATAACAGCATTTAGTTATTTTTACACATCTAAACAAATTTATTATGATCACTCAAAGCTGGCTCTTATTTGTCCTTGCACTATTACTTGGATTCATTACGTTCGTAATCGTATTATGGACTATTATCAAATGGAAACATAGCAAGGATCGGAACATAGGCTGCGGACTAACATTTTTATTCTCTATGTTAACTATAATCTGTACTGTTATAGTAATAGTAAAAGTTGTGGAAACGATTAGGGTAATTGTTCCTAATAAAATTGAAGAAGGGGTTGATATATTCGCCAACAGTTTATCTTCAAGAAATACAGAAACTCCTTTTATGGACAGCCTGAAGTCTATGCAACCGACCGACAGTATAATACCGAATAGTTATTTCTCTTACGCGGGACTTCGCGATTATTTCCGTATGCCCGTGATATATCCGTATTCGATAACTGCTATTGATGTTCTCGAAAAAGGGACTTTACAAGACGAAAAAGGGATAAAGTACATAGCTGCAGATCACAATGAAAACGAGCCTATTCTTCATGATATTACTTACTTCACCTTTGACAGAAATATTCTGTTAGCAAAAACGGAATCCTCTTCTTCGCTGAACTCTATCAGATTCTATATTTTTAATCTAAGCACAAGACAATTAGAGGAATTCAATACCGAAAAAGAGATGAAAATACAAGCTGCGAAATTTGGCTTTGATACAATAAAACCAATGATAACCATACAAGAATATTTTGATAATTTCTGAATGTAAGAAACTCTGTGATACTCTTTTTATTCTGTGGTAAAAATAAATACATAAGAGCGAATGTGGCAGTAGTTATTCATTATTTAGAGCCTTATTGTAAAAAGATTCTGAAATATGAATTCGAAGCTTCTATTATTTCAAAATAAGTGCTCAAAAAACATTATCTTTGTCTGACTTCATACAGAAAAATGATATGAGAAATATATGTATCGCCTGTCTAATCTTTTTATTCACCATGTGTAATAATAAACCAAAAGAACCCATAGTCGTTATACAAACAAGCTATGGCAATATAAAAGTTAAGCTCTATAATGAGACTCCGGGGCACAGAGATAATTTTCTGAAATTAGCAGAAGAAGAATTCTATAAGAACCTCACGTTTCACCGTGTTATCAATGATTTTATGATACAGGGTGGAGATCCTCAAACAAGGAATATTGCAGATTCTGCAGCTTTGAAAGAAGAGAAAACGCTCGGTGATACAATCCCTGCCGAAATAAAGTTTCCCCAGCTATACCACAAACGGGGAGTATTGGCGGCTGCACGATGGGGTGATGCCGAAAATCCAACAAAAGCCTCTGATGCATCTCAGTTCTATATAGTGACAGGTGAATTATGCTTCGACGATAAATTATCAGAGATAGAAAAACAACGTTTCGAACGTTTTAAGCAAAAGATATATAAGGAAATACAATCGGCACACCTTGATGATCTGAAAGCATTACTAAAGAGCGGCGATAGTATATCTGCATCTGCAATGCGTGCTGATTGGCTGAAACAAGCGGATGAGCAAGCCAAAGCCCGAAAGTCTGAGGTTTCGTATACAGACGAGCAGCGGGAATATTACAAAACAAGGGGTGGCACTCCTTTTCTGGACAATGAATACACCGTTTTCGGCGAGGTAATAGAAGGAATGGACGTTGTGGATAAAATACAAAGAGTAAGAACCAACGAAAAAGACAAGCCTCTTAAAAACATCTTGATGAACGTAGTGGTTCTGGAGAAATAAAAATTCCAACAACGTATTAACAGCAAAAAATGAGCGATACAGATAATAAAAAGTGGAAGGTATTAAATAGTGAATATCTTTCACAAGAGCCTTGGTTTACCGTACGCAAAGATCATGTAGAATTACCGAACGGAAACCAAATTCAAAATTATTATGTATACGAATATCCCGACTGGGTATGCACCATAGGAATAACCAAAAACAAACAGTTTGTGATGGTACGCCAATACAGGCACGGACTGCAATGCACCTCACCGGAGCTATGTGCAGGTGTATGCGAAGAGGAAGACCCTAGCGCAGAAATTTCCGCAAGAAGGGAACTCCTCGAAGAAACGGGCTACGGAAACGGAAAATGGGAGTTATTTATGACCACTTCGGCAAATCCCGGTACACACACCAACACTACTTACTGTTTTCTGGCTACCGATGTAGAAAAAATATCGGAACAGCATTTAGACGATACCGAAGACATTTCGGTTCATCTGCTATCTATCGACGAATTAGTAGAGCTATTGAAAAAAGATGAGATCAGGCAATCTATGCACGCCGCCGCATTGTGGAAATATCTGGCAACGAATCATCTTATCTAAAATTCGAGCTGATCTTTGTAATTTCGTGAATTTGGATGAGGAACACCAAATACTTTTGATGAAATAGAATCGATCTCGACTTTCCAAATCTTTACGTTATTTACAGCCGGCTTAGAATAAGTGAATGCCCTTGTTGTGTATTTCTTCATCATTATGTCCAAAGCCTTAACTTTATTATCGTAATCTTCTTCAAATACGACCTTGCCCCTGCAAATAACACTACTTCCTTTCATACGATAACTACATGCTACCTCTTCATTCTGATAAGTTAATGACGACTCACCACAGAAAGTAATACATACATTCGGGTTTATATGAAGAGATTCGATACTCTTGCCCTCCTGTGCCGAATGTAGGTAAATAACATCATCTTGATAACCGAAATTCATAGGGATGACGTAAGGAAAACCTCCCTTATCTATCATGCCGACATAGCATATGGTGTTTTTCGAAATTATCTCTTCTATCAAATGACGTTCTTCAATATTAATCGTTATCATAAGGCTGTATATATTCTTTTATTCCTATTAATCAAAAGAGCTGCATTTTGAATACAGCTCTTTTTTATTTTATTTCTTATTTACCTTTGAGCAATCCGTTATACATTTTCTCATTCCGTATAATCTCGTATGCTTTCTTAAAGGTTTCGCTATCTTCGTTGAATACCCTCACCATCGTCTCCGTATCATATACATCACGTGCTATATATGCTTTTATCTGACGCTTGAGTGTTTCTTTCGACTTCTCATATCCATCCTCATCGAAGTCGACTTTTTCATCTTTTCCTGCTGCTATAAGCTTATTCATAATCTCGTCCGAAACTTGATATTGCTTGTAGAAATCAGTAGCTGTAGGATATTTTTGTAAAATCTCAGTCCTGTGATTATCCACTTCATTATAAGCTATGCGCAGCGTTATGCCTTTATTCCAGATTTTTCGGTAATATTCTGATGCAAAAGTTGTATCGGCAGGCACAAAATAGTCGGGCATGATGCCACCTCCGCCATATACCGTACGATGATTCAGCAAAGTTGTATATTTCAATGAGTCAGGGAAATGTATACTATCAGCATGCATCATCTCGCCTTTATTATAGCGTTCTATTACATCCAGATTGTATGACATAATATCTCCCTTTGTATACGGCTTTTGTATAGAGCGTCCAGTAGGAGTATAATAACGGGCAACAGTGAGCCTTATCATCGATTCGTCAGGAAGCGGTATTTGTCGCTGAACAAGCCCTTTCCCGAAACTGCGACGACCGACAATCACACCTCTATCCCAATCCTGTACGGCTCCCGACAAGATTTCACTAGCCGAAGCAGAACCTTCATTGATAAGTACGACAAGACGTCCTTTCTCGAATGCGCCTTTAGCTGTGGAAACTTCATCTCTTCTCGGCTGGCGTAAGCCTTCGGTATATACAACCAACTTGCCTGCATCCAGAAAATCATCAGCTATTTCAGTAGCCGGAGCCATGTATCCTCCGCCATTATATTCCAGGTCGAGAATAAGATTCTCCATACCCTTTTCTTTAAGCTTCTGAAGCGCTTTTCTGAATTCTTCGGTAGTGGTTGCTCCAAATCTTATAATACGTATATATCCGGTCGTTTTATCCACCATGTAAGTGGCATCGATACTATAGATCGGAATTTTGTCGCGAATAATCTTAAAGCTTAGTAAATCAGCTATTCCCTTGCGTTGTACTTTTAGGTTTACAGATGTTCCTTTCGGCCCTTTAAGACGTGACATGACATCTTTGGTAGACATTTTAACTCCGGCGATAAGCGTATCGTCTACATATAATATCTTATCTCCTGCCCTAAGACCTACCTTCTCGGATGGTCCTCCGGGAAGCGCTTCGATAACATACAGTGTATCTGTAAGCATATTGAAAGAGATACCTATACCATCGAAATTACCTTCCAGCGGCTCGTTCATATCTTTTACCTCATCGGCACTGATATATGTAGAGTGAGGATCGAGTTTTTCTAACAAAGCTTTCACTGCATCTTCGGCCAACTTGCCGTCGTCTACCTTATCTACATACATATTCTCGATAACGGCGATTGTTGTAGCTACTTTCTTAGACCCTTCGCTCATCTTAAACTGAGCAGAGGCGGCCAAAACAATGACAAAAAAACCGAGAACCGACATTAGAACTCTTTTCATACTAGAATTACATTTTGGATAATCGCGGTTAACGCTGATTAAATCTGATTTTTAACTAATCACTATTCAGTCCAGACTCATACCTTTGGGTATAAACTGACTGACATCGTGTCCGAATCGCAACAGTTCGCGTACAATAGTAGAACTGATATGTGTTAGTTCCGGTTCTGTAAAGAGTACGATTGTTTCTATTCCCGATATATTTCTGTTCATATCGGCAATCGTTTTTTCGTATTCAAAATCATTTACAGAACGGATTCCACGTATTATAAAATTTGATCCTGTTTCTTTGGCATAGTCTACAGTAAGGCTATCATAAGTACCTACCACTATGCGATTGTCGTCTGTATACAAAGAACGGATCATATCTATGCGCTTATCGAGCGGAAAGTAAGTTTTCTTGGTATCATTCACTCCAATAGCAATAACGATCTCATCTACCAATTCGAGAGATCGTTTCACTAATGAATAATGTCCTATTGTAAAGGGATCGAATGTCCCCGGAAAAATTGCTTTTCTCTTCATTCTTTAGTTAGCCATATCGGAGATAAACTTGATCCTGACAAGGCGTATTTCGTCTTCAGAATACTCGCCAAGTTCATTGATCGCAGCTTCCAAATCTTCCGATTCTGCTTCTTGAAAATATTCAAATATATCGTCGAGATGGTCTTCATCTATAACCTCTCTGAGGAAATAATCTATATTTATTTTTGTTCCTGAGAATACGATAGCTTCTACTTCGCTCAGCAATTCGGCAAAATCAATCCCTTTCGATTCGGCCAAGTCGTCTAGTGCTACTTTGCGGTCGATAGCCTGTACGATGGCTACTTTTAGCTTCGATTTGTTTGCTACTGTTTTTACACGTAAATCTTCAGGTCGTTCTATTTCATTTTCTTCAACGTGCTTCTTTATTATTTCAAGAAACTCTGTCCCGTATCTCTTTGCTTTACCTGCTCCTACCCCCGGAATATTTTGCAATTCCTCCATTGTTATCGGGTAGATTGTAGCCATAGCCTCCAGAGAGGGATCTTGAAATATCACGTATGGGGGAACATTGTTGTGTTTTGCCATCTTCTTGCGAAGATCTTTCATGATAGAAAACAAAACCGGATCTACTGCCGATCCGCCACCGCCGCCTTTCACCACTACATCATCTATGTTCTCATCATCAGACAAGTCTTCTTCGTCTGCTGTGGTAATCTTGAACGATGCCGGTTTTTTCAAGAAATCTTTTCCTTTTTTGGTTACTCTCAGTAAGCCGTAATTTTCGATATCCTTATCGAAATACCCGGCTATTAATGCCTGACGTATAACGGCGTTCCATGTTTCATCATCGGTATCATCACCTGATCCAAATACATCTAAATCCTGATGCCCGTACGTTTCTATCTCTGAGGTTTCTTTACCTCTCAAGATATTGATAACGTAATCAGTTTTAAACTTTTCTTTTAATGCAATTACAGCTTCAATAGCCGTCAATAATAAATCTTTAGCTTCCACTTGTTTTTTAGGATTTACACAATTGTCACAGTTCCCACAATTTTTCTCTTTATATTCTTCTCCAAAGTAATGAAGAAGTACTTTCTTCCGGCATAATGCAGTTTCGGCGTATGCTGCGGTCTCAAGGAGTAGCTGTTTTCCTATTTCCTGTTCAGCAACGGGCTTACCCTGCATAAATTTCTCCAGTTTCTGTAAGTCTTTGAATGAATAAAACGCTATACATTTTCCTTCACTGCCATCGCGTCCCGCCCTACCGGTTTCCTGGTAGTATCCTTCAAGGCTCTTTGGCATATCGTAGTGAATCACATATCTCACATCGGGCTTATCGATCCCCATACCAAATGCAATGGTAGCAACAATTACATTCACTTTTTCCATCAGAAATGCATCCTGATTGGCAGAGCGTGTACTTGGGTCTAGTCCGGCATGGTACGGCAGTGCATTGATATTATTTGTTTGTAATATTTCGGCAAACTCTTCTACCTTCTTTCTACTCAAACAATATATAATCCCAGACTTTGTGCCTTGCGATTTAATGTATTTTATTATATCCTTATCTACTTTATCCGTTTTTGAACGAACTTCGTAATATAGATTTTCCCTGTTGAATGATGATTTAAACACATCTGCTTCCACCATTCCAAGGTTCTTCTGTATATCCATTTGCACTTTTGGTGTTGCCGTAGCAGTAAGTGCAATGATAGGATGCTTGCCTATTTCGTTTACAATGGGACGTATACGTCTGTATTCAGGACGGAAGTCGTGCCCCCACTCCGAAATACAATGTGCCTCATCGATAGCATAAAACGATATTTTTATCTGACGCAGAAAGTCTATATTCTCTTCTTTTGTAAGAGATTCGGGTGCTACATATAATAGTTTTGTCTTTCCCGAAAGTATATCACCTTTTACTTGTTCTATCGCAGCTTTGTTTAGTGACGAATTCATGAAGTGCGCTACGCCGTCCTCTTCACTAAAATTTCGCATGGCATCCACCTGATTTTTCATCAGGGCTATCAGGGGAGAAATAATTACTGCTGTTCCCTCCATCAAGAGTGCCGGTAGCTGATAGCAGAGGGACTTTCCGCCGCCCGTAGGCATCAACACAAAGGTATCTCTTCCATCCAGCAAGTTCTGAATTATTGCCTTCTGGTTACCTTTAAAATTGTCAAAGCCAAAATGCTTTTTCAATGAACACGTCAATATATCCTCTATATCCGGCATATAAATAGGCTATTAATTATTACGAAGATAAACCCCTAAATTTAATTCTCCAATATAAAATAGGCTATTTTTTGTAAAAAAAACAAACTTTATAATGAATTTCTTAGTTTTACGACTTGTGAGTTCTCCAATTGCTCTACAGCGTACTCTTTAGTAACATGCAGTTGAGCCTGCTTTGTGGAAGGGATATTAAACATAGCATCCATCATAATGGTTTCGACTATGGATCTCAATCCTCTTGCTCCCAATTTATATTCCACGGCTTTATCTACAATGTACTC
This sequence comes from Dysgonomonas sp., assembly GCF_035323175.1. Lineage (NCBI taxonomy): Bacteria > Pseudomonadati > Bacteroidota > Bacteroidia > Bacteroidales > Dysgonomonadaceae > Dysgonomonas > Dysgonomonas sp. The sequence continues at coordinate 178,052 of NZ_DAOKYH010000001.1, read as the reverse complement.
ATATACATCATCTTCGAAGGTAAGATCAACGCCATCCATTTTGAACAATTTGACATACTGCTTAATGATAGAGTTTTTCGGCTCGGTAAGTATCCGGCGAAGAGCACTCCTATCCAGAGCGTCAAGATATGTCAAAATAGGCAGACGTCCTATAATCTCAGGGATCAGTCCGAAAGATTTCAAATCCTGAGGTGCTACATATTGCAACAGATTGTTACGGTCTACCTGCGCATTGCTTTTAGACGAAGCATAACCCACAACCATTGTATTCAACCGTTGCGCTATCTTCCTTTCGATACCGTCGAAAGCTCCGCCACAAACAAACAATATATTTTTGGTATCTACGGCAATCATCTTCTGGTCAGGATGCTTACGTCCTCCTTGAGGCGGAACGTTCACAATCGAGCCTTCCAGCAGTTTAAGTAAGCCCTGTTGCACACCCTCACCACTAACATCACGGGTGATTGATGGATTGTCGCTCTTACGGGCTATTTTATCTATTTCATCGATAAAAACAATTCCTCTTTCTGCTGCTGCCACATCATAGTCTGAGGCTTGCAACAGTCGGGTAAGAATGCTTTCTATATCTTCGCCTACGTATCCGGCTTCGGTAAGCACGGTTGCGTCTACGATTGCGAAAGGGACATGCAGTAGCTTGGCGATGGTACGTGCCAACAATGTTTTTCCTGTACCTGTAGGGCCAACCATAATGATATTCGACTTTTCTATTTCTATATCATCTTCTTTCCCTTGTAGTATACGTTTGTAGTGGTTATACACAGCCACAGACAGATAGCGCTTGGCATTCTCCTGACCGATAATATATCCGTCAAGGTATTCTTTTATCGTCTTTGGGTCGGGCAATTGTGTTTTATCAATACCCAAAGATGTTTTCTTTGCCTCTACGCTTTCTTTTACAATCTGATATGCTTGTTCAGCACAGCTATCACAGATGTCAGCCGACATACCGGAGATAAGCATATTTACATCCTTATCGCTTCTGCCACAGAAACTGCAATAGCCGTTAGTATCTTTTTTTGCCATTTATCCTTTTGTGAGTAAATGAATCTGATTTTTGAATTATTGTTTATTTTTCATCAAAACATCATCTACCATTCCATAGTCTTTAGCCTCAGCCGAAGTCATCCAGTAGTCACGGTCCGAATCTAGTGCCACTTTGTCAAATGGTTGTCCCGAGTGGTCTGAAATAATAGTATAAAGTTCTTTTTTCACCTTACCAATCTCACGAGCGGTGATCTCGATATCTGAAGCTTGTCCTTGAGCACCACCCAACGGCTGGTGAATCATAACGCGTGAATGCTTCAACGCAAATCGTTTTCCTTTCTCTCCGGCAACAAGCAATACTGCTGCCATAGATGCGGCAATACCTGTACAGATTGTAGACACATCGCTGTTGATAAACTGCATAGTGTCATAAACTCCATATCCTGCATACACCGATCCTCCGGGAGAATTTATATAAATAGATATATCTTTGCCCGAATCGGCAGAATCAAGATATAGCAATTGAGCCTGTATCACATTGGCTGTATAGTCGTCGATCTGAGTTCCCAAAAAGATAATACGATCCATCATCAAACGAGAGAACACATCCATCTGAGCAACATTCAACTGACGTTCTTCGATAATAGTAGGTGATATATAACTGCTTGTTATATCGATATATTTATCAAGAGCTAGCCCATTCAAGCCTAGATGCTTCGTTGCATACTTTCTAAATTCATTGTTCATAACATCTTCTTTTTTTATTAAATAATGTTTTACCATTATTACTATAAACAATTATCATGCCACTCGTACAGGCATAAAAAAGAGGCTAATAGCACAGCCTCATTTCTTATAAACAAAGTTATAAATAAAAAATTGAAAAGCTGGAATAATAATGTATGTATTTTCCTTATTTATAATGTTAAAGACAAACGGACAGAAAGAAAACACTATCCTTCCTGTCCGTTATTTTTATCTTTTTTTCATTTACGCTTCAGTTTCTGCTTCAGCTGCTTCTTCTTTCTCAAAGAACTTGCGAAACTCGTCAAGCGAGATTACAGTTTCTTCGAGTCCTAGTTTTGATTTCAATACGTCGATGATCTTATTTTCCATTGCGCGATCGAGCAGGTTGCGTGCATTGTCTTTGTTTTTCAACATATCATTTGCATAATTCTCAACCATTTCGTCAGGAAGATTCATCATTCCATATTGAGCAAACTGAGCTCTTGCGGCTTGCATAGCAATGATTTTCATATCTTCGTTTTCGATCTTGATATCGTTATCTTTTGCTATTTGCTCTTTTATCAGGTGGAATTTAAGATCTGCTATGATTTTCGGATAATCTGCGTCTACAGATTCAGCAGTTCTTTCTTCGCCCGAAGCAATAAGCCATCTTTTAAGGAATGCATCAGGGAATTGCAAGTCTCCTGTTTTCTTTTCAAGAAGCTCTTTCGCATCCAACAGGAATTTGTAGTCACTATCCGGTGCAAACTGCTCTGCGATAGTTTCTTTTACTTTTGCTTTGAAGTCAGCTTCGGTAGTTACATTGCCTGCACCAAAAACTTTATCAAATAAGTCTTGGTCAAGTTCTGCTTCCTGATAACGAGTGATCTCGGTAATAGCAAACTGAAACTCAGCAGCTATTGTTTCTACCGCATCCTTTTCGATATGAAGCATAGATGCTATTTCTGTCTCGTTACCATTGTAAGCTTTACCCGGATTGAATACAATCACATCTCCGGCCTTTGCACCTACAAATTTAGCTTGCTCTGCTTCGTCTTTCATATACGAAGGCATTACAATACCGGCTTCTACAAAGATGCCACCTTCTTTTACCTTACCATTTTCCAATTCAGAGATTGTACCTCTGATAAGGTCTGTTTCTTTTGCACCTTCTTCTATTTTTTCATATTTGCCATAGTTAGCTTTGTACGAAGCGATTTGTTTATCAACAAGCTCTTCGTCTACCTCAATAGCATAATATTTTACTTTATCTTTTTTTGTCAGTGATAATTTTATTTCCGGAGCAAGAGCCACGTCGAAATAAAATTCATAGTCACCTTCGAGTGAGAAATCTATTGGTTGTTGCTTTTCTTCGTTCGGAAGAGGCTCACCCAATACATTTAGTTTGTTGTCTTGTATATATTTATATAGATTTTCGCCAACAAGCTTGTTTACTTCTTCTGCCAAAATCGATTTACCATACATTTTTTTCACCATACCCATAGGTACAGTTCCCGGACGGAATCCCGGTATGTTAGCTTTTTTTCGGAATGTCTTAAGTGCGTTATCAAGCTTTTCTTGATAATCTTCTTTCGTTACATTTATTTGTAATATAGCGTTTACACTATCTACATTTGTTAGAGATACATTCATCTTAACGAGTTTATTTAGTTATTGTTACAAATTTCAATCGAAATGCAAATGGAGTAAAAACACCACTCTATTTTTTGGTGGTGCAAAAATAGTCTTATTATTGTAATATTCAAAGTGAAATATAAAAACTTTATTTGTTTAACATACTAAAACATTAGATAGTTTATTAACAAACTAACTTTTACACAATTCATACTTTCTGAATTATTTAGGTATATCAGTGCTAAAAACTTAACAAAACAAGAGAGAGCTTAGCTGTAAATTATAAAATTGGAGATGTTATTTTTTTAATATCAGATTATCTAATCTTAGAAATATTTGCCATCATCAACCGAAAGCGAAAAGTAACAGTTAAAAAGATTAGAAACCTGTTACTTTTGTTACTTTTTACAGACGAAACATTTTCGCAAGTATAAATCCAAGCAAAAGAAAAATATCAAGCCACCTACTCTACACATTACGTGATATTTGAGTATACAAAAGACCTTTCAAGTACAAAAAAATTATATAAAAAAGAGGGGCATGCGTTAAAAAGATGTTTTGCAACATGTTTTATAATATTTTTTGATTAACTTTGCTTATAACATATTTTACATTATCAGTTTTGAATGATGACAGATAGTAATGCTGTTAGCTTGTCGGAAAGTATTCCTGAAATATGGAATCTGTTGAATGACAAAGAACAAACTATAATTGCCGCTAATGCGAGAATTATGGACTTCAAGAAAAATGAAGTGATATACAGGGAAGAAGAAATTCCAATGGAATTGATGTGCCTGTGTAGAGGGAAAGTGAAAATATACAAAGACGGTGTTGGCGGACGTAGCCAGATTATCAGAATGATAAGACCTACTCAGTATTTTGGATACCGCGCCTTTTTTGCCAACCAGCCTTATGTCACGGCTGCTTCGGCTTTCGAACCCTCGACCATCTGTTTCATACCAATGAAACTTATCAACGAGATAGTCGCTTCAAATTCTAAATTAGGCAGTTTCTTTATTAAAGAATTGGCTATAGACCTTGGAATAGCAGACGAGCGAGTTGTAAACCTTACTCAGAAGCATATCCGTGGACGTTTGGCCGAATCGTTGATATTCCTTATCGAGAATTACGGACTTGAAGAAGACGGTGCTACAATAAGCATCTACCTTTCAAGGGAAGACTTGGCTAACTTATCAAATATGACTACATCGAATGCTATCCGCACCCTGTCAACGTTTGTTGACGAACATATCATTACGCTGGATGGTCGCAAAATAAAAATTATAGACGAAGAAAAGCTCCGAAAAATAAGTAAAATCGGATGATTACCCGAATCGCTCACAAGTATCTGGATTACCGATACAAAGAGATTGATAGCTTTATCAACAAACCTATCGAAACGCAAGAGAAGATATTGGAATATCTGCTCCGCAACGGTGAGCAAACATTCTTTGGGCAGCAGTTCAATTTTTCGGCTATAAAAAACAAAGACGATTTCAGAAAACAGGTTCCAATCTTCCACTACGAAGATTTGCGCCCCTATCTGGATCGTATCATTGTAAATAAAGAACAAAATGTACTTTGGAACAAGCCTGTACGTTGGTTTGCCATGTCATCGGGCACTACCGAGGACAAGAGTAAATACATACCTGTAACCCACGAGTCACTCACCAAAGGGCATTACAAGTGCGGAGAGCAAATGCTTGCTATCTATGCACAAACCAATAAGGATGCTAAATTCTTTTTTGGCAAAACACTAGTACTAGGCGGCAGCAAGCAAATAAACAACATAGGAGACGGTATCTTCACAGGAGACATCTCTGCTATTCTTATCAAGAATCTATATTTCTGGGCAAAGTTTAGCCGTACACCTGAAAGCATCTCCTTATTACCCGATTGGGAGACGAAGTTGCAGGCACTGACCGACTATGCTATAAAAAACGATGTGAGGGCTTTTATGGGCGTACCTTCATGGCTACTCGTCTTATTGAAAAAGATAAAGACAAATACCGGGCGCGACCTCACTGATATATGGCCTAATCTGGAAGTTTTCTTTCATGGTGGTGTGAGCTTTACTCCATTCGAAGAGCAATACAAGAAACTGATACAAAAGCCCGATATGTACTATTGGGAAACATATAATGCATCGGAAGGTTTCTTTGGGGTACAGTTCTCCGAAAACTCTAAAGAAATGCTGTTAATGTTGGATAGCGGAATCTACTACGAATTTGTCCCGATGAGTGAATGGGACAAAGAAAATCCCAAAACATTAACACTGGATGAAGTAGAAACCGGACAGAATTACGCTATAATTATTTCAACAAACGGAGGGCTTTGGAGATATATGATAGGCGATACAATAGAGTTTTCGTCCACTACTCCTTATCTATTCCACATAACAGGGCGCACCAAGAACTTCATCAATGCTTTCGGCGAAGAACTGATAATAGACAATGCCGAAAAAGCTCTGGCAGAAGCAAGCAAGATTACAGGCGCACAAATAAGCGAATATACAGCCGCCCCCGTCTACTTCGGGGATAACAACAACGGAGCACATGAGTGGCTGATAGAGTTTACCGTAGAACCCAATAGCCTCGAAGATTTCACCCGATTACTAGACAGCGAACTAAAAAAGGTAAACTCCGACTACGAAGCTAAACGTTCGTACAACTTATCGCTGAACATGCCGATTGTAAGAAGCCTACCGAAAGGAACTTTTAACGAATGGTTAAAGCATATTGGCAAGCTTGGAGGACAGAACAAAATTCCACGATTGTCGAACAACAGAGATTATCTGGAAAAAGTAATCGCATTTTGCGACACAATGAATTCATAGCCGGATATAAATCAAAAGAAGAAATATAAGACTATTCAATACGCCATCTCACCCACCTATTAACATATAAAAAAGAAGCTACCTCTATGCGAGATAACTTCTTACTATCTATATTTTGATGCTTCGTTTACAACAAACTTGCTGCGTCCTCATCTAAGAACCAATAAAGATATCCTTTCTTCGGATTTACTTTAGCAGCCGGATATTTATCCAAAAACTGCTCTCTGTTCTTAATGATATCCCTTACCTTCTCAGCTTTGTTCTTTCCTGTAGCAAGAAAAACTACATACTGTGCATTATTCACTACCTGACCGCTAAGGCTTACACGTTTCATTTTGCTTTCAGGATGCTCACCTATCACACAGAAATCTTTACTATCCCACAATGATATCTGATCAGGGAAAATAGAAACAGTATGCCCATCGTCTCCCAAACCAAGCATTACGATTTCGAAGCAAGGAGCATTACGGCGCTGCATAACTTTTGTTTCCAAAATTTTGCTATACCATTCAGCCTCTTCTTCTGGTTCATTCTCGCCATGAATACGGAAAATGTTATTATTCGGAATTTTGGGAACTTTGTCAAACAAATGATCCTTTGTCATTCCATAATTATTCATGACATTTTCGGGCGGAACACAGCGTTCGTCCCCCCAAAAGAAAAACAGTCGCTGCCAGTCGATTGAATCTTTACAGTTTTCTGCCCAATAGTCAAAAATTACTTTTGGGGTAGTTCCACCTGACAATGCAAGGTTTACACGCGGATATACATCCATTAACTTTTGCAAAAATGCCGTAAAACCCTCACTCAGGGCTTTCGCATCCGAATAAATGTTAATCTCTTCTTTTATCATAATTCACAATATATTCCATCATCAGACAGGTTCTTACAAGGATATCTCCATGTGAGGTTTTTACCCTCAATCAGCTCATCGGCACAATTTGGTCCCCACGAGCCGGAAGGATAGCCATGCAAGGGTGCATCGGGGTTCTTCTCCCAGAAGTCGAGCAATGGTTGTACAAATTTCCATGTAGCCTCTAAAGCATCTCCACGGATATACAGCGTAGAATCGCCAACCATACAATCGAGCAAAAGACGTTCGTAAGCCTCAGGCAGATAAGTATCTTGTAGTTGTGAATAATGAAAGTCCATATTCACATTCTTAACCTGATAGCCACTTCCGGGTACTTTCATCTTTGTTTTCAACAAAAGACCTTCATCCGGCTGAATACGTATCACCAATTGATTTTCGTCGTTACTCATATCTGCACTTTCGGGAAATAATTTCTGAGGGGCAGGTTTGAAGTGAATAACAACTTCAGAGACTCGAGTCGGCAAACGTTTACCTGTGCGTATATAGAAAGGAACTCCACCCCAGCGCCAGTTGTCTATAAAGAGCTTCATAGCCACATAGGTTTCGGTACGGGAATCGGTATCCACATCCTTTTCCTCACGGTATCCCTTGGCATATTTTCCTTTAACGTTAGCTGCTGTGTATTGCCCACGAATAACATTCTTAAACAAGTCGTCGTTCGACATAGGGCGTAGAGCCTGAAAAACTTTCAATTTCTCGTTGCGAATCGAAACAGAGTCTATAGACATTGGCGGTTCCATTGCCACCAAAGCCAGCAACTGCAATAAGTGGTTTTGCACCATATCACGGAGTGCTCCCGAATGATCGTAATAGCCACCTCTGTTTTCTACGCCGATGCTCTCGGCAGCAGTTATTTCCACATGGCTGATATAGTTTCGGTTCCAAAGAGGCTCGTAAATACCATTCGCAAAACGTGTTACCAACATATTTTGCACAGTCTCTTTACCCAGATAATGGTCTATACGATATATCTGATCTTCATCATAACTTTCCTGAAGCGAAACATTCAGCTCCACAGCAGATTTAAGATCAATACCAAAAGGCTTTTCTATAATAATCCGTCTAAAATTACCATTCTCCTGATTCAACCCTTGCTCTGCCAAAAACTTAGGTATAAGCGGATAGAGCGAAGGTGGTGTTGACAAGTAAAATATATAATTCCCAGCTGTACCCTCTTTCTTATCGAGAGCTTCGAGCCGTACTTTCAATTTGGAATATTCTGTTCCATCATCTGTATTGATTGACAGATAATGCAACTTCTGGCAAAATTGCTCTATTTCTTCATCCAAAGCATCTTTTGCCAATGCAAACTGCTTGATACCATCCTTCATCTTATCGCGGAAGGTATCGTCTGTAAACTGACTACGAGCTACACCAAGCACAGCAAAATTCTTCGGTAGTGAATTTTGTTTATGCAAGTCAAATATAGCCGGTATCAGCTTTCGGTATGTTAAATCACCAGAAGCTCCGAAAATAATCAGAGCTTGGTCTTGTATTGATTTTGATTTCATTAGCCCCTCCATTCTCCCCCAAAAGGGAAGTTTTTAAGTTAGCATTTCGTTATATTCTTTTCAATATTTCCTCGGAGATACTGCGGGGCTTAGTCTTTTTTGATTTCGTGACCACCAAACTGATTACGCATGGCAGCAAGAAGTTTCATTGCATACGAAGTTTCTTGTCGTGACTCGAAACGAGTGAAAAGCGAAGCTGTAATAACATGAGCAGGAACATCAAAGTCCATTGCTGTTTGTACTGTCCAGCGACCTTCACCACTATCGGCTACATAATCCTTGATTCCTTCAAGATTTTCGTTACCTTCCAATGCATTACCGATCAGCTCGAGCAACCATGAACGAACGACTGAACCTTCCATCCACACACGTGATACTTTTTCCAAGTCTACCCCGTATGGTGAGTTCTTCATTATCTCAAAGCCTTCGGCATAAGCCTGCATCATTCCGTATTCGATGCCATTATGCACCATTTTCACCATGTGGCCTGCACCACTTTCTCCACAACGCATATATCCGTTTTCGGGAGCTAAACTTTTAAATATAGGCTCTGCAAAATCACAAGCCTCTTTGTCTCCGCCATACATTAGACAGTAGCCATTCTGCAATCCCCATACACCGCCACTGGTCCCACAGTCGAGGTAATGAACTCCTTTTTCTTTAATTTTCTTTCCTCTCTCTACAGTTTCTCTCCAGTAGCTGTTTCCTCCGTCTACGATTATATCATTCGGGCTAAGTAGCGTCAATAGTTCTGCAATGTTTTCATCCACAGGTTTTCCTGCCGGAACCATCAGCCACACAAGCTTGCGTCCTTCCAGTTTATTTACTAAATCCTTTATGCTTGTAGCCGGAAGAGCACCCTTAGAGGCTGCCTCATCAACTTCTTTCTGAGTAAGGTTATAAACTACGACTTCATGTCCATGATTCAAAAGGCGTTCTACCATTTTACCGCCCATCTTACCTAATCCAACGAATCCAATTTTCATCTTATTCTTATATTATCGTTTGTTATTTTATATAATTAAACAAGCAAATGCCTGAAAAGTTAATTTTCAAATCCTTGCTAAGTTACAATTTTTATAAATAACATCATAAACAACATGCTATTATAATATTCATAGATATGTATTACAACTATAAATCAATACTTTAGGCTCAAATTATACAATATAGAATTCTTCTATATCACAGAAACCATAATATAGTACACCTATAAATATAATGTTTCTAAATACGATGATAATCTGATGGTATTAAAAAACAAAGTAGATATATTTAAGACTGAAAGTCCATTTTTTACACCACTAACAAAAATAATTACACATATATTTGTCTTATAAACAATATAGGATGGAAAAATTTATTGCCATATCACCATCAATCCTGCTGGCTCCGTATATAAAACAATATTGGTTTATATTGGCAAGTGGGATTGAGCAAAGTTGTCAGCGGGTAATACCCTCAGGTTGTACAGGATTGGTATTTAACAGAGAAGGGCAAGTATTATCCAACATAGACAATACCTCTTTACCGAAGGCATATATTTTCGGACAAACCATGACTCCTGTAAGTTTATCACTCAGCAATACGCTTGATCTTATCATGATAATTTTTCAGCCCGCAGGAGCAAAGGCATTCTTTAATATACAGGTAGATGATTTGTATGGGACAAACATCCCTATAGAAAATTTTAATGATAGAAGCTTGATAGAATTAAAAAATCGCTTGATGGATTGCACCGACACCTGCTCTTGTGTTCAATCGATAGAAAACTATTTACTAAAGAAGCTATCAAATATAAACAATAACCATCTCGATCGTTTTTGCCAGACTATACAGGCTATCAACGAAGGAGAAAGAGATATTTATAAACTAGCAAACAACACCTGCTTAGGCTATAAGCAGTTTAAACGACTTTTCAAGTCACATGTTGGACTAAATCCAAAAGAATATATACGAATCGTCCGTTACTCATTTACCCTAAGACAAATGATACTCAATCCTACAATTAGCCTCAGCGAATTAGCATTCGAACATGGTTTCTACGATAAATCGCACTTGATCAAAGAAATCAAAACATTCTCTAACTACACTCCTACAGAATTTCTAACAAATAGCGAGCCTTATTCAGAGTATAAATCTCTTTTCAACACTCTTTTTGTAGATGTAAAACAATAAACTAATATATTATGAAAATACTTATTTACGGCGCAGGGGTCATTGGCTGCACTTATGCGTGGCAACTCTCCGAAGCAGGATATGATATCACCGTTTTAGTGAAACCGGAGAAAAAACAAACCATAGAGAAAAATGGTATTACGATCCATTGCAAAGACTTTCGATCAAAAGAGATACAAGTCAAAAATATTATTTTCAGACCCCCAATTATAGACCGTCTCTCGTCTGGCCACAACTTCAATTACATCATTGTCTCTACAGGGTGCAACCACCTCGAAGAAATACTCTCGGTATTAAAAGAATCGGCAGGAGAAGCCCATATTCTTTTCTTTCAGAATCTTTGGATCTCCGACTTTGAAATGATAAATAAGTATTTATCTCCATCCCAATATTTCTTTGGCTTCCCTTTTATGGCGGGAGGAGGGAAAGACTCAAACAACATAAATTCTATCATATCAGGCTCAAAATATTCGAAAACAATGCTAGGCGAAGCCGATGGCAAAGTCAGCGACAGGATAGAACGAATAGCTTCTGCTATGGAGAAAGCCAACATGAAACCATTCATATCGGAACAAATAAAAACATGGCTCACCCCACACTATGCCTTCATAGCCGGTTTTTCTCAAGGTATGATCAACGCCGGAGGGTCGATGAAAGATTTCTTATCTAAAAAAAACTCGATCAAAGAAGCCGTACTCGCCACCAGAGAGGGGTTTCATATTTGCTCACAAGTGGGATTCGACCCTAAAAAAGAGAAAGTAAATAAATTATATTACATGCCTATGTTTATTTGCATTCCAGTGATAAGGAAAGTATTCAGTGATAAAAGTATGGTTATGATGTTTGACGGTTACATCAAACACGCTTCCGACGAAGTTAAGCTGATGACAGGAAATATAATGAATAGTAAGAAAAGGTTTTCTTAGACCCGGGATGAAAGACAAAACGAAAGAGGCGATTATTTTTAATAACCGCCTCTCTGCTATATATAATTTCGATAATTATTCAGAAACTACTTCGAAAGGTATTTCTACAGAAACTTCTTTGTGAAGTTTAGCGATAGCCTTGTAGCTACCTACTTCTTTCACAGCTTCTTTGATAAGAATAATTTTTCTATCTACATTGTAGCCTAATTTTTCAAGAGCTTCTGCTATTTGAATATTAGTTACAGAACCAAAGATAGTACCTGTAGAACTTGTTTTTGCACCAATAGTAAGTGAAATTCCTTCCAACTTAGCAGCCAAATCCTGAGCATCTTGTTTGATTTTCTCAAGTTTGTGAGCGCGTTGTCTTAGGTTTTCAGCTAATACTTTCTTTGCAGACTCTGATGCTATCACAGCTTTACCTTGGGGAATAAGGTAGTTACGTCCATAACCGTCTTTTACAGTTACGACTTCATCTTTATATCCTAAGTTAAGGATGTCTTCTTTTAATATAACTTGCATTTCTTACTCCTCCTTATTTATTTCATTAAGTCTGTTACGTAAGGAAGCAAAGCCAAATGGCGAGCTCTCTTTACAGCTTGTGCAACACGACGTTGGAATTTCAATGATGTACCTGTAATACGACGAGGAAGAATTTTTCCTTGTTCGTTAAGGAATTTCTTTAAAAACTCAGGGTCTTTGTAGTCGATGTATTTAATACCATTCTTTTTGAAACGGCAATATTTCTTTTTCTTCACATCAACTGAAGGCGGAGTCAAATATCTGATTTCTGATTGTTGTGCCATAGCTTAATTCTCCTTTACTTCTTCTTTTTTAGATGATTTTAAACTTCTTCTCTTCAATGCGTACTCGTGAGAGAACTTGTCTTGACGGAAAGTCAAGAAACGGATCACACGCTCGTCGCGACGGAAGTTAATTTCAAGTTTAGCGATAACAGACGGATCAGCTTCGAACTCTAACATCGCATAAAAACCGGTTGATTTCTTCTGAATTGGATAAGCCAATTTGCGAAGTCCCCAGTTTTCTTCACTTACTATTTTGGCCCCTTCATTGACCAAAAGAGTCTTGAATTTTTCTACCGCTTCCTTCATCTGAACATCAGACAAAACGGGAGTTAAAATGAAAACGGTTTCGTAATTGTTCATAAATTAATTAATTATAAATTAAACATACATTTTTACAAATGAGGTGCAAAGATAGGCTTTTTTATCAAAACAACAAATGCTAAACTGTCAAAAATTGTTGTACTTACCAACTTCTTATCTTATTTTTGTGATGAAAATCAGAAAAAGAACATGCATGAAGACCGAGGAAACATTGAACTTAGATCAGGATTTGGACCTGATATTTCCCATTATTAACGGTAAAGTATCGATGGCCATAAACAGGATGATGTACAGGAACTTCAAAAAAGAAGGACTGGATATCACTCCCGAACAATGGACTGTCCTTGCTTTTCTGTGGCGCGAAGACGGGGTTACACAACAGACGTTATGTAATTCAACATTCAAGGATAAGCCTAGTATGACACGCCTGCTAGATAATCTTACAAAACAAAATCTGGTGTATCGCAATGCTTCGGTTAGCGATCGCCGATCCAACCTTATCTATCTCACCGATTTAGGTAAGTCGATCAAGGAAAAAGCCGGAAAAGCTGTTTACACCACCATGGAAGCCGCACTCGACGGAATAGACGAGGAAGGGCTAAAACAGGTAAGAGTACTGCTTGCCGCGGTGTTCGGCAACGTAAGTCAAGCCTTGGACGACAAATAAATCAGGGACTGATAAGCAGATCCATATAAATAGGTAAATGATCACTGTATCCACCAAGATATTTGAAGCCTGAATAGGTCCTGAACGGTTTTTGTCCACCATACTTTTTATTGTCTGCCTCTAACAAGAATTCAGCCGAAAAAACGTGTACGGTTTTATCTTTTACAAATACCTTTCCTCCTTTTTCTAACAGGTTTCCATTGACAACTATTTGATCAATAAAACCCCATTTACCCTTATACTTGTAAGAGCCTGCTCCCTTTTTGTCAATCCTGTCGTAAAGAAGGTTATACAAACCTTTAGTTGAGATATCGGATTCGATCCTTTTTCCTCCGAGCACTTCGGACATACTTATATCATTCGGGTAGTCGTTAAAGTCTCCCATAATGATAACGTTAGCCCCTTTACGAAGGTGCAAGACACTGTCTACTTTATGTTTCAACAGTTGGGCGCACTTTATACGGTGCGGTCTGGTCTTGCGGATACCTTCACGACGTGATGGGAAGTGACAAACAAAAACATCTAACAATGTGCCATTAACTACCTTGCCCGTAACATGCAATATATCTCTTGTAGAGCGTACCGAGTCTCCCAAATCGGGCGTATATGATTTCCGGCTCAGTATCTTTATCTGATCACGTTGATAAAGAAGGGCAACATTTGAGCCTCTCAGGTCTTTCGACCGAGTGATCACATATTCATATTTATGTTTCTGTAATGCAGTTCGCTTTGTAAGATGATAAAGAACAGAGTCGTTCTCCACTTCGCACAGCCCCACTATCGCCGGAGGATATCCCTCCCCTACCGAAGATATGGCTTTGCTTATGTTATGCAACTTCTGCCAATAGCGATAATTAGTCCAATGCAACTGTCCGCCGGGAGTGAATTCATCATCGTTTGTAGCCGGATTATCTTTTGTGTCATACAGGTTTTCAACGTTGTAGAACATGACCCGAAACTTTTCCTGCGCCCTCAAAAAGAAGACGAAGGCACACAAAAGAACCAAGAGCAATAGCCTTTTACTCACCCCACTCATAACAGCCAATATCAGGATCGGTATCCGCAAGTCTCGAACGTCCTTTTAGATCATAAGGTAGTAGCAACGAGTAAGATCTGTCTGCCTTACCGATAGCAGGTGATGTGGCTTGCAGTTCGAAATTATAAGAGTAATCCTTATTATTGTTTATATTTACAAACAATGGATCTGCGTTCCACACAGTATTTACAAAGTGCTCATTCTTTTGTTCAGTCGCTTTAATCAGGCAGTTCTGAAATCTATAGTTGTATCCAACTGTACTAACATCACTTAGCAGCAGTTCACCCGAAGCTGAGCCGGATACAATAGAGTTGATAAAATCGCATTTATCCAAATCATAAGCCTTTCCCTCATACACATTCCCGATAGCCAGACACTCCTTTTGACGCATCGACCATCTATAATAATTAGCCAGCGTGCAATGTAAGAAACTATATTTCCCGCCGATCAACGAAACAGCCGCACCTTTTGAATTGGCAAACAAGCAATTCTGAAAGTTTATATAACAGTTTGTCGCCAACAAGCCATACTCTGATGTATTCTGTACAATTGTGTTTGCAAATTCAGCTTTCTTGTATTGGGTATCTGCCGCCGAAAATGTTACTCCCCGCACTGCATTTTTTACAATTACATTATTGAGGACATTGTCATAACTCTCGGCATGGAAAGTTATCCCGCTCCATTGTCCGGGAGTATTATCGTATGGTATATTTCCGTCTATATTATCAAAGCGGCTTCCCCTGAAAACAATTGGTTCTTGAACCGTTCCTTGCGCTATGATACTACCATATATATCTACAGAAGCATTGTTCCGCAAGAAGAAAGTTGTTCCTTTTTGTACATCCAGAGTCACACCTTTATTTATGGTAAGCGAATTGTATATAAGCAGTGGTTTATCACCTGTTATCAACGAGTCGGTTGTCACCACCTTGTCTTTCCAGATATATACATCCTGTCCTACGGCCTCCAACTGCACATATTGTATGTTGCCGTTCACAACAAGACGAATCGAATCTTTTATCAGTACAGGGTTCTTTGTATTGGTGGGATCTACCGTTACCTCAATAAATCCGTACAAACTGTCTTTTTTCAGTATATCCACATTGGTGAGCTTGGTTCCTTTTTCGCCGTCGATGTTCATACGGAAACCGCTTTTTGAAGCGTTCACCAATTCGATGGATTGTATGGTTAGAGAGTTATTGTTTCTGTTATATATCTTAAACTGTTTTGTAGCCGAGCCCAAGGTTGTAAAAACGGTATCGAAACGAATTGTATCATTAGAGAATGAGAGCGAGAGTTCTTCGCTATCCGAAAAGTCATTACCCTCCTGACAACTATTAAATAACATAAGAAACAAGACTAGCACGACAAAAGCCCCGATGGACTTCATAAATGAAGAAAAGATATTAATCTTGGCTAGCTCTACTACTCTATATTTCATTTGTTACAGTTATTAAGTTTGGTGTTACTTTTTGATTATTTCGTATTCGACTGTTATACAACAACTTTAATTTCACTGATTGTTAAAAAGTAACAAAAGTAACACTTTTTCTATTGTTTTTATCTGTCACCTTTTACATTCGGCAACTAAGCCTCTTCTACTAGATAATTATAGATATAAAAATTTGTGCGTTAAACAATTAGTATTATCCGATGACAATATTATACAAAAAGTCTTAGTATCACAAGAAAAGAGGCTGTCTTATAGTTTTTCTCATCAGTGCTTCTTTGTCATTATCTTCACTTTCCTCTCCCGATATCCAATTCAAGATGTTCAAGATATCCAATATGACAAAAAACAGTAAAAACTATAAGACAGCCTCTTTTATATATCAGACCTCTATAAGCTGCATACTCCGTCTATCGAGCACGATTGCCCACTTATGACTTCTCCTTTTTCGGACGAAACTCCGCTGCCTTCCCAATCGGCATAAGCCTCATTCAGCACTTTGAGATAGTCTTCCACAGGGATAGAGCCTTGCACCACTTGCTTATTATTAAACAAATAGAAAGGAATATATTCCAATCCAAGCTCATCCTCGCTGTATTCTATATCCTTCTTTATATCCGAAAGATATTTATCACTATCGAGTATAGCGAAGATTTCAGATTCTTGCAGACCGATGCTTGTACCTAACTGCACCAACACAGCAGGGTCGCTTATATTCTGACCTTTGACAAAATAAGCATCAAACAAAACTTCTTCGGCCTCAGTTCCCAAACCAGACTCCTTTGCCAGTTTCACCAATCTCAGAGCATCGGATGTACTAACTACAACGAGATTGTCGAAGTCATAGTCCAAACCTACACTCTTAGCCATCTGCGCCACTTTGGCCTGCGTACGGCGAGCCTCATCTTCGGACATAGCAAACTTCTTGGCAAAATAGCTGTAAATGGATTGTGTTCCGGCTTTCTTCGGTAAGCTAGGATCTAGCTCATAACTGTGCCACACAAGTTCTACATTCTTACGATGCGGAAATTGCTCCAAAGCTTTTTCGAGTCTACGTTTTCCAATATAGCAATGCGGACAAGCTATATCTGACCATATATCTATTTTCATTTTATCCATAATTCAATTGATTTAATTAATACGTAAGTAATAAAAACAATATACAACTGGATTTGTTACTTGACTACTTAAAAAAAGAGAAAAAAAGATAAGAGCGTGTGTCAAAAGTAAATCTTTACAATCAAAGTCACTTTTTACACACACCCATACTCGTATTCTTAAAACCGGCTTTCCGCTATTATTTAGCCGGAATATTCTTCAACACTTCCAATAAGAAAGGCCACCATTTGGCAACAGAAGGAATTTCTATCTGTTCTTCGGGAGAGTGCGCGTTACGAATTGTCGGACCACATGAAATCATATCCAAATGCGGATATTTTTCTAAGAACAGACCACATTCCAATCCGGCATGTATAGCCATTATTTCAGGTTCTTTACCATACAGACTTTCGTATGCCTTCTTAGCTACTGCTAATACTTTAGAATCCGGATTTGGCTTCCATCCGGGATATCCTGCCGAATGCACAACCTCAGCTTTAGCCAATGTAAATACAGCATTTACAATATTACCCGCATCATCTTTCAACGAGTTGGTAGAGCTTCTTTGGCTTGTTGTTATCACAATTGTATTACCCTCCTTCATTTTTATAGAAGCCAGATTTGTAGAAGTTTCTACCAAATCGGGTATTTCATGACTCATCGCCAATACGCCATGAGGACAAGCATAAATTGCATTCAGCAAATTGCCGGTTGTTTCCTTATCGATCACAAAAGCAGGTGTATCAGTCGAAGACACCGTCATTTTTACATTCGGGTCTACAACCTTCAGTTCGCCCTCAATTTGCGGAACCAGTGTATTCAATTCTACGATTACATCTTCCTTCTTGCTGTATGGTACTCCGGCAATAGCGTAAGCCTCGCGGGCAATAGCATTGTGAAGATTTCCTCCGTCGATCTCAGCAAGCACCAAATCTTGTTTTTTATTGAGCTCCCACAAGTAGCGGTTCAATATCTTATTGGCATTACCCAACCCTTTATGGATTTCTGCTCCGGAGTGTCCTCCGTTCAATCCATTCACTTGTACTTTGAACCAAAAATAGTTGGCAGGCACTTCTTCTTTCTTATATGTAAATGTAACAGTGGTAATCTTCCCTCCGGCACATCCTATATATATTTCACCTTCTTCTTCTGTATCCAGATTGATAAGCACGTCTCCGGTGAGGAAATCTTTTCCTAAAGCATACGCCCCTGTCAAACCTGTTTCTTCGTCTACGGTAAACAAACATTCGAGCTTGCCATGCTCTATTGTATCCGAAGCCAAGATAGTCAAAGCAGCAGCAACCCCCATACCATTATCAGCACCCAGAGTTGTTCCTTTGGCTTTGAGCCAATCTCCATCTATATAGGTTTCTATCGGGTCGTTGTCAAAATCGTGCTTGGTTCCGCTATTTTTCTCGCACACCATATCCACATGCCCTTGAAGTATTACGGTCGGAAGATTTTCTTTACCCTTGGTTGCCGGTTTTGTTATCAAAACGTTGCCTGCATCGTCTTTTTTGGCTTGCAGGTTATGTTTTTTTGCGAATTCTAATAGGTAGGCGATTATTTTTTCTTCTTTTTTAGAAGGTCTCGGAATTTGAGTTATTTCGTGGAAATAATTCCATATACCACTCGGTTTTAAATCTTTAATTGTCATATTAATATTTTAATTATTGCTTACACTTTCATAATAACATATAAAATTAAAGAGATATACCTTAAAATGCAATTTTTTTACAACTTTTAAAGGTTTAAAATTGATGTTGTTTTAACATAAAGATATATCTTTGCCAAGTCGTTAAAAAACACAGGCATAATTGCGCCTTGTTTTTTGCTACAGGATAAGATTAACTAAATGTTTTTATAAATGAAAAATATCTCTTACATTATTAATGGCGTTTTTGCTGTTGCAATAATCGTCCTTTTCATTTTATTTTTCACATCTAATAAGGGAAACACAGGAACTGAAGACTCATCTCTCACATTCACAAAAGGAGACTCTACCGGCATGCTTCCTATAGCTTATGTAAATGTAGATTCACTTTTGATAAACTACAATTATGCTAAAGATGCGAATGATGCGTTGATGAAAAAGTACAATAGTTCAAATGCTACTCTTACCCAAAAGCAAAGACAACTAGAAGCCGAAGGCGCAGAATTTCAGAGAAAAGTTCAAAACAATGCATTCTTAAGTCAAGAAAGAGCACAACAAGAAGCTGCACGTATCCAAAAATTGGAAAGCGACTTGCATGCAATGGCTCAAAAATTGCAAGAAGATTATCTGAGAGAACAGCAAAAAGTAAATACACAGATGGCCGATTCTGTTCGCCTGATATTGAAGGAGATGAACAAAACAGCCAACTACCAAATGATATTTAGCAATACAGGTTTGGATAATGTTCTGTTAGCCAAAGATGGTTATGATATTACACAGAAGGTGATAACCCTGTTGAATAGCCGCTACAAACCTGAAGCTTCTAAGTAATAGGTAAATGATTTAAAAATAGGGTAACACCAAATTGGAGTTATCCTATTTTTTTGCAGTATAGAGAAAAAATTAGCATTATGGACACGTATGGACTAATCGGATACCCTCTGAAACACTCATTTTCCAAGAAATTCTTTACCGAGAAATTCGAAAAGGAGGGAATTGATGCAGAGTACCTCAATTTTGAGATTGAAGATATCTCTCAATTTACTGATATTATCCGCAACTATCCAAACCTTAAAGGTCTGAATGTAACAATCCCATACAAAGAAAAAATAATACCATACCTCGATGGGCTCGACAAAGGGGCTGAAAGTATCGGGGCTGTAAATGTGGTAAAAGTAATCCGAGACAAAAACAATGCAATAAGATTGATCGGATACAACTCCGACATTATCGGATTTCAGGAGTCTATCAGGCCCCTTATCAATACGGCTATCCATAAAAAAGCATTGATATTAGGAACAGGCGGTGCATCCAAAGCGGTAAAAGGAGCGTTAGATGCACTAAGCATAGAGTGGATATATGTATCGAGAACTCCGAGTGAAGGACAATTGTCATACAGCGATATCGACTCACACGTAATGAAGGAATATAGCGTCATCGTCAACACATCGCCACTGGGCACTTTTCCGGACGTAGACAATGCCCCCGACATCCCATACACCCTACTCACAGACAGACACCTGCTGTTCGATCTGGTGTATAATCCGGCTGAAACAAAGTTTCTGAGGCTGGGCAAAGAGAATAAGGCTAGCATAAAAAACGGAGCCCAAATGCTCGAGCTGCAAGCCGTTGCGGCATGGAAAATATGGAATGAATAAATTCCTTGGTAAGACAAATAGAAATGTGAAAGAAAACTTATACCTTTAAAGTCAAAAATCAAGATGAGAATTATAAATCTTTCAGAGCAAAACACTATCCTCAATCGTTTTGTCAGCGAGTTGCGCGATGTAAACATCCAAAAGGATAGCATGCGTTTCAGACGAAATGTTGAACGCATAGGAGAAACAATGGCTTATGAGATCAGTAAAACACTGAATTACGCGCCGCTCGAAACTCAAACACCTCTGGGTACATCGATCACAAATGTGCCTACCGACCCTATCGTTATCGCTACAATACTTCGTGCAGGACTTGTTTTTCATCATGGATTTCTAGAATGCTTCGACAAAGCGGAGAATGCTTTTGTTTCTGCCTACAGGAAATACAGAGAAAACCATCAAAGTTTTCATATCCACATCGAATACATCGCTTCTCCACAAATAGAGAATAAGGTTTTGATTCTCACCGACCCGATGTTAGCTACAGGTGGCAGTATGGATTTATCGTATCAGGCCCTATTGACAAAAGGTGAGCCAAGCCATGTACATATAGCAACTATAATAGCAAGCAAGCAAGCTATTGACTATTGTGCAAAAAACTTCCCTCAGGAAAAGACTACAATATGGGCTGCGGCTATCGATCCAGAACTGAACGAATCGGCATATATAGTTCCCGGATTAGGTGATGCCGGAGATTTGGCATACGGAGAAAAAGAATAAGCAAGACATTTTATAAATCAAAAAAGAGGAAAGATAATCTTTCCTCTTTTTTTGCTATATATCGCTCTACTAATTAGTTCCTTTTGGAATACAACCAAGCTGTTTCGTATTTTGGATTCTCTTTACGGAATGTGTCCAAAAAGCCTTCGGCTTCAGGCTTCTCTGAGAATGAAGCGACATAGATACGGAAACGACCTCCTGCCTCTAAGATATTTACACTCTGAAGACCACTCTTCTTAATCTTATCCAACAAACGTTCTGCTCTAGATTGCGTATCCTCTCCCCCTACAATGATATAGTATGTACGTAAAGATTGAGGCTGAGCTTCAGGCTCTTTGCTCTCCACCTTGGTTTCTAGAACTTTAACAGAATCAGCTTCCAACAATGGTTTTACTTGTTCTGCAAGAGAAGAGATAAAGCCTGACTGTTGAGGTATGGCACCTTGCAAACCTATATTATTACTTACATTTGCTGATGGTACAGTGAATAAAAACATTGCAACCAAGGCAGCGGCAACACTTCCGAGCGTATATTTAACCGGAAAGTTTTTTCTCGAAGCAGACTCCCGTCTATTTATATCCGACAGATTACTTAACCCTACAGCGGTAAGACCATAAAGAGATGGAAACACAAAAGATGGATTAGCCTCGAACAAAAGTTTACCTTCCTTATTCATGTATAAGCTACCCAATCTTCCACAAGATACAGGCTTTTGAGTAGAAAGGTCTTGTTTTAACCCTTTGACAAAATCTTTTATTTTTTGCAATGCAGCATTATATGTCATTTTCCCGTCTCTTATATAATAAGAGACGATTACACCATCATCATGCTTCAGATCAGGGTTGAAAGTTATCATATATCCGGGTACGCACACATTAGCATCAATATGATGCAATGGTTCCTCCTGATTGACAATAAACCCACCCAACTCCGGTATAATCACACAGTTATGGATTGGCAAGGCAAATTCTAAATATGTAAAGACTTTGTTTTCCATAGAGGCAAAGATAATTATAAGTTGTAGAAATGAAAAAGATGATGTTCTCTTTTATTTAAAAAGTTACTAACAATTAACCGTGAAAATTGTTAAAAAAAAAGTTACTTTTGGGACTAATTAGCTAAAACAGAATATGGAACTTGAACAAATTATTACAGAGCACATCCGAAAGTCTATCTCTGTAAAGGAATCTATACTATCCAATCCTGCTATCATGGTAAGTATCAAAGATGCTGTTACAGCAACAGTGAATGCTTACAAAAGAGGAAAAAAAACACTGATTGCAGGAAATGGAGGAAGTGCTGCGGATGCACAACATATAGCCGGGGAGTTTGTTAGCCGATTTTATTTCGATAGGCCCGGAATCCCTTCCATAGCATTATCAACTGATACATCTATTATAACAGCAATAGGAAACGACTACGGATTCGACAGGCTTTTTGAGAGACAAGTGCATGCTCAGGGTGCAGAAGGCGACATTTTTATCGGTCTTACAACATCCGGCAACTCCGAAAACATTGTCAGGGCACTACATGCATGTAAAGAAAAAGGCATAAAATCTATAGTTTTGACGGGTAAATCGGGAGGCAAAGCTTCTGAGCTATGTAATATTTGTATAAAAGTTCCGTCGGAGGAAACTCCAAGGATACAGGAATCACATATACTAATAGCTCATATTATTTGCTGTATCGTTGAAGAAGAGTTATTTGGAAATCAAAAGTAGCCTCAATCTTGATTGTATTAAAACCGACTCCGGATACCAATATATAATTATCTAAAATTGTTTTAACTTAAAAATTAGCTACATTTGTAACGTTAAAAATAACAAATATTGTATGATCAAGACACAATATCAAAATAGATCACCCCAGAACCATCTGACAGGCACCTAAATATACGCTGATGGTTGTTGCAAAAGAATATTTATAGATTATTGAATTGTGTACTAAAATATAAACCTTCAAGACAAATTAACATAGAAAATCTAGAGTCATTGCTTTAAGCCTTTAATATTTTAAATATATGAAAAGAGTTATTCTTTATTTTTTTATTTCATTAATTTCAGGAAACCTGTTGTTTGCCCAGATGTCCGACTCACAGGTCATAGAATATGTTAAAACAGAGGCAGCCAAAGGAACTTCCCAACAAATGATTGCTACCGAACTTTTGAAGCGGGGAGCAACTCAAGACCAGCTATTAAGGATAAAAAGTCAGGTAAATCAGCAAAATCAGAATACCAGCAATATAAACACCCCTACAAGCAGACCAACACTCAGAAAAGACGTAACGAGTGAAACGTATGCTCTTAGAAATGACTCCATAGCCAGACTGTTGGAATACCAACGAGAATATGGCTTTTTAGAAGATAACAAACCTGTAATTTTCGGTAAAAATATATTCAACCAAAAGAATCTTTCATTTCTACCTAATATGAATATCCCGACGCCCGAAGATTATAAATTAGGACCCGGTGATGAAATAGTAATTGATATCTGGGGGGCATCTCAAGCATCACTACAACAAACAATTTCTCCGGAGGGGAGTATTGTGGTAGACAGGCTTGGCCCTGTTTACTTAAACGGAATGACAATAAGAGAAGCAAACTCTTATATACAACAAAAGTTTTCGAGTGTTTATTCAGGCATCGGTAATGAAGGAGGGTCTTCCCAAATAAAACTTACTTTAGGCCAAATACGTACTATCCAAATAAACATATTAGGAGAGGTGGCCGTACCGGGTACATATGCCTTATCTTCTCTCTCATCTGTATTTCATGCTTTATACAATGCAGGAGGGATAAATGACATCGGTTCTTTACGTTCTATTCAACTGTATCGTAAAGGTAAGCTCATAAAAACAATAGATATCTATCAGTACCTATTGAATGGGAATGCAAGTGGCGAAACCCGTTTGATGGACGGAGATATTATTATGGTTCCTCCATATATCTCTCTTGTAGAGATAGTAGGAAAAATAAAACGTCCTATGTTTTATGAGATGACAGTAACCGAAACCCTTTCAGACCTAATCAAATATTCGGGAGGTTTTACGGGTGATGCATACAAAGAAAAAATAGATATTACCAGAAAGACAGGGAAATACGATAAGGCATATACTGTTAGTTCAAAAGATTTTGAGAACTTCATATTGGACGATAAAGATAGTATCTTTGTCAGTGCGGGATTAAATCAGTTTGACAATAGAGTTGAAATAAAAGGTGCTGTATTCAGACCCGGTTACTATGAAGTGGGCGAACAGATAAAAACAATAAAGAATCTAATCGAAAAAGCCGGAGGCATTAAAGAAAATGCATTCCTCAACAGAGCGATACTCACAAGGGAAAGAGCTGACTTAACTCGTGAAACAGTTCCTATCAACCTGAAAAATCTTCTTGAAGGTCGTACCGCTGATATCAATCTGAAGAAGAATGATATGCTTCTCGTAGCTTCAGATAGCGTATTAGTTGAATTAGGCAGCTTCACCATTTATGGAGATGTACAGGTTCCCGGTGAATACGACTATGCAGAAGGAACAAGTATCGAAGATTTAATCATCAAAGCAGGAGGGCTTCTAAAGTCAGCCTCTTTAGCAAAAGTGGATGTTTCGAGAAGGATCGTTGACCCTTTAAGTATTGAGAGCCCAAATGTGATAGCTGATATTTATACATTTAATATAAAGAATGGATTAGTAGTAGATGGTCCACCCGATTTTGCATTGAATCCATACGATCAAGTTTATGTAAGACGTAGTCCGGGATATATCGAACAAAGAAATATAGAAATTGCGGGCGAAGTTCTATTTCCGGGCAAATATGCTTTGAAGGAAAAAACTGAAAGGCTTTCGGATATTGTAAAAAGAGCTGGCAATTTAACCCCCCACGCATTTTCTGCCGGAGCACGATTGTTAAGAGAAAAAACAATAATGGAAATGACTGAAGAAAGAAAAGCTATGCAAGCCCTATCTAAGGGACTGAAAGACTCTATTTCTACAGATTTATTAAACATTAATCCTTATTACTCAGTAGGTATAGAATTGGACAAAGCCATTGCAAATCCAAAATCAGAATATGACCTTGTTCTTCGTGAGGGAGATCAACTTATTGTACCGGAATATGATAATACAGTAAGAATAAATGGCTCCGTTATGTACCCAAATACTGTTCTATACAAGAAAGGACAGAAAGTATCTTATTACATTAATCAAGCTGGAGGATACAGTGATTTGGCAGAAAAGAAAAGAGCATACATCGTATATATGAATGGAACTGTTGCAAAGGTAAAGGGTTCAAATAGAGATGCAATCCAACCCGGATGTAATATTGTTATTCCATCTAAGGAACAGAAAGATAAAATGTCATTAGCTCAGATATTAAGCCTAGGTACCAGTGTTACTTCTATGGCTTCTGTCGTTGCTTTATTAATAAATAATTTGAGCAAGTAAAATGGAAGGACTAAAAAGACAAGATAATATATCAGAGGAAAAAGAGATAGACTTATTGGCATTGGTAAACAAAATCTGGCTAAAGAAAAAGTTTATACTAAAAGTTGTCGGTATAGGTTTTATTTTCGGATTGGTAGTTGCCTTTAGTATACCTAAGGAATATACAACGACGGTAATATTAACCCCGGATTCACAGTCTCGAAATACTGGAACAATAAGTTCTTTAGCTGCATTAGCAGGAGTTAATCTTAACAATAATTCAGGTGAAGATGCTTTAGCTTCACCGAGTTTATATCCCACGATATTTAGCTCAACATCATTTCTTAAAGGTTTATTTGAAATTCCGATAAGCGACAGTGATAATAAGATAGAGACTAACCTCTATACCTATATAAAAGACTACGAAAAGGAGGCATGGTGGGGATATATATTGAATATTCCTTTTTATCTAAAAAGATTAGTTACTTCAGCTGAACAAACAAGTGAAAGCAAAGAAAAATCTCCAAGAGTACTATCGAAGGAAGAAACAGCAGTAATAGAATCATTAAGAAATAAATTAACAGTTAGCTCTGACAAAAAGACAAGTACCATAAGTATAGATGTCACCATGCAAAGCCCAAAGGTATCAGCGTTCATAGCAGATACTCTCACTTCATATCTTCAATCTTACATTATACAGTATCGGACACAAAAAGCCAGAGAGGATTTACTTTTTGCAGAAAAACTTAATCAAGAAGCTAAGGAAAATTATAATAAAGCACAGTCGACTCTTGCTTCGTTTATTGATGGTAATATGAATGTAGTTTCTGCAAGATATAGGACTACACAAGAGAGACTGCAAAATGAGGTAACACTTGCATACTCTGTATATAATCAAACAGCACAACAATTACAAATGGCTAAAATCAAAGTACAAAACACAACACCTGTATTTACAATTATACAACCTTCTATAGAACCGTTATACGCATCGAAGCCACAAAAAAAAATAATATTATTTGGAGTTTTATTTCTATCTTTTGTAGGAGCTTCAATATGGATTTTAAGAAAGGATATATTAAAA
The DNA here is from genome assembly GCF_035323175.1 of Dysgonomonas sp. Lineage (NCBI taxonomy): Bacteria > Pseudomonadati > Bacteroidota > Bacteroidia > Bacteroidales > Dysgonomonadaceae > Dysgonomonas > Dysgonomonas sp. The sequence goes on along the minus strand of NZ_DAOKYH010000001.1, from coordinate 151,453 downwards.
CGATTAGTGAATAATTAAATATTTAAAAGAATCTAAATAGAATGTTAAACAATAAATCAATTTTAATTACAGGTGGAACCGGCTCCCTAGGAAAAGCCCTTACTAAATATATAATAGATAAATATCCACTAGTTAAGAGACTTATAATCTTTTCCAGAGACGAGCAAAAACAGTTTCAGATGTCACAAGACTATCCGAAAAACAAATATCCTCAAATTCGATTCTTCATAGGAGATGTCCGAGACAAAGACCGATTAATCAGAGCGCTACAATCTGTAGATTATGTTATTCATGCAGCAGCAATGAAACATGTTCCTATTGCCGAGTATAACCCCGATGAATGTATAAAAACAAATATAAACGGAGCTCAGAATGTAGTCGAGGCATGTCTTGCTACAAAAGTTCAAAGAGTAGTAGCATTATCTACAGACAAGGCTTGCGCTCCAATAAATTTATATGGGGCAACTAAGCTAACATCTGATAAATTATTCGTTGCAGCTAATAATATAAAAGGAGATAATCCTATATGTTTCTCTGTTGTACGTTATGGTAATGTAATGGGATCTAATGGATCTGTTATCCCATTTTTTATAAAGAAAAGAGAAGAAGGCATGCTCCCGATTACTGATCCGAGTATGACCCGATTCAACATTTCATTGCAAGGTGGCGTAGATATGGTTATGTATGCGCTGGAACATGCATGGGGCGGAGAAATATTCATACCTAAAATTCCATCATATCGCATAACTGATTTGGCAACTGCAATTGCTCCAGAATGCAAGCAAGTCAATGTAGGCATACGACCTGGCGAAAAAATACATGAAGAAATGATAACTTCATCAGACTCTTTCCATACGTACGATCTCGGCAAATATTATGTAATTTTACCTGTAACCCACTCTTGGAAACTAGACAGTTTTATCGAAAAGTATAATGCAAAGCCCGTAGCGAAAGGCTTCACCTATAACTCAGGTGAAAATTCCGATTGGGAAACTGTTGACAGTTTAAGGAAATTAATAAAAGAACACGTTGATTCAACATTTAAGATATGAAAGCAATACCATATGGACGTCAACACATAACGGAAGAGGATATTAAAGCAGTTATAAATGCTTTGCATTCAGATTTTCTTACTCAAGGTCCTAAGATAGCTGAATTTGAAAAAAAATTTGCAAACTATATAGGATGCAAATATGCTGTGGCTGTAGCAAATGGAACAGCCGCCTTACATCTGTGTACGATGGCTTTAGATATAAAAGAAGGAGATAAAGTAATCACTACTCCCATCACCTTTGCTGCATCTGCCAATTGCGTCCGCTATTGTGGGGGTGAAGTCATATTTTCTGACATCAATCCAGAAACATATCTATTGGACTATGATAAAGTAGAGACATTAATAAAATCAAAACCTAAAGGCACTTATAAAGGTATAATCCCTGTTGATTTTGCAGGAAGAGCAAACAATTTGGAAAAATACAGAAGGTTAGCGAATGAATATAATTTATGGATAATAGAAGACGCATGCCATGCACCAGGAGGATATTTTATAGATAGCAAAGGTCAAAAACAATTTTGTGGGAATGGAAGCTTTGCAGATCTAGCTATATTCTCATTCCATCCAGTAAAACATATAGCCTGTGGTGAGGGTGGTATGATAACAACTAATGATGAAAAGTTATACAAGAAGCTTATACTTCTAAGAACTCATGGTATTACTAAAGATAGTTCTATCTATCAAAATACGACCGAATTTGCGAATGGTGTCAGAGAGGTTGACTGCTATCCAGGATGGTACATGGAGATGCAGACCCTTGGGTATAACTATCGTTTAACGGACTTCCAGTCTGCATTAGGTATCACTCAGCTGAAAAAGGCTGATGAAGGTTTAGCTAAACGAAGAGAAATAGCAAAAAAATATAATCAGGCTTTAAAAAATAAGCCTTATATAAAAAGGCAATCAGGGGTAGTCGAAGGTCATGCATATCATTTATATGTAATCGAGGTTACTGATAGATTGAATCTATATAACTATTTAAGGGAGAATAATATTTTCGCGCAAATACATTATATACCAACACATTTAATGCCTTATTATAGGGCGTATGGTTGGGAAGAAGGCGATATGCCTCATTCAGAAGAATATTATAGGCATTGCCTGAGTCTACCAATGTACCCCACTCTGACAGACGAGGAACAAGATTATGTGATTGAGAAAATAAAAGCATACTATGAATAACCTAGCGATTATTCCAGCCAGAGGAGGAAGTAAAAGAATACCCAGGAAAAACATAAAAGATTTTTTAGGGAAACCAATTATTGCTTACTCAATTCAAGCGGCAATAGATTCCGAATTATTTGACGAAATAATAGTATCGACAGATGATATGGAAATAGCTCAAATAGCAAAACAGTTCGGTGCTAGTGTTCCTTTTATGCGTAGTTCTCAAAATGCAAACGATCATGCTACGCTAGCAGATGTAATAGATGAAGTAAAAGAGTCATATCTGAATTTAAACAAACAATTTAAATATATTTGTTGTATTTTACCAACAGCTCCATTAATTACAAGAGAAAATATACAAAAAGGCTATTCTATATTAATAGAAAATGGCGTTGATTCAGTCCGCCCTGTTATTCGTTTTTCTTACCCCATACAAAGAGCTATAAAATTAAATGATGGTAAAGTATATATGTTTTATCCAGAATATCAGAATACCCGATCCCAAGATATAGAACCAGCATATCACGATGCAGGACTGTTTTATTGGATGAAGTTTGATACATCTTTAAGAGGCTCTAATAAATACGGTTTTGAATTGCCAGAATCTCAGGCTCAAGATATTGACACAGAAGAAGATTGGATACTAGCAGAATTAAAATATAAAATGTTGCATAAATGAACATACTAATTTCAGCTGTTGGACGGCAATCATTTTTAGTCAATGCTTTCAAAGAAGCATTGAAAGGTAGAGGCAAAGTTTTCGCGACTGATTGTGATGAAAATGCTAAAGCATTAAAAATAGCAGATAAATCATTTATTGCCCCTCCATTCAGTTCAGAAAAATACATTCTCTGGATGCTCGATATCTGCAAAAATCATAAAATAGAACTACTATTATCTTTTAATGTTGATGACATAATCATTTTGGAAAAATACAATAAAGCATTTTCAAATATTGGATGTATATTACTTGGAGCAGATTATGAAATAGTCCTAAAAACAAATGATAAATACCAACTCCCATCATTGTCAAAAGAACTTCATCTACCAAGTGCTAAAACATGGTTAATGGATGCTCAATTTAACATCAAGCAATGCGATCAATTTCCACTCATTGCAAAACCTAGATTCGGAAAAGGGGCAAGGGGTAATGAAATTATTCATAATATAAACGAATTAAAACAATTTATTAGTACAACGAGCAAGAATACTCCATATGTTATCCAAGAAATGCTTGAAGGTGTTGAATATGGCTTTGATATTATAAATGATTTACAAGGTAACTTTTTAAGAGTATTAGGAAGAAGAAAGATTACTCAAAAAGGAGGTGAATCTTTTCAAGCGAAAACAATAAATCCAGCTTTTTGGGAAAACACAGCAAGAATATGGAGTGAGAAACTGAAACATAAAGGAACAGCCAACTTTGATGTAATTTTCAAAGATGGGAAAGGATACTTAATCGACATAAACCTAAGATTTAGTGGAGATTACATATTTAGCCATTTAGCAGGGGCTAATACACCTCAAATAATTGTAGATAACTTTAGAAAGAAAAAAATTGAAAATAATCAGTATTGTCCACAGTTTGAAATCGTAGGAGAACGCACAGAAGATGGAGCAAAAAGGATTTAAAAGGAAAACAATAGCTTTTATTACTGAAGCCAATGAACAAATTGGTTTAGGGCACTTATATCGTTGTATGGCTCTAGCCGACGAATTCATAAAAAAGGATATTAACGTTATTTTTTATTGTAATGGTATAATAGGGGAAAAAATAATCCTTGAAAATTTAAAAAACATCAGAGTTGTTCAATTATCAGCATTGTTCAAGAAGTTAAGTAATTGCTCTCTAGTAATTTTAGATTTATACAAAAATTCATGGAAAGAATATATTGATATTGTAAATAATATACAAGCTCCTACTGTTAGCATCATTGATCATGTTTTTAAGGACTATGGACTGGAAACTGATTACATATTCCAGATAGGTTTTCAGACACATAAGTATAAGAAAGAGATAAAAAAACTAGAAAGAGATAAAAAGATTAGAATCTACACAGGGAATTCTTTATTTATTTTTCGAGATGAATTTAAAAATAAAAAAATCTTCAATGTAAAAAAACAAGTAAACAAAGTCTTAGTCTCAATGGGAGGGAGTGATCCTTACCAATTAACTGAAATGGTTGCAGATTCTTTAGAGCTAATTATGTCTCCACTTACAGTCAATTATATATTGGGAGCAGGATTTAATTACCAAAGACTAAAAGAACTCCGCTTAAAGCACCTAAAATCTATTCATCAAATAAAATATCACCAAAATATAAACAATGTGGCTGAAATCATGATGAAAAATGATATTGCTGTAATTAACGGAGGAAATACTCGATTTGAATTGGCTTTACTAGGAATTCCTTTTCTAGCGCTTTCATTTAATGAAGAACAGAACCAAATAGCAAGATCCCTACAAAATGAAGGAATAGGCATAAGTATGGGATTTTATGATGATTTAGTTTCTAAAAATATTAGTGAATATATTATTAACTTTATTAATGATTATGAAACGAGGAAATCTATGTCGAAATCAATGAAAAGAAAAATAAGTAATAATAATAAAATTATAGATCTTCTTTCTAATGAAGTATTATTTTCGAAAGATTTATAATAGCGAACTCTCAATTGCATATAATTTACATTGCAACCTAGTTGAAAGGATGCTACAAAAAGGTATCAGGCAATGGCTTCAACCTATAGATATACAAAAATTAATTGATAGGCAGACAAAAGGTGAAAATTTTGGACTGTTTGACAAAGAAAATGAAATGAAGGTTTTCCTTAGCCTAACAAAAAGGAGCGATTATCATGAATGGAAAAGCTTTTTGACATTGAGCAGTTCGATTTGGTTAAATACAGTGTCTGTAAATACGAATAACATAGAAAAAGGCTTAGGGAAAATTGCAATTCAATATGCATTGAAATATTTAAAAGAGAATTCAGTAAAAGAACTATATTTAGATTGCGTTATAAATGATGGCTTTCTTGTGAATTATTATGAAGGGCTCGGTTTTACTAAAATAGCCGAAACATTAGCTTCATATAGATCAGGACATTTCCTTGTTGCCCTCATGAAAAAAGAGATAAAATGAATAAGAGTAATACTTTCATTATAGCTGAATTATCAGCAAACCACAACAATGATTTCAATCTTGCTGTGAATACTATTCAAGCAATGGCTAAAGCTGGGGCAGATGCAGTTAAAATACAAACATATAAACCACAAAGTTTGACCCTGAATTTAGATACAGGCTATTTTGCCCCACGCAGTGAAGGTTTGTGGAAAGGTTATACCCCTTGGAATCTTTTTGAAGAAGCTTCGATGCCATATCAATGGCAACCTCAATTAAAAAAGATTGCAGAAGATCTAGGATTAATCTTTTTTTCTTCACCTTTTGACATAGAAGGTGTTGACTTTTTAGAATCAATAGATATTCCAATTTATAAAGTAGCTTCCTTTGAAATAACAGATATACCTCTTATTGAGCACATTGCATCCAAAGGAAAACCTATGATTATTTCGACTGGAGTCGCTGAACTTGGTGATATTGATTTAGCCATAAAAGCATGTCGGAAAATGGGGAATAATGACATTACACTATTAAAATGTACCTCAGAATATCCTGCAACTATCGAAAAAGCAAATTTATTAACGATAAAAAATCTGAAAGAAACTTTTAATGTAAAAGTAGGTGTATCAGATCACACTTTAGGTTCAACAGTTCCTGTTGTATCAGTGGCCTTAGGTGCAACAGTTGTAGAGAAACATTTCATACTGGATAGAAGCATGGGAGGTCCCGATGCGTCCTTTTCCATGGAGCCAAATGAGTTTTACGAAATGGTATCGGCTGTAAGAGAGGCAGAACAATCTCTAGGAATTATAACATATGATATATCAGAAAAAGATAAATCAAGAAGACGGTCTTTATTCGTTACAGAAGACATTAAAGAAGGAGACTTTATTACCGTAAATAATGTACGCTCAATACGTCCAGGATATGGACTACATCCAAAATATCTACCTGATATACTAGGGAAAAAAGTTAATAGAAATATTAAGAAAGGAGAACCTTTTAGTTTTGATTTTTTACAATAATGAAGGAAATATTATAAAAAACTGAAAAGAATGTTATGAGTAAACTTGGATCACTACTAATACTGTTTCTATTATACTTTTTACCGTCTTGTTCTAAGGAAGAGGATAGTGATTTATCATGGAATGAACCTGGCATTATTTCGTTTGAATGCATATGGAACAAAAGTCCTCATTGTGCATTCACAGATCTCATTAAATTCAATAGCAAGTATTACTGTACTTTTAGAGAAGCTTATGAACACATACCCTCATCATCTAAATCATATGGAAAAATAACAATATTAGAATCATATAATGGTATCGAATGGTATCCCGCATCGTATATCGTTGATAAGGGATACGATCTTCGCGACCCTAAATTTTCTATAACCCCAGATAATAAACTAATGGTCGTTTATGGATGCTCAGTTTTGAATGATCAAAACAAACTTATATTTCAAAAAACAATGAATTCCTTTGCTTCTATGAGTTTACTTGATAGTAATCAATTATCAATCAGTGCAAGCAATAATATCAAAATTTCAAACAGCGATAATGTATTTTCTCAATATTGGCTATGGAAAGTTGTGTGGCATAATGGTATTGCATATGGAGTTGCTTACTCATCACCCAAGAATCCCATCTTAGTATCTTCAAAAGATGGGATAAACTTCGAAGTTATAGCAGAGTTGGTTAATAATACAAATGAAGCAGATATTCATTTTTCTACAAACAATGATATGACTATCATTATCCGCTCTAATGGATCTAATGGCTACATTGGTAAGGCGAAGTACCCTTATAATAAATGGGATTGGCATACCTTAAATCAACGTATAGAAAGCCCAAAAATCATAGAAATTAAGGATAAAATATTTGTTACTGGTAGGGGAAATAGCGGAGGAAACGTCTTGTATCATTTAAAAGAAAATAATAACCTGGAACTTATTTATACGTTTCCGGGCAGAGGGGATTCTGCGTATCCTGGGGCTATTGTAGTTAAAGATCAGCTTTGGGTATCATATTATACTACTAATCATAAACATTCGTCTATCTATCTGGTAAAGATATCCATAGAGAATATACTAAATAAAATAAATTAAGATGTTTTTATTCTAATGGATAATATTATTAAAAATAATATACTCATAGGAAATATTAAAAAGTTAAAATCTAATTCGAATGTCAGAAATGGCTTTCTATTTACCTTTTTCGCTTTTTTAAATAACGGTATCAATTTTTTATTACTTTTTATTCTTGCTAGATATCTTTTACCAGAAGGTTATGGCAAACTAAATTTATTCACAACTCTAATCACAGTTTTAGCTATTTTATTATCATTAGGGACAAATGGATATATTGGGAATAGCTATTTTCGTAAAAGTGAAACGGATTTTAAGAAAGTAATCAATACTGTATTTTCAATAGCTTCTGTAGTACTTATACTAATTATTATCATTTTATTAATTGTTAAAAATGAACTACAGGAAATATTAGGTTTCTCGATAGGATATCAAATCATTGCTGCTTTAATCTGTTTCTTTCAACTTTTTACTACTGTAAATCTGGAGATCTGGAGACTTAAAGAACAACCCATAAGATATGGACTATATAGCCTGGGGACTGTTTTTCTGAATTTTATATTAACCTTAATTTTTATAATTTCATTCCATATGGATTGGGAAGGACGCATATATGCCCAATTTATTGTTGCGGGAATATTCTTCTTTATTTCTTTATATTTTTTAATATACAGAAAACTTTTAGTTTTTCAAAGAATAAATATCAGAATACTTAAAGAAAGTCTATCATACGGAGCCCCGTTAATCCCACATCTAACAGCAGGATGGCTTAGACAAGGAATGGACCGATATATAATGAACTTCTTTTGTGGCTCTACATCTGTCGGACTATTCAGTTTTGCTCTTAATTTTGGTAACATTATTAATATAATAGGGGTATCTTTTAATGCATCAAACTCTATTTTCTTATATAAAAATTTATCTAATCAAAATAGTAAAACCAAAGGACAGTTATTAAAACAAACTTGTTTGATGAGTTCATTTTTTTTTATTCTAACAACGGTCATCTTCATTGGTTCATATATCCTAATACCTTATTTTTTCCCTAAATACGTTGACACTTTACCTCTTCTTTTTCCATTATGTTATGCTTCTTTTTTTCAATGTATTTATTATTTATTTGTAAACTATTTATTCTATTATAAAAAAACCAAGAAATTAATGTTTATTACAACTTTGGTATCTATTGGTCATTTTATCCTATCTTTTGCTTTTACTCGTTATTCAAATATATATACTGCATACATAAATTTATTTAGTAACTTTTGTATATGTATGTTGGTTCTAATTTACAGTCAGAGGATATATCCATTAATAAAGAAAGATTAAACATGAGAAGTGCATTTTTAATATCCAAACCATTGCAATATTTCAATTCGAAAAATATACCAAGTGAAAAATTTGAAAAAAAAGATTGTTTTCTTGTTAATAATTTTTTTGATGCTCCCGAATTTGCAGGTTATATAAAAAAGATAAAATATTGGAACAAAGTTATGTTATTCCCTAATGATTTTGCTGCTATAATATATTTCATTGTCAACTCAAGAAAATACGATAATTTGTATCTTTACTCTGATATATCAACCATTATAACTATTTTATTATTTTTTGTAAAGAGAAAAAATATTTCTACTTACGAAGAAGGCTTTGGCTCATACAGATACTTTCCATACAGAAGTAATGGTGTATTTTTCAATAAAATCAGAAAAATATTTAAAGTAACTAATTGGATGGGAGGTAATGGTTTGACCAAAACTATATTTGTTTACCATCCTACTGTATTAAATAGATTAGTACCAGAATCAAAGGCGAAGAAAGTAAAAAAACTAACTAGTTCATTTTATGAATCTGCAATAAACTCTCTAGAAAGTAAATATTTTTTCAATGAGATAGATTTTGCATTATTAAAAAATAAAAAAATCTTTTTATTATTAGGTTCATGGAATATTAACTCTAATTATAAAAAAATATTGAACGATTTTCAAAATTACACTACAATCTTAAAGCCTCATCCACATTTTAGATCTTCTCTAGAATCATATGATTTTGATTTTATTATAAAAAAAATGCCTGCTGAATTACTAATAGTTAACCTAATAAAAATATGTAGCAAAGTTGTTGTGGTACATGAAAATTCGACAACAATAATTTATCTACCACTTTCTACACATGATCATATACAGGAGATTAACATCAGCAACAACGAGAAATCCAAAAATATATACGAAAATATTAAAAAGAATATATTGTTAGATTTGTAAATATTAAAAGTACATTATAATTAATTTATTGTGAGTATCTACATTTTCCTTTTTAGCTTATTATTTGCATTCTCATTAGCAGAGTTTGTTGATAAAAAATTAATGGATAAATATATCAAAGTTATTTTAATAATAGTGAGTTTTATACTGCTACTATTTGCTGGAACTAGAGAAATAGGCTTTGATTATGACCAGTATGTAGATATGTATAAAACAATCTCTTTAAAAGATAGAATTTATATAATTTATACTATAGAGATTGGTTATGCTTTCTTTACATCCCTTTTCAATTTTATTGGATTGGGTTTTCATGGATTTCTTTTTTGTTTGTCTGCTTTTCTAATATTTTCAAGGCTTTACTTTTGTCACAAACTATCTCCTTACCCTTTACTCTCAGTCTTATTATATTCGACAACATTATTTTTAGTTTCGGATATGGGACAAATCAGAAATGCTATAGCTTATAGTATTGTGATGTTTGCTTATATTGCTTATATTGATAATAACAAGAAAAAAGCATGGATTCTATTCTTTATCGCATGCTTCTTTCACAATTCAGCATTTATTCTAATTCCTGCATTTTTATTACTTAAATATATAAAACAGCTATCTTTTAAATGGGTTTTAATCATTTTGGTAGCCTTATTACCTCTCGTAATTTTTGATATAAGAGATAACTTCAGTTACATAGTTCCTTATATGCCCACAGATTTAGGGTTAAAGTTTAGTGCATATATATATTCTACAACTTGGGGACAGCAATTAGGTATTAATATGTCTTTCATGTTGAGGATAGCTATTCTGCTTTCACTATTCGCCTATAGAAGAGAAGGTGAGAAAAAAATTTCTTATTATAATACTATTCTATCCATTTATGTTATGGGTGTATTTATTTTTATGTTGTTCAATTCCATACAGGAGTTTGCTATTCGATTTGGAAATTATTTTAAATTTTTAGATTTAATTATATTACCTATTTTTGTATATTTAACAAAAAATAAAATACTTAAAGTTATAGTTTATATTGCAGTAGTTTTATATGCTGTATGGTCATTATATAAGCTTTTATCAGATCCGGGTGAAAGTTCATATTTTATACCATATAAAACTATACTTTTCTAAACATATTCTATATGAAAATAGTCTATTGCATATATGGAACATTTAATTCAGGAGGGATGGAACGTGTTTTGTCCATGAAGGCTAATTATTTAGCAGAAAATCTGGGATATGATATATATATCATAACAACAGGGCAAAAAAACAGAAAGCCTTTCTTTCCTCTTTCTCCCAAAATCAAAACACATGACTTAGCTATTAATTATGCAGAAGAAAATGATAACTCTGTATTCAGAAAAATATTGCCTTTCATTTCAAAACTGATATTCCACAAAAAAAAACTTACAGAGTTTCTTCTTAAAACCCAGCCTGACATTACAATTTCTATGTTTGGAAACGAAATGTTTTTTATTAATAATATTAATGATGGAAGTAAAAAAATAATTGAATCTCATTTTAATAAATTTCACAGACTGCAATTAGGACGAAAAGGGATATTTAAATTGGCTGATTTGATAAGGGATAAGTTCAATACAAGGCTGTGTAAAAAATTCGATAAACTAATACTATTAACCAACGAAGATAAAGGATATTGGAAAGCCTTTAAGAACTTAGAAGTGATTTCCAATCCGTGTATGCTAAAATCCGCTAATAGAGCTAATTTATTATCTAAACAAGTTATAGCCATAGGACGTTATACATACCAAAAAGGATTTGATTTATTAATTGACAGCTGGAGCATTATTCATAAAAAACATCCTGAGTGGATATTAAAAATAGTAGGGAGTGGTATATTATATGAAGAATTGAATGAAAAAATAAATAAACTTAATCTACAGAGTGTCATTAGACTAGAAAAGACTCAAACAGATGATATTCTAAAGGAGTACTTGTCAAGTTCAATTTATGCGTTGTCTTCAAGATATGAAGGTTTTCCGATGGTACTATTGGAAGCTTCCGCTTGTGGACTACCTATTGTAGCTTTCAGATGCAAGTGTGGTCCATCCGATATTATAAAAAATGGAGTCAATGGTTTCTTGGTAGAGGAGGGCGATATAGAAGATTTTGCTAATTCTATCAACAAACTAATTGACAATGAAGAGCTGAGAAGTAACATGGGTTGGAATAGCTATCAGACTTCACTACTTTATGATATTGACAGTATTATGAAAAATTGGATACTCTTATTTAATAATCTATTAAATAATTAAATAGTCTGGTATGAATATTATAAAAAAAAGAGTCGTATTTGATGCACGAATGATTAATAATTCGGGAATAGGTCGATATATAGATAAAATATTAATAAATACATTACCTCGTTTCTCTAATTTAGTTGTTTTAGGTGATGAAAAGTATCTGGAAACGAGATTAAAAAATGAAAATGTTTCTATAATTAATTTTACTGATCCATTTTATTCTATAGCGGAACAAATAAATTATCCCAAAATTATCCCAAAGTGTGATTTATTCTGGTCACCTCATCTTAATGTGCCTTTATTTCCTATAAAAGCAAATAAAAGACTTGTTACTCTTCACGATGTCTTTCATTTGGCATTCCATAATACATTAACTTTATCCCAAAAAATATATGCTAAGGTTGTTATTGATGCAGCACTACGAAAATCAGATAAAGTTATTACAGTATCAGAATTTTCCAAAAAAGAAATTATAAAATATACCAATAAAAAATATGAGAGTAAAATCAAAATCGTTCATAATGGCGTGGATCCTATCTTGGGGAATAATGGTAATACTTCAAAAATCGACCAAATAAATTATGATTATTTTTTGGCTGTAGGTAATATTAAACCTCATAAAAACTTTAGAAGAGCTATTGAAGCATATAAACTGTTTTTACTAAAAAACGAGAAAGAACAAAATATTCCTCACTTGGTTATTATAGGGAAGATGGATGGTCTAATAACAGCTGATGCTTCTGCCTTTGATATTGTGGAAAAACATCCTCTTCTTAGAAAATATGTTCACTTTTTAGGTAAATTATCTGACTGTGAACTTAAAATGGCGTATAAACGAGCATTGGCCTTAATATTTCCTTCTATATATGAAGGTTTTGGATTTCCTCCCCTTGAAGCAATGCTAGAAAACACACCTGTTATTATTTCTAATGCAGCATGTATGCCTGAAATATGTGGAGATGCTGCAATATATTTTGACCCTTATGACATACATGATATTTCTAATAAAATGAATGTTATATTAAAGAATACGGCTGTAAGACATAATTTAAAAGAGAAGGGCCTTCAAAGAGCAAAGATGTTTACCTGGGAAAATGCAGCGAATTCGACTATTTCTATTATAGAAACACTCATAAACAAATAATCGTTGAAGGTTTAATAATTAATACATTATTAGGTTACAAGGGATAATATATATAATGACGTTAGAACTAGAATAGAACATAAAAGTATTGTAAAGTATCTTTTTATACATGGTTCTCTTATTTATAATAAGAATAAGAATAAGTAAAAACTACGACTTTTAGAATCGAATAAAAAAGAAAATTATGTAATCTTAATAGATACTCTTGAAGATCCCCTACAGAAAAAAGTCATGAATATTGTAGAAAACCAAAAATTTCTTGGGATGAAGAATAAAATAAATTTACTATATATAACACAATCTTTTGGTGGAGTAGAAATATATATTCGTCAGATTATAGAACGACTAGATCAAACAAAGTTTGCATTAACAGTTATTGCACCTCCTAACAAGGCTTTTTCTGAGTATTGCAAAGAAAAAGATATCGAATGTTTAACTATCGATATGGCCAGAGGTTTCAATGTATGGTTGGATATAAAATCTTTTCTACAAATAAGAAAATTAATAAAAAAAATAACCCCAGACATTATACATCTTCACAGTTCTAAAGCTGGCTTTATTGGAAGAATTGCATCGAAACAACTAAACAAAAAAAGTATTTTTACTCCACATGGAATTTCCTATATGTCTTTTAGTGGAATAAAAAGAGCTACATTTCTTTTAGTTGAAGCATTAACAAGCAAATATACCTATAAAGTCCTGGGATGTTCTTACTCTGAATCAATAAAGATGCATTTTGAAATTGGGATCCCTAATTATAAGATAGATGTAATACCTAATGCGATTCCCATAGTAACAAAAGAAACAAAGAGATTATTTAATACTCAATCTGATGTAATAAAAATAGGTACTATTGCACGTCTAACTTATCAAAAAAACCCTTTATTACTTGTAGAAATAGCTAATCAGGTATTAAAGAAATATCCTAATGTTCATTTCTCTATATTAGGTTCAGGACTAGATGAGCATTTGAAGGAGGAAACTCTAAATCTTATTGATAAGTATAATATATCAGACAAGTTTAATATTCTACCATGGGGAGATAGAAATATTTCTCTAGAATATCTCAAATCACTTGATATTTTTATTCTTACATCTATATTTGAAGGTCTTCCTCTGTCTTTATTAGAAGCGATGTCTTTAGGTACTCCTTGTGTAACAAGCAAATGTGATGGCTGTAACGATGTTATTCAAAATAATGAAAATGGATTTTCATGTATGACAGTAGATGACTATATACAGGCAATATCAAATCTTATAGAGGATCAATCATTGCAAAGAAGAATTGGAGAAAATGCATATAGTTTTGTAAATAAGAATCATAATATAAACCATTTTATAAAAAAATTAGAATCCTATTATGAGAAAATACATATAGATTCTTACTGAAAAACATCATGTCACACTCTCTCCACATATCCACTTCTTCCAAAGAAGAAAAATACCTCACTCTCCTACCCCAGCTAAAAGGCTTGCTTGAAGGGGAGACAGACACTATTGCCAACATGGCAAATATATCTGCTGCCTTGAAAATGACGTTTGGATTTTTCTGGGTAGGATTCTATATAGTAAAAAGAGAAGAACTTGTGCTCGGCCCATTCCAAGGAACAATAGCCTGCACCCGTATCAAATACGGTAAAGGCGTTTGCGGCACAGCATGGAAAGAAAAGCGAACAGTTATAGTAGAGAATGTTAACGAATTCCCCGGACATATAGCTTGTGATGCCGCTTCGCAGTCCGAAATCGTAGTGCCTCTATTCAACCATAACGATGTGATCGCTGTTTTGGATGTAGATAGTGAACACCTCAATCATTTCGACAAAACGGACGCTCTCTACCTCGAGCAGATAGTGAAGCTCCTTGAAGATAAAATCAATTAAATCGTTTTAGAAAGGAAACAATAAAGGAAGAGCCAGTATCATAATTATTCCCATAATCACTTGCAAAGGCAAGCCGACCTTCATATAATCCATAAAGGTATAACGCCCCGCAGTCATCACCAATGCATTGGGCGGTGTAGAAAACGGAGAAGCAAAACACATACTGGCCGCAACTGCTACAGCAAACAAGAACGGATAAGGACTTATGCCCATCCCCTCAGCAGCCTTTAAGGCTATAGGTGTAAACAGCACCGCTGTGGCAGTATTACTTATAAACATAGTGAGCAAAGACGTACAAAAGTAAATCCCCGCAAGCAACGCATAAGGGCCCATATCGCCCAAATGATTAACCAAAGAACCTGAGATAAGAGTATCTACTCCTGTATTCTGAAAAGCAGTAGCCATCGGCAACATTGCACCAATCAGTACTACACTTTCCCAGTTTATACTATTATACGCTTCTTCCATATTACGAAGACAGCCTGTTACCACCATCAGCACAGCAGCTAACATAATAGCAATCACCGAAGGGAGAATCTCTAACACCATTGCCAATACCATCAATATCATTATACCGGCTGCAATAGGAGCATTCTGATCCAATGTTACTTTAGCTGCCTCTTTCAGTGGTTGACCTACAAGCACCAGATCATCCTGCCTGTTGTCTAAGTTTGCCAAATCTTTCCAAGTACCCTGTATAAGAAGAGCATCCCCCGAATGCAACTTGGTATCTTTAATGTCCCGCATCTTATATTCATTCTGACGCTGAATACCCAACACATTTACGTTATATTCCTCCCTGAAACTAATTTCAGAAATTGTACGATTTATTAATCTGGAATTAGGCATAATAAATATCTCTGCAATACCCGACTCCTGAAATCCTGCGAATGGAGTTTCATCGGATTTTTTCTCCAAATGGAGATCATTATCAGAAACAAATCTTTCTATATTTTCTATATCTCCGAGGCAATATAATACATCATCTTTCAATATTACCGACTTGGGGCCTGCAACCTCCTCTATAAACTTTTTTCTGAATCTCGAATTACCATTCTTACGTATAATTTTACTGATACTTATATCGTAGGCTGAAGCAATCTTTAGTTCGGCAAGCGTTTTGTTCAACAAAGGCGAATCAGACTTTACCTCTACCTTGTACGATTGTTGTTGCAGTTGGTATTCCTGAGCCAATTCAACCAAAGATTTTCCTTCTTTCTTCTTGCCCGATGATGAATCACTCTTTGAAACAAGCAACTTACTCAAGAAGAAAAGAACTACAACACCAATACCCAACGCAATGAAACCGATAGGCGCAAACGAGAAAAAGGATAATGCCTCATATCCTGCATCAACAAGCGCATTCTGAATCACAAGATTGGGAGGTGTACTAATCAACGTAAACATACCCATACTACTGGCAAAAGCCAAAGGCATAAGGTAACGACGTGGACTTATATTGGCACTCGCAGCCATACTCACAATGATAGGCATCATCACGGCCACAGTGCCCGTATTACTCACAAAAGCCCCGATAGAGGCCGTAACCAACATTACCAGAATAAAGAGTTTATTCTCATTCTGTCCTGCAGTCTGAAGTATTTTACTACTAATCATCTTTGCCAAACCTGTGCGGAAAATACCTGCTCCTACAACAAAGAGACCAATCATCATAATTACAACCGAATTGGAAAAACCGGCTAATGCTTCGGTAGGAGTCAAAACTCCGGTTAATGCCAACATGAGCAAAGCACATACAGCTACAAGGTCTGAGCGAACCTTTCCCCGCATGAAGAAAAAAGAAGCGACCAACAAAGTTGCTAATGTTATATTGATAGGAGATAGTAAAGACGAAAGTTCCATTTGCGTAATTGTTTATAATTCCTTTCCAGTTTGTAAACAATGCAAAGATAAAAAATACTGATTCATCCAGCTACTTGTTTCTAACAACAACAATAAAAAGATAAGAATTGTTTGTATTTTTTCACTTTCGTTGAGTACGAAGTCTTTTTATAGAAAAAGGGATATTATACGAAGGATTCTCTTACGGCTTGCTAAGGAGAGAAATTTAGTTGTCTCCGAACAGAATGAAGCGCCTAAGGCTTAACAGTCTACAAGCAAGACTCCGTTCCGTTCAGAAAACAACAACATACAAACACGCTTCTGTGTACAAAGATACTTATATGTGAAAAAGGAATATCTTTCTATAAATTATACTCTAAAACACTACAAAAACAAGAATGTTCACACATTATGTTATACGCTAATATTTTTTAAATGTTACACGAATATCAAAAATATATTTTTAATCAATAATACCTCCGATAATACTTCTGATACTTATACCTGTAAAACAATCATCTTGGCAACCCTTCTCATTATAACCACACAAGGAAATCATTCCATCATTTTTTGTTTCAAAGTAAGTTTCTGTCCCTTTCCTTTTTTTCAACCAGTCTTGTTCCGCCCTTTGATAAACTTCATCAAGAGTTAAAACATCCGATGCCGGCGTATCTTTATGACTACCTAGTTGCAATCCTGTTTCAGTCCATTCCAATTCAAGATTAGGACTTACTTCACTCGGATAGCCAGTATATTTAAAGCTTCGCTGATTTACCTTGCCATTATAAACAGTGATAGTCGTTTGCCACGAATAACCAACCCATGTAGCTCCGGTTGTTGTATATTCGTATGTATTATTAGTTTGTTTCTTAAAACGATTCCAAACTTCCTGACTATCCTTGAATTTATCTTCATATTCAAAATCGCCTTTATCACAAGATGTAAAAGCAAAACCAACGAACAATAGTATAAGTAGCATTTTATGTTTCATAGTCTATACACTTTGGGGTTCTTTATTAGCAATATATTATTTTTTCAAACTAGATGTTTTTATTTTAGCAATACTTTCTGAATAGAAATAAGCAAGTTCATCTCCTATAATATTATGATGCAATACGAGTCTTTTTCGTTGCATTTACTTTTTATATATCTCAAAAAATAAAGCTTGACAATTTAAGGGTATATCAATCCGTTCAGCACAACAAAGATACTCTATATATTCTTTGAAGTACAATCGATATTTTATTTGAGAATTGAGACTCCATCAGAATTTTGGCAAGCCTTTTGCTATATACTTATCAACATCAATTTGGATACAATAAATTACGCTTGTTAATTTATTGACAATATCTTTGTTATTAGCTGAAAATAAAATAAATATAAAATATGAAAGAGGATATTTCTGATAAAGATCTTGAGAGAGATGAATTTGTAGAAACAGACAATCTGACAAATAATCAGACAGAAGAAAATGCAGGAGACGAAGCAAGTGACAATGTGACCGATTGGGAAGCAAAATACAATGAGCTCAACAACTCTTACCTGCGCCTTAATGCTGAATTCGACAACTATCGCAAACGTACATTGAAAGAAAAAGCCGAGCTGCTTAAATCAGGTAGCGAAAGAGTGTTGCTTGACATCATAGCGGTAGTCGATGACTTTGAGAGAGCATTAGACAACATCTCAAAAACGGAAGACATAGATGCTGTAAAAGAAGGTATAGATCTTATATACAGCAAGTTTTCAAACTTCCTCACCAAGCACGGAGTAAAAGAGATAGAAACCATTGGTCATGCATTCGACACCGATAAGCATGAGGCGGTAACTACTATTCCGGCTCAGAGCGAAGAAGACAAAGACAAAATCATAGACAGTATACAGAAAGGATATACACTCGATGATAAAATCATCAGATATCCTAAAGTAATTGTTGCAAAATAAAACAAGAATATTTCGATGGCAACAAAGAGAGACTACTACGAAGTGCTGGAGGTAACCAAGACCGCAACATCTGAGGAAATAAAAAAAGCATATCGCAAAAAAGCAATTCAGTATCACCCCGACAAAAATCCGGGAAACAGTGAGGCAGAAGAAAAATTTAAGGAAGCTGCCGAAGCCTACGAAATACTGAGCGACGAGCAGAAACGTGCCAAATATGACAGATACGGACACGAAGCTCCGGGCGGATTTGGCGGCGCAGGAGGATTCTCGATGGATGACATATTCTCTCAGTTTGGCGATATATTCGGCGGGCACTTTGGAGGAGGATTTGGCGGATTTGGCGGGCAACGTGGCCCTAGAACAAACAGAGGTTCAGACCTTCGTGTAAAAGTCAAATTATCTCTGAAAGATATCGCATCGGGCGTAGAGAAAAAAATAAAAGTAAACAAATTTGTTTCTTGTACGCACTGTAAAGGTACAGGAGCCGACAAAGGTACAGCCTACGAAACATGTTCGACCTGTAAAGGCTCGGGTGTTGTTACTCGTGTGATGAACACCATTTTGGGGCAAATGCAGACACAATCTACCTGCCCGACATGTAACGGTGAAGGAAAGACCATCACAAAAAAATGTGCTCACTGTGCCGGAGAAGGTATCACCCGCGAAGAAGAAGTGATAACCATCAACATTCCTGCCGGAGTAGCAGAAGGCATGCAACTATCGATGAGTGGTAAGGGAAATGCAGCCCGCCATGGTGGTATAAATGGCGACTTACTTATCTTGGTAGAAGAAGAACCGCATCCTGAGTTGTTCAGAGACGACAATGATATAGTTTACAACCTACTGTTAAGTGTTTCTACAGCCGCACTGGGTGGTAATGTCGTTGTACCTACTATAGACGGAAAGGTAAAGGTAACGATAGAACCGGGAACACAACCGGGTAAGGTTTTGCGACTCAAAAATAAAGGTTTGCCAAGCATCAACAGATACGGCACGGGAGACTTGTTGATAAACATCAGTGTGTATATTCCCGAAAACCTGAGCGACAGCGAGAAAGAAACCCTCACAGGATTGGAAAACTCTCCTAACTTTCAGCCTAGCAAATCGGTAAAAGAGAAGATATTCACTCATTTCAGAAAAATGTTCGATTAATCTCAATATTATTTAGATAAATAAAAAGCAATTCTTCCTTCTATAAGGGAGAGTTGCTTTTTTATTTCTCCTGATCTATATAAATGATGTAATATTTCATTTTCTATTATATCTTTGTTATAACCTAACGTTTATACAAATACAGCGAGCGATGAAGATTAAAGATATTCTGCATGTCATAGAACAGATTGCCCCTATTCCTTTGCAGGAAGGATTTGATAATAGTGGAGTGCAAATAGGAGATATACATCAGGAAGCCAAAGGCGCAATTGTTTGTATAGACGTCACCGAGGCTGTAATGGACGAAGCGATAGCCTTAGGCTGCAATCTGATCATATCGCACCATCCTCTGGCGTTCCGCAGTTTCAAATCTCTCACAGGCAAAAATTATATCGAACGTTGCATGATAAAGGCATGCAAGCACGACATCGTTGTATATGCCGCACACACGAATCTGGATAATGCCTCGGAAGGAATTAATCAGTATTTGGCTGATATGCTCAACCTGCAACATGTAAGGATTCTTGATCCGCAAAAGGACAAACTACTTAAGCTTGTAACCTTTGTTCCACATTCACATGCCGAGCTTTTGCGCAACACATTATTCAATGCAGGAGCCGGATCGATAGGCAACTACGACTCGTGCAGCTACAATATTACAGGAGAAGGAACATTCAGAGCAGGTGATGAAGCCAAGCCCTACTGCGGCGAAATAGGCGAATTACACACCGAACCCGAGACACGCATCGAAATGGTATTGCCTGTATACAAGCGGTCGGAAGTTTTGCGCGCACTCATTTCCGTACATCCCTACGAAGAACCCGCATACGATTTCTATGCTTTACAAAACGAGTGGAGTAAAGCTGGAAGCGGTATCGTGGGTACACTGCCCGAAGAGATGGACGAAGAAGATTTCTTATACTTACTAAAAGACACATTCCACCTCAATATGCTGCAACACTCGCCTTTGCGTGGCACACCCATACGCGATGTGGCTATATGCAGCGGCAGCGGGGCATTTCTTATTCCGAAAGCAGTTTCTTACAGCGCTGATATTTTCATCACGGGAGAGGCCAAGTATAACGACTTCTATGACGTAGAAGACAAAATATTGCTTGCAGTGATAGGACATTACGAGTCTGAAATTTTCACAAAGAATATTTTTTTCGATATTATTTCAAAAAAATATCCTACCTTTGCAGTATATATGTCAGGGTTTGACGTAAATCCTGTAAAATATTTGTAATCAGGCGGTGACGTACTCCCGCTTATTACGGATGATGTAGTAAGAAGATAGTTGAAGCTATTCGATTACTGCATTTTTTTATGATAGAAATTCAATAAACAAAAATATCTTATGGCAAAAAAATCTACAGAAAAAGAAGTAACGGTAGAAGAAAAGCTACATACGCTTTATCATCTACAGCTGAAACTATCTGAAATAGATAATATCAAAATCCTACGTGGAGAACTTCCTCTTGAAGTAGCCGACCTTGAAGATGAAATCATCGGATTGGAAACTCGTATCAAAAAACACGAGGCTGAATTAAAAGAAGCTGATACTGCAATTTCGCATCAAAAGCAAAAAGCAAAAGACAGCGAGCTCAAAATTGCAAAATATAAAGAACAGCTTGATAATGTTCGCAACAATCGTGAGTTTGATCACCTCAGCAAAGAGATAGAGTTCGAAACATTGGAAATTGAGCTTTCAGAAAAACGTATCCGCGAATTTAGCCAGGATTCTAAAAGCCTTGCTGAGCAAATAGAAAAGAGCAAAGCTTTTCTTAGCGAACGTGCTGCCGACCTTGCTCAAAAGAAAGAAGAACTGGATGGCATTGTATCTGAAACAAAGCAACAAGAAGAACAACTTCGCGACGAAGTGAAAGATATCGAGGCCGAAGTAGAACCTCGTTTATTACAAGCCTTCAAGAGAATTCGCAAAAGTGCACGCAACGGTTTGGCTGTTGTATGTATAGAGCGTGGTGCTTGCGGGGGTTGCTTCAACAAAATTCCACCACAAAAACAAATGGATATCAAAATCGGTAAGAAAATTATCGTTTGCGAATATTGTGGTCGTATCATGATTGATCCGGAACTGATAGCAGCAGAGTAACTTATCAGAAAATAACATATTTTACAAATAATCGGAAAGGTTAAAAAGATCTTTCTGATTATTTTTTTTGCTCTTTTCTTAAACATTATCTTCCACATCTTGTTCTATTTATTATACAGTGAAAAACAAAACGGAAAACTTTTCTCCAATATAAAATTTTTATGCATCTAATTTTCAGACAATTAAATTTTAAAACGGAAAACTTTTCACTTTGTTAATAAATATATATTGCAAAATTTGTTTCATCATCACATAATCTGTAATATTGCATTAACAAAAAAAATCAAGAGAAACAAACGAAATAATTTATATAAAAAACATAAACAAATGGCACAGAAGGTTTACACTTTTGACGAGGCGTATAAAGCCGCACTTGATTACTTTAACGGTGATGAGCTAGCCGCTAAAGTATGGGTTAACAAATATGCCCTAAAAGATGCGACAGGCAATATCTACGAACAATCGCCCGAAGATATGCATTGGAGATTGGCGAACGAAATAGGCCGTATAGAATCAAAATATAAAAATGGACTCACTACCCAAGAGCTATACGACTTGTTTGACCAATTTAAATATATTGTGCCACAAGGAAGCCCAATGACAGGGATAGGTAATGACTATCAAATAGCATCATTGTCGAACTGTTTTGTTATCGGCATGGATGGATCATCGGATTCGTACGGAGCTATTATCCGCGTCGACGAAGAACAAGTACAACTAATGAAACGCCGTGGAGGTGTTGGACACGATTTATCACACATACGTCCTAAAGGATCTCCGGTAAAGAACTCAGCTCTTACATCTACCGGACTTGTCCCTTTTATGGAAAGATATTCCAACTCTACACGTGAAGTCGCTCAAGATGGACGTCGTGGAGCCCTTATGCTTAGCGTATCTATAAAGCACCCTGACTCGGAATCGTTCATTGATGCAAAAATGATAGAAGGGAAGGTTACGGGCGCCAATGTTTCAGTGAGGATAGACGATGCCTTTATGCAAGCAGTAGTAGACGGAACACCGTATACTCAGCAATACCCAATAGACTCGAACAACCCGACTACAGTAAGAGACACTAACGCTACCGACCTGTGGAAAAAGATAGTTCACAATGCATGGAAATCGGCCGAACCGGGAGTATTGTTTTGGGATACCATCATCAGAGAATCTGTGCCGGACTGCTATGCAGACCTTGGATTCAAGACTATATCCACAAATCCATGTGGAGAGATTCCTCTTTGTCCTTATGACAGCTGCCGTCTATTGGCTATCAATTTATATTCATACGTAGTGAATCCATTCAAGGAAGATGCATATTTCGACTTCGAACTATTCAAAAAACACGTAGGACTGGCACAACGAATCATGGACGATATTATCGATCTTGAAACCGAGAAGATAGATAAGATCCTGAACAAAATAGAAATTGACCCTGAAAACGAAGAAGTAAAATGGCCTGAAAGACATCTATGGGAAAAAATCCGTAAGAAAACACTACAAGGCCGCCGTACAGGAGTAGGTATCACAGCCGAGGGCGACATGATTGCCGCTATGGGCTTGCGCTACGGAACAGAAGAGGCTACAACTTTTGCCGAAGAAGTACACCGCACACTGGCTATTGCTGCATACCGTGCTTCTGTGGAACTGGCGAAGGAACGTGGAGCATTCGAGATATTCGACATCGAACGTGAAAGAAACAATCCTTTCATCAATCGTTTGGCTGAAGTTGATCCGAAACTATACAAAGACATGGAAAAATACGGACGTCGCAACATAGCATGTCTTACAGTAGCACCTACAGGAACAACAAGCTTGATGACACAGTCGACATCAGGTATCGAGCCGGTATTCCTCCCGGTGTATAAACGCCGCCGCAAAGTGAATCCGAACGACAAGGAAGTACGTGTAGACTTTGTTGACGAAAACGGAGACTCTTGGGAAGAATATGTCGTATTCCACCATAAGTTTGTAACATGGATGGAAAGCAAAGGATATCCTGCTGCCAAACGATATACAAATGAAGAAATAGACAAGATGGTTGCCGAATCGCCTTACTACAAGGCTACTTCAAACGATGTAGACTGGCTACAGAAAGTAAAAATGCAGGGACGCATCCAAAAGTGGGTAGACCACTCTATCAGTGTAACCATCAATCTGCCATCAGATGTTTCGGAAGACCTCGTGAACCAACTTTATATAGAAGCATGGAAAAGCGGATGTAAAGGATGTACTGTATACCGTGACGGATCACGTGCCGGAGTTCTTATTGCCAACGACAGCAAAAAAGAAGAAGAAGACTGCGGAGACTGCTACGAACGCCCTCAGATAGTAATGGAACGCCCTCGCGAACTGGCTGCGGATGTCATCAAATTCCAAAACAACAAGGAAAAATGGATTGCTTTCATCGGCTTATTAGACGGACGCCCTTACGAGATCTTTACCGGATTGTCGGACGACGACGAAGGTCTTGTGCTTCCGAAGAACATCAATCAAGGTGTGATTATCAAAACAATGAACGACGAAGGTCAACGTTCATACGACTTCCAGTTTAAGAATAAGAGAGGTTATAAAACAACAATCGAAGGACTGAACGGCAAGTTCAACCCGGAGTTCTGGAACTACGCCAAACTGATATCGGGAGTGTTGCGTTACGGAATGCCTATCGATCAGGTTGTAAAACTTGTTCAGGGACTTGAACTCAACAGCGAAACTATCAACACATGGAAGAATGGTGTTGAACGTGCACTGAAGAAATACCTACCGAACGAAACAGAAGCCAAAGGTCAAAAATGTCCTGTCTGTGGATTAGAGACATTGGTATATCAAGAAGGTTGTATGAAATGTACAAACTGTGGTGCATCGAAATGCGGATAAAGCATTTTTCAATAATAATAACAAAGCAGCAAGACAATTTATCTTGCTGCTTTTGTTTTTTATTGTATTTTTGTAGCAAACTTACAATAACTTCATGTACGCCCAGAACAACAGTTTCGATCATGGAGTATCTCTTTTTCGAAAAATATATAGCAAGACGGAGAGACTCTTATATTCTATCAGCAACACCAAAACAAAGATAAGGGCGTGTTGGATAGTTGTGATACTAATCTGTTTCACAGCTCTATATTCACTAAACAGATTGACTCCTATTATATCCGATGACTTTGCATATCTCTTTATCTACGGAGAAGAAGGTCGTATCACTTCGATCAAGGACATTATACATTCTCAAGTCAACCATTACTACATGTGGGGAGGACGCTCCGTTGTTCATTTTATCGCACAAATACTGCTAATACTTCCTACCAATGTAGCAGATCTACTAAATACACTAGTTTATTTAAGCTATATCTTCTTAATCTACCTGCACATCAAAGGAAGAACAAAAAATAGTATTTTCTTATTCTTAACCGTCAATCTTGGAGTATGGTTTTCACAACCCGTAATTGGCGATACCATCTTTTGGCTAACGGGCTCTGCCAACTACCTTTGGGGAACATGGCTGATTTTACTATTCCTTTTGCCCTTCAGGCTGTATACAGGAAGAGTATCAAGGCCTATATTACAAGCTTTTTACTCTATGTGTATTTTCATACCGGGAATACTAGCCGGATGGACAAACGAAAATACAGCGGCTGCAATGTTAGTGATTGTTATAGGCTTTTTCATATATTACCGTTCGCACAAGTGGGCTATTCCTGTTTGGGCTATTGCGGGATTTGCCGGAGCTATTATAGGCTTTATCATCATGATAGCTGCTCCGGGAAACTTCGTAAGAGCGGGAGAATCCACATCATTCAGCCTATACAACTTAAGTTATCGTCTATTTATGTGGACGCTTACATTTTTTTATTATAGCGGACCTCTTTTTCTTATTACTCTCATTTCCGTTATCACTTTCAGTCGTTTCTCGAGAGGAGATAAAAAAGACAAAATGAAGCTTGTGCTTATATATACAGTAGCTGCTATTGCAGCAGTATACGCCATGCTGGCTTCACCTACATTCCCCCGCAGAGCACTTTTCGGCGTTGTCACTTTCCTTATTATTGCCATAGGCATCTGCTTTTACAACCTGGATTATAAAAACGTATTTTTGAGGCAAATAAGACTTATCGTAGTATCAGTATCACTGATAGCCTTTTTATTTACCTTTTATCTGGGCTGGAAAGAAATTAATTCATACAGCAAGATAGTAGCACAACGGGAAGTTGCTATAAAACAAGCGAAAGAAAAAGGTTTAGATTATTGTGAATTTACACGATACAACGGAAGTTCGTACATACACGGAGAAGACCCATATTCAGAGGAGCTAATGTCTCGCTATTATGGGATAAGGATCAAACTAAAAGATTGAAACGGCATTAAGCTAGAAGATATCTATTCCCATCAGCGTACCTGTAATAATACCGGCTACACCCAGACCTACCAATAATACCCCTATGATCTTATTAAATATCTGAAGCCCTCTGGGATTGAAGCGGGAACGCAGTTTATTAACAAAATAAGTGACTAGCAGCCACCACAGCATAGCTCCGATACCAATAAAAGATATGGTAAGAAGATCGTACCCGAAAGGCTTATCCGCATCAATCACATTGAAACGAGCAAACAGGGCTATATAAAGAAATAACGTAGCAATATTGGAAACGGTAAGTCCTAGCGAAGAAGCAAAGACCTTCCAGAAAGACATAGCATTTTCTTTTAGTTTAGTAAGGCTTTTCGACGGGTTTTTATTAAAAACTACATACCCGAAAGCAATGAGGACGACACTACCCACAATCTTAAGAGGGCCTTCGTGTTGTTGAATAAATTCGGTGCTGAACCCTAGACCTAAAGCTGCAATAATAGCAAGTAATGCTATCAACATATCACCCACAGCGGCTCCGAGTCCGGTTATCAACCCTTGCTTCTTTCCTTCATTC
This sequence comes from Dysgonomonas sp., assembly GCF_035323175.1. NCBI lineage: Bacteria > Pseudomonadati > Bacteroidota > Bacteroidia > Bacteroidales > Dysgonomonadaceae > Dysgonomonas > Dysgonomonas sp. Next base: position 124,517 of record NZ_DAOKYH010000001.1, on the reverse strand, counting down.
AGAGTACGCTGAATACACAGCATACCAACAGGTCCCATAGGAGCAGAAGATAAAAAACCAATAAATAATCCTTTTATAATGATATATACCATTAACTATATATTAGTGGAACACCCTGTCTGTCAACAGGGAAAAACTATAAGGTTTCATTTTTTTATAGTTAAGAGTCCCTCTCAGCTTCACAAAGATAGTATCAAAATCTTAGAATATGACACAAATGCGGTAAAACCGAGTTTGAGATTAAGGATTTTTAATCTAATCGAATCATCATCGGTGGTTTAAAAATATCAATTTATATTTTCTTTTATCTTGTTAAATAAAAAATTGAAAAGTGGAGAATAAAAAGGAGAAGGTGCCCCAAGAGTCTTACGCCATCCTTGAGACACCTTTATATTTATATAGAACTTATTTTAAGACCAATAAAGAATGTACGAGGCAATGATGGCCCATAAATGTACTCAGAATCCCTGTTAGGGCCTTTGTCGTAATCTTTCTGTATCTGGTTGAACATGTTCTGTATTCCGCCATTAATCTCCACTTTGTTAGTAGCATTCAGATTGAAGAAATAAGACAACTTCACGGTCATATCCACAAAGCTGCGTGTTTTTACAGTCACATCTTTATCAACACCCTCTGCACCGGCAAAGTGGGGAGCCAACATAGAGCCTGTATACACACCCGACAAAGACACGGCATAGCTTTTCTTAGGCGTAGCCATTGCCGAAAAGAACCCGTAGGTATCAGGTGATCGGAGCATCTTCTTCACAGGTTCTACATACGACTCTGACGACCAGCTTACGGGCTCTGTATAGCGGCTTCTCTGCCAAGTAAATCCTCCTTGCAGCTCAAGCCAGTCGATAGGCTGTATTGTTGTTTCCAGATTCAACCCGTATACGTATGCACCATCTCCATTCTTGCGGGTCATTATAATATTACCCATAGCGTCGGTTCCTGTTTCTTCTACTATAAACACCCTGTTTATCTTATTGTAAAATCCTTCGACAAGAAAATAGGAATAAAACTTATTATTAAACAAAGTATAATCAAATCCTCCATTGATAGCATTCGAATATTCACGTTTCAGGTTTTCACCAAGAACAGTAATTGTAGCCTTTCCTCCGATAACAGGTACGTCCAGATCAGAAGCAATTATTTCGGGAGCTCTGTATCCCATCGAATATGCCGCACGCAGATTCACCTTCTCTCCCACTCTGTATCTGATGCTTGACCGGGGAATGATATTTATATTACTCAGCTTGTTATGCTTGTCACCTCTTATTCCTACAATGAAAGTCAGCTTGTCGTCGCGCCATTCATTCTGCGCATAGAGGCTACTTACATTCAAAATTTGCTTTATATTCCGGCTATGAATCGTATCATGAAGGTTTGTATACTCTTGTGTAAAACCTACAGTAAATTTAGCAGGCATAAACAGCAGTTTATCGGAATTCACCTCGTAGCGAACAGTACCTGTAGCTGCCAGTTCGGATGTATTACCGTACCCATTCAGATCACGACCGCCGCCATAGTAACTATCTCTACCTGTTTTTTGAATAGAGCCATTCACCGTCAGCTTACGTTTGTTATCGTCACTCGAATGTACATAACCTACACTCCCTGCATGTATACTATAATCTGTAGTCTCGGCTATCTCCGCTTCATGGGGTGGGCGATTGAGATTATCTCCTCCCCTTCTGTACTCGGAGATATAGTGATATTCGAGCGTGAGCTTATCATTTAAAGTAGGCTTTGTAAAACTGCGGAAACCAATAGATGTCGCCTTATTTTTTCCAATTTCGGAGAAACCATCATCATTGGCATCCCATGCATTACGATGGCGCATATTAGCAAATAATGAAATACCCGAAGTCTTTGTCCTGTCTACAAATGAAGAGTTGAGAGACAGGATATTATCTGCCGATTTTCCGTCTATCAAAGACATATTGTATTTTGCCTGATAAGAATTTTTCTCCGGCTCTTTTGTTATCACATTAATAACTCCACCAATTGCATTTGCTCCATAAAGTACAGAACCGCCACCTCTGATTACTTCTACTTGTTCTATCATATTAGTCGGCATCTGTTCTAATCCATACATTTTAGATAGGGATGTAAATACAGCTTGTCCGTCAATAAGCATTTGCGAGTACTGCCCCTCCAAACCATTGATGCGGACTTCTTGTGTACCGCAATTCTGGCAATTGGTTTCTACACGCAAGCCCGGCATATAATTCAAGCCTTGCGAGAGCGATACGGAGTTGGTAGCCTCAAATGTTTTTGTTGTAAGCTCGTTCACCACCACAGGCGAAATCTTCCGATTGAGAGCCCTCAAAGATGCTGTTACTGCAATTTCGCCGAGTTGCTGATTCTCAGGTTCTATGTACATGGTTACATTTCGGGTAACACCCTGCCCTATAGTTACCTCTTGCCTTATGGGAGCATATCCGATATACTGAGTTACCAGAATATATGTCCCTGCGGGCATTTTGTCGATAGAAAAATGCCCTGTTTCGTCTGTTACGGCAGCATGCTTGGTTTTATCGATATAAACAGTTACACCCGGAAGGTGCTCTTCGGTTTGCCCATCGAGGACATGCCCTTTGATTGATGAAGTTTTCGATTGCGCTATAGAACTTATAGCATATAGTATATAGAATGATAAAAGTATAATCTTTTTCATATTGATTAAATATATAGTAATGGTACAATAACAATGCAGTAATGCACCATTTTGTATGATGTATTGGCAACACAAATCTCGTCGAAGAAATTTGCATTACACTTTTTTGGGAATAAGTTAAATGAATAAAGATTGAAGCATGAACACTTCAATCATAAGGAGGAAATCAATTCCTCATAATTAGACTTTATATTGTCTCAGGATAGAAATGAAGGGGGTGCTCTATAGTTGGCAGAATACAGAACAGGAGGAATTACATCCTTTAGTATTACCTGCTTGTATGTAAAGATTATCTCGGGAATATATATATCACCGATATGGGAAGATACAGCCTCAAAAGAAGCTAGATTAGATACCTGATTGAAAGTAAAGAAACCGGCTGAGGTATGATGATGAGTTTCGAATGGCAGTTGCCTGTTATCGTCACCACCTTTTGCCAGTTTTTTGTATGGGTGGGAATGTACATACACCACTCCATTGTAGACGTGGCTATGTACAAAATAAGATACACAGCCCAGATATCCTATATACAATAGGAATAATACTCTGGCTGTGTATCTTATTTTATTTCTCGACACTATATCTTTTTAGCTAATCATTTCGAGGTGCTGTTATAGTTACTGAATATAAGCCCCATCTTCATATTATTAACATCTGTTCTGAATATAGCTGAAGCAGGAGTCATTAAGTTGTAAACATTTGTGTACATAGTAACACTCGACCCTGAAGACGTTGTAGACGATTGAGTCTTAGTCGAAACAGGTATAACCAAATATTTAAGATCAGGAATATTGTCTTTTCCTTTATAATAATCCATATAGTGATTAATCAGGTTAGCGATATTATTCACTGTACTACTCGCTATATTTCCATAGACGAAGTTATAAATATTAGTCGTCGATGACCGCTCCATGACAAAACTGGTTTTAGCATCCGGTCTATTCTTATTCCTATCTGAGAAGAAATTAGTCAAAGAATCTTTATTTATAAACAAAAGAGTTGATGGTCTTCCCAAATTGGTTTTTTCTTCCTCTTCGGTGAATCCTTTAATCTTAAAGTTAGCAGCGTTCAATTTATTATTTTTCTTGCCCGTCTCTTCGGCTTTTTTCATTATTTCAGCCAAAGGTATTGTCAATTCGGTACATACTCCCGCCGGGCTTTTCATGTATGTACGTGTATCATTGTTAGTAAACAAGTAATCAGGATTTTTGTTCTGAATGTGGTTCAACTGTATCACTTCGGGCGTAAATGCCATTCTGAACACCCCTACTCGAACAGAGTCTTCAGTATCAGCTACATTTCTGCCATTATATTTAAGATATACCTTAAATATTGTAGTACTCGCGCTAATCATTGTTCCCGAACCAAAGGTAGATGTAAGATACATACCTTTAAAGAATTTACGGAAAGAATCAGAGTTTTTGAATGTTGCACCTTTCGAGTTCACCCATTCATCATAAAACTCTTGCCCCATATCCTTTTTGAGGCGAAGTGAATACGTCCTTTGACCGCTATTGTTCGGAGCAGAAGTTACTGTAAATATACCTTGTCCTAGAGGTTGCGACATATCACAATATTTCTTCGGATCTATATTCGTAAAGAAATTAGCAGTAAGAGGTTGTGTTGCTTTGTATGCAGCTATACCAAACGGAGCGATACTATCACCCAGATACTGATCTGAAATGACCTCAAGAAAAGTCGAATCGATAGAAAGCGTCTTTGGTGGAAACTCAGTATTTTCAGGACAATATAGTTCCGATAAATAGTCAGACTTTATGTTCCCGAATACAGGGTCCACATAATTTCCTAATAACCCCATTTGAGATTTGGCATATACCGAATCTTCGAGCGATACGGTTCTTGCTGTTATGGCAACAGTATCAACATATACAAATATATCGTCTCCTTCGGGCAGTATAGAATTTCCTATCTTGTTCAAATCGTCATCACAAGAAATAAAAACAACCATCAGGATTGTAATTATCAGACTCAGTAAAGCTTTACTCTTCATTCAAAATTAAGGGTTAAATTAAATTGGTTTCAAATATCCAAAAAAATGCTGTTCTCATGAAATAAAACAGCATTTTTCTATTTTTATTTTAGATACTTTAAAGATTCTCGTAAAAATTATTGATTGCATCAACAGAATTTTCCAGATCTCCCTGATAAGGAAGGAAGTTTTTACCTGATTTACTTGCGTAATCGAGTACATCTTTATTGATCAAATCTTCACTTTGTATTACTCCGTCTGCATTTTTAATCGCAAATTTAGCCAGAGTTTCGAAATCAACAACACCTTTTAGGTCTGTGATTTCCTTATCTTTTATTCCGTCGAACTTTAATTTGTCGATAAATTTATTGCTGAACGGCTTCTTAAAGTCATCATTATAGAGAGAGTAAACAACCTTTGAGTTTTTGAAACAAGGGTCGTCAGCATACGCTGTCTTAATATAAAGACCTGTAAGTGCTGTCATCCAACCATGACAATCGATTACATCAGGTATCCAACGAAGTTTTTTTATTGTTTCCAATACACCCCTCACATAGAATATGCTTCGTTCGTCATTGTCGTCAAACTCCACTCCGTGATCATCCGCCACAGTATATTTACGTTTGAAGTAATCATCATTATCTATAAAGTAGATCTGCATGCGGGCAGCCTGTATCGATGCCACTTTTATTATCAGAGGATGGTCTGTATCATCTATTATAAGATTCATTCCCGATAGGCGTATAACTTCATGCAACTGATTACGCCGTTCGTTTATACTGCCGAACTTCGGCATAAACGTTCTTATTTCCTGTCCTTTTTCTTGTATTGCTTGAGGTAAGTATCTACAATTAGTTGCTATTGGTGAATCCGGCAAGTAAGGAGTGATCTCCTGCGTGATGTATAAAATCTTTTTAGTACCCATTTAATTATAATCCTCTTCTGTTTCTTGAATTGAAAGTACAAAGATAATAAAAAAAAATCTTGTTTTTTGCAAATTTTACAAGACAAAATCCTGCAACCCTTTAATTTAAGGTCTTTCTTCCTTGTTTTGGTGAAGATTTATTCGTTAAAATTGAAACAAAAAAGCCTGATTGTTTCGTCGTTACACAAATATTTAGTTGCTTTGTATCCGCTTTTGATTTTTGAAAAAGATGAGATTATTAAATACTGTAAAAGAGGTACAAGATGTTGTTGCACCATTGCGCCTGAAAGACAAAAAAATAGGATTCGTACCCACCATGGGTGCACTGCATAACGGTCATATTTCTCTTGTAAAACAATGTATCGCAGACAATGACATCTCTATTGTCAGCATATTTGTAAACCCGACACAGTTTAACAACAAAGAAGATCTTGTAAAATATCCGCGCAACCTGGAACAAGATTGCCTATTTCTGGAAAAAGCAGGCGTAGACTTCGTCTTTGCTCCTTCCGAAAAAGAAATATACCCCGAGCCGGATACAAGAGAGTTCGATTTTGGACAGATTGACAAAGTGATGGAAGGCGTGCATCGCCCCGGGCACTTCAACGGTGTAGCACAAGTTGTAAGCCGTTTGTTTGACATTGTAAAACCTGACAAAGCTTATTTTGGAGAAAAAGACTTCCAGCAATTGGCTGTAATCAGGGCTATGGTCAAGCAACTGGAGCTGCCGGTACAGATTGTCCCAATGCCAATAGTACGGGAACCCAGCGGACTGGCACTAAGCAGTCGGAACGAAAGACTGAACGCAGCTCAAAAACAGGTAGCTGTAAATATATCTAAAACCTTATTCGAAAGTAAGGAATGGATGCAATCCCAGACCGTAAAAGAGGTAATAGACAAAGTAACCAATCAGCTCAATTCTCATGAAGAGTTGGATGTGGAATACTACGAAATAGTAGACGGCGATTCTTTACAGTCGGTAAACAACTGGCAAGAATCTGATTATATAGTAGGATGCATCGCAGTATTTTGTGGCGATGTACGTTTGATAGATAATATTGTATACAAAGCGAAAGCTTAATTATAAAGATAAAAAATGATCATAGAAGTTGTAAAATCGAAGTTACACCGTGTTACTGTAACCGAAGCCAACTTGAATTATATCGGAAGTATCACGATAGATGAAGATTTGATGGACGCGGCAAACCTGATAGAAGGCGAAAAAGTCCAGATCGTCAACAACAACAATGGCGAACGCCTCGAAACATACGTCATCAGAGGCGAACGTGGATCGGGTGCTATTTGCCTAAATGGAGCTGCCGCCCGCAAAGTACAACCGGGAGACATTGTTATTATAATGTCTTATGCCCAAATGGAGTTTGAAGAAGCTAAGTCTTTCAAGCCATGGGTTGTATTTCCTGACACTAAGACTAACAAGATTATCAAATAAGACCTATTTTTAGGAATTTGTATTAACTCTGCTATTGGCAAATAGCAAACAGCTAAACTTATGCATTCATATACATATAAAGATATATGGAAGGTAAGTATTCCTATTATGTTAGGATTACTTGCCCAGAATATTATACAACTCACAGGTACTTTTTTCCTCGGACATGTTGTCAACCCCGACCACCCCGGTTTGGCGGGTATATACCAAAGTGCTTCGGGACTTGCGGGAATATATTATGTAGCCATTTTTACGCTTTGCTTCGGTTTCAGTATCGGTGGGCAGATTATGATCAGCCGTCGCAATGGCGAAAAGAATTACGATAAGATAGGTACTATCGTGATACAGGGGCTTATGTTTTTACAAGTATTTGCTCTTATTCTGTTTTTCATGTCACAGCTACTGATCGATCAGGTGCTGTCTACATTCCTCAAATCGCCGGACGTATTTGACGCTATCGACAGATATTTATCAATACGCATCTACGGGTTTTTCTTTGCGGCATTCAACGTAATGTTCCGTGCATTCTATGTAGGAATCGCCCGCACAAAAGTATTGACATTCAATGCAATCACAATGGCTGTTGTAAATATCATAGCCGACTATGCCCTGATATTCGGTAACTTCGGTTGCCCCGAAATGGGAATTGAAGGTGCTGCCATCGCTGCTGTATTGTCAGAGATAGCCTCTGTGCTATTTTTTACCATATATACATTTGCAACCGTCGACTTCAAGAAATATGGTTTTGCAAAGATGAAATTCAAGCTATCCATTATCCGAAGCATCCTGAATATATCATCCTTTACGATGGTGCAGTATTTTATCTCCATGTCTACATGGTTTATCTTCTTCGTTGCCATAGAACAGCACTCCGAAGATGCGCTTAAAATAACAAACCTCGTCCGAAGTTTCTATATGGTTTACTTTATTCCGATGAATGCTTTGGCCACCACCGCCAACACACTGGTGGGTAATACAATGGGCGCAGGGAATATAAAAGGAGTTATCCCCCTTGTGAAGAAAATATGCTTATTAAACCTGGGAATAATCGTTCTCATGATGGGAATAACATTTATTTCTCCCGAGTTTTGGATATCAATCATAGCTCCTATAGATCAGAAAACGCTTATTGGAGAAACGGTAATACCTCTCATCGTATTACTTTTCTCGCTACCGATATCAGCGCTAAGTATTGTAGTATTCAACTCCATATCTGGAACAGGAAACACCAAAGCTGCCCTTATATTGGAAATGATAACAATGGTAATATACATTGTGGCTATGTCGTGGATAGTAATATATAAGGAAATGTCTGTAGCGTGGTGTTGGACTGTAGAATACTTTTATTGGGGACCTCTATTAATATTCTCAATCGTATATCTTACACGAGCCCGATGGCAAAATAAAGTAGTGTAGGAAAACAGTTATAGCGAAACGTATAATCCGAAAAATAAATTTACATTTTCAGATAAAAATCTTTCAATAAAGCAGTAAAGTCATCTGAATATACATGTCTTGCTTTTTCTATAATCAAATCATTTTCGATTGGTGTGGCTTCTTCTTTCGACAGTTCTATCAGAATGCGTTTTGGTACAGAATCAGGGGTAGGAAACACATTGGCAATACGTGACACTGATAATTTATATTGTTCTGCAAGCTTTATAAGCTCTACTTTGTAATCAAAAGGATAGATAAAAGACATCCGCCCCCTTTGAGACAAAAGTGAAGCAGACAAGCCAATCAAATCTGCGACAGGCAAACTATCTGTATGCCTTGCCAAAGAACGTTCTTTGTTTGGCGACTTTAAGGATTGTACAAAAAAAGGAGGGTTGGAAACAATCACATCATATCGTTTCTCAGCTTTTGAGCTAAACTCTTGCAACGAAGCATTCCAAGAATTGATACGGTTACCAAATGGAGAATTTTCAATATTATCGTTTGCCTGGCTTACAGCATCGCTATCAATGTCTATTGCGTCTATTACAGCTTTTTCGTTGCGCTGAGCCATCATCAACGAAATGAGTCCCGTACCTGTACCTATATCCAGAATATTATCGCCTGAAACATTGACCCATGCACCAAGCAAAACACCGTCTGTACCTACCTTCATGGCACAACGATCGTGATAAACTGTAAACTTTTTGAACCTAAAATAAGGATTCGGCATATCTATATAAGTAACATTTTTATAGTAGAATCAATGTATAATTTTTTATTACATGTATTATACTATCACTCATTCAAAAAATCTATAACCATTTATGGCATAAATTTTGTTATATATGTAAGCAAAGTTAGTTATTATTCCATATTTTTATCTGCTTCTTGTAAAAAGGAGCATAAAAACAAAAACAAGGATTATAAATATGTTTAGTAAAAAGAAAGATTTTCTCAGTCTCGAAGAAAACAATGGACCGGTTATATCGATCATAGCTAATGACTTCGATGATGGAGATTGCTATATAAATGAAAACGACCTGAAAGAAGAAATCGCGATTCTTCCGCTAAGAAACACGATTATTTTTCCGGGGACGAGCATGCCGATATCCGTTGCACGAAAAAAATCGTTGAAGCTGATAAAAAGTGTAAGCCGTCTGAAAGGGAAATACGTGGGACTTGTCTGCCAAAAAGACGCAGACAACGAAGAACCCGAAATCAACGACCTGTATTCAATAGGCGTTATTGGCGAAATTATACGTGTAATCGAGCTTCCAGACGATGAGAACGTGACTGTCATCTTTCAAGGAAAAAAACGTTTTCGCCTGACAGAACTGACACAAACCGAACCATTCCTTAAAGGAAGATACGAAATAAAGGAAAGTGTTCCTGTTCTCAAGACAGACACAGAATACAAAGCACTGTTAGATTCTATTCGCGACCAGATGATACTCATGCTACGTATGTATGGCGAACCACCAAAGGAATTCATACAGCGAATAAAGTCGGATAGTGTATCTTCGGTATTGGTAAATTACTGTTGCGCAAATCTGCCTGTTTCGGGATCGGAGAAGCAAGCTCTGTTGGAAATAGACGACGAAAAAGAACGTGCTTACCGCCTATTGGTTATCCTCAATCGTGAAACTCAGATGATGGAGATGAAGCTCAATATACAAATGAAAACACGTGAAGAGCTCAACCAACAACAAAAAGAATACTTCCTTCAACAACAGATAAAAACAATTCAGGACGAATTGGGCGGAAGCCCTCAACAAGCCGACCTCGAAGAGTTTAAGCAGAGAGCAGCAAAGAAGAAGTGGGGTAAAGATGTAGCCGCTATTTTCGAAAAAGAAATAACAAAGCTCGAACGCCTGCATCCGCAGTCGCCCGACTACTCTACTCAATATACATATATAGAAACCATACTCGACTTGCCTTGGGGTGAGTACACGAAAGACAACTTCAATCTGAAAAATGCTCAGAAAGTGCTCGATCAAGATCACTTTGGTTTGGAGAAAGTAAAAGAGCGTATTATTGAGCATCTTGCCGTACTGAAACTGAAAGGTGACCTCAAATCGCCGATCATTTGTCTTTATGGCCCTCCGGGAGTAGGTAAAACATCCTTAGGCAAATCTGTAGCAAAAGCACTCAACCGTAACTATGTGAGAGTGTCTTTGGGTGGATTGCACGACGAGTCCGAAATACGAGGACACCGCCGTACATATATAGGTGCGATGCCGGGACGTATTATTCAGAATATACTGAAAGCCGGTTCTTCAAATCCTGTGTTTGTGCTGGATGAAATCGATAAAATAGGTAGTGATTTTAAAGGTGATCCGTCTTCTGCACTATTGGAAGTCCTTGACCCTGAACAAAATTCAACATTCCACGACAATTACCTGAATATCGATTACGATTTATCGAAAGTAATGTTCCTTGCTACAGCAAACAACCTATCGACCATCTCTCAGCCATTGCTCGACCGTATGGAACTGATAGACGTGAGCGGATACATTATAGAAGAGAAAATAGAAATAGCTCGCCGTCACTTGATACCTAAACAATTGGAAAATCACGGACTGACAAAAGACGCTATCGATATCCCGAAAAAGACAATAGAAAAAATTGTAGAAAACTATACCCGCGAATCGGGAGTACGTGAACTGGATAAGAAGATTGCCAAGATTATGCGTAAACTCGCTCGTAAGGTAGCTTCTGACGATGAATACAAGAAAGTGATCGATCCGGATGATTTGCAAGAATATCTGGGAGCAGTAGAATATACCCGTGATCAATATCAGGGTAACGAATATGCTGGAGTCGTTACAGGCTTGGCTTGGACCTCGGTAGGTGGAGAAATTCTGTTTATAGAAACTTCGCTAAACAAAGGCAAGGGCGGCAAACTAACCCTTACAGGAAATCTGGGGGATGTGATGAAAGAATCGGCAATACTTGCACTCCAATACTTACAGTCGCACGGACAGCAATTGCTCGGTATCGACGAAAAGGTATTCGACAACTGGAATGTACATGTACACGTTCCCGAAGGAGCTATTCCGAAAGATGGCCCGTCAGCAGGTATAACAATGGTTACATCGCTGGCTTCGGCTTTCACCCAACGCAAGGTTAGACCAAATCTGGCAATGACCGGAGAAATAACCCTGCGTGGAAAAGTTCTTCCTGTGGGTGGCATCCGTGAGAAAATACTGGCTGCAAAACGTGCCGGAATAAAAGAGATTATCCTTTGTAAAGAAAACAAAAAGAATATAGATGAAATCAAACCTCTATATCTCAAAGGATTGACTTTCCACTATGTAGATGACATAAAGGAGGTTCTCGATATAGCTTTGCTAAAAGAGAAGGTGAAACACCCTTTAGACTTAACCATAAAAGAAGAAAAAGAGAACAAAGGGAACTAATAGGTAAAGATATTTCTGAATACATAAAGAGGCTGTCTAATTTTTTGGATAGCCTCTTTCTATAATACTCTACCCTCTTACTTATTTCTTGGTAATTGTTTATGGGTCTGCTTTATAGAATCTGATAATTTTCTTACATTTGTATCACTTATGGCAAAAAATCAACGTTTAGGCGAGAGCTTCTCTATAATCAACAGATATGCTATGTTTTATGGTCTGTTGCTCGGATTGTTCTGGGTTATCAGATACATATTTCTAATTGTAGCAGGCATAGGTGTATCAGACAGGTTTGCATTCATCTTTTATCTGCTCAACATTGTCACATTGCTGGTAGTGTATATTTTCTATTACAGGTTTAAGACTTCCGACCCCGACAATCCGCAAAGCGCATGGCATTGCATCGCCTTTACGGTATTGATGTGCTTTTACGCCTCTTTTCTCGAAGGTGTAATCATGTTTGCTCACTATCAGTTTATCGACCCGGCATTCTTTAGCCGCATGATAGAGCCGGTGATGAAAAGTATAGAAGTTGCCCCTATAATAAAAGTACCTGAGGCCGACTACGAACGGGCAAAAGACATTATGAGAGTAATATTTTCCAACAAACTGACATATATCGTAATGGAATTTATAAAGAACATATTCTTAGGATTTTTCCTTAGCTTTGTTCTCAACTTTGTAGTCAAAATAAAAAAGAATAACTAAGGCATCTATGGATATATCTGTTGTTATACCTTTATATAATGAAGAAGAATCGCTAAGCGAGCTCCATGCGTGGATAAAAAGGGTTATGAATGAGAACGGCTTCTCGTACGAGATCATTTTTGTTGACGATGGCAGCAAAGACCGTTCTTGGGAAATAATATCTGATTTAAAAAAATCGGACAAAAATGTAAAAGCAATCCGATTCAGACGCAACTATGGCAAATCTCCTGCCTTGCATTGCGCCTTCGGACTTACAACCGGCGATGTTGTGATCACAATGGATGCCGACTTGCAAGACAGTCCGGACGAAATACCGGAACTCTACAAGATGATAAAGGAAGACAAGTATGATCTTGTTTCGGGATGGAAAAAGAAACGTTACGATCCACTGTCGAAAACATTGCCGACAAAGCTATTTAATGCCACAGCAAGAAAAGTTTCGGGAGTGAAGCTCCACGACTTCAACTGCGGGCTGAAAGCCTATCGCAAAGATGTGGTGAAAAGCATAGAGATATATAACGATATGCACCGTTATATACCATACCTTGCAAAAATAGCAGGGTTTACAAAAATTACAGAAAAAGAAGTACACCACCAAGCCCGAAAATACGGCAAAAGTAAATTTGCCGGATTCAGCCGTTTTGTAAACGGTTATCTCGATTTGCTAACCCTTTGGTTCTTATCGGTATTTGGACGAAAACCAATGCACTTTTTTGGACTATGGGGTACTGTCATGTTCTTTATCGGATTCATAGCTGCTGTTATTTTAGGTTGCAGCAAATTGTATGCTATGAGCAAAGGAATAGCGCACCCGTTGGTGACTAGTTCACCGTACTTCTTTATTGCTATGACAATGATGATACTGGGAACCCAACTTTTTCTTGCGGGATTTCTGGGAGAGATTATCTCACGCAGTTCGAGCGAAAGGAACAATTATAAAGTAGAAGAAGAATTATAAGTAAGTCTGAATATCAGCCTATAGCTGTATCCTTTTCATTACATTAAGAATAAAAGGATATCAGTTAAGACTACTACATAAAGCTAATGCGACTAAAAAATCTTATCGAAAACCGCTATTCGGTTAGGGCTTACATGCCTCAACCTATAGAAGCGGAAAAAGTGAATTACATTCTTGATTGTGCACGCCTGGCACCATCAGCTTGTAACTATCAGCCTTGGGTATTCTATGTTGTTACCAACAAGGATGCAATAGAAAAAATACAGGAATCGTACAACAGAGAGTGGTTCAAATCGGCACCTATGCATATTATCGTTTGCAAAGACTCTGAGCAATCGTGGAAAAGGAAAAACACTGACAATAAAGACTTTGGTGATGTAGACGCAGCCATTGCTGCCGAGCATATATGCCTCGCAGCGGCTGAAACAGGCTTAGGAACGTGTTGGGTTTGTAACTTCGACCCTCATATTCTGCGTAAGGCTCTCGATATACCGGCTCATCTGGAAGCCATAGCCATATTCCCCCTCGGATATATTGACGAAGAAAAAAGTATTAGCCCAAACAAAAACCGCAAGGGACTGAACGAGATTACAAAATGGATATGATCCAAATTATTATATTAGCAATAGGCCTGTCGATGGACAGTCTCGTTATAGCACTTACCAGTGGGGCTATAATAAAAAATCACGACACGATCAACATCCTGAAAATAGCGGGTATGCTGGCATTCATGCAAATGAGCCTCACTGTTTTCGGATGGTTTATAGGCTCTACATTTGCTGAATATATCGACGAGTACGATCATTGGCTGGCATTTATCATTCTCTTTTTCTTAGGCACAAGAGTAATATACTCGAGTATCAAAAACGAAGGAGAGAGTAAACCATTCAATCCGCTTAATTTTAAAACCATGTTTAGTCTGGGCGTTGCAACCAGTATCGATGCCACAGCCGTAGGGCTATCCATGTCGCTAATCAATATAAATATATTCTTTCCGGCAATAGTCATAGGTGTAGTCACAATGCTTGTAGCTTCGTTTGGCGTGATATCGGGAAGCAAAGTAGGACAACGGTACAACCTTAGAATAAATATCATAGGAGGCATTATCCTCATCATTATCGGATGCAGTATACTTATGCAACATACAGTTTTTCATCACGAAGGGCTGGCTATTATCTGATATTGTTTACAATGCTAAAGTCTTGTTAAATAAATAAAACTATTACATCTAAAGGCTTATATACGTGTTATCTTTAGTAAGGCAAATATTATATTTGCTTTGCTTATAATTTATAAAACTAAAAACAAATGACACTTATATTCTTTCTGATATTTTCCATTGCTATTTTAGGGATAATGTTTGTCTTTTCTCTGATCAGGGGAGTAGCGTCTTTTATATTCGGAAGACCATCGTCTTCTCCTTTTTCGGGACAAAGGGCAAATAATACTTATTCATCGAATAATAACGAGCAATACAATCACTCATCAAAAAACGATCAGCGCAAAGTCTTTTCGAAGAACGAAGGCGAATATGTAAAGTTTGAAGAGATAAAAGAATAGGAAAAAGTAAACATAAACAAAAAGCAGAAAGTCTAACGGTTTTCTGCTTTATTTGTTTATACATTAAATGTCTACATTATCGCATTACCATTTATATTCAATTTAAAGCTGAACCCGAAATAGTCTGTCGCCTTACGGCATAGGAGCATACGCTCTATAAAGATCTCAAAATATTCCATCACAGCACTTATCTTCGTATCAATTGTAAGACAAAGCGTTATAGTTTTATTCTCTGTGTCGAGTTTTAAATCCGCTTTCTCTACCGCATAGTTTACTCTATCATGTATATCGGTATGTATAGTTCTTTTGCGGCGTACCCTGCTGCGACGCACATCTGTCTTATCGGCAATAATGAGTGCTGCCGCTACAGCATTGACAGGGAAGGCTGTTTTTTCATCATGGTTTCCTATAGCAGTGATAATCGTTGCAATATCTTCGGCTGGCATACCCATTTTTTCTAATAACCTAAAAGCCATCACTGCTCCGCTTTGCGCATGGTCGGCACGATTTATTACATTCCCTATATCGTGCATATAAGCAGCTATTTTTGCCAATTCTATATCCCGATCTTCATAGCCCAGATCTTTTAGTAATTGTCCTGCAACTTCGGCGCATTTGGTTGTATGGGCAAAGCTATGTTCGGTGTATCCCATCACAGCCAATGATGCGTCGGCCTGCTTGATATATGTTTTTATTTCCTGAGACTTCTTTACGTCTGCAAATGTTATTTTAATACTCATATTCAGTATTTGTAGGGTGTGGGGCTACAAATATATTATTTTTTGAGTAATACAAAGAACTAACTTCTTAAAATAAAAAGAGCAGCAAAATATTTTGCTGCTCTTCCATATACTTGATTACCTGATTTAAAACTCGGCATTGTTTGGTGTACGAGGGAAAGGAATCACATCACGGATATTCGCCATACCTGTAATAAAGAGGATAAGACGTTCAAATCCTAATCCGAAACCGGCATGAGGCGCTGTTCCGAATTTACGTGTTTCGAGGTACCACCAAATAGGGTCTGTATTCATACCTAGCTCCTTGGTACGAGTAATAAGTTTATCATAATCAGCTTCACGCTCCGAACCTCCGATAATTTCTCCGATCTTTGGGAAAAGGACATCCATTCCACGAACAGTTTTACCATCTTCGTTCTGTTTCATATAGAAAGACTTGATCTCCTTTGGATAGTCGGTCAGGATAACAGGACGTTTGAAGTGCTTTTCTACCAGATAGCGTTCATGTTCCGATTGCAAGTCAGCTCCCCAATAAACAGGGAATTCAAACTTGTGTCCGCTCTTCTCGAGTATTTCTACCCCTTCGGTATATGTAAGACGTACAAAGTCGTTAGCTGTAACAAAGTTCAGTCGGTCTATCAATTCTTTATCAAAATGCTCGCTCAGGAATTCAAGATCATCCTTACAATTTTCCAATGCATAACGTATCAGATATTTAAGGAAGTCTTCCGCCAAGTCCATATTGTCGTGGATATCATAGAACGCTACTTCGGGCTCTATCATCCAAAATTCGGCAAGATGTCGTGGAGTATTTGAATTCTCGGCACGGAATGTCGGACCAAATGTATAAATAGCACCAAGAGCCATTGCTCCAAGCTCTCCTTCGAGCTGTCCCGATACGGTAAGGTTGGTCTGGCGTCCGAAGAAATCTTCGGCATAGTCTACCTGCCCTTTATCGTTGCGTGGAACATTATTAAAGTCGAGTGTAGTTACCTGAAACATAGACCCTGCACCTTCTGCATCCGAAGCGGTTACAATAGGAGTATGGAAATAGAAAAATCCATTATCATTGAAATATTTATGAATGGCATAAGCCATATGGTGACGTATACGGAATATTGCACCGAAAGTATTTGTACGAGGGCGCAGATAAGCAATCTCTCTCAAAAACTCGAGTGAGTGCCCTTTCTTTTGCAAGGGATAAGTTTCAGGGTCTGCTGTTCCGTAGATCTCTACTGAATCTGCCTGAATTTCCATTGTTTGCCCCTTACCCTGCGATTCCACTAACTTTCCGATAACATGGATACATGCTCCGGTAGTTACAGGTTTGAAGAACGTCTCTCCAAATTTTTCCACATCGGCTACGATCTGAAGATTATGAATTGTAGAGCCATCGTTCAGGTGAATAAAATTCACATATTTATTACCACGAATAGTTCTTACCCATCCTTTTACGGCGACTGTAGCTCCAAATTCTTTCTCTTTTCGGAGCAGATCTACAATTTTTGTTCTACGAATACTTTCCATTTTTGTAATGTGTATTAAATCTTCAATTTGTCTATTTTGAACAAACTTGGCATAATGCCTTTTTCAGGTTATGCCAAGTCTTCATTTAATATAATTATTTTATTCAAAAGCTCCCATACGAAGCATGTTCACTTCTTTTTCGGTCAGATAACGCCATTTGCTTCTCGGTATGTTTTTCTTTGTCAATCCGGCAAAGTATACACGGTCGAGTTTCACCACCTGATAACCTAACTTTTCGAATATACGACGAACAATTCGGTTACGTCCCGAGTGTATTTCAATACCCACTACATTCAGTACATCTTCTGCCTGATATGCGATTGAGTCGGCATGTATCTCTCCATCATCCAGCTCTACTCCGTCGGCTATAGCCTGCATATCTTCGATAGCTACGTCACGGTCGAGAGTTACCTGATAGATTTTCTTTTTCTTAAACTTAGGATGCATCAGTTTAGACGCAAGGTCTCCGTCGTTTGTCAACAATAAAACACCTGTTGTGTTTCTATCGAGACGACCAACCGGATAGATACGTTCAGGGCAGGCATTTTTCACCAAGTCCATCACAGTAAGACGGTTTTGCGGATCATCTGATGTTGTCACACAATTTTTCGGTTTGTTGAGCAATACATATACTTTACTTTCCAAGCGTACCGGTTGATCGTGGAATGTAACCAAGTCACCACGTGTAACTTTTGCTCCCAACTGATCTACTACCTCACCGTTTACCTTCACTACACCCGATGTGATAAACGCATCAGCTTCGCGACGAGAACATACTCCGGCATTAGCCAGATATTTGTTCAAACGTAAAGGTGTACTTGGATCTATATTTTCTTTGTACTTTACAGGCTTAACAAGTCTTTTAACTCCTTCGGCTGCCTTATTATAGCCACTGCCACCACGGTTAGCACCACCATAACTGCTACCGCCGCTGCGATTACCGCCGCCATAGCTACCGCCACCGCCACGATTGCCACCGCCATAGCTACCACCTCCGGTACGATTGCCGCCGCCATAACTGCTGCCTCCGGTACGATTACCGCCACCATAGCTGCTACCTCCGGTGCGATTACCACCGCCATAGCTACCGCCACCACTGCTGTAGTTGCCACCGCTACGGTTACCACTATTGTAATTACCTCCACGATTGCCCGAGTCATAGTTACCGCCACGGTTACCACCGCTGCTATAGTTACCACCGCTACGGTTACCGCTATTGTAATTACCTCCGCGATTACCAGAATCGTAGTTACCGCCACGACTACCTGAATAGCCACCGCCGTCTCTATCTCTATTATCGGAATAACCGCCACCGCTATATGATCGACGTTCTTCGTTTCCTCTATCGTAAGAAGAGCCTTGTCTGTCGCCACCAGCCTTATACGGATTTCTTTCTTTTCCACGGTCAGGGCTATCGTAAGATTGTTTGCGTAGATCGCCTACACGAGCTCGCTTCTTCTTTACAGGATCATTTCCATTTGATTTGTTTTCTGATGAAGAGTAACCATCCCGGCCGTCTCTATCATTTCCATTTTCTGTCACCATTTGATTTTTTTCTTGTTTAATTATATTACATTCATTTTTTTCAAAACAACCTCACGGTTATTATACAACGTAAAAATTTATACACCAGTGTAAGTATGAGGTGTAATTTTTCTCAGTTCATCTTTCACAGCATCACTGACATTCAGCTCATCGATGAATTCTGCAATTGATTCTGCTGTAATTGCATTGTTCGTACGAGTAAGAGCCTTCAGTGCTTCATAAGGTTTCGGATATCCTTCACGACGAAGAATCGTTTGAATTCCTTCTGCTACAACTGCCCAGCAATTGTCCAGATCTCTATATAATGCTTCTTTATTCAATAATAATTTATCCAACCCTTTCAATGTACTTTGAATAGCAATCACGATATGCCCCATCGGTATACCGATATTACGCAATACAGTAGAGTCTGTCAAGTCTCTTTGCAAGCGCGAAACAGGCAGTTTACCAGCCAAGTGCTCCAATATTGCATTTGCTATACCTAGGTTACCTTCTGCATTTTCAAAATCGATAGGGTTTACTTTGTGCGGCATTGCCGATGATCCTATTTCGCCCTCTTTGATCTTTTGCTTAAAATATTCCATCGAAATATATTGCCAAAAATCTCTGTTGAGGTCTATCATTATCGTATCGATGCGTTTCAAAGCATCAAACACCGCTGCCAAGTTGTCATAATTGGATATCTGTGTTGTCCACTCTTCTCTCACCAAGCCCAACTTTTCGGATACAAACTTGTTTCCAAAAGCTTTCCAGTCATATTCGGGATAGGCTACCGTGTGTGCGTTATAGTTTCCTGTAGCTCCTCCAAATTTAGCCGACAAAGGTACCGATCGGAGCAATTGCAACTGAGCCTGAAGGCGGCTGGCAAAAACCATAATCTCCTTACCCAAGCGTGTTGGTGATGCCGGTTGTCCGTGCGTTTTGGCGAGCATAGCTACGTCAGCCCAAGCCTCAGCCTGAGATGTAAGCTTCACGATCAACTCGTCGAGCAAAGGATAATACACGTCTGTCAAAGCATCTTTTAAAGATAATGGTACAGATGTATTATTTATATCCTGCGAGGTAAGTCCAAAGTGAATAAACTCTTTGTATTGTTCAAGCCCAAGCTCATCGAATTTCTCTTTTATAAAATATTCGACAGCTTTTACATCATGATTTGTTACTTTTTCAGTCTCTTTTACACGTGAAGCATCTTCTTCCGAAAAATTATCAACGATAGACTGCAGTTTAGGAAAAACTTCTTTATCTATATTTTTCAATTGAGGTAGCGGCAATTCGCATAGAGCTATAAAGTATTCTACTTCTACTCGCACGCGATACTTTACAAGGGCATACTCTGAAAAATAATCGGCTAGTTTCTCTGTCTTATTGCGATAACGACCATCTATTGGCGAAATGGCAGTTAAGGGAGTTAGTCTCATTTTATGTTATAAGTACTTATGTGTTTTTAATTAGTCTTTTCTTAAAAAATCTCTCTTTCAATATCACTACTTACTTTGAACTACAAATATACAACAAAATATAGTTCTAAAAGGTTTTTATAGACTGTAAATCATCGTTTTTTTTATCTTTTTAAGACAAAACAAAACAGCCTTGAAGTTCTTTACCTGAAGAGCATTTATAAAAACATTGTACCGCATTTCTTACGAGATAAAAAATTCACTTCGAATTTCTCTATATGCGTTTACAATTTTCTTTAAAAAACGAGAGAAGCGAACACCACACAGAAGATAAAAAAACTAACAATCAAAGAATTAAAAACTATTTAAAGTCTTAATTATCTTTACCAATTCATCTTCTCGCAAAGACGGATAAAGCGGAAGACTCAATACCTCATCTTGCAACAGTTCCGAAACAGGCAAATGCAAATGATTTAGTTCAGCATAAGCCGGCTGTTTGTGTATAGCATAAGGGTAATGTATTTGAGTCTGGATGGAGTTTTGCGATAAGTACTGTTGGAGTTCTTCACGATCTTTGCAACGCAACACAAACAAATGAAACACATGGCTACCCCAATCTCTTATTTCGGGTAAAATGAACCTGTCATTTTTTATGTTATCCAAGTAAAACTTTGCAATCTCCCGACGGCGTGAATTATCCGCGTCCAAATATTTTAATTTAACTGAGAGTATTGCAGCTTGCATTTCATCAAGACGGGAGTTCAGTCCCTTGTAGTTGTGTATATATTTTTCATCTGAACCATAATTTGATAAACTATTCACCACCTCTGCCAATTGTGCATCGTCCGTTGTTACAGCTCCTGCATCGCCCAACGAGCCAAGATTCTTTACAGGATAAAAGCTAAATGCTGCCGCATCACCAATACTACCCGCTTTTCTGCCTTTATAGACTGCACCATGCGCTTGTGCAGCATCTTCGATAAGCAGAAGGTTATATTTGAATGATAGTTGCTTGAGCTTATCCATATCTGCGACTTGCCCATATAGATGAACGGCAATTATAGCACAGGTTTTGTTTGTTATCTTTTCTTCTGCTGAAGCAGGATCGATATTGTATGTCACAAGGTCGCAATCTGCCAAAACAGGAACAAGCCCGGATTGCGAAACGGCTAAGGCCGTAGCGATAAATGTATTTGCAGGAAGAATTACCTCATCACCCTCCTTTATACGCCCCATCACCATATATCCCATCAGAATGAGACGCAGGGCATCAAGACCGTTGCCCACACCCACACAGTGAGAGACACCGCAATAAGAAGCAAATTGAGACTGAAAGGATTCATTCGCCGCTCCTCGTATATACCAGCCTGAGTGTATAATACGAGCAGTTGCTTCTTTCAGTTCAGTTGCATAGCGTTCGTTTTCTCGTTTTAAGTTAAGGAATAAAATTTCGTTCATGCTGTTTAGACTTTTTTGCCCAACATTACTTTCGCATTTTGTATAGCTGCCTCTGTTACTGTAGAACCACTCAGCATACGGGCTATTTCCGTTAAACGTTCTTCTTCGGACAAGCGCACCAAGTTTGTAGTTGTGGTATGTTCGTCTTCCGATTTGTAAACCTTGTAATGCGCTTTACCTTTGGCTGCAATCTGAGGCAAGTGTGTTATTGCCAGCACTTGCATATTCTTGCCAAACTCACGCATCACCTCTCCCATTTTGTCTGCTATCTCGCCCGAAACACCTGTATCTATTTCATCGAATATAATAGTAGGCAATGCGGTTGCACCTGCAATCATGGATTTGAGGCAGAGCATCAGACGTGAAATTTCACCGCCGGAGGCTATCTCCGCAACAGGCTGTAGAGGTATATTTTTGTTTGCAGAGAACTGAAATAGCACACTGTCTAACCCATATATATTGGGATGTTTCTCTGTTATAATTTCACTTCTGAAACGAATGTTAGGCATACCCAGATAAGCAACCCGATCGGTGAGATCTTTCTCGAAACTATCGGTTATCGACGTACGACTATCAGTCAACTGCTTAGCTAGAGCGAATACCTTTTCCGACTTTTCGTGGACTTCCTTTTCAAGAGCTTCCACTTGCTGATCGGATGACTCTATATTTTCTATCTTTTGTTTAAATTCTTCATACAAAGCCAACAGTTCTGACACAGCATTTACATGATATTTCTTCTGCAATGTGTAGATCAGATCGAGCCGTGATTCGATAAAAGCCAAACGCTCAGGGTTGAATTCCACGTCGTTTGCGAGCTTATCCATTTCGGAGGCAAGGTCTTTAAGATCGATATACGCTGTTTGCAAACGCTCGGATATTTCTTCCGAACGGGCATATACCTTTGCTAACTGTTGAGACGTATTGAGTCCTTCTTTGAGACCCAGCACGATTCCCTTATCATCGTCAGACAACAAGGAGTGTATCTTGAATAATGCCGACTTTATATCTTCGGCGTGAGTAAGTGTCTCCAGTTCGTTTTCCAATTCTTCCTGCTCTCCTTCCTGAAGAGCGGCTTCTGTCAAGGATTCGATCTGAAAACGAAGATAATCTTCTTCCTCTTTACTTTTCCTCACCGCTTCACGCAGCTCTGCCAATGCCTTTTCCGATTGCTTGTATTGATGGAAAGCTTGTTGGTATCTGCTCAGCAACTCTTTGTTGCCCGCCAAAGCATCTACCACCTGCATTTGGAAACGGGTGTCGGATAGCAACAAGTTCTGATGCTGCGAGTGTATATCGATCAACTGACCACCCAATTCTTTCAGATCAGTGAGTGAGACAGGCGAATCGTTGATAAATGCTCTTGATTTTCCGGTAGAGAGTATTTCCCTGCGCAGGATATAACTATCGGGATCGTACTCTATGCCTTTCTCTTCGCAGAAAGCTCTGAGATCGTATGCCGAAACATCGAACGATCCTTCGATAACACATTTACTCTCCCCCTGCTTGATAGCCTTGATATCGGCACGCTGCCCAAGTATAAGAGACAGTGCCCCCAGAATAATAGACTTTCCGGCTCCTGTTTCTCCGGTAATAACAGAAAAGCCAGACTCGAAGTCAATTTCAAGACTGTCTATCAAGGCATAATTTTTTATGTATAGCGATCTTAGCATGGCTAATATATCATTTACTAAAGTTGACATTGAGAACTACAATCTCCGACACTGTGCCAATCCTGTATTGAGGTCCCGCCAATCCAAGTCCGGAGGACACATATACATGTGTATTTCCTTTTTTCTTATATCCGTACGGAATCTCATACATAAATCTCATTTTGGAAGAAATGCTCTCCGGCAATATCCCCGAATTGTATATCATGGACGAAGCAGCCATAATCACATTGTTTGGAAAAAACTGACCGTTGTGCGTATGACCATACAGAGCAATATCTGCACCGGCTTCAACCTCCTCCTGTAAGCGATGCGGCTCGTGATTCATCACAATGACAGGATATTGCCTGTCTACCCCCTGCATTATTTCGGGTAATTGTTTACGGTTTTTACACATATCATCTTCCCTGCCTACAAGATAGAAAGAATCTGCGATCATAACAGTAGTATCACGCAAAACATTTATTCCGGCCTTTTGGCTCAACCACAGGATTTTTTCGTCCTTAGGCTCGTCCAGCTCTATATACTCATGATTTCCTGTAGACGCATACACCCCATAAGGAGCTTTGAGCCGATGAAACTCTGTTTCCATTTGCTGCTCGTATAGCGATTTGGCATCATAATCGACAATATCACCCACCAACAATATCAGGTCGGGTTTCTGCTCCATTATCTTATCCACATACATGGAAATAATTTTCTTGTCGATCAGATATCCCGCATGTATATCTGTAGCTACCACGATGCGCAAGTTTTTCACATTGGGCGAATGCTTCTCTATCGTGAGGTTCTTCTCCGTTATCACAGGATGCCAGAATCGGTAGTTCCCATTCCACATCACAGCCACTACCAAAAGCAATGCTGTACAAAAATAAACAAGTCGGGGCTTTTTTGCTGCAAAATCGAGCGAAAATATTTTTTTCTTTTTATTTATATATTTCACTAAATCATACAATAAGAGCAAAGACGTCATATAGATAGTAAACAACATCCACGTTGTACCCGTCCAGGCGAATGTATGAAGCGCATCGAACGATAAGTGTTTTGAGGTAAAGAATCCGATAAAGTATATTATCAGCTCTGCAACATATATGGCAGTGTAGGGAATCTTAATATACTTCTTATCGGGCAATGCCTGCCATCCTCTCCAGTAGATGTATGCACTGAAGAATATCTGAATCATTATGGCATTGAAAAAGACTCTCATTTCTTTTTATTCACATCTATTACAACATACTCGGATTGTGTACCTATACGGAATTTCCCTCCCCAGAGACCAATACCCGAACTTACGTATATATTTGCATTCCCTTTTTTTACAAAACCATGATCTCTCTCATATAGTTTTTTGGTAATCATCGATATAGGCCACACCTGCCCTTGGTGGGTATGTCCCGAAATCTGTATATCGATACCGTTGGCTTCTGCCTCTTCGAGGTGATAAGGCTGATGATCGAGCATTATGATTGGCTTGGTATGATCGAGCCCCGCGACAAGCTCCTCCAATGATTTGCGATTCGGGTTAGACTTATCGTCTCTCCCAACCACGTAAAAACAACTATCTACCTCAGCTACAGAATCACGCAAGAGATGTACCCCTGCTTTTGTAATAAAATCGAAGCTCTCTTTTGCTCCGCTTATATACTCGTGATTTCCGGGGCAAGCATAAATGCCCATCGGTGCCTTTATCTTATGAAAGACTTCTGCGAAATGCCCTTCTTTGAGCGGACGCACGCTATTGTCGATAATATCTCCGGCAATGAGTACAATGTCGGGATTTTCAGCATTTATAAGGTCTACCCATTTTTCAAACTCCTTTTCACCGATACCGTACCCCAAATGCAGATCGGTAATGGCAACAATGCGTAACGAGCGTGGTGAAATGGTATCACCAAAGGTTTTATATATCTGAACAGGAAGATCGACCCTCACTTTCCACTGATATTTAAGATAGCCGCAGGTCATCAACAGTGCAACAAAGCCTACCATGAGCCCCAGACCAACCCAGTTGTCTCTCGTATAACGGGTGATGGAATCGCTCGGCATAAAGTGCAGCAACTTATTACTAAGCCCCAGCAAATCCTTTGCAGCAATTATCATAAGGAAATAAAGAAGGATGAAAAACCATGCTGTGCCCACTTTGTATAGCAACGAAGTAAGCCCTACCGGTAAGGAGTCACCGATCAGGAAGGATATAAAAAATGAAGTAACCGCTATAACCGCAAACGACAGAAGTGCTATACGCCCCACATTACTCGGAGGCATCGCAATCCAAAAGTGCCTGAATACATAAAAATTAGCTAAGAGGTATACTGTGAATACTATAATAAAAAACATCGATTTCATTTATACGTTTATTGTGTGTATGTATATACAGATGCAAAAGATGCATAGGTAAAAAGTACGGGCTATCAACCTTTCGGTTTATGTGAAAAAAGAGCAGTCGCCAATGACCACTCTTTCGAATATCTTTCTATCGTATAAACGATTAGCTACGTCTGCCACTCATGGCTATCATGATGTAATATATAAGTGTAGCCAATGAGCCGATGGCTGCTATCACATAGGTATAAGCTGCCCATTTGAGAGCATCCTTTGCCATATCATGATTGTTTACATTTGTCACTCCGGCAGTATTAAGCCATGCCAAAGCACGGCTGCTGGCATTCACCTCTACAGGGAGTGTAACAAAACTGAATATCGTTGTCATTGCAAAAAGCGCAATACCAATCCATATCAAGGCAGGGAATATATTAATCGTAAATATTCCGGCAAGAATAACCCACATCACAATGCTTGATGAAAAGCTTACAACAGGTACAAGAGCCGAACGCATCTTCAACGGTCCATACTCGTGAGCATGCTGTACCGCATGACCACATTCGTGAGCAGCTACAGCAGCAGCAGCCACACTATTGCTGGCATATACACCTTCGCTCAGATTGACTGTCTTATTGGCAGGGTTGTAGTGATCCGAAAGCATACCGCTTGTAGATACAACTTTCACATCATAAATTCCATTGTCATGAAGCATCTTTTCGGCTACATCACGACCTGTCATTCCGCTGCTCAACGGAACTTTAGAGTACTTATTAAACTTGCTTTTCAGCATCTGCTGAACTGCAAAACTGGCTATTGCTATTAGTCCAAATAATATCCAACCTATAGGCATAGTCTATTTCTTTTTAAAATGATTTTTTCTACTAATTTACTTGTTAGTAACTAAACAAAAAATGTGCCACCTGAGTTTTTGTCATATAATGTATTTGAATGACAATCACATTTCTTAATTAAATTTGACTTATTTTTCGTTTCAGTCATCTCTATTAAAAAACCTAATGTCATGCAGAATGAGACAAAATCGTCTTTTTCTATCTCAAGACGCCTTACTCTCATTCAGCATGACAAAGAGGTCGATATATTTCTTATCAGAAATTATTTACGAATAATGGTCTGCGCTCTGTCAGGTCCGAGCGAAACAATACGGATAGGCACACCCAGTTCTTTTTCGAGGAATGCAACATAATCGCTGAATTCTTTCGGGAACTGGTCTTCCTTCTGCATTTTTGTCATATCGGTTTTCCAGCCTTTCATTTCCTGATATATAGGTTTGATACTATCATCTATCTCGAAAGGGAATTCGGTTACTCTCTCTCCGTTTACTTCATAAGCCACACAGGCTTTTATCGTTTCGAATGTATCGAGCACGTCGCTCTTCATCATTATCAACTGGCTCACACCATCTATCATTATAGCATAGCGCAAAGCAACCAGATCGATCCATCCGCAACGACGCGGGCGACCTGTTACCGAGCCAAACTCAAATCCGAATTCACGCAACTTATCTCCCGTAGCATCATGCAGCTCGGTAGGAAACGGCCCGCTACCCACGCGTGTACAATATGCCTTGAAGATACCATACACCTCACCGATGTTCCGAGGGGCAACACCCAGACCTGTAGACGCTCCGGCTGTAATTGTATTGGAAGAAGTAACAAACGGATACGATCCGAAATCGATATCCAGCATTGTACCTTGTGCTCCTTCTGCCAATATTTTTTTGCCCGACTTGGTAGCATTATTTATAAAGTGCTCGCTGTCGATAAAAGTAAATTCTTTGAGCTTCTTCACTCCTTCAAACCACTCTTTTTCGATATCAGACAGCGCATTTGTATCGTAATTATATTGATTGAGAATTCTCAGATGCTTTGCTTTGGCAGCATTGTACTTTTCTTCAAAGTTGTGAAGAATATCGCCCACACGCAAGCCGTTGCGGCTAACCTTGTCGGTATATGTAGGGCCAATACCCTTACCTGTAGTTCCTATCTTAGAGTCTCCCTTCGATGCTTCGTAGCATGCGTCGAGCAAACGGTGTGTAGGAAGGATAAGGTGAGCCTTCTTTGAGATATATAGTCTCGATTTGAGATCATGTCCCGATTTTTCCAATGCTTCTATTTCTCCTTTGAATAAAGCAGGATCGAGAACAACACCGTTGCCGATAACATTCAGTTTATTACCCTGAAATATACCGGATGGCACTGAACGGAGAACATACTTTTTGCCTTCAAACTCAAGTGTATGCCCTGCATTTGGGCCACCTTGAAAACGGGCTACGATTTCATAATCAGGCGTTAGAACATCTACTATCTTTCCTTTACCTTCGTCGCCCCATTGCAGGCCGAGCAATACATCTACTTTCATTTTTTCTTATTAATACGAGTATTCTTACTTTCTGTTACTTTATTCTTTTTTTCTTCCGTCTTCTTAGCCCGCATACATTTGTTGCATATACCATAAATATACATGCTGTAATAGCTAACCTTGAAGCGTTGTAGTTTTTTCTGTTGCGCAGGAGTGAACAGGTTGCCATTTTTGTGCTCTTTCACCTCGCCGCAACTAAGACAGATCAGATGGTCATGGTTCTCATTTCCATAAGCACGTTCGTACTGAGACACATTTGCTCCAAACTGATGCTTGACTACCAGATTGCAATCCAGCAACAGCTCTATAGTATTGTACAATGTGGCTCGGCTAACCCTAAAACACGACTGCTTCATAGAATTGTAAAGGGAGTCCATATCGAAATGCCCTTTAGTAGAATAGATGTGATCCAGTATTGCGTATCTTTCGGGAGTTTTACGATGCTTGTTTAAATTCAGATAATCTGTGAATTCGTTCTTAACTTGGTCTTTTAGTTTAATGTTATCCATTTAAAAAAATCTGATCTGAACAAAAATACATCTTTTTAAAGAATAAACAGTGGTATAACCTCAGAAAAAAAAGAAAGTGTTCATAAAAACCAGTATCTCAAAGACTTTATAGCAGAAAAAAGAAAAAGAGAACTCTCACGAGCTCTCTTTTTCGAAAGGAAATCAAAAAGAATATTAATAAATATTCAGGTTAGTTGTTTTACTGTCGTCGCTTGGTATGTCTTTAGATTGAGCCTCAACCGCACCATACTTGTATTCAATCGTATCTGTCTTGGTTTTCCCACCAAAGTCCATCCATGTTATTTCAAATGTTACTTTATCTCGTCCTGCTATCAAATATGGTGCTAGATCGAAAGATACATAGCCACTCACAGGATAATGCTCCGGATCTTGTCGTTGGTTGTGTCTGAATTCCAGCTTCACCACATCACCTGACACCGACAAGTCGGGCTGTGCTGACACAAGATTGAGCATGTGGGCTGTGGTTCCGCCACTGTTATATCCAAAATAGATATTCAGATAGCCTCCGCTTGCCCATGCAGAATGAACCTTAATAGGATTGTGACCGATGCTGTCTTGCTTTGCCTGATCGTCGGACGGAATGTATACTACGCCCTTTGTCAACACTTCTTTGTAGCCGTTGAGTTTGATAGCATGATCATATCCCTGATATTGGTCGGATAAAATTGTGTAGTTTATAATAGCTCTGTTATATTTTGGTTTCAGATTTAACCCAACAGGAGCTGCAATCCACAGTTTTTTTCCATTGTCGAGCGTAAAATCATACGTATTTTCTCCCACTTTGTTTACGGTTACCATAGACACCCAGTATTTATCGAGTGAGTAACCATCATCGTCCGAACAAGAAGAAAATCCTGCTGTTAAAACAAAGCCGAGAATTGATGCTAAAAATAGTTTTACAGTTTTCTTCATAACTCTTTAATTTTTTAATGTATAGTTTAAAATACTTTTGCCTTACAATATAATAGACAATATTTCGTCTCTCATGTTGCATGAGAAAATATAAATTAATGTTAAACAATTAGTTATTGTCTATAATACAGAAAGTTAACTACCTCTTCTGTTTGAAAAATTCTTTCATCAAAGAAGCGCATTCGTCTTCCATGACACCGGAAACAACTTCAGTTTTGGGGTGTAATATGGATGGGGAAAATACAGAGTAGCCTTTTTTTTCATCTTTTGCCCCATATACAATTTTAGATATTTGAGACCAGAGTAAACCTCCGGCACACATCGGGCATGGCTCTATGGTAACATACAGAATACAATCGGTAAGATATTTACCACCAAGTACATTGGCGGCTGCCGTAATCGCCTGCATCTCTGCATGGGCTGTGACATCGTTGAGCGTTTCGGTGAGATTGTGTCCACGTGCAATGATACGCCCCTTGCAAACAACTATCGCACCTATAGGAACTTCACCCTTGCCGAATGCCTGACGGGCTTCGTTAAGAGCCTGACGCATATAGTACTCGTCGTTGAGAATATTAGTTGTCATCGGCGCATTTCGTTTTCGCCAAAAAGCGTAGGATAATCCTGCTCAAGGCTTTTTAGCACATGGGTAATAATTGTTTCCCTGCACCATCGCGAACGGTTGGCTATCTTGTATTTTTTGATGTACGAAGATATAAGGGCATACTCTTCTTCGTTGAGCGAGAAAAGCAAATGCTTCGTGCGGTTACTATGTGCCCCTTTCTTCTTTGGTTTCATTGCTGCAAAAGTAAGTACTTATCTGAATATCTGAAAGGATTTTGAGAAGAATATACATTTAGCCTAACCTTTAGCCTCATCTTCTTCAAAATTGATGCGCAACTGCACAGCATCATACCAACCCATTTCATCATCGCTATTCTTTACACCCAAACCAATAAGGCGAACTTTAGGAGATAGATCGACGAGCTTAAGCAACTCAAATCCTGCTTTGTAAAACGATTCGTAGTCTTCCACAGCATCAGCGAATGTACGGCTTCGGGTTATTATCTTAAAGTCAGCATATTTGATTTTCAGCGTTACGGTTCTTCCCTTAAACTTCTTCTTCTGTAGGTAATCGAACGTATCACGTGCCACGGCATCCAACTCCACCGCCAATTCGTCAAGCGAGTCGATATCCCTGTCGAAGGTTGTTTCGGAGCTGATGGACTTTCTGATGCGTTGCGACTCTACAGGACGATAATCGATGGCTCGTGCATTCTGATAATAAATATGTCCTGCTTTACCAAAAACAGATACAAGTTCATTCTCCGAACGTTGCTTCAAGTCCCACCCCGTCTTGATACCCATTTGATGCATTACTTTGGCGGTGACCTTCCCTACCCCAAAGAATTGCTCAATAGCTAGTGATTCTACAAACTGCTCAGCTACTTTAGGCTTTACAACAAACAGCCCGTTTGGTTTATCCTGATCGGAGGCAATCTTTGCTAAAAATTTATTAAACGAAACTCCCGCCGAAGCCGTTAGGTTTGTAGCTTCTCGTATTTTTTGCTTTATCTCCTGTGCTATATGAGTGGCTGAAGCTATATTCATATTATTCTCGGTAACATCGAGGAACGCCTCGTCCAGCGAGAGGGGCTCTACCAAATCGGTATATTCGTGGAATATCTCCATTATTTGTTTCGAAACAGACTTATAGACATCGAAGCGTGCAGGAACGAATATTAGATGCGGACATTTACGCAAAGCCGTTTTGGAAGCCATAGCCGAACGTACCCCGTAGCGACGAGCCTCGTAACTGGCTGCCGCCACTACTCCCCGAGGTCCCGCATAACCCACAGCAAGAGGCTTATCCCTATATTCGGGATAATCGCGTTGCTCGATAGATGCATAGAAAGCATCCATATCTATGTGGATTATTTTTCGCATATTCTTTCTTACTCCAACTAAAAAGTAACAAAAGTGTACATAAAAATCTTATTGCAATAATTATTTTAAGACTTTCATAATATTACCGGGAGGACGTTGTGCTTCCAACTCTTTTTTCATGAAGTCCATATAGGGGGCTATATGTTCGAAGAACTTGTAATAGCCATTACATAGATAATTTATTTCTTCGCCCGATTGAGTTTTTGACATTCGGTTTTTAGGGCATTCGCCACGACAAGCAAACAAATACTTACATTGCTTACACTGAGATGACAAAGAAGCTGACTTTGCTAATCCAAATTCGGTTTGTTGCGTCGAATACATCATCTCCATCAATGTCTTGTCTTTTATATTACCCAACTTATATTGAGGATATACAAAGTGATCGCAAGAATACACATCACCATTAAATTCCATAACTCCGGCATGTCCGCAATTCTTAGCAAAGATACAAATTCCGGGGTCGACACCCACCCAATTGGCCAGTGCAGAATCGAAGTATTGAACAAAATATGTTCCGACATCTTTCCTTACCCACTCGTTGAATATAGCAATAAGAAAATCGCCCCATTTTTCGGGTGTAACACTCCATTGAGTCACATTCCCTTTGCAGTCTCTTTCCACAGCAGGAGAGAATTGGATGTAATGAGAATCGATATCTTTAAAAAACTGATAAAACTGTAGCGGATGGTTGATATTAAAGTCATTTACAACTCCCATTATATTGTATTCCACTCCATGCTTCTTTAGAAGATTGATCCCCCCCACAACACGATCGAATGTCGGACGCATATCTTTTGTTGTTCTGTATTTGTCATGGAAGGGCTTAGCCCCATCAATGGAAATGCCGATCAGGAAGTTGTTTTCTCTAAAAAATTCACACCATTCATCGTTCAACAGCGTGCCGTTGGTTTGCAGGGTATTCGATATCTGTTTCCCTTTAGCATATTTACGTTGCAACTCCAGTGCTTTCTTATAAAACGAGATGTCACGCATCAAAGGTTCGCCCCCATGCCATGTAAACAGTATCGGCTGCATGGTTTGCGCCTCGATGTATTGAGAGACAAACCGTTCCAGAAGATCATCACTCATTATTGTCTTATTACCTTTGTCGGGATACAGTTCGTTCTTCTCCAGATAATAACAGTAAGTGCACCCTAGATTACAAACAGCACCTATTGGCTTGAGCATCACATACAGTGGCTTTGCAAAAGGAGCATACGTTTTCGAAGACATCCGGTCTGGTTTTAGATTGTGATATTATTTCTAGTTGATAATAGAAGGACGGAAAAAGTTTTTCACTCACTTAAAATTCATCTACCTTGAGTTTCTTTCTATAATTATCGAGAGTAGTCTGCAACTCCTTCGTTATTTCTTCATACCCTTCTTTTCCGTAGAGATTATGTAATTCAGTCGGATCATTTTGCAAGTCAAACAACTCGTTACAATTGATATCTTCATCATTGCCTATTTCTCCTTTACCGTAAAAATGAATCAGCTTATACCTTTCTGTCCTCACACCATCATGACGGCGTACATTGTGAATTGCAGGATAATCATAATAGTGATAATATAAATCTTTTCTCCAATTTTTAGGAGTTTTGCCGTCAAACAATCCTTCAAGAGAAACTCCGCTCATTTCTGTGGGTTTCTCTATTCCGGCTAATGACAAGTAAGTAGGAGCAAAGTCTATATTCTGCACCAAAGCATCGGTTTTCGTCCCTGACATTATGGCTTTGGGATAACGTATTATCAGCGGTGTTCTGAACGATTCTTCGTACATAAAACGCTTATCAAACCACCCATGTTCTCCCATATAAAAACCTTGATCGGAGGTGTACACAATAATTGTATTATCCATCAAACCCTCTTTTTCGAGGTAATCAATCAAGCGTCCGACTTCATCGTCAATCGATTTTATACAGCGAAGATAATCTCTCATATAACGTTGAAATTTCCAATCGAGCAGCGCATCGCCGGACAGATTACTATTAATGAATTCCATATTCTTAGGATGATAGGACTTCTCCCAAGCTTCACGTTGAGCGGGAGTCATTTGATCCATCGCCTGTTGCAATCCACCGTCACTCCATTCCTTATTATAGGGTGGTGTATTCTTCAATTCATTTAGTTTCAGATCATAAATAAATGTCATCGTCTTATCGATAGTCATATCCTGAGTACGGGCAGCAGAGCAACGGCTTTCGTAATCGTCATAGAATGTTTCCGGTTTAGGGAATTCCACATCTTCGTACAAATCATAGTACTTCGCTTCGGGCATCCAGTTTCTGTGTGGAGCTTTATGATGTACCAACAGGGCAAAAGGTTTGCTCCTGTCTCTGTTTTTAAGAAAGTCTATCGAATGAGTTGTAATCAGGTTGGTTGCATACCCCTCTTCACGTATGTATTTGCCGTGAGAGTCTTTCGTTTTGAAGCTCGGATTATAATAATCTCCCTGATCGTTGAGCACGCAATAATAATCAAATCCTTTTGGTTCGCATTGCATATGCCATTTACCTACAACTCCTGTTTGATATCCTGCCTGCGTAAGTAATTCAGAAAAAAAGATTTTGGTTGTATCTATACCTGCACCCAACTGACGTTGCCCGTTCTGATGGCTATACAAGCCTGTCATAAGACATGCACGGCTAGGGGTAGACAATGAGTTTTCGACAAAAGCTTGCTGAAACAACATGCCTTCGTTCGCTAACCGGTCTATGTTGGGTGTAGGTGCTAACTTGGAGATAGGATGCCCGTATGCACTGATTGTCTGAAACGAATGATCGTCCGTCATTATATGAATAATATTGGGACGGGATTGAGGTGCATCACTCTGTTTATTTTGGCTATAACTATATGGGCTGAGTATTGACGCAGGAATAATTACTAAAGTAAACCTCTTTAAATCTATCATGGGATATCAGGTGTTTGGGTTAAAACAATACTCTAAAATTAATAAAAATAAATTGAATGATAAAACAAAAGTAACACGCCTCAGGCTGTTACTTTTATATTACGTTCCTTACATCTAATGTTATACTTCCTGAAAAATAGAAAATCGCAGGTTCAAGAAGCGAAAAAAGAATCATCACTTATTATTGATACCCATATTCTTGAAGCAATGTTTCTATTTTTTTCCACAGTTGCCCATTTTCGTTAATCTCAATAACGTGGCTATGCGACTTGTCGAAACGTGAAGTTAAAATAAATTCGTCATCCTCTCCCGCCAGATCAGCCATAAAACTATGAGTCAATGCCATTTTAGGATAGTTGTCGCGAAACAGCATTTTTGTTTTGTGATGAGAATGATTTAAATAAACTCCCAAAATAAACTCGACACGCTGATTGAGACTCAAGGGATATGTTCCCAATGATGGTTTGTAAAGCGTATTGAAGAGTATCTTCTCATCTTCATATTTTAAAGACTGCAAGCAGTTGCAA
Source organism: Dysgonomonas sp. (assembly GCF_035323175.1). Lineage (NCBI taxonomy): Bacteria > Pseudomonadati > Bacteroidota > Bacteroidia > Bacteroidales > Dysgonomonadaceae > Dysgonomonas > Dysgonomonas sp. The sequence goes on along the minus strand of NZ_DAOKYH010000001.1, from coordinate 89,525 downwards.
ATATTGTTGGAAGAGAAAGTGATTGTAGTCTCTTTACTTTCATGGTCAGTTTCTGTTTTTACATCTAAGTCTTCTTTTACATTCACCTCTCTGAACAAGCTTTGACATAATTTCTTGAAATTATCAATTCTAATTTGTTCGGGTAAATCATCTGGTTTTAATGTAAATATCTGAACAATATTTTTATTGTAGTTAAAACTTCCGGGTTGTTTGCTAAACACAAATCCAAAGATGCGATAAGCACTTGGAGGATATTTTGAGAAATTCCACTGTTCCTGATATTCTTTCGAAAGGTAGCTCATTCTGTTTGTTTATTTTTATTGAAATGCTCTAAATGATGTATATTTATATAATATACAATAGGGGGGTTTTTACTTTTCTATTTCCTTTTTGTAAAATCCATGCCAATTAATAAAAACAAATATAATTGTTTTTTAGCAGACCGAAAAATAAGGGATTTTTAATCGAGTGTAATGTGCTTTACTTCTATCTCTTTGTTCAGAAAAATAGTTGCCGCACCTGAAAACTTTTCGGAAGATTCGGTTGTAAAATAATGTGTCTCTCCGTTTTTGGTACACGCCTCATCCATCTCAGGATGCCGTCGCAGATAATCTTTGAGGCTATGGGCAATGTATTCTCCCTGAGGCAAGGCGGTTACCTCCTTGGGTAGGACTTTCTTTATCTTATTCAGCAACAACGGGTAATGCGTGCAGCCAAGAATAAGTGTATCTATATCGGGATCTTTAGCTAAAATATTATCGAGATTTTTTTTCACAAAGTAATCTGCTCCTTCACTTTCGTATTCGTTATTTTCTACCAAAGGAACCCACATAGGGCAAGCCTCACCGGTTACTTTTATATCGGGAAACAGTTTGTTTATCTCTATCGGGTACGACTGCGACTGTATAGTGCCCACTGTACCCAATACTCCTACATGCCTGCTGCGTGTTATCTGTCCAATGATCTCGGCTGTAGGGCGTATAATACCCAACACCCTCTTATCAGGATTCATATTTGGCAGATCTTTTTGCTGAATGGTACGCAAAGCTTTTGCCGATGCTGTATTACAGGCAAGGATAACAAGGTTACACCCCATATCGAACAATGCCGTTACAGCCTGCTTGGTAAACTCATAGACTACCTCAAACGACCGAGCGCCATAAGGTGCACGTGAATTATCGCCAAGGTAGCAATAATCATATTCGGGCATAAGAGCTTGTATCTCCGAGAGTATCGTGAGACCTCCATATCCTGAATCAAATACACCAATAGGTCCGGGTTTAAGCATCATCTTTTTGTTTCTGCAAAGATAAATACAATATTGAAGTTATTTGATTAATCTTGATATTAAAAATTTAATATGTTCTTGTGTTGAGCTTTCGGATTGCAATTAGCAATCAACGGAGTGTAACGTAGTTAAATCCGAAAGGGCGGTAAAATTGGGAAGGAATTTCGTTCTTGTGGATTTGCAATCCGCAAGTTAGGTTTTTTCGTTGCAGGGGATTTGTAATCACCTGCCATCTATTATAAGGATTTACAATCTGAAAAAAACTAAACAATAATTACATTTAGCAGACCCTTCCCGCCTGTATAATCTACAGCCGAACTATATTTATAGTCCTCCGGCTTATTAACAATTTCGGCTACTACTGGATTTTGGTGGATATAATTCAATTTTTGTACTAAATAGTCATACATATAAATAGGTTGCATATCGTTCCCATCTTGCCAAAAATGATAATTCTTAATCTTCTTATCGTTTCGTGCAGCGTACTCAAAACGGTTTAACATCCATTCGCGACGCGACTCCTGAATGTCGCTCTCTAACGAACGCATAATTTCCTTATTTGTATGTTTCTTGAAATCACGCAAAATGTCACTCATCGTATTTTCTCCTTCTGCACTTACAATCATATGCAAATGATTACTCATTAATACCCACGCATATATTAATAAACCTTTGTTTTGTTGACAGTATTGCAATGACTCTATTATGATATGTTTATATCGTGGACGAGTAAAGATATCAACCCAATCGACAACTGTAGTTGTTGTAAAATATATATCTTGTGCTATTCGGTTTTGTATATTTATCATGATTCTATTGCGGATTGCAAATCCTGCTAATATATACTTTCGGATTGCAAATCCGAAAGGACGATCGGACGGTAAAATTGGAGAGGAACAAATCTTCTCTTTACTTTTTAATCTTTATCGGGATATAGATATCCTCTTCAGATTCAGGATCATTATTTTTATATTTCTCACCCAACACTTCAAAATGAGGTCTGTTATTATCTAAGAGATATTCAGATTGGGGTAGCCACTCATTAAAAATATATCCAAAGACACGTGTATCTGTACTCAACCCCTTATAATGAATCAGGGCATAAAGTCCTCCTTGTATAGTATAACTTTCCATATTCTGAGGAATATCTTCAACCAGTGAAACCTCTACAGCAGCCCACTTTCTAAAATTTATATTTGGAGAAAAATCAAAAGAAACTGGATAAATTTGCATAGAGATTAAATCAGAATTTATTATACGTTTAATTTCATGCTTTCGAGGCATAAAACTTCTCCACAAATTTGCGGTCAAGTTATTAGCATAAGACATTTCTAAAGATAATCCTACTAATTTTCGTTCGTTTAACTCTATTATTTTAACATTCAAATTTTTCATTATATTTCTATCTTTATCGAATGTAATTAATACTTTCGTTGCAGGGGATTTGTAATCACCTGCGTTCTACTATAAGGATTTGCAATCCGAAAGATTAAGTCATGAGGGATTTGCAATCACCTATTCTAATACTATGCCAGCTCGCTCAACTCCAGCCAACGCATTGTCTTTTCTTCTATCGCCTCTATCAGTTGACTGATACGATTTGATTTCTGTAACAACTCATCGGTAGATAATGTACCGCTGGATAATTCATTTTCAAGGTTCGCTTTTTCTTCTTCGAGTTGCGGTATCAGAGCGTCGAGTTCTTCAAACTCGCGCTTTTCTTTGAACGAAAGCTTTTTCTTTTCGTCATTCTTGGGCTGCGCCTGTTGCACCTTTTCTTCTTTAGGCTTCGCAGCCTGTTCCTTTTCTTTTTCAAGAAGCTCCTGCACTTCTTTCCACTCACGGTATTGAGTATAGTTTCCGGGAAAATCCTTTATACGTGCACTTCCCTGAAAAGCAAGCAAGTGATCTACCACCTTATCCATAAAATAGCGGTCGTGCGATACCACAATCACACAGCCTTTGAACTGTTGAAGGTATTCTTCGAGAATATTGAGCGTGACGATATCCAAATCGTTGGTAGGCTCGTCTAACACCAAGAAGTTTGGGTTGGTTATCAAGACTGTACAGAGATACAGACGGCGTTTTTCTCCTCCCGAAAGTTTATAGACAAAATTGTGTTGTTTTTCGGGTGGAAAGAGAAAATGTTGTAGAAATTGCGATGCTGTCAGTCTGCTGCCATTGCCCAAATCTATCACCTCAGCTATATTCTGAACCACATCAATAACCTTCATCTGCTCGTCAAACTTCAGTCCGTCCTGACTATAGTAACCGAATTTTACAGTTTCTCCAATATCGAAACCTCCTTTGTCGGGAGCAACCTCCCCCATCAGCATTTTGATGAAAGTAGATTTCCCCGTACCGTTATTTCCTACAATACCCAGTTTTTCGTATCGGGCAAACACATAATTAAAGTCTTCGAGTATCTTAATATCTCCAAAGGATTTATAAACATGCTGCGCTTCGAAAATCTTATTGCCGATATATGTACCTTTCATCTGTAATTGCACATTTCCGGCATCACGCACCTGCTGGGCTTTCTTTTCCAGATCGTAGAATGCATCGATCCTCGACTTTGCCTTCGTAGCACGGGCTTGCGGTTGACGCCGCATCCACTCCAGCTCTTTACGCAGAATATTGTTAGCACGATCCAGTTCGGCATTCTGAGCAGAAATACGCTCGTCACGCTTTTCGAGATAATACGAAAAATTTCCTTTATACTGATACAACTGTTGTTGATCTATCTCTATGATTTCGTTACATACACGATCGAGAAAATAGCGGTCGTGCGTTACCATCAACAGACTCAAACGTGAACGTTGAAGGTATTCTTCGAGCCACTCCACCATATCGAGGTCGAGGTGATTGGTAGGCTCATCGAGAATAATAAGATCGGGTTCGGTAATCAGCACATTGGCGAGAGCCACACGTTTGAGCTGTCCTCCCGATAGCTGCGATATTTTTTGTTCGAAATCGGTAATTTTCAGTTGTCCCAAAATCTGCTTTGCACGATGCTCGTAGTCCCATGCCTGCAAAATATCCATCTTCTGCAAGATAGCATCAAGCCCCGAATGATCTTTCGAGTTGATTACCCTTTCGTATTCGGCAATGAGGTCTGTAACATCATTCCCCGAATGGAAACACGCTTCTAACACCGTCAGATTCTCGGGATAGGTAGGATCTTGTTCAAGATAGGCAACACGCAAGTCGCGGCGAAAAACAACGGCTCCGCTATCGTAAGGTTCTTTTCCTGTGAGGATATTCAACAAGGTGGTCTTGCCCGACCCATTTTTTGCGATCAACCCGATGCGTTCGCCTTCGGCTATACCGAATGATATATCACGAAACAAAACCAGATCACCAAAGCTTTTTGTAAGTCCTTCAACTTGCAGAAAAGAAGCCATATATATTTTGAGTTATAAATTGAAAACTATTTTTCTAAACCGAGATTGTATTTCTAATCATCGCAAAGGTAACCAAAAAAAGAACTGCCTGATATTATAAGTAACCTAAAACGTTATCACCGCAGATCACCTCCACTCAGTCATACTGACGATAGGGAGTATCTTTTGTCTTTATCATGTAAAATAAGACAAGAATATTTTCAAATCTCGGGTATAAAAAAAGTGATTTTTCCTTTAGGGTTTTTCTTTTCTCAACGATCATATTATGTATACGGTCATTTTAGTCTATCACTTTAAAGTATCGACAATCATCATGAAGACACAATTTCTTAGCAGCTTCGTTGCTCTGTTTATTTTCGGAGTCATTCACCTGAATGCTCAATGCGATCACCAACATGATGGGCATATCTGTACAAAAGCTTATGCTGCAACAGATCCCTCCGCTCCTCTTACCCCTTACGAATTTGAACGCAGAAACCTCAACGATGATGATATTCTGATAGAGGTACTGTATTCGGGTATCTGCCACTCAGATATACATACCGTTAAAGGCGACTGGGGGCAAGTAGCCTATCCGCTTGTTCCGGGACATGAGATTGTGGGCAAGGTAGTGAAAGCAGGCAAGAATGTTACTAAGTTCAAAGTCGGAGATTATGCAGGCGTGGGTTGTATGGTCAACTCGTGCGGAGAATGTCACTACTGCAAAGCGGGTGAAGAACAATATTGCACCAAAGGGGCTACTTATACCTACAGCAGCAAGGAAGGTGACGGATATACGCAAGGCGGATACTCAAACAACATCGTTGTCAGAGAAGCTTTTGCGATAACCATACCGAAAGGAGCTCCTCTCGAAAAAATAGCTCCTCTTCTATGTGCAGGTATTACTACCTATTCGCCTTTGAAATATAATAAGGTGAAGGCGGGCGATAAGGTTGCTGTTGCGGGCTTTGGAGGATTGGGACATATGGCTGTGCAATATGCCATTAAGATGGGAGCCGAAGTTACTGTTTTCGACATTACCGAAGATAAACGTGAGGCTGCCGCCAAACTGGGTGCGGTAAGATATGTAAACACAAAAAATGCAGACGAATCGAAAGGTCTGGAAGGTACATTCGATCTCATTTTGAGCACGATCCCTGCTTCGTTCAGCGTAGAATCGTATCTGTCGATGCTGAAAGTTGATGGTACAATGGTTCTGATTGGTGTTCCGGCTATCAAAGATATGCCATCTGTGCAAACGTGGGCTCTGCAAGGACGCAAGAAAATATATGGAACGTTGATTGGCGGCATACGCGAGACACAGGAAATGATGGATTACTCGGTCGCTAACAACATTTACCCGATGGTAGAGATTATACCGATACAACAGGTAAATGAAGCATACAAAAATGTACTGGCCGGAAAAGTTCAATTCCGTTACGTTATAGACATATCATCTTTGAGATAAGAGTTTTGCTGAATTCAATAAGCTATTTATGCTTGGAGGCTGATAAGGATTTTTCATCCTATCGGCCTTTTTCTATAATGAAGCAAACAGCTGGTGCAATATCGGTATCAGCAATGCAGTCATTACCCCCATCAAACCGATGGCAAGCCCGCTCAATGCACCCTCTATCATCCCCATTTCCATCGCTTTGGCTGTACCTACCCCGTGCGACGAAGCCCCCATCGCCAAGCCTTTGGCAACACTACTTTTGATACCCAGCAAACGTAATATAGGTGGTCCGATAATACTTCCGAATATACCGCAGAAAAGCACAATCACCGCCGTAAGCGATACATTACCGCCCGATTGTTCGGCAATACTCATCGCAATAGGTGTAGTCACCGATTTGGGTTCGAGAGAATGGATAAGCATCTGATCGGCTCCTGTTATTCTCGCTAATAGTACCACACTTAGTATCCCCACAATACTACCCATAAAGATAGAGGTAAGGATGGATATTACATTGCCTTTGAGGTATGCCAACTGCTCGTATAGGATATAGCCTAACGCCACAACGGAAGGCCCGAGCATGAAGCTAACGAACCGGCTACTCTCTTCAAAAGTCCGGTAATCAATACCTGTCACCTTCAAGAATGCTATAATAATAGCAATGGCAACAATCATAGGATGCAACAAAGCGATGCGTGTCTTCTTAAAAACCCATTGTCCGAACAGGTAACTGCCAAAAACAAGGAGAAGCGTAAATTCTGTGGATTCAAATAGTGCTCTCATTTTCTTCTTCGTTCCATTTGTTGTTGAACAATAGCGACAACCACAATAACCAATACCGTACTCACCGAACAAACGATGAGTATAGACATCCAGAATTTACTGATCACACCATACGCACCCAATAAGCCTGCTCCGGCAGGAATAAAGAATATTGCCATGTTGCGGGTAAACACATTTGCTACGTCTTTTACATTGTCGGGAGAGATAGCCTTGAAGTAAAGACTGAGGAATAATAAAATCATTCCGATGATATTCCCGGGAACGAATCCTTGAATAAGATAACTGATTCCTTGTCCCAAGAAATAAAACAGGAGAATGATAAAGATACCTTTTATCATTTTCATAACGATAACCTTCTAATTAACTCGGGTACAAAGTTAGATGTTTTTTATTGATAAGCTATCAGACCTCACTTTAATTTTTCAGGCAGAGTAAACTCCCTAAGTATTATTTAACTATGTAGATTTTAAAGTCATTTCAGAGGCTGTAAATATTTATCAAAAACGCTTTTATTTAGAAAAAACAAACCTAAAAGCACAAATATTTGTGAACTTTATATTATGTTTGTGCGTTTGTTTGTTAAAAGGGATTTAAAAAAGGACACAATAATAATATTAAATAAAAAATTAAAACCAGAACAAATTTTTTAACCGTAGCACATTACAATCTGAAAAAATAATCAAATCTTAATTTTAAATATTTAAAGTATATTTTATTGTATAATAATTTATTAAATAATTGTATATGAAAAAAGTATTATTCGTTTTTATGTTTGCCTTATTGGCAATCGGAGTGCAAGCACAACAAGGTGAAAAATCAGGCGTTCTTCAAGCCGGTTATCAATCAGACCCGGGTCGTTTGATGATTGGTGCTGAAGGCAGATACAACATCACTAACAATATTCGTATTGCACCGGATGTAATGTTCTTATTTCCTAAGAATAAAGTTACAGGGCTTGATATCAACGTAAATGCACATTATGTATTTCCATTAGAAGGTAATGTAAGTGTATTCCCTTTAGCAGGTTTGGCAATGTTGAACAATCGCTATTCTGGTAGTAATGGTGGTGGCAGTAATGGCTTCACAAACTGGGGATTCAATCTTGGTGGAGGCTTGGAGTATAATCTGAGCAGCAATACTTTCTTAAACCTCGAAATGAAGTATACATTCAGCGATGCTGACCATTTCACTGTAGGATTTGGATATGGTGTTAAGTTCTAAATATCTATAAACAACAAAAAAGGGAGAATCTTTATTCTCCCTTTTTTTGTGTCTATTATTTAACCGTTTACTCTTCAAACATCTCTAACGAAAAGTTCTCACCATCGTATACTCCATAAGAGAAAAACTTAATCCAATCGCCCAATATCACCACTCTGCCGGTAGCAGAAATCATCAGATCGAGCATTATATGCCGATGTCCGAAGATGAAGAAGTTGATATTCGGAGCCAGCTTCAAATGATTTTTGGCATAAACCACCAAGTGCTCTTTATCTTCACCAAAATAGTCCGGCATCTCGTCGTTCTCACGATTGTGGTTCGACCACCATTGCGCAAAGCCTACCGTCCAACGGGGATGAATAGCGGCATAAGCTTTTCTGCATATTTTGCTATGGAAAACAGACCGCAGGATTTTAAATGATGCGGAATCATCTCCTAAGCCATCTCCATGTGCCAGAAAAAACTTTTTGCCGAATATTTCTTTGACCAAAGGCTGAACATGAACAATCATACCACACTCTTTCTGTAAGTAGTCGGTCACCCAAATATCGTGATTGCCGATAAAGAAATGCACCTCTATCCCCATATCTGTAAGCTCGGCTACTTTGCCCAAGAAGCGGACAAATCCACGCGGAACCACATTCCGGTACTCGAACCAGTAGTCGAAGATATCACCCAACAGATAAACAGCCTGTGCATCTTGCTTTACCATATCAAGCCAACGACACAGCTTGCGCTCCACCTCATGTTGTGGGAAATAACTTTCTTTGATTTTTACAGATGGCAATGTCATCATCTGTTGCTTATCCATTCTTTTCTTATGAAAAGCAGAACCCAAATGGGCATCGGATAAAAAATAAACTTTCTTTCCCACCGCCAGTGTTTTATAAAAATCCTAACTCAAGTTTTGCCTCTTCGCTAAGCATATCTTTGTTCCACTCGGGCTCGAAAGTAAGATCTACGATCACATTATTGACTCCCGCAACCGACTGTACTTTATATCTTACATCTTCGAGTATAAAATCGGCTGCCGGACAGTTTGGAGCTGTCAGCGTCATTGTGATGGTTACATTTTTATCATCGTCTATATCCACTTCGTAGATTAGTCCGAGATCGTAAACGTTGACTGGTATTTCCGGGTCGTAAACAGTCTTCAACATGTTTACTATTTTGCTTTCTAATTGTAATAAATCACTCATAATTCATTTTTTGTATGTGAGTTATAAACATTCTTTGGCATATAATGTTTACAATCACCCTCTGTTAGAGGTACAAAAATAATGAAAAAAGATGATTATACGAACATCGCCCGGTTCAAGTCGTATGCAAAATTAGCAACCCAAGAGCCAAAAGATGGTGCTTGCCTGAATCGACCGGTATCGTCGTGCCATATACGAATTATCTGACCCCGCGATCCCCTGTTTGCTGGAGCCATATCTAAACACAAGTGATTACCCAAGCCATCGTCGGTAAAAGGTATCCACAAGCGACTATGCCACACATCTTGTACGCCATCGTCTGCATTTGCCATCGCATCATCAAAGGCTCCGGTAGTAGCCAGACGTTGCCAGATTACCCATTCTTCTACAATACGTTCAAGACTCATCAGCTCTTCGCCGTTGACGATACCATACGCATTGGGTATCTGTCCGTTATGTATTTTATAAAATTCGAGAAAATCGATGGGTAACTTTACACCAAGCACAGACTCGGCCCAGCCTATCTGTTCTTGCGTTGCCCCGGGTAGTAATACTGCATCAGGTTTCACGCCTCGTTTCAATAAATAGCTCTCTATACGAGGCCAACTTTCCTCTACAATTGAGTTTTGTGTAATAGCGGTTTTCATCTTTATACTTATTTTGCTCTTCTATAATCTCCCAGTATCCATATAGCTGTAGTATGAGTTGTCACAAACAATAATATGATCGAGCAGGCGGATATCCATAATATATCCTGCTTCTTTGAGCCGCTTTGTAATCTGATCATCATCGTCGCTCGGTTGAGTGCTTCCCGAGGGATGATTATGACACAATACCATAGCCGAGGCTAAGGATTGAATACCTTCTTTCATTATAAGACGGATATCCACTACTGTTGCGGTCAAACCACCTTTACTTATCTGTATATTTTTCACCACTTTATTAGCCCGGTTAAGGAACAAAACCCATACTTCTTCATGCTTTAGGTCTGCTAATATCGGATGAAATATATCATACACATCTTTACTGGACGTAATTTGCGGACTGACAAGGGCTTCAGACAATTTCCTTCTTTTTCCCAATTCCAGTGCCGCCACTATTGTTATTGCTTTCGCTTCTCCTATTCCTTTAAAATCCTTTATAAGGTCTTTTATTTCCAATTTACCCAGAGTGTTCAGGTTATTGGAAACGCTATGTAAAATCCGTTGGGACAGCTCAACCGCTGTTTCGCTTTTATTGCCCGAACCGATCAGTATACCTAGCAATTCAGCATCAGAAAGTGCCGATACCCCTTTTAACAACATCTTTTCGCGGGGTCGGTCTTCTTGAGCCCAATCCTTAATGTTTAGTTTCGTATTAAGTTTCATGTAGGTTATTTGTCTCCTAGATCCATTCAACTTCAAAAATATATAATAAAATTTGAATATAAAATATTTTATAAAAAAAAATAAGGCCAGTTTTGAAAACTGACCTTATCCTCTATAAAAGTAATAATTACTATGCTTTTACTCTTTCTACATACGAGCCATCGGCTGTATTAATTTTAATTTTGTCTCCTTCGTTAATAAAGAGTGGAACACGCACCTCAGCCCCTGTTTCTACTGTAGCCGGCTTTAACGTATTGGTTGCAGTATCGCCTTTCAGTCCGGGTTCGGTATACGTTACCAAAAGTACAACGTTCTGAGGCATTTCGGCTGTCAATACAGTTTCTGTTTCGGCATGCACCTGTATCTCTACCATATCTCCTTCTTTAAGAAAAGCCACCCCGGCTATCATATCCCCTGCAAGAGATATTTGTTCGAAAGTTTCGGTATTCATAAAGTTATACCCCATATCGTCCTGATAAAGGAATTGATACGGACGTCTTTCTATACGTACTTCATCCAGCTTCACTCCGGCATTGAATGTTCTTTCAAGAACACGTCCGGTAGTTACACTTCTCATTTTTGTACGTACAAATGCGGCACCTTTACCGGGTTTCACATGAAGGAATTCGATTATTACATAATATTGTCCATCGATATCGATGCACATACCGTTTCTTATATCTGCAGTAGTTGCCATTGATTGTATTTTATTGTTATTATTTTTTTCGAGTTGCAAAGATAATAAATTACATTTATCAGCCAACAGTTATCAGTTAACAAACAACTTAGAACTTATTACTTTACAAATCCCCTGTTCTTCAACAGATAAATCGGATTAGGTTCTGCGCCCCTGAACTTTTTGTACAATACCATTGGCTCTTCCGATCCGCCTTTCGACAATACGTTTTCACGGAACGATTTTGCAGTTTCCTGATCAAAAATATTTCCTTTTTCTACAAAAGCCTGGAATGCGTCAGAGTCCAAAACTTCAGACCACAAGTAGCTGTAATATCCCGAAGAATAACCTCCGCTGAATACATGTTGGAAATACGTGCTTCTGTATCGAGGTATTATTTCGGAGATCAAGCCGATTTCTTTCATTGCATCTGCCTCAAATTTATCTACGTTCAGTTTTTCAAGACCTTCGCCATGTTTAGGGTCAAAGTTTGGAGAAGAAGCGGTCAGGGTATGCCATTTCATATCCAGAATTGCAGCAGCCACAAGTTCAGTGGTAGCAAATCCTTGATTGAAGTAACCCGCATTCTGAATCTTTTGTATCAACTCGGCAGGAATAGTTTCACCTGTTTCATAATGCTTTGCATACATCTTCAACACTTCCGGTTCAAATGCCCAGTGCTCCATGATCTGAGAAGGCAGCTCTACAAAGTCGCGAACAACCGATGTACCCGACACGCCGTTGTAAGTACATTTAGATAACAATCCGTGCAATCCATGTCCGAATTCGTGGAACATCGTTTCCACCTGATCGAGAGTCAACAGTGCCGGCTTGCCATCTGTTGGAGGATTGTAGTTACCCACATTGTAGATCAATGGATAAACAAACTCACCTTTATATACTTCCTGTTTGCGAAAGCTGCTCATCCATGCTCCCGGACGCTTACCCTGACGTGCAAAATCATCGAAATAAATGATTCCGATAAATGAACCGTCAGCATCACTTACCTCATATGCTTTTACGTCTTGCTGATATACAGGTATATCTGTTTTCGGCTTGAATGTAATGCCATATAGTTTGTTTGCGACAGCAAATACACCTTCACGCACATTATCTGCTTTGAAGTAAGGTTTCAAAGCCTCTTCATCCAATGCGTATTTTTCTTTACGAAGCTTTTCGGCATAGTACCACCAGTCCCACGATTCTATTTTTATATCATGTCCTTCTTTCTTGGCAATAGCCTGAAGTTCGGCAGCCTCTTTTTGAGCTTGCGGCAAAGCATACTTCCATATATTGTTTAGCAGCCCCATCACATTTTCAGGAGTCTTAGCCATTGTTTCTTCGAGCACATAGTCGGCGTGTGATTTATAGCCTAGCATATTTGCTTTTTCGAGTCTGAGGCTAACTATCTTCTTGATGTTTTCTTTGTTGTCGAATTCATTTCCGTTATCACAACGCATATACATCGCCTTATATAGTTTTTCGCGAAGCGCACGATTGTCGGCATATTGCAAAAACGGCTCCCAGCTTGGCTTACTCAGCCCAAACACCCATTTGCCTTCCAGCCCTTTATCTTTTGCTGTTTTAGCAGCAGCGGCAATCACATCCTCAGGAAGTCCCGAGAGGTCTTCTTTTTTATCAATTACCAATTGGTAGCTATCTGTCTCTTTCAACAGGTTCTGATTAAAACTAAGCGATGCGTTGCTCAGCTCTTTGTTGATCTCACGCAAACGTGCTTGCTTCGAACCATCCAAAAGGATACCCGAACGGACAAAGCCTTTGTATGTTTTATCCAACAACATCTTTTGCTCTGTTGTCAAGGTCTTTACTTGCAGGCTATCGTCGTACACGGTTTTGATGCGAGCAAAAAGCTTTTCGTTGAAGTTGATATTATCATAGTGCTCGGTACGTAAAGGCGTAATCTCTTTTTCTATGTTCTGATACACAGAATCGGACATTGTACCTGTCATTACAGAAAATACAGAACCTACCCGATCAAGCATCCGGCCCGACTCGTCCAAAGCCACTACTGTATTTTGGAAAGTAGGTGCTTCGGGGTTATTGATGATAGAATCAATCTCGGCATTATGACGCTTCATTGCTTCTTCGAAAGCAGGCATAAAATGTTCTGCTTTTATTTTATCAAAAGGAGGAACCCCTTCCGGAGTGTCGAATTCGGAAAAGAAAGGATTATCTTTCCCATCCTTATTGCTTGTAGTGTTACAAGAATAAACCATAATTAGAATACTAAGAATAAATAAGATTTTCTTCATACAAATAAGTTAATCGTGTGAATGATTAGATTTTATGACAAAAGTAAGTAAAAATAACGTTAAGGAGAAACATTTAATCGGCTTCCACAATAAAAAACAGCGGAATTAACAGATAATCCGATTAATTTTCTTAAACTTGTATGGTTTATAAAATTTAAGAATCCATGAACAAACTTCTAAGTAGCCGAAACCTCATTTGCACATTTCTGCTAATTAGCATTTTTTCATTCACCCGGTGTGCAGGCAGTATCGAAAGCAAGTTGCAGGCAATAGCTGCCGAGACAAACAAAGATTGCCCTAAGACATTGGATCAGTGGACTCGCCTAGATAAGTGCGTTGCTGTAGGCAGTAGTAATTTTGAGTATCATCTTACCATACTACAAGTGGTGATAAGTGATACCACCACTTTCAAAACACAATTGAAGCCGCAGCTTTTGGAGGTATTGAAAACAAATCCCGACTTAAAAATATTCAGGGATAACGATATTACCGTAAAGTATATATACAACGACCAAAATGGAAAGTATATATTTTCTACAATCATAACACCTCAAGAATATAAGCAATAAAAAGGATTACAAAATAAAATATGGAAGACAAACAACGCATGTTTCAAAATCCATTTTCTGCAAAAGGACGTATCCGCAGATTAGAATATGGACTTAGTTATCTTATTTATGTAGCATACTATTATACGATTGCCCTCATTCTTGCCTTGTCTGGAATACTTGAGGATGTAAACTGGAGTTTTCTCATCATTTTCCTTCTTTTGATACCAGCCTATTGGTTTTTGATTGCACAAGGAGCGAAAAGATGCCACGACAGAGGTAATAGCGGATGGTTTCAACTCGTCCCTTTTTATGCTTTTTGGATGCTTTTTGCAGGAAGTGATTATGGCGAAAATGAATATGGGTTTAATCCCAAAGGCGAAGGCAACGAAAGTGTAGAAGATATGATAGACAATATAGGAGTACCCGAACAGGAGTAAAAGAAGAAATAAAAATGATATTAGACAAATTAGAAAACTCAGGAAAATACGAACATCTACACCCGCTGTTTAAACAGGCATTCGACTATCTGAAATCAATTGATTTCTCGAAAGCCGAACCGACTAAAACAGAGCTGAAAGGCAAAGACCTTTTTGTAATGGTAAGCGACAGCGACCTGAGAGCCGCCGACAATGCGAAGCCGGAGGCACATAACAAATATATAGATATACAACTGCCAATAAGCAGGCCTGAAACCTTTGGGTGGAAAGCTCGCCAAGACCTGACGCATCCTATTGGCAACTTTGATGAAGAAAAAGACATTCAGTTCTTTGACGACAAAGTTGAAACACAGATAACAGTCTTACCCGGCAACTTTCTTATATTCTTCCCCGAAGATGGGCATGCCCCTTGCATAGGCGAAGGACAGGTAAGAAAAGTAGTGGTAAAAATAAAAATATAAGTTCCTCCCCCACTTTGGGAGACGAACTGTAATTAACAATTGACAGACATGCTTAAACTCATTAAAAACGACCCTTGGTTAGAACCTTATGCAGCAGCGATAGAAGGCCGTTATGAATATATTCAGAAAAGAGAGGCCGACCTTACCTGCAACGGAAAGATCACTCTTTCTGAATTTGCCTCAGGACACCTGTATTTTGGGCTTCACAAAACAGAAAAGTCGTGGATATTCAGAGAATGGGCCCCGAATGCAACCGCGATCTATATGATAGGCGATTTCAACGGCTGGCAAAAAACTGAAGAATTCAGACTGCAACCAAACGGTAACGGTGAGTGGCAAATAGAACTGCCTCTGGACAAAATAAAACACCACGACCTGTACAAACTTATTGTATGTTGGAATGGTGGCGAGGGCGAACGTATCCCCGCATGGACAACCAGGGTAGTACAAGACCATCATACTCATATATTCAGCGCACAGGTGTGGGACCCGTTTCTGCCTTATGAGTTTCGCACAAAAAAATTTAAGCCCAACACGAACCCCCTTTTGATTTACGAATGCCATATAGGGATGGCTGTAGAAGACGAAAGAGTGGGTACATACGAAGAGTTCAGAATAAATGTGCTTCCCCGTATCAAAGAAGACGGCTATAATGCTATCCAGATAATGGCAATACAGGAGCATCCGTATTACGGCTCGTTCGGATATCACGTCTCCAGCTTTTTTGCGGCATCTTCACGCTTTGGCACACCCGACGAACTAAAGCACCTGATAGACGATGCGCATGCGATGGGTATAGCCGTGATTATGGATATCGTACACTCACATGCCGTAAAAAATGAAAAAGAAGGACTGGGACGATTCGATGGATCTTACACCCAATATTTTCATGGAGGCAGCAGGCGCGAACATCCGGCTTGGGATTCATTGATTTTCGACTATGGAAAAAGTCAGGTAATACACTTCCTGCTTTCCAACTGTAAGTTTTGGCTCGAGGAATACAACTTCGACGGATTCCGTTTCGATGGCGTCACCTCTATGCTTTATTACTCGCACGGACTGGGAGATAACTTTAGCGGCTATGAGGACTACTACAACGGCAACGAAGACGACGATGCCATTTGCTACCTTACATTGGCAAACAAGCTAATCCACGAAGTACGTCCAAACGCCATTACCATAGCAGAAGAAGTAAGCGGCATGCCGGGGCTGGCTACAAAGATAAAAGACGGCGGATACGGCTTCGACTACCGCATGGCGATGAACATACCCGACTACTGGATAAAAATCATCAAAGAGCGAAAAGACGAAGACTGGCATCCTACAAGCATATTCTGGGAACTGACAAATCGCCGTGAGGAAGAGAAAACAATCTCTTATGCCGAGAGCCACGACCAAGCATTGGTAGGCGACAAAACAATAATATTCAGGCTTATAGACTCTGATATGTATTGGTATATGTCGAAGCATTACGGCAGCTCGTATGCCACCGACAGAGGGATAGCGCTGCATAAAATGATACGCCTTGCAACCGCCTCAACAATCAATGGCGGCTACCTCAACTTTATGGGTAACGAATTCGGGCATCCCGAATGGGTAGACTTCCCTCGCGAGGGCAATGGGTGGTCGCACAAGTATGCCCGCAGACAATGGTGGCTGGCAGACAACAAAGACCTGCGCTATCATTATTTGGGCGACTTTGATAAAGCCATGCTTTCGCTTCTAAAATCGGAAAAAAAATTTGAGCAAACACCTATTATAAGATTGTGGGATAAGGACGAAGATCAGGTGCTCGC
Organism: Dysgonomonas sp.; assembly: GCF_035323175.1. Classification (NCBI taxonomy): domain Bacteria; kingdom Pseudomonadati; phylum Bacteroidota; class Bacteroidia; order Bacteroidales; family Dysgonomonadaceae; genus Dysgonomonas; species Dysgonomonas sp. The sequence continues at coordinate 72,634 of NZ_DAOKYH010000001.1, read as the reverse complement.
CTACATGCGTGGCAATCTGATATTTGTTTTCAGTTTCAACCCGAGCCAATCGTTCTACGACTATGGATTCCTTGCTCCCGAAGGAAAATATCAGGTGGTGCTCGATACCGACTCTCTCGCTTTTGGAGGTAATGGCCTGACGGACGACAGTATAGAACACTTCACTATACATGACGAGCTATACCACAAAGACGGAAAAGGCTGGCTCAAGTTGTATATACCTGCACGTACGGCTTTTGTTCTGAGAAAAATAGACTAGCTATCAGATAAAACAAGTTGCCTTAAAGGAAGAAGGAGTATACCTTTAAGGCAATTTTCATCTTTCAATCTTCAATATTACCACTTCTTTCACCGAATTATATTTCAGTTCATTCTTCGAAAAACCCTTCTTTAAGATTGTATCATAAACATCAACTCCGGGCAGCATATCCAGCCCTCTATCTTCGGCTCTACCGGGAGATAAATAAAAATAAATAGAATCGACCGTAAATGACGCAACCTTCATCAGGCTATATTCATTTTTGTCGTACCTCACATAGTAAACGTCACCGACCTGTGGATTCTCTACTTTGTCTTTTATATCCACTTCGCCGGATATAGCGTTTATTACAACCCATACAAGAATAAAGATGACTAGTAGTGCGAGCACAGATGGCATAATGAATATCCACCGAGGAGTTCTAAACCGATTGCGAATTTCGTCCGTCACGGGAAATTGTTGAATAGTAAACGATGTTTCGCATGAACAACAAACAGGAATGAAGTGTTTAGTTGTGGGAAATAAAGGAATCCGAAGCAGATGAAAATAACGCTGATATGGCATCATCAGAATAGAATCTTCCTTACCACATGCAGGGCATGACTGTCCTGTGTGAATAGGAGAAGCAGACGTTCCCCTTGTTCCAAAAATAAAATTCATAGTGTACTCTATTATCGTGTAACTGTAAGTTTGTGTGCTTAGTAAGTTTCTACGAATATATTAAATTTTTATAAATAAAGATTACACTTATTTAGGTAAATTAAATAATAACGGATAATAATAAAAAGATTGACTATTTTTGTTCTGATTTCTTGAAAAGCATACAATAAACGTAAGCATACTGATCGGAAATCACGAAAATAGATTAATCGCAATCACGGATATTCCGTGTAATCACAAAAATAAATTTTCAACCAAATGAGTTTATACCCATTAAAATTTAAACCTATCCTCAAATCCATCATCTGGGGGGGAGACGAAATATGTAAGTTTAAAAACGTAAGCCCGCTTCAGGAAGGGATCGGCGAAAGCTGGGAAATATCAAGCGTGGAAGGCAACGTTTCGGTAGTGGCCAACGGTGCGTTGGAAAACAAAAGCCTCGACGAAATTATTTCTACATACAAAGAGCAGTTGCTCGGAAAGAAGAATTTCGAAACGTTCGGCACTACATTCCCTTTGCTTATCAAGTTTATAGATGCACGCGACAATCTGTCGATACAAGTACACCCAGACGATGAATTGGCAAAGAAAAGACACAACTCTTTCGGGAAAACCGAAATGTGGTATGTTATCAATGCTGCTCCGGGCGCATTCCTATATTCAGGATTCGAAAAAGAAATAACTCCCGATGGATATGTAAAAAGCATTGAAGACAATACATTTGTAGATTACCTTGCAAAACATGACGTTAAAAAAGGAGATGTATTCTTCTTGCCTGCCGGACGTGTTCATGCAATCGGTGCGGGAACATTCATCGCCGAAATACAACAAACATCGAACATCACATACCGCATCTACGACTACAACCGTAAAGATGCCAACGGTAACGGACGCGAACTGCATACCGAATTGGCAAAAGATGCTATCGATTATAAATTGTACGACAGCTACCAAACAGCATACACACGCAAGGAAAATCAACCTGTAGAATTGGAATCGTGCAGATATTTCACAACCAATCTGCTTGAGCTTACCAAAGATATTACAAGAGACTATAGTAACAATGACTCATTTGTTGCTTATATTTGTATGGGAGGTGCTTGCAATATACGAGACAATAAAGGCAACGACCTGAGTGTGAAGCAAGGCGAAACAATCCTTATCCCTGCCGACACACAAAGCGTAAGCATCAGCCCCGAAGGCAATGTCCTACTTTTGGAAACATATGTATAGTTAGTTTATAAGATATTTATATAATAACGCGACACCATATTTTCCTTTCCGGGAGTGTATGGTGTCTTTTTTAGAAGAAAAATGAGAGGAGTATTAATAGTAAATACAGGGAGTCCGAAAACATGTGAACGAAAAGATGTAAAATTCTTTATCCGATCGATGCTTTCAGACCCCTATGTGATGACCGTTCCCGATTGGTTTCGACCTATCTTGGTCAACGGAATTATTATTCCGCTCCGTCAGTTCAGCTCTACAGCGCATTATGAACTCATCTGGGACAATTCGCTCGACGACTCACCATTGATACATCAGGCAAAACAATTGTCCGAAAAGCTGGAAGAGCTCACAGGCCTCCCCACCGAACCCGCCATGAGATACGGACAGCCCGATACGACTGCCGCACTCGATTACCTGATGAGCAAGAATAACCGATTGCACGAGGTGGTTGTGTTCCCTCTGTTCCCACAGTATGCAGAATCATCGTACAAGACAGCGGTAGATCAGGTTGGCAAAGAGTTTTTTAAACGTCCATACCCTTTCAGACTAAAATTTATAGAGCCGTACTTCAATCATCCTGCCTATATTTCAGCTTTAGCCGAAAGTATACGACCATATATCGAAAAAGAATACGACAAAATTATTTTCAGCTTCCACAGCCTGCCGCTCGACCATGTAGAAGAAGGCTGGAAGAAAGGGAAAGAATTCGACTACGTATATCAAACCAAAGAAACGGTGAGGCTTGTGATCAAGGAGCTGGGTATAGACACCAAGAAAACCCGCCAAACCTACCACTCGGCGATGGGAAAGAAATGGCTGGGCCCCGACTTGGATGAAATAGTAAAAGAACTGGCAGAAGAAGGTCAGAAGAAACTGCTGGTGGTTGCTCCGGGCTTTGCTGCCGACAATCTGGAAACATTATACGATATAGATATAAGAACAAAAGAACTGTTCCTAAAACAAGGAGGTACAGACCTTACATATATCCCTTGCCTCAACAGTGAGCCGCATTGGGTAGAAGCTGTAGCTAAAATAATTTCTTAGATGAAACGTATTTTATTCTTCAACGATGGCATGGAAACAGGCGGAACCGAAAAGTTATTGGTGAGTCTGCTCAATCATCTGGCAGGTAAAGGCTGCGTGATCACGCTTCTTTTGCCAATGCCTTCGGAGAAGAATATATTGATCGAAGAAATATCACAATCCATTACTATAAAGTATATATACAAAGAGAATACATCGCACCTGAAAAGAAAGTTGGGAGAGAATTTTATGGTATTCTTTCCCCGCTTGTTTGCGAAATGGAAAGGCATAAAAGAATCTGACTACGACCAGATCGTTTGTTTCAAAGAAACATTCTTTGCTCGTATATTCAGCAAGATGCAATTACCTAAAATTTTATGGATACACAATATTTTATATAAACGCATATACGAAACAGGTTCTTTGCGAGATAAATTTTCCGTATGGCTCAACAAGAAGCAATTAAAGCTTGTACAAGCGTCATACAACCATTTCGATAAAATAATATGCGTATCGGATGCAGCCAGAAACGCATACCTCTCGGTGTTGCACAACGGAACAAGTCCCAATCAGGACATACGGGTATTATACAACGCTATAGACCTTACAAAAGCGATAGAAAAATCGAAACAAACGATAAAAACCCTGCCGCAAGGACAAACTAACTTCATATTACTGACACGCACTTCTCCCGAAAAGCGCACCGACAGACTGATTAGTGCAGCAAGGAGGTTAAAAGAAGAAGGGTATGATTTCCATATATATATAATAGGCGAAGGCATGGATAGCCAATCGATGCAAGATTCTATTGCAATATCACACCTGCAGGACACAATCACGCTGAAAGGACGCATCGACAATCCTTTTCCTTATATATTACAATGCAAGTGGTCGCTATGTGTATCAGAGAGAGAAAGCTTTTCACTCGCCTTACTCGAATCGATGGCACTAAAAACACCTGTGATAACAACCAACTGCGGAGGCCCCGGCGACATTGTAGACGGAGGCAAATACGGCATCCTTGTAGAGAATAGTACCGAAGGGGTTTATCAGGGCATGAAGATGGTTTTGGACAACCCTACCCTGTCCGTTAAATACAGTGCAGACCTCGACAAGGCTGTTGCCCGATTCGACTATCAAGGCTGGCTGAAAAGCGTGGAAAAACTATTGGCTGTTAATTCATAGCTTTTGGTGTACAAGCAGATAAATGCGCTCGGCTTTTATTAACAATCTGCCTGACTTTTCAACAAAAAATATCTTGTTACACATATTTAACTTCTAAATCCTATTTTTATTTATTTAATTTGTCCTCGGAAATTTTATTATTAACTTTCTCTATGGGTAAAATTATAGCATTAGCTAATCAAAAGGGTGGCGTAGGAAAAACCACCACCACAATCAACTTGGCGGCATCGTTGGCAGCACTCGAAAAAAAGGTACTGGTAGTAGACGCCGACCCTCAAGCAAATGCATCTTCCGGACTTGGGGTAGACATAAAGAAAGTAAACAAAACGATCTATGAATGCCTTATCGGTACAGCATTGCCCAAAGATGCAATCGTAAAGACCGATATAGAACGCCTTGATGTACTGCCTTCGCACATCAATCTGGTAGGAGCCGAACTGGAAATGCTGAATATAGAAAACAGGGAAAAACAACTGGCGGCAGTGTTAGTTCCCATGAAGACCGATTATGATTTTATACTCATCGACTGCTCTCCGTCATTGGGGCTGATTACAGTAAACGCACTTACAGCGGCAGACTCTATCATCATACCCGTGCAGTGCGAATATTTCGCCCTCGAAGGAATCAGCAAATTACTGAATACAATAAAGATAATAAAGAACAAGCTAAACCCGGCATTAGAAATAGAAGGATTCCTTCTCACGATGTACGATGCCCGTTTACGTTTGGCAAACCAAATATATGAAGAGGTGAAAAACCACTTCCAAGACTTGGTATTTACTACCGTTATACAGCGAAATATCAAGCTCAGCGAATCGCAAAGTTTCGCTCAGCCGGTATTGGTATATGATGCAGCATCCAAAGGAGCGATCAATCATATGCAGCTGGCGCAAGAGCTTATTGAGAAAAATTCTTAACTTTGTTTTTCTGTAGAATATATAACTAACAATTATGGCTAAAAAAATGGTTTTAGGAAGAGGACTCGATGCACTGATTGCCATTGACGAAGTAAAGACCGAAGGCTCTTCCTCTATCAACGAAATAGAATTATCGAAAATACAGGCTAATCCCGATCAGCCAAGACGTATTTTTGATGACGAAGCATTACAAGAGCTTGCATCTTCTATTCGGCAGATAGGTGTTATACAGCCAATTACTTTACGAAAAATAAACGAAGACTCATATCAGATCATAGCCGGAGAGCGTCGCTACAGAGCTTCACTCATGGCCTCCCTGACTACAATCCCTGCATATATAAAAACGGCAGAGGACGAAAATGTGATGGAGATGGCCCTTGTGGAAAATATCCAGCGTGAAGACCTCAACTCGATAGAAATAGCTTTGGCATATCAGAATCTGATAGAAACATATGATCTTACACAGGAACGACTAAGCGAACGTGTAGGAAAGAAAAGGACAACAATAGCCAACTATCTGCGCTTGTTGAAGCTTCCAGCTGAAATACAAATGGGCATCAGAGACAAGAAGATAGATATGGCACACGCCCGTACACTTGTCACACTCGAAGACCCTGCGGCTCAGCTCGAAGTATACGAACTGATACTTGAAGAAGGACTGTCGGTGCGCAAAGTAGAAGAATACGTAAGAGCTATCAGCAAGGGAGAAAAGCTTGAAGACCTGCTTAAAGAAGAGAAAGCAGTAGAAACCGTAAAAAAAGCGGGGATAAAAAAGGCGACTCCCGAAGAATTTGAATTGTTGAAAGACCATTTATCAAAATTCTTTTCTACAAAGGTTCAACTGACTTGCAACGAAAAAGGAAAAGGGAAAATAAGCATCCCTTTCAAGTCGGAAGAAGATCTGGAAAAAATTATAGCTATTTTTGACCAATTAAAAAAATAAAACGAAGTATTCTCCGTAATATCTATATGAGGAAGGGGTTAATAATTGGTTTGTGTTGCGTTTTAGGGAACTTTTGTCTGAGTAGCAATGCTCAGGAGGCACTTCCAAACGATTCTACCATTCTCAAAAATGCACGGCGGGAAGCAAAAGAAAACGCTATCAAGAGTGATACCGTATCTCCGCTGATAAGCGAAAAACCTGTAGTGGTATTAGCCGATTCTATAATTACGATTGGCAAACCTGAGTTTAAGCCTGACTCTAAGAAGGCAGTCTTATACTCGGCTATCTTTCCCGGAGCAGGGCAAATTTATAACCGCAAATACTGGAAACTACCCATTATCTATGGAGGCGCATTAGGGCTTACCTATGCCATAACATGGAATGGAGCACGGTACAACGAGTATTCGCAGGCTTATAAAGACTTGGTATTGGGAACAGGAACGAGCTATCTGAACTTTATCAGTAACAAAGATGTACAAGCAAATAAGCAAGTTTGGATCGATAGATTTAAGCGTCAGAAAGACTTTTTCAGGAGAAATCGCGACTTGGCTATTATTGCTTCGGTTGGAGTATATGCACTATGTATGATCGACGCGTATGTCGATGCTCAATTATATGATTTTGATATGTCTCCGGATCTATCCATGCGGATTGAACCCATGATCTGGATACCGACACCCTATTCTAAAGCCGCTTTCGGGCTTCAATGTATTATAAATTTTTAAACTAAGCAGGGTTCCTATCCCTTGCTATGTATCATAAAAAAACACTTATGCTGAGAAAAATTATATTTACCGGATTTCTTATTGGCTGCTCACTCGCAGTCGTCGGGCAAAGTAATCGCAAATCTCTCGCATTACGCGACACAATCACAGACAATTCGATTGTTTTCCCTGCAGACATGGAGCAAAATTACGACCAGTTGTTGTCTACATGGAGTAAGAATGTTAAATATGGAGACGATTGCAAATCGCTAAGCGACCTGCCAATCGTTTTTGACGATTCGATTTACATCCGCCGCTTGTACAGCCTGCCCACTAAGATGGAAATGGTATTCAATCCCGTAGTCAGAAGCTATATAGAAATGTATGCCGGACGTAGAAAAAATCAGGTGAGCTACATGCTGGGTGAAGGAAAATTTTATTTTCCTCTATTCGAAGAAGCTCTCGACCGTGAAGGATTACCTCTCGAACTAAAATATCTGCCCGTTATAGAATCAGCACTCAATCCTATTGCCCGCTCAAGAGTAGGAGCAACAGGACTTTGGCAATTCATGGCAAGTACCGGAAAGATGTACGATCTGGAGATAAACAGTTTGGTAGACGAACGCCGCGACCCGATGAAGTCGACAAATGCCGCAGCCAAATACCTAAAAGATTTATACTCTATCTATGGCGACTGGAACCTTGTAATTGCTGCATACAATTGCGGACCCGGAAATGTAAACAAAGCCATACGACGCAGTGGCGGACAAACCGACTATTGGGCTATCTACCCTTATCTGCCTCGCGAAACAAGAGGATATGTACCTGCATTTATTGCTGCCACGTATATAATGAATTATTACAACGATCATAATATCTGTCCTATAGAGTGCAGCAATCCAGCATCGATGGACTCGTTGATGATTAATAAAAACGTGCACTTCCAGCAAATTGCCGATATAATAAATGTATCTGTTGACGACTTGCGCCAGTTCAACCCTCAGTTTAAGAGCGACATAATACCCGGCGAATACAAAGGATATGCACTGAACCTGCCAATACAAAAAGTATCTGCATTTATAGAAAACAAGGATACAATATATGCTCATAAGTTTGAGGAGCTGATGCCGCACCGCAAGGTTGCAGGATTAGACGTAGTTGGCGGAGGTACATCGGGCTCCAAAACAATTACTTATCGGGTAAAAAGAGGAGACACACTATCTAAGCTGGCAAGCAAATACGGAGTAACATCCAATCAGATAAAACAATGGAATAGCCTATCGTCTAACAAACTGACAGTAGGCAGACGCCTGAAAATATATCGTGAAGTTCCGCAAAAGGCAGAACAACAATCAGGCGAAGCAGTATTGGCATCCAATACCCAAAGCTCGGACAACACTAGCAATAAGTCGGTAAATACCATCAAAAAAACCGAAGCCAAAACAGTAACCTCATACTACAAAGTTCGCAGAGGTGATACTTGGGCAGGGATAGCAAAGAAAAACGGAACAACAGTGGCTCAGCTAAAAAAATGGAACAATATAAAAAGCAATAGCCTGATAGCCGGTAAGCAACTAAAGATTCAGAAAACGAAATATATTGAGGTAGAAGAAGAAGTAGCTGTGCAAAACAAACTGAGTGAGCCAATATTGCCAACAGTAGAAATCGACACAGCCTTTACAGCATCACTGTTCGATACCTACCTGAAAAAAGTAGGAACAGAACGAGATGAGTCTCAACTTCCTCGTGTACGCATAGCTTCAGACGATGAAGACGATGAGGATGACAACTCTACTGCTAAAGAAACCCGCTCGGCAGGCGAATCCAAAATTATATACCACAAAGTAAGAATTGGAGAAACCATTACACAGATAGCTTCACGCTATAATGTAACAAAAAAGGAGATCATAACTTGGAATAAGTTGTCATCGAATGTAGCAAAGGTTGGACAACGATTATTGATCATTCTTCCCGACAGCAGAACCGAAGGTGCATCTAATATCAAAGCCCAACAGCCAACGAAAGACGAAACGCTTACAGCCGGCAACTAATAAGGAAATAAAACATTATTGTTAAAACCACTTTATTGCAACACTCTTGCTGTTAATTATCGTTGAATTTATTATTTTTGTATCCTTACTGAATATTTATGGGTAAAGAGGATACACATACGAATGATGATTTAGCCATCGAGTCGGAATTTAACGGTCTGATCGATGATTATCTTAAGACGAACCACAGGCGCAAGGTAGAAATTATAACCAAAGCTTTCCTTCTGGCAAAGGAGGCTCACAAAGGAGCCCGTCGCCGTTCGGGAGAGCCATATATTATGCACCCGATAGCCGTCGCACGCATTGTCTGCGGCGAGATAGGGCTGGGTTCCACATCCATCTGTGCGGCATTGCTGCACGACGTGGTAGAAGATACCGAATATACAGTAGAAGATATAAAAGTTCTCTTTGGCGAAAAAATAGCTCAGATTGTAGACGGGCTTACAAAAATATCGAGTGGCATGTTTGGGGAGAATGTTTCGGCACAGGCCGAGAATTTCAGAAAACTGTTGCTTACCATGTCGGACGACATCCGTGTCATTCTGGTCAAGATAGCCGACCGCCTGCACAACATGCGCACATTGGGGTCTATGGCTCCGGCCAAGCAATACAAGATAGCCGGAGAAACCATGTTTATTTATGCACCCCTAGCCCATCGCTTAGGACTATTTGCCATAAAAACAGAACTTGAAGAACTCAGCTTCAAATGGGAAAACCCACAAATATATCAGGAAATATCATCCAAACTTCAAGAAACACACCTCTCCAGAAAAGACCTCTACGAGCATTTTGCACAACCGGTTATAGAAAAACTGAATGAGCTTGGATTCAAATACGAAATCAGGGCTCGAGACAAATCGGTGTATTCTATCTGGAATAAGATGCAAGCCAAAGGTGTGCCATTCGAGGAGATATACGATATATTCGCTGTCCGTATCATTTTCGAAAACGAACTCGGTGTAGACGAGAAAAAGCGATGTTGGGATATATATTCCGTCATAACAGATATTTACAAGCTTCGCCCCGATCGTATCCGAGACTGGGTTAGCCGCCCTAAAGCCAACGGTTATCAAGCACTGCACCTCACCGTAATGGGACCCGACGGGCAGTGGGTAGAAATACAAATCCGTAGCCGTCGCATGGACGATGTAGCCGAAAAAGGATTTGCGGCACATTGGAAATACAAAGAAGGCAAAATAGAAGAAGATACCGAGCTAGACAAGTGGCTCAAAACAATTCAGGAAATACTGGAAAGCCCAAGCCCCAATGCGTTGGACTTTCTGGATACAATAAAGCTTAATCTTTTTTCGCAAGAAATATTCGTCTTCACCCCAAAAGGTGAAATCAGGACATTGGCGCAGGGAGCCACAGCTTTAGACTTTGCTTACGATCTGCACTCCGACATCGGAGACCATTGCATCGGTGCCAAAGTAAATCATAAACTCGTTCCGCTGAGTGAAAAGCTAAAAAGCGGAGATCAGGTAGAAATACTTACATCCAAATCGCAGATTCCTAAGCTGGAATGGCTGAGCATCGTTACTACTGCCAAAGCCCGCACAAAGGTAGAATATGCTCTGCGAAAACTGAAAAGGGACATCGCTAAGCAAGGAGAGGAAATGCTTTACAAAAGCACAGAAGGTTCAACGATAGAGATCACGCAGCCCATCCTCGACAAAATGATGGACTACTATCAGAAAACGAATAAAGAAGACCTTTTCTATGCTATCGGCAACCAAGAAATAGCACTGCCGCAGAAAATAGAAAAGCTGCTAACCCTAAAAAGGCAAAACCCTAACAATGGTATATTCAGCTACATGAAACAAGCATTGCATGTAGGCAAAAAGATAGGGAAAGCAGAAACAAAAATATCGGAGAACGAACCGATTGATCCTAAAAAAACATATATCCTCGAAGAAGATTCTTTCAACAAGAATTTTATAATGCCAACCTGCTGCAACCCTATTCCGGGCGACAAGGTAATCGGATATATTACAGATAACAACGAAGTAGAAGTACACAGCATAAACTGCCCCGTAGCACTCAAGTTAAAAGCCAGCCACGGCAACAGGATTGTAAACCTCGAATGGGGTAGCTATACACAATTTCCGTTCATTTCGGCCATCACCATAAACGGTATCGACCGCATAGGAATGCTCAATGACATCACAAAAGTGATCACTGCCGGATCGCTGAATATCAAGAATATGAGCATAGAATCCAACGATGGCGTATTTGAAGGGCGAATCGTGGTAAACGTTCACGATGTGAACGACTTGCAGGCATTATGCGCTCGCTTAGCCAAAATAAAGGGAGTAAAAGCCGTTAATAGGAAGCAAATTGGCGGGGAATATACTCAACCTGTATAAATAAAAAATCTTAAGATCAAGATATTCGCTTCCAAAATTTGGAAAAAAAAATAAAATTCCCTAATTTTGTATCCGAAATACAAAAGGGAGAGAAGGAGGCTATGGCTTCCTTTTTTTATTACTTGGTAAAAAGATGATAGAAAAAGAACTCATTAAAGATATCACAGAGAAATATCTGAAAGGAACAACAATGTTTCTTGTAGATGTAGTGGTAAAGCCCGGCAATGCTATTGTTGTAGAAGTAGACAGCGACGAAGGTGTAAGCATTGACGACTGCATTGCATTGAGCCGTAATATAGAATCGCATCTGGACAGGGATGCAGAAGATTTTGAGCTCGAAGTAGGATCGGCAGGTATTACTTCTCCTCTGAAAATACCACGCCAGTACAAGAAAAATATTGGTAACGAAGTGGAAGTGCTGACGAAGAAAGGACAAAAACTTTCGGGTGTACTCAAATCGTGCGACGATAATTCTTTTGTAATTACCGTTACCAAAATGGTGAAACCCGATGGAGGGAAAAAGAAAGTTGCAGTAGACGAAGATTTCTCTTTTGTTTATCAAGACGTAAAACATACAAAATATTTAATAAGATTTAAATAACAACCATGGCTAAGAAAGAAACTATCAATCTAATTGATACATTTTCAGAATTTAAAGAACTGAAGAGCATAGACAGAATGACTATGATCAGTGTGCTCGAAGACTCTTTCCGCAATGTAATAGCAAAACTGTTTGGGTCGAATGATAATTATGACGTAATCATCAACCCCGACAAAGGAGACCTTGAGATATGGCGCAACCGTGTCATCGTAGAAGACGATCAATTAGAGGATGATAATACAGAAATTGCACTTTCGGAAGCCAAAAAGATAGACGAAGACTTTGAGGTAGGAGAAGAAGTGACAGACGAAGTGTTTTTCGAAGACTTCGGACGTCGTGCCATCCTTAACCTTCGCCAGACGTTGACATCCAAAATACTTGAGCTGCAAAAAGAAAGCTTATATAACCGTTACAAAGAGAAGATAGGCGAAATCGTATCGGGTGAAGTCTACCAGATATGGAAAAAAGAAATCTTGTTGCTCGATGACGAAAAAGAAGAACTTCTTTTACCTAAAACAGAGCAGATCCCTAGCGACTTTTTCCGCAAAGGCGAGCATGTTCGTGCAGTAGTAGAAAGAGTTGACAATAAGAACAACAATCCGAAGATTATTTTATCAAGAACTTCACCGACATTCCTCGAAAGATTGCTCGAGCTCGAAGTTCCTGAAATAAACGACGGACTGATCACAATAAAAAACATAGCCCGCATACCGGGAGAAAGAGCCAAAGTAGCCGTAGAATCGTACGATGAGCGCATCGACCCTGTGGGTGCCTGCGTGGGTATGAAAGGATCGCGTATACATGGAATCGTGAGAGAGTTGCGCAACGAAAATATCGACATTATCAACTATACGTCGAATATGAACCTGTATATACAACGTGCTCTTAGCCCTGCCAAAATAACTTCGGTGAAGATCAACGAAGAAGAAAAACGTGCAGAAGTATTGTTGCGTCCCGAAGAAGTATCACTTGCTATCGGTAAGGGCGGTTTCAATATCAAGCTGGCCAGTATGCTTACCGGATACACGATAGATGTGTACCGCGACATCGACGACTTCGACGAAGAAGATATCTACTTAGACGAATTCCGCGACGAAATCGACGGATGGGTTATCGATCAGTTGAAAAAAATTGGTTGTGTTACAGCTAAAAACGTGTTGGCTACCGACAGAGACAAACTCATACAGGAAGCCGACCTTGAAGAAAACACTGTAGACGAAGTACTCAATATTTTACGTGCCGAATTTGATGATGAAGCTTAAGCTTTATTTGGTGATTAGCTGATTTCTTAATACTTTTGTATTTGGAGAAAGCCAACCTCATCTGTTTTCAGAAGCATTTATTGGGTTCACTGTCTATTTTTAGAATTAAAAAAAATATATGTCGATAAGATTAATAAAAATATCCAAAGATTTGAATGTAGGAATCAGCAGCCTTGTTGAATTCCTACATAAGAAAGGCTTTGATGTAGAATCAAACCCGAATACTAAAATTGGCAGTGAACAATACGAATTGCTGGTAAAAGAATTCGGACGAGACTCCGACATCGATGCACTATTAAGCAGACGAGAAGAAAAGAAAGAGCTTGTCAAAGCTCAGGCTAAGAAAGAAGAGGAAGAAGCCAAAGCTCAAAGTGAACCGGAAGTGATCAGAACAGAGATACCCGAATCCATTAAGCCGCATGTGCAGATTGTGGATAAGATTGATCTCGATGCTCTGAACAGACCAAAAAGAGTAGAAGTGAAACAAGAAGAGCAAGCCCCTGAGGTAGAGGCTCCGGTTGTTGAAGCACCAAAGGTTGAAGTTCCTGAAGTAAAAGCCCCAGAAATAGAAGTAGCAGAAGCCCCGGCTCCTATAGTAGAAAAAGAAGAAGAAGAGCCTAAGGCCGAAGAAGAAATAAAGCAACCGGCTATAGAAAAAACACCAAAAGAAGAACCTGTGTTTATACAAAAAGAAGAAAAAGCCATTATTGAGAAAGACGAAGAAAAAGAGGATAAACCTCAACCAACGTCTACAGCTCCCGCAAATGAGGAAACAGAAGAAAAGGGAGATAAGATATTCAGGCTGAATAAGGCAACAATAAAATCAAACATTGTTGTAAAAGGCTCTATCGATCTAAGTTCGATAAACGACAAAACCCGTCCTGCAAAGAAAACCAAAGCCGAAAAGAAAAAAGAACGCTTGGAAAAAGAAATGCAAGATCAGAAAAGGGTGAAAGAAAACACTGTTCGCCTGTTGAAAAAAGAAACAGACGAAGAGAAGAAACGAAAAGCAATCAACGATGACAATGATGACGCATCGAAGAAAAAACGCAATCGTATCAAAAAAGGAAAAGTCGATATCGAGAAAGGAGCTATACCTCAAGGTGGCGGTGGCGGACAACAACAGCCAAATGCCGGAGGCGACAGATCGAAACGCAGCGTACGCAAGCCTATCATCAAGCATGCCGTAAACGAAGAAGACGTACAAAAGCAAATAAAAGAAACCCTGGCGCGTTTGACTAGCAAAGGCGGAAAAAACAAAGGGGCTAAATATAGAAGAGAGAAGCGTGAAGCTGTATCTCAAAGACAACAGGAGGAACTCGAACAACAGATGCACGAAAGCAAGGTGTTGAAGATTACAGAATTTGTAACCGCCAACGACCTCGCCAACATGATGAATGTACCTGTTATAAAAGTTATCTCTACTTGTATGAGTATCGGTATCATGGTGTCTATCAACCAACGACTAGATGCTGAAACGATCAATATCGTTGCCGAAGAATTCGGATTCGAAACCGAATACGTAAGTGCCGAAGTAGTGGAAGCAATAAACGAGGAAGAAGACAATCCGGAAGATATGGAACCTCGTGCTCCTATCGTTACCGTAATGGGACACGTAGACCACGGTAAAACATCGTTATTGGATACCATACGCCAAACAAATGTGATTGCTGGCGAAGCAGGGGGAATCACCCAGCACATCGGGGCATACAACGTTAAACTGAAATCGGGAAGACGTATCACATTCCTCGATACTCCGGGGCACGAAGCTTTTACGGCGATGCGTGCACGTGGAGCAAAAGTAACAGATATAGCAATTATCATTGTAGCAGCCGACGACAGCGTCATGCCTCAAACCGTGGAAGCAATAAACCACGCAGCAGCGGCAGGCGTACCAATCGTGTTTGCTATCAACAAAATAGACAAGCCAAGTGCCAATCCTGAAAAGATAAAGGAAACACTGGCAGGAATGAACTACCTTGTAGAAGACTGGGGTGGAAAATACCAGTCGCAAGATATCTCGGCAAAACAAGGTCTCGGCGTAGATGAACTACTCGAAAAAGTATTATTGGAAGCCGAACTTCTAGATCTGAAAGCAAACCCTAACAGGAGAGCTACCGGATCGGTTATCGAGTCGTCTCTCGACAAAGGTAGAGGATACCTGTCTACAGTACTTGTAGAAAACGGTACACTCAAAAAAGGAGACATCGTATTGGCAGGAACATATTACGGTCGTGTAAAAGCAATGTTTAACGAGCGTAACCAACCTACAGATGCAGCTGCGCCAGCCGCTCCTGCACTCATACTAGGTCTTAATGGAGCTCCACAGGCCGGTGATATATTCCATGTGCTGGAAACAGAACAGGAAGCCCGCGAAATAGCCACAAAACGTGAACAGCTACAACGCGAACAAGGTCTGCGTACACAGAAAATACTTACGCTCGATGATATAGGTCGCCGTATTGCTATCGGTAACTTCCAACAGCTCAACGTGATTGTGAAAGGTGACGTGGATGGTTCGGTAGAAGCTCTTGCAGACTCGCTGATCAGGCTGTCGACAGAAGAGATACAGGTGAATGTAATACACAAAGCCGTAGGTCAGATATCGGAATCAGACATCACGCTGGCTGCCGCATCAGACGCTATAGTTATCGGGTTCCAGGTGCGTCCGTCACAGGCAGCACGCAGATCCGCAGATAAGGATGGTGTTGAAATTCGCCTATATTCTATCATCTACGATGCTATAGAAGAAGTGAAGTCGGCGATGGAAGGTATGTTGTCTCCTGAAATCAAAGAAGTACAAACCGGATATGTGGAAGTACGCGAAGTGTTCAAGATCACGAAGGTGGGAACAGTTGCCGGTTGTATGGTGAAAGAAGGAAAACTGAAACGTGCAAACAAGATTCGCCTTATCCGCGACGGTATCGTGATCTATTCGGGAGAGCTGGGATCGCTCAAACGCTTCAAAGACGATGTGAAAGAAGTTGCATCGGGATATGAGTGCGGTTTGAACATCCACAACTACAATGATATAAAAGTTGGCGACATTATTGAGCCATTTGAAGAAATAGAAGTGAAGAAAACTTTGTAATATTAAATTATTGTATACCTTTGTATCGAATATAATAAAGATTTAACCTAAGAAACCAATTGATAGTTGTTACAAGCAAATCTTGCCTTGAAGGTCGGTGGTACTAACCATGCCACCGAAACACACAACTATCAATCAGTTTTGCGGTTGATTACAAAAATTTCTTCGTCAGATTTTGAAAATTGTCACACACAGAAACGACAAATCATCATGATGAAAAAAATTATTCTTATATCTACCCTTATAATTCTTCCTTTATTTTTTGCGAAAGATCTGGCAGCACAAACTGCTCAACAGATTGCGTTTATTAATTCGAACGAGTTGCTCGAAGCTATGCCCGAAAAGGTGAAAGCATCGAATCAGTTGATCGACCTGAATAACAAGTATAAGGAAGAGATGAAGGTTATGCAGAATGATTATAATAAAAAATATTCTGACTTCATATCATATCAGACATCTATGGCGGAAAATATCCGTTTGCGCCGTATGCAAGAACTTTACGAGCTTGAGCGTCAAATCAATGATTTTATGAAAGTGGCACAGGAGGATATCCAAAATCAGGAGAAAGCCCTGATAGAACCTCTACGCCAGAGACTAAAGGATGCTATCTATCAGGTAGGTATCGAAAACGGATTCGTATGTATTTACGATCTTGCCAATCCGTCTATAGCATTCGTTACTCCGGACGCTACTAATGCTACATTGTTAGTAAAACAGAAATTAGGAATCAGGTAAGATTTATCAAATAATTGTATAATGAATGCTTCTGATTATCGGAAGCATTTTGTTTTTAGGCAACACCGTATATGTCACAAAAAGCAAAACTTTGGTCGTTAAGCTATCTCAATGTATGTTTGGCTAACTTCCTGATGGCATGCTCATTCAATCTGCTAATGCCATCCATACCTCTATATATTACCGAACAGATGGGCGTTCCCCAATCTCAAACGGGTATTGTACTGGCATCGTATGCCATTGCGCTGATGTTTGTTCGTCCTTTTTCGGGATTTATCGTAGACTTGTATTCCCGCAAGAAGATACTGCTGATTGCTTTTTCGTGCTATGTACTTATATTCTTCGGCTATTTTTGGGCAACAACCGTCTTGCTGTTCATTGTTGTCCGTTTCATACATGGCATCACTTGGGGATTGTCTACCGTATCGTCGAGCACGCTGGCGATAGACGTTGTTCCTTCCGAGCGGCGAGCAGAGGGTATTGGCTACTATGGTACATTCATGAATGTAGCGATGGCCATCGGCCCTTTTATAGCCATTCATATATACAATCATTCCGGATTTGATGTATTGCTATGGTGCGCCATTGCAATGGGAGCACTGGGTATTATCACCGTATCGCTTATAAAAGCACCTATAAAGACAAAAGTAGAAAGACAGAAAATTTCGTTCGACCGATTTTTCCTGATCAAGGGCTGGCCTATATTCCTCAACCAACTCCTACCCTGCTTTGCATGGGGTACGATAGGCCCATTCGTTGCGCAGTATGGCAAGGGAATAGGTATTCCGAATGCGGGGATTTTCTTCCTGTTTTGGGCGGGCGGTATTATTGCTTCGCGCGTCTTTGCGGGAAAACTGGTTGACAAAGGCAAGATACATGAGGTAAATGTATCGGCAATGGCTATCGTTGCTATTGCTTTCCTTGTATTTGCTCTGGTTCATAATATTTATGCCTTCTGCATATCGGGACTGTTTATCGGTGTGGGATTCGGGATGATGTTTCCGGCACTGCAAACACTATATATCAATCTTGCAGAGAATAATCAGCGAGGGACAGCCAATTCAACTTACCTCATTGGGTTCGATCTGGGTCTGGCACTGGGTATGCTGGTAGGTGGTTACCTCACAGGATATTTCTCTTTCGAAACACTATATATGGTTGCTTCGGGGCTGTGCGCGATAAGTGTAGTTGTATACTGGACTTGCTCGCGGGTCATCTTTAAGAGAAAGAGGCTCAGATAAATCGCTGTAATTTATATCTTCCCTATTATCATATCCATCACCTTTGCCGTCCTTAATGCGGTCTCTCCGGTAGATGGGCACGTACAAGAACCTCTGAGTTCATCTACTATTGTCTGAATGAGCGGTTGTTGAATATGATCGGGTTGAGCGGGCATAAAGAACTGCTCTCTATCGGTTGATGATAAGAGAATAGGCGTAAACTGGAAGGTACTGAAACGAATAGAACCTTCCGTCCCTGTAATAGTTATCGTATCTTCTCTCGTCTTTTCGGACGATATAAAACACCACTCGGCAACACCTTGCGCCCCCGACTTGAACTGTAAAATTGCGGACAGAGTGTCTGCAACGTCATAGTATCCCCCCAAATTGCTATAATACCCTTTGGCATCAGTAATCTCACCTAAAAGAAAATCGAGTATATCGAGCGTATGTGGAGCGAGGTCGAAAAAATAACCTTCGCCTGCTATCTCACGTTTTAGCCGCCACGTCTGCTGCTGCTTATCCATATCGGAAGCACTGGCAGGACGGAAGAGACGAACATTGACTGTTAAAATCTTACCGATAGCCTGACTGTCGATCAGATCTTTTACTTTCAGGAAATAAGGCAGTGCCCTGCGATAATGTGCTACAAATAACTTCTGATTGGCCTGCTTCGCTGCTTCTACTATTTCGAGACATTCGGCGTAACTCATGGCCATTGGTTTCTCTACATAAACAGGCTTACCTGCCTGCAACACCCTTATTGCATATTCTTTATGCAAATGTGGCGGAGTAGCTATATATACAATATTTACTTCCGGATCGTTGATCAATTGGTCGGCATCGGTATAATATCTTCTTACACCGTGACGCTTGGCAAAATCCGCTGCTTTTTCTGCATCACGGCGCATAATAGCCCGCAACCATGAATGCTCTATCTCATAAAATGCAGGTCCGCTTTTTCTTTCACATACGGCTCCTGCGCCTATTATACCCCATTTTACACTTTTCATATCGCCTTTATATTTTACACATATACACTTCCGGCTCTTTTCGTGCAGCCATAAGCGGTGCAAATTTCGCTTTTACCGTTTCGTATAATTCGCCTCTAAACGCACGCGAATGCTCAGGACATAGAGTAATACAACGTGCGCAACGGATGCATAAATCCATATTCGTCACTTTGGGATTACTCCTTGGTATGGCACTTGTGGGACATTGACTTACACATGTTCCGCAATCGTCGCACCTATCATCACCGGTAGGGACATATCCTCCCTGTGTTGGTTCACGATAGGGATAATTACCTTTAACGTCTGGCAAGCTATATTGTTTGTTTTTGTCGTAAGATTGATATAATCGGAAACATTCTTGTGCAAATTTTTGAATCTCCTGCTTGTCTTCCTTATCGGGACGCCCCACAGCAACATCGGAGAAGATAGAATGGCGTGCAATAAAAGCACCTGCTGCTATGGGCACAAAGCCATTTGCCTCAGATATATCTTTGAGTTCAAGAAGGGCATCATCATAGTTTCTGTTGCCATACACGCATACCAACACGGCGGGAGTCTTATCACCTTTTATCTTCTCAAATGCGTTAACCGCTAATTGAGGCACACGTCCTGCATAAACGGGAATTCCAAATATGACAAGATCATGACTCTCGATGTTCAATGTATCGGGGAATCCCATTGTAACGTCATGTTCTCTAACCGTTGCACCCATATCTTTGCCGATCTTGCGGATTATCTTGCGAGTAGACAGGGAAGGACTAAAATAGATAAGATGTATATTTTTCATGTCGGTAGTTTTATAATCGGTATTAAAGTTACAAATAAATACAAAACCCACCTTTATGAGATGGGTCTTATTTTATTATATGATTATACGACTCTCAATTGCTTCTGGGTTCGGCATAAATATAATATGCTTGATAGTCTCCCCAGTCTACGTATTTTGAAACTAAGGCAATATTGGTTGTTTTTGTTTCCCAAACATATCTAGGTGTGTAAGCATCTTCTTCTTGTTTAAATATCTTATGATACGATTCTACAAGTTTATCCGCATCTTTTTCGAAACTGAACTTCGGATCGCCATATAGCTTCGAAATATAGTTTCGTATCAAGGTCTCTTGCTTCTGAGTATAAAAAATCTTTGATAATTTTTCATCTCTACCAACTTCCCAAGCAGGCTCAAAATAAACATACAACGAAGGTAATCCATCGATATATCTTTCTATAAAAGAAATTTCCAATTCAGGTTTCAATATGTTTGCTATTCCTGTACGATGTGTTGAAGAAGTAATATCTTTCCAATTGTATCCGAGAAAATCACGTTTATTGTATACATCAATTTTCACCGAATCGGATAATACTACCTTACCATCCTTAAAACCCTCAAGGATAACATTTCCGTGGCTCTCTTCATAAAAAGAATGTACCCATTTATTCGTTAAAGACATCCAATTATCGCCATGAGACAGCAAATTAAGACGCCCTTTTTCTCCTTCTATACGCCAAACCAAAGAGTCGTAGCTCTCCATTATATCGAGCATTGTACAGTCTTCACCGGGCACTAAGTAAAATTCCATCATAGTATGGATATTAGCCTCTTGCGCCTTTGCCTTTAAAGAGATTTTTACCGAAGAGGAATTATTTCCATTGCCGGAATCATCACCATCATCTTTACCAAGATCATTGCCATCGGAACACGAATATAGGAATAGGAATGTAAGTAGAATGAATACTATTTTTCTCATAGTTTATGATATCTAGGCGTTTGTTACTTTTATCTTCAAAGTTAACATTTTTTATTTTTCAGATAAAGTAAAGTAAGCCTTTTTGATTATCATTTACCATAAATATGGTATTGTATTGAGCAGAAACACAATATATCTTTGTACTGTGTTTTTCATGGTATTAGATTTATGGTTAAAAAGTTGAGATTGGTTGTCGAGATGACAGCCTTTTTTATTTCCTTTTTTGATCGTCTTCTTTACTATCTTTTATGGTAATATCTCCGCGGAACGCATGAAGATGTTCCGATTCAGCCTTTTTCATGTCACTACTCAATCCTTCTACTTTTTTCATAGGGGCCCCCAGCCTGCTATCGAGCATAGACCTATTTTTCAATTTATCGTCATCGTTAAGCATGGTAGTATTTATTAGATTAGCAATTAAAACTGTATTATCTTAAAACAGCCCTTAACATCAAATTGTTTCTTGATAGTACATGAAAATAAGAATCTTAACACCTTTAGCCGCCTTTTTTGATCAATTATCGCAGAAAAGCCAGATTACTTCTTATCAATAACTTAACAATTTACCATAAATATGGTATTGCTATTATATCGAAGACGATTTATCTTTGTAATGTATTTTTCATGGTATTAGACTTTAGGTTATAAAATTGAAGATTGGTTGTCGTGATGACAGCCTTTTTGTTTTTATACAGATAGATAATAAACGAACTGAGAACATTATTCCGATTCGTTTTGTTTAGTCTATGTATGTCGAACATTAAATTTATTGAACCATGAAAGAAGATATATCAAAGACACAATCCAAAGAACATAAATTTGAGGGATACGAACATGCCCGAAAAGTAAAAAACATCAAAAATCCTGTACCTAGCTCCGAAAAATCGGTAAAGGCTGCCACAAACAGAATTAATCCGGATGAAAACTCTAATGATAGAGGGTAGGTGCGGGTAAAATAAGACTCCACTATTATTTATAAAGCTCCTTTGGTTAAGGGGCTTTTTTATTTCAGTTTAATACTTTTTCAATCTATTTCCAAAAACACTGCAGATCAATCTTATAAAAGATGCAGTCACAATATTAAAGATACATACGAAATTATCATAAATAGGAAACAATTTTACCCCCTTTATATTTAGCGACATACACTTAATAATTATATTTTAATAAAAAAAATAAACTATATAAGATATTTCTTCCCAATAAGAAAAATAATTGTAAATTTGCACATTACCACATATTAAGACAGAACAAATTCTCAGATTTCAGCATAGTACATTTAATACAAACAACTTACGTTCTCAAGTATTTTTTGTTGTGTTAATATTTTAAATAACTTTTATAAAACTTACAAACAAATGAGGTTATATCCAGTAAAAAGTATTTTTCTATTATTATGGGGAATATTTGCTATAACATTTTCCGCACAGGCACAAGTAACAATAGGTTCAGATATACCGCCAGATTCGAATGCCTTATTAGATCTAAAAGAGAACATCACAGGAACATCTTCCAAAGGGATTATATTACCAAGAGTTGCTCTGACAAGTACTACTTCGCCTTCGCCAATGGCAGCCTTCGCCAATGGAATGGTAGTTTATAATACAGCTACAGATGGTACTTCACCAAACAATGTAACTCCAGGATGCTATTATAGCGATGGCAACAAATGGATTCCTATGGGATCGGGTGTAAATGATTGGTATGCTGCTGGCGGAACTACAGATGCCTTGGGAGACAAAATATCTCCTATATATCGTTTTGGAAAAGTAGGAATTGGCACCATAAGCCCTGATGCTTCTGCTATATTAGATATCTCGGGGGTAACTAACAAAGGTATACTCGGCCCCAAAGTGGCACTAATATCGACTACAGATGTTACCACTATTACTAATCCGGCCACTGGATTATTGGTATATAATACCGGAGCAGGAACTTTAAAGTATAACGGCTATGTATTTTGGGATGGAAGCTCGTGGAGAACATTAAGCGGCACATCTTTAGAAACAGGTACGATAGGCAGTATTACGTGCAACAGCGTAGTTTTAACGCCAAGTATATATACTTCGGGAACCTATTTTGAAGGCATAATGAATGTTCCTTATACAAATGGAAACGGAGGTATATACGAAGCTCAAACAATAGGCCCCATAAATGGTCTTACGGCTAAACTTTCTGCTGGTAATTTCAGTAATGGTGCCGGTATTTTGAGCTATACGATCACAGGTACCCCAACAGTTACAACCCCTAATGTTACGGTTTTTCCTATAAATATTGGAGGACAAACATGTAATGCAACAATAGGTGCCGGAGATGGTATTGCTCCCGGCGATTTGGTGTATTACAAAGCTGATGATATTCCGGCCACCATTGGAGGCGGCGGAGCTAGCGCTACAACAGCTAATTATTGGTTAAGCTATTATGCTACTAATCTACCCGTGATAGGAGGGAAACTAAGATTGGACGGATATTTCACTGCACCAGCTTCAGCAGGAGCAGGAACGGTAAGCTTTAACCCAAGACTAGTAAATATATCATCTTCTAATGTTAAGTTCTGGTTTGCTGCGCTAACAAATGTAGATCGTGCCAATGGAGCAAACATCGTATTGGCTCCAAATGGATTTGTAAACTTGGACAACGGTATATACTCCAATCTTGGGTACAACGATTATATTACAGGTAGTGGTCGTACTAGTCAAACAGGAATAACCTCCGATAATCAGGAAGTTTTAACTATGGATATCAATTTGGATGATAAATGGTATCGTGTTTATTATTTCATCAACGTAGATAACAAAGACACTTCATCAACTAGCGACGATGTTAGAAGACTATATCTCTCTATACAACGTTTATACTAAAAAAGATGTATTTTTAATAAAAGGTTTTTAGCCTAAGAGCAGTTTTGGTTTCAAAACCTACTACTCTTAGGCTAAAACTTATATTTTAACGAAAGCTCAGTACTTATTGATTCTCTAGATTAAACTTTACCAATCTATTGTAAAAATAGATAGAGGTAAATACCTCTTAAATACATCATAAAAGGGGAATAAAGCTTAGCGTTTTCCGCTACGTAGAATCCAGAACTTATTTATTATGCATATTTAAGCATCAATTTATTACTTTCGTGTACAGGAATATGTGCATTCTTACAATATTGCAAAGTTGTGATAAAAATACAGCCTCGTCTCTTCGGATTTGCAATCCGAAGATTAATGTAGAAAGGCTTTCTAACAACAAAAGCCGCTTCACCAGCGACTTTCCGTGTAGCACAGCCGGGAATCGAACCCGAATCTAAAGTTTAGGAAACTTCTATTCTATCCATTGAACTACTGCGCCATACATCCTACCGTCACTATTGTTTCCGATAAAATCACTGCAAAAATAAGAGAATTTCCGACATTAGGCAAATACATTCTGCGATTTAATCAAATAGTGTTAAAGAAACCCTGTTTTTTCAGGAAATAGGACTTTAGCCAATTGTGTGCTGCTATAAAAACATCTATATTTGCTAAATATTTTTTAAAAACATAACAATAAATAAATGTTTCAAATTGGCGATGCAATAGTCGCATCAGATATAATCGAAGAAAATTTTCTATGCGACCTCTCAGCCTGTATGGGCGAATGCTGCGTAGAAGGCGATGCCGGTGCACCTCTCGAAGAAGACGAAGTAAAGATAATAGAAGACCTCTTATCTGAGGTCTGGGACGACCTGTCGCCCGCTGCCCAAGCAGTAATTAAAGAGCATGGAGTAGCCTATCGCGACCACGATGGAGACATGGTAACCTCTATCGTAAACGGAAAAGACTGTGTGTTTACCTATTACGACGAAAAAGGCATCTGTAAATGCACCATCGAAAAAGCATACCGGGAAGGGCGTACCAACTTTTACAAACCCATCTCCTGCCATCTGTACCCTATCCGTTTGCAAAAATATAAAGACTTCACCGCCGTTAACTATCATCGGTGGTCGATCTGCAAAGCGGCAGTATTACTCGGCAAGAAGGAAGGATTGAAAGTTTACGAATTCCTGAAAGAGCCCCTTATCCGTCGTTTCGGAGAAGATTGGTATAACGAACTTGTTCTGGTAGCAGAAGAATACAAAAAAGCAGGATACAAATGGCAATAATCTGTAAAGAGCTTATGGTTTGTATCGGTTTACAATATAACTTAAACTCATAACTTTAAACTCAAAACATGCATCCACTACATCAATTCAAATTTTGCCCAAAATGTGGTTCAAGCCATTTTGTGGAGAATAATTTCAAATCGAAAAGATGTGAGACTTGTGGCTTCGTTTATTACTTCAACCCCAGTTCTTCCACAATAGCCATTATTATCAACAGTAATGATGAACTGCTGGTTGCAACACGGGCTCACGACCCTGCAAAGGGAACATTCGACCTGCCCGGCGGATTTGTAGACATGAACGAAACAGGAGAGGAAGCTGTTATACGAGAGGTAAAAGAAGAAACAGGACTCCATGTTTCGCAAGCAAAATATATGTTCTCTATACCCAATACATATATATATTCAGGGTTTGAGGTGCATACCCTCGATCTGGTTTACCTGTGCAAAGTAGACGATATGCAGAACATAAAAGCTGAGGACGATGTCGCCAGCCTTCAATTTATAAAAATATCAGAGCTTAACCCCGACCTGTTTGGGCTACGTTCGGTAAAAGAAGTAATACAGGAAATCAAAATAATGAAAATATGAGAAAACTGCTATTAGTTATCACCCTTGCATCGGGCTTACATTTGGCTCACGCTCAGAAGTCAGTGTACACAGAACTGCCCGGAAGGCTATTTTCGCAAGGCAAAGAAATGTTCTTAAACAATAACTATGTAGGATGTATCAATACACTACAGGAATTTAAGAACCAGTCGAAAGATATAAAACTGATGGAAGAAGCAGACTATATGATTGTCAGCTCCTTATTTTATCAGGGCAAAGCCGGTGACGGAACAATTTTGAAAGATTTTCTTGACGATTATCCCGAATCTTATCACCGCAATCAGATCAGTTTCTTTACAGGATCAATTCATTTTCAACAAAAAGATTGGAACAAAGCCCTTCATTGGTTCTCACAAGTGGATATCGATTATCTATCGGTAAGCGAACAAGAAGACTATAGTTACCGCATGGCGTATGCCAGCCTCCAAAAAGGAGACAGAAAAGAAGCTAAAAACCTATTCGGACTATTGTCTCGCAATAGTAAAAAATATGCAGAGCCGGCATCCTACTATCTGGCTTATGCCAATTTTCAGGAAGGAGAATACGATCAGGCTATCGCTACATTCCGCAGACTGAAAAGCAAACCCGAATACAAGGAGAATGCAACATTTTTCCTCATACAAAGCGAGTTCCTGCAAGGCAATATGAACGGAACGATAAGCGAAGGACAAGACTTTATCTCGTCGTATCCGGGCAGTAAAAACATCGGAGAAGTATATCGCCTGCTAGGCAGCAGCTACTACCGCCTTGGCAACATACAGAATGCCATCCGCAACTATGAACAATATCGTGCCACTACATCTACACCTTTCCGTGAAGATATGTATCAACTGGCAGAAGCATACTACCAAACAGGTGCGTATGGCAATGCCGTAGAAGCTCTGAAAGATGTAGCTTCTACAACCGACAAACTGGGACAGGCAGGACAGATGCTTCTGGGACAGTCTTACCTAAAACTAAACGACACACAGAATGCCGTTATGGCTTTCGAAGCTGCCGCACGCTCCGAGTTCGACCCTTCTATCAGCGAAGGAGCATTATACAACAACGTAATGATACGCAACAGAGACGGAGGAGGTGCTTTTGGCGAAGCTATCACAGCATCGCAACGTTTCCTTGCTCAGTATCCAAATTCGAAATATACGAGCGCAGTAAGCGGAGCACTAGCTTCCACATTGCTTTCGTCCAAAAACTATAGCACTGCCCTTGCGGCCATCAACAGCATCAAGTCGCCCGATCGTCAGATACTGGAAGCTAAGCAAATTATATTATTCCAGTCGGGTGTTCAAAACTTCATCGACAAGCGTTACGACCTTGCCGCCAACGATTTCAATGCAACCATCAATATGGGTAGCTACAATGCCGAAGTGCGCAACGAAGCATACTTCTGGCGAGGAGATATAGCTTATCGCAGTGCCGACTATGGCACAGCAGCTAGAGATTATACGGCTTACATCGGTCAGGCATCGCCTTCGCAAAACAATTATCCGCTTGCTCTATATAACTTGGCTTACGCACAGTTTCAGGATAAAGTTTATTCTTCTGCTCTAAACAACTTCAAGAAATATATTTCGGCAGAAAGAAGCAAGCAATCGCCAAACTATTCCGATGCCCTCAACCGCATCGGGGATATAAACCTCTACAACAGAAACTTCTCAGAGGCAGAAAGATACTATGCGCAAGCCGTATCTTCAAACCCTGAGAATGCCGATTATTCTGAATTCCAAAAAGCATTTGTATTGGGATTACAACGCAACTACTCGGGAAAAGTAACGGCACTGAACAGTATGATGGCAAAATATCCGAACTCGCAATACATAGACGATGCACTGTACGAAAAGAGCCGTGCATTGGTTATGCAAAACAAAGAACAGGAAGCAATATCGGTTCTTGAAAAAATGCTGAAAGACCATCCAAAATCCAATCTGGCACAAAAAGCCGGAGTACAACTCGGACAGTTATACTTCAACACCAACAACCCTCGCAAGTCGGCAGAAGCCTACAAGCAGGTAATTGCCAACTATCCGAATTCGGAAGAAGCACGTACTGCCATAGAAAGCCTTGAAGCGGTTTACAAAGATATGAACGACATCAGCTCGTATGCTTCATATGTCAACTCGTTGGGTAAAGGCACAATCCTTTCGTCCAACCGTCAGGACTCACTCACCTATCTGGCTGCCGAAAACATATATATGAAAGGTCGCAAAGATGAGTCAAAAACAGCATTCAACAAATACCTGCAAGCATATCCTAACGGGGTATTTGCAAGCGATACACACTTCTATCTGGGCGATATGGCATTCGAAGCCAAGGATTTCGATAAAGCACTCACCCACTTCAATGAAGTTATAAACTCAAACAACCCGAAATACATTGCCAATGCCTTGGTGTTTGCATCGGGAATAGAGTTCGACCGCAAAAACTATGAAGCTGCCTATGCCGCTTACGAGCACCTGAATATGGTGGCATCCAATACCGAAAACAAAGACATTGCCCAACTGGGTATGTTGCGTTGTGCTTATCTTCTGAAAAAAGATAACGAGGTGGTAGCTGCCGCAAGCAAAATATTGCAAGGAGCAAAAGCAACTCCTGCCGTAGCCAACGAAGCCAGATTCTACAGAGGAAAATCGTATATCAACCTAAAGAAGAACGACGAAGCAGCCACAGACTTGCAGGCAGTAGCCAAAGATACTCGCAGCGCATTCGGAGCCGAAGCTCAGTTCTTACTGGCAGATATGTATTACAAGTGGAAATCGTACGACAAAGCCGAGAAACAAGTGCTTGCCTTTATGAAAGAGGGTACGCCATACCAATATTGGATGGCACGTGCGGTGGTGGTATTGTCGGATGCTTATGTTGCCAAAGGTGATAAATTCTCGGCACGTCAGTATCTCGAAAGCCTTCAGGCAAATTATAAAGGCAGCGAAGCCGATATAAAAACAATGATAGACGAACGCTTGTCAGCTTTAAAATAACTTATGAACAAATCAGAATTAAAACGTATGAAAACAACATATAAATCATTATTGGTCATAGGACTGGGAATAATAAGCCTGACAGTTTCGGCACAAAAAGACTCTACCATCACTCGTCAGGTGATGCTCGAAAGAGACTATGTACCTACAATGCAAGAAGCATCGAAAGTAAATACACAACCCGATATCTACGCCCCTACTATCAAACCGAAAGAAATCAAGTTCGAGAGCAATACCCCTCAGATCAGGTTGGACAACAACAAACTGGGAGCTTCGGCATCGGGTGATATCAAAACAGATGTAGCCTTCGACAAAAAACGTGGATATGCAGTATTAGGCTTAGGCACAGGTGGAAATATAGATGGAGCTCTCGGGTACAGACTTGTAAACGGAGACAACGATCGCCTCGATTTTTTTGGTACATATAGCGCAACAGGCTCTACAGTAGACTATATCAACGGTAGCGACTATGCCCGCAAAGATGTAAAAGCCAAGTATATGCATGCAGGAGGCAACCTGAAATATCAACACACGTTCGACCCTTCTGTCTTATCGGTAGGAGCATCGTTCTATAATACATCTTACAATTATTATGGAAACAGCTTTATTCCGATCACATCGTCTGCTGTATATCCGTTCGATGTAGACAGCAAGCAAGGTGTAAATGTGTTTAAGATCGGAGCAGGACTGAAATCGAGAGAAGAGAACGAAGGCCCGATCAAGTATGACGGAAATGTGAGCTACAATTATTTCACAAATAAGTATGGTCGCCAAAAAGCAGACGACGGAGTAAAAGGGGGCATTATCAATGCCGACCTAAACCTGTATACAGAATTTGGAGCCGATCAGCAAGTAGGGATTAAGGGAATGATATTGAACCAATCGTTCAGCAACAAAACCGATTACCTACCCAATGCGCATCACGGATATACAAATATTACAGGTACGCCATATATCAAGTTTCAAGGAGCAAACTGGAATGCCGATTTAGGAGCAAACCTGAGTGCATTGTTTGATGTGAAAACGGCTTTTGCTATTTCACCAAATGTAAAAGCTAGCGTGAGCTTCTACGAAGTAAACACACTCTATGCCGAAGTAGGCGGAGGCGTGAACAACAATACATTCCTCGACATTTTGCAAGAAAACCGTTATGCAGACCCTAGCACCCGCATCGAATATTCAAAAACATATTACAATGCCAAGATCGGATTCCGTTCGGGTGTTGTCAGTGGTTTGGAATTTGACCTCTTTGCCGGATACAAGCACGTAAGAAGAGACCACCTTTATGTATACAACTATTATAAAGAAGAAGGATGGGGAAATGTTGGAAGCCCTGTATATGCTAACATCTCTACAGGACACATCGGCGGGTTGCTGAAAACCAACCTGATCCCATACACCGACCTTTCGGCTCGTATGACTGCCTACTTCTACAATGTGAAATATCACGAACCGTATGTGCAAGTAATAGACGCAGAGACGTTGCCTGATACCAAACCTTGGGGACGTCCTACATTCACTGCCGAGTTTAACGCTGACGTTAATCCAATCAACAACCTTACCCTATCGGTGAATTATCTATATGCAGGCGGACGCAAGGCTCTTGCCTCAAATGCAAGTACCACCTCATGGACGATTGCAAATATGAAGGATATAAATGAGCTGAACTTCAGAGCCGAATATAAGATAAATGACTATATAGCCGTAAACGGACGATTAAACAACGTGCTTTTCCAGAAGTATGAGTTACAATACGGATATCCGCTACAAGGCTTTAACTTCATGGCAGGTGTAAGCCTCAAGTTCTAAAAAAAAAAATACATTAATCTTCATAAATGGAGTGAGACCCCGTTCGTGCAACGGATCGTTTCACTCCGTTTTCTTTGTAGGGTTACTGTATTTTTTGTTATGCAGAAATTATGGAGTATGAGAGAAGACAAGAATACATTTTAACCCTTTCTTTAACTACAAATAAACAATATGCCGGCTCGAATAGCGTTATAAACATGAGGAGTTCTTACGATATTTCCCCGAAAGATAGTTTATAACAACGGTTATACTGTGTAGTTTATAACTAAAAGTTGATCTAAAGCCATACTAAACATCGCATAGAGAAGGGTATGTAATCAACTTATAAACAAATCATTAAAAATTATCCACATATAATTTGTTTGTTTGTAAATTTTAACTATTTTCGTAAACTGTAAAATGCGAGTAATGAATATCAGAATACTTTCGAAAATCAGAAATTCCACCAATTTATTCAGAAAACATTTTATAAAACAATCGGGCACAAACGAACTTCTCTCTCTATTTATGTGTTATAAAAAAAGAGTTAATAAAAGGTATTACGTATGAAAACAAAACAATTAGTATCGCTAGCACTCTTTGTACTTATTTGCGTACTGAGTATTAATACTGCCTCAGCCCAGTTTCGTTTAGGTGTAAGGGGAGGTGTAGATGTAGCCAGCAACAAGCTGAATACCGATATATTGAAGGCCAGCAACCGATTAGGCTTCCAGATAGGCCCTACCGCCGAATTTGTAGTTCCTATTTCGGGATTCGGGGGAGACATTTCTGTTCTGTACGGACATAAAGAATATAAGATCAGTGAAAAGCAAGACAACGCGTCTCTATCCGACTATAATTATATAAGCGTGCCTATCAACTTAAAGCAACGTATCAAGCTTGGTCCTTTGGGCTTGTTTGTTACAGGTGGAGTATATGGCAATGTGAAAGTGGGTGACGACAATGCTAAAAATGCAAATGAAGTGGTTAACGCTTTCAAGCACAAAAACTTTATCTTCGGATTGGGTGCAGGAGCAGGAGTTACTTTATTCAGAAATATAGATTTGGGAATGTACTTCCGTGGCGACCTGACCAACAATTATAAAGAAGAATACATGGATGCCGATACGTTCCAAAACAAGAAAAACCAATACTGGACCGTAGGACTCAATTACTACTTCTGATAAACAAAAATGTTGTATGCTGATGTAATATTACCCTTGCCGCTACAAGGGACTTACACTTACGCTATTCCTTTAGAATTTAAAAAATCGGTATACGCAGGGAGTAGAGTTATTGTACAGTTTGGCAAAAAGAAGTTTTACACAGCCATTGTTTTTCAGATATACGAAAAAGAAAAATTATCACAGCCGGTAAAAGACATTGTTACCGTGCTCGAAGAATATCCGATAGCGACCCCTCTCCAGCTAAAGTTCTGGGAATGGGTGGCTATGTATTATATGTGTTCGCTGGGCGATGTGTATCGTGCGGCACTACCCTCAGCCCTGAAACTGGAAAGCGAAACTCACGTTTTGCTCAATGCCGACTTTGAGACTTCCGAACCACTTACCGCCAACGAACAGAAAGTTTTCTACTGCCTGTCATCCGATAAAGCCAAAACGATAGCCGAGATAGAAAAGCAAGCGGGAATATCGAATGCCGTAACTGCAATCAAAACCTTGGTAGACAAAAAAGCGGCATACATCAGCGAAAACATACAAGATACATATACCGTAAAGAGCCAAACAGCCATACGCCTCACCCGCCAATACAGCGAAGAAGAGCTAAATGCGATAATGGACGAGCTGGGTAGGGCAAAAAAGCAACAGCACTTGTTTTCTACCTTTCTGTTTATGAAAGACGAGACTCCCCTTGTGCTAAAGAAAACACTGCTCGAAGAAGCCGATACTTCGGCTAGCGTACTGTCTGAACTGCAAAAAAAAGGGTTCCTCGAAACATACGAATACGAAGTCAGCCGTTTCGACTATGGCGATACCAATATAGATGCCGCTTCGGAACTGAACGAACATCAGCAAAAAGCCCTTGAGGAGATAAAAGACTCATTCAAGGAAAAAGATATTACCCTGCTCTTTGGCGTTACATCGAGCGGAAAGACAGAAATATATATACAACTCATAAAGGAGGCGATAGAAAAAGGCAAGCAGGTGCTTTACCTTCTGCCCGAAATTGCCCTCACCACCCAGATAACCGACAGGCTAAAAGCCGTTTTTGGCAACAAACTTGCGGTGTATCACTCCAAGTTTAACGATAACGAGCGAGCCGAAATTTGGAACAACCTACTAAAGAACAACGACATACAAGTTATCTTAGGAGCACGTTCCGCTATATTCCTGCCCTTTACAGACTTAGATCTGGTGATTGTAGACGAGGAACACGAAAGCTCGTACAAGCAACAAGACCCTGCTCCCCGCTACAACGCACGCAATGCAGCTATCGTATTGGCTTCTCTGTTCAACACCAAAACGCTGCTGGGTACAGCGACCCCTTCGCTCGAAACATACAATAATGCTCTCACAGGAAGGTACGGACTGGTAAGGCTGGACAAGAGATATGAAAATATCGAGTTGCCACAGATATCGGTCGTTAACACCAAAGAGCTGAGAAGGAAGAAACAAATGAAGTCCTTCCTCTCTCCTCCCCTCATCGACAAAATGAAGGAGGCGTTGAGCAAAAAAGAACAGATCATACTTTTCCAAAACAGACGTGGATTTGCGTCTATGCTCGAGTGCAAGACCTGCTCGTGGACATTGCATTGCCGAAACTGTGACGTAAGCCTCACCTATCACAAAGGGCAGCGCATGATGGTATGCCACTACTGTGGAGCAACATACGAAGTGCCTACCGTTTGCCCCGATTGTAATACCCCTACGCTCGACATGCTAGGCTATGGAACGGAACGGATAGAGGAAGAAGTTGCAGAACTCTTTCCCGAAGCTTCGGTTGCACGTATGGACTTAGACTCCACACGAGGGAAGCGGTCGTACGAACGTATTATTTCCGACTTTGAACAAAACAAAACCAATATACTTATCGGTACACAGATGGTATCCAAAGGCTTAGACTTTGATAATGTAAGCATTGTAGGCATACTCAACGCCGACAATATGCTCAACTATCCCGACTTCAGAGCATATGAACGGGCGTACCAACTCATGACACAGGTAAGCGGACGTGCCGGACGTAAAAATAAACAGGGCTTGGTCTTCCTTCAAACCTCACATCCGGGTAGCCCGTTGATCAGCTTTGTAAGGAGAAACGACTATGAATCGTTTTACGAACTGCAAGCCGAGGAGCGAAAAATGTTCCGTTATCCACCCTACTTCCGTCTGATAAACATTGTAGTACGTGGCAGAGACGAGCAACTGACCGACAGCGCAGCACGGGAGTTTGTCTCAGCCTTGCGCACCACCTTTGGCGAGCGTGTGTTGGGACCGGGCAAGCCGCCGGTATCACGCATACAGTCGTTGTATATCCGCCACATTATGCTCAAAATTGAAAATCAGGCATCGATACAGAAGGTTCGTGAAGGTATTTTCCAATGCCAGTCCCTTGTATTTGCCAACCCGACGTTCAAGTCGCTGTTGTTGCACTACGATGTTGATCCGATGTAGGTTTACGCCCGCTGTTAGATTATCATCCTGAACGGAAAGAAGGATCTTTTCCCACTAAATATAAAAAACGCTTTCCGCTACTGAACATAACAAGAATTATTGAAAAGCATTTAAGTTTTTTTATCTGCATTATTGAAACGTTTTATATAACTTTGCGCCAAGTTAAAAGACTTGCATACACTTATGAATGAGAAGGAAAAACAAAGAAGGAATAATAAGACAAATAAAAAACGTACCCCGAAGACCATCATAAAAAAGATGTGGATCGGGTTTGCCTGCTTCATCGGAGTACTCACCATCACATTTGCCCTTATCAGTATAGGAGCAATCGGCTATATGCCTGATGTAGAAGAGTTAGAAAACCCGATTGACAAATATGCCTCTCAGATATATTCTACCGATGGGCAACTATTGGGCACATATTCCCTTGCAAAAAACAACCGGATATATTCCAACTACGAAGATCTTTCTCCGTATCTGGTACAAGCGTTGGTAGCTACCGAAGACGCACGCTTCTATTCACATTCAGGTATTGATGCATACGCATTGCTCAGAGCCGTAGTGAAAAGAGGTATACTGATGCAGGAAAGTGGCGGTGGGGGTAGTACCATTCCTCAGCAGCTGGCAAAACTGCTTTATTCTCCTCCTTCCGAAAACTGGGTTCAACGTGTGTTTTTACGCAAGCCTATCGAATGGGTTATTGCCGTAAAGCTGGAACGATATTATACAAAAGAAGAAATAGTGAACCTATACCTCAATCAGTTCGACTTCCTATACAATGCTGTAGGTATTCAGTCGGCTGCACAGGTGTACTTCAACAAAACACCCAAAGAGCTCAAGATAGAAGAAGCCGCTACCCTGATAGGGATGTGTAAAAACCCTTCGTACTTCAACCCGAGAAGATATCCCGACAGAACAAAAGGTCGTAGAAATGTGGTATTGGAACAGATGTACAAGAGCGACTACATTACCGAACAACAGTACGACTCGCTGAAACAAACAGAACTGAAACTCGACTTCAAACGGGTAGACCACAAAGACGGGCTTGCTCCTTATTTCAGAGAGTATCTGCGTATGGCTATGACAGCCAAAAAGCCTAAGAAATCGAATTACGCTTCGTGGCAAATGGAACAATATGCGCTCGATTCTATCAGCTGGGAGACAAACCCGCTGTACGGATGGTGCAACAAGAATAAAAAGCCGGACGGCTCTAATTACAACCTCTCTACCGACGGACTGAGAATATATACAACGATCGACTCTCGCATGCAGCAGTATGCCGAAGAGGCGATGGCAGAACACCTCAGCAAGGAACTGCAACCCGACTTCGATAAAGAAAAGAGAGGTCGCTCGTATGCTCCTTTCTCCTACTCGGTAGCCAAAGATGTAGACACATTGCTATATCGTGCCATGAAGATTAGCGACAGGTACAAGGCTCTGAAAAATGAAGGAATGTCCGACAAAGAAATACTACAGATATTCAAGAAGCCTGTAGATATGAAAGTATTCTCTTGGAAAGGAGAAGTAGATACGACAATGACCCCTTGGGACTCCATACGCTATCACAAAAGCTTCCTGCGTTCGGGCTTTATGGCGATGGATAATCACAACGGATATGTAAAAGCTTATGTGGGAGGAATAGACTTCAAGTTCTTCCAGTATGATATGGTGAACATGGGACGCCGACAAATAGGTTCGACCATCAAACCATTCCTTTACACCCTGTCGATGGAAAGCGGAATGACGCCTTGCGACCAGATGCTATATGTGCCTCAAACCCTCATTGCCGAAACAGGTAAAGAGTGGACTCCAAGAGGAGGGCGAGCTTCTATGTTTGGCGAAACGGTCACCATCAAATGGGGGCTGCAAAACTCCGACAACCTTGTTACGGCTTACCTCATGGGACGTACCACACCGTATGCCTTTGCACGTATGTTACACTCGTTTGGTATCACCGGACGTATAGACCCTGTGGTTTCTATGGCTCTGGGTACACACGATGTGTCTGTGTCGGAAATGGTTGCCGCTTATACCTCTTTTGCTAACAAAGGAATACGTTCCAACCCTGTATATGTTACCCGCATCGAAGACGCCTTTGGCAATATAATAGCTGATGCAGCCTTCGCTCCGAAGATGGACGAGGTGTTCAGCGAAAGTACGTATGTGAAGATGCTCGACATGCTTCGCGGAGTAGTGGATGGTGGTACAGGCGGACGCATCAGACGCAACTATGGGATAACAGCGCCAATGGGAGGAAAAACAGGAACAACACAAAATAACTCCGACGGATGGTTTATGGGATTCACACCTAAACTTTCTACCGGATGCTGGGTAGGTGGAGAAGACCGCTCTATACACTTCGACCGCACAACTGACGGACAGGGAGCCAGCATGGCACTGCCGATAGTAGGTTTGTTCTTCAAAAAAGTATTTGCAGACAAACGACTCGGTTATAGCCAGGGAGACCAGTTTGAGAGTGTACCGGGATATGGTGTTTGCGACAAGAGCAGCGACGAAGAGGTTCAGGATGCACCGCCTCCGGCTCAGATAGACGAAATGTTTAAGTAAAAACCGGCTATAATCCGGCCAGACTTTATGCTGAAATATTACTACATCGATGATATATCGAAGTTGCAATGCGGCCCATTTACTTCAAACGAGTTACTTCGGAAGAATATCAGCCCCGAAACAATCGTTTGGCGTTCGGGGATGGCAGACTGGGCTGAAGCCGGAACGTTGCAGGAGCTGAATTTCCTTTTCGACACTAAAGCCCCTGTACCGCAAGACCGTAGAGAAGAGCAGCAGACACCTCCTCCAATACGACAGCAGCAGAATAGACAAAACCCGACATATAACAGCGGGCAGCGATACCAATATGACGATCAGCACAAGTGGGATGGCATAATACCCATGCCCAAGAATTGGCTTATAGAATCGATATTACTTACTATATTTTGTTGTTCGCCGATAAGCCTTGTTGGAATATTTTATGCCGTGAAGGTAGAAACGCTGTATGGCAAGAGAGAATATGAAGCTTCGCAAGAAGCATCACGCAAGGCCAAACTATGGACGCTATGGGGTATTGCATTCTTGCCTGTTATCTATATGTTATTGTTCATTTTAGGTTTGCTTGCAGCTCTTTCGCAGTATTAAAACCGAGAAACAATGCCGAAATATCTAATCAGAGTTATTGTGATAGGCTGCGTACTACTGCTTGCCGCAATTATATACTTTCTGTTCAGTCCCGCAGAATCGGCATATTTTCCCCAATGCCCTTTTCATCAGATCACAGGGTTCGACTGTCCGGGCTGCGGTTCTCAACGAGCCATACATCATTTACTACACTTTAGGCTGAAAGATGCATTTGCAAGTAACCCTCTCCTTATACTGGCAATTCCCTATCTTATCATTGGAATTTATTTCGAATACTTTGGCGGTAAAGAAAAATATCCGACCGCACGGAAGATACTATTCGGAAAAAGGGCTATTGTTATAGTCCTTATACTGATTGTGCTTTTCTGGATAGGGAGGAATATCAGCTTTTCATAATATATAACAGGGATAGCAAACCACCGGATACAATTTCCCCCTCCAATAGAAAAGAGTGAATCTAATGAAGGGGGAAGAAAATAAAGTATATCTTTTATTTCACAGCTTCTACTGTGTATCCTTTAGTAGCAAGCTGAGCGAGCAATCCGTCCTTGTCGGCAAGGTGCAACGCACCTACGGCAATGAGGCTCGATTTATTTTTCATTATCTCAGGAAGTTTTGCGATCCACTTATCATTACGGTCTTTATTCAGAGCATTTTGCGACTTTTGTGATACACCACACGGATCGTCAGGATTATTAAATGCAAGATTGTACATATTTGTCAGCTGTCCTGCCTTGTAGTATGCATTCAGCTTATCCAACATATCTTTTGCCTTGTCGCTATTCACGACATAGCATGCCAATGAAACAGCCTGATCTTTCAACGGTTCGGCATCGAACAGAGCATAAATCTGATCTTCGACAGTTTCGAGACCAACAACGGTTTTTCCTTTCTCGGTAGCTATGCGTTGCACATATCCATCGATAGCTTCGTGTGCCATAGGGTTAAACTCTGGATAAAACTTTGTATATAACGTGATGGTGTACAACATAGAAAGCATACCCGGTTTGAGTTGTCCAAACTGAGTGAGACCAACACCGAAAAGCTCTTTCAGCCCATTATCCAGCTTGGTATAATCATCGGGAGACAACAAAGCTTCATAGCTCTCGCCTGCCGGCATCATCGCCGCCTGTTGCAGTTTGGCCTGCATCGCCGTCTGATCAGACATCAGAAGTTCGCCCACCGTTTGTTCGGTAGTTTCCATGGCACTTCTTAGTCCCGGAATGCTATCTACATAGCTCACATGTGCCAGATGGTGCGTACCAAGTATATAAGAAGGCTTTGATAGCCCATTGCCCGAAACCTTCCAAAGCAAAGCGTTATCATACTTCGTTTCGTTCTGAGCTGTGAGCGTTGTAGCAGCTACAAATAGTATCAGTGCAAAAAATGTTGCAACCAGATTTTTCATATTACATTTATTCGTTAAGTTTCTTACAAAGGTTATTTATATTTTGTCATGCTGACGACTAGAAGCATTTCTTACGGCAAGAGATTATTGGCTATGCCGATTTTCAATTCACTCCTTTCAAAATGACAAAGAGGATATTCTACTTATTCAGTCATTATTATCTTTCTCAAAATCTTCTATTTCCCGTATCGAATCTTGTATCTTCTTTATATTATTCAGATATAAATATTTATATATCAGGAAAGAGAAAACCATCGTAGATGCAATCATAAAGATAAGCAACAAGAGCATAAACGACGACTCGCCGTCGGACGAATATCGCCCCATCAGCTTAGGAAACATACTCGGCAGACCATAATATATATACGACACCGAGAAAGCGACTATCCACACCGCTCCTATAATAATTTCGTACACCAAGAATTTCTTGTAGAGTGTCACCCCCTTCGATATTTCCAGTATTCCCATTTTAGACACATCCGCCTTCTTCAGGTAGCTGATCTTATACAGCTGCCAGAAAAATGCCGGGATAAGCAATGCAAAATAAAGGATACCGGGCAGAGGATGCATACAATAGAACAAGACTCCTGCAAACACACAAGGTATGAGTAGCCACAAAAAGCACTTGTCATACTTCAATAAATTTGCATAAGCGCTTTTCCCCTTATTATCCAACATTTTCTGAATCTTTGATTCATCGATTGTCGGCTTTATATCCGCTTCTTGCCACGTTTTTTTTATGCTATCGAGATCCATATAATTTGGTTAGTTTTCTCCATTCGACATCTGCTTCAACTTATCTTTTATGCGGCTCAGTTTGGTTGCCACATTTGTCACAGAAAGCCCTGTGATTTCGGCTATCTCCTTATACGGTTTATCGTCGAGATAGAGTAAGACTAGGGCGCGTTCGATTTTTCCTAAACGGTTGATTAATTTGTACAATTCTTGTATTTCTTCATTGTTGTCCACCACGTCGGGAATATCTGTCGATATATCTACATAGGAAACATTAATTCTATTCCTGCGATAGAAAGACACACAGGTATTGAGCGCAATCCTATATATCCAGGTCGAATACTTGCTTTCGCCCCTGAACGACGGATACCCTTTCCATAGGTTGAGTACGACTTCTTGATAAAGATCGCCGATCGGATGCTCTTTGTCGACATAGAAGGAAGCTACCTTGAAGATAATACCCTCGTTTTGACGTATCATCTCTAAGAATTGTTCATCCCTTTCCTTCGTTTCTTTCATCTATTAGAAGTCGCTTTATTATATATGTCGCAAAAGTGTACGATTTGTCACAATATTAGGAATTTTTTAATGTTTAATCACGAATAGATGATGAAAATATGAAGCGGTAACAAAAAAATGGATGTAAAAACTTGTTGCTAGGGGCATGTTCTCAATTCGATTAACAACAAGAATAGCCTCTACTGTAAGATATATTTTTTGTTATGTACTAGCCATTTTTCATATCTTTGCAAAAAAAATATAAACATCGGATATAATGAAAAAGATAGTATACTTGCTGATTATTTTGTTTAGCATATCCGCGTGTAAATCTGTTAAGTTTATGACAAGCAACGAAAAATCACTGATAAATAGCGGAAGTGCAGATACTCCGTTCAGAGTATTACAAACCGACAACCAAAAAGATTCTCTTTTCCTCAGAAAAAAAAGCATCGATGTGGATGCGAAGAACATTGCAACCAACAAAGACCTGCAACTCCTTATCGACCGCCTGCAAATGACACTTGCCGTAGAGTCGGGAGTCGGAATCGCAGCTCCGCAGGTGGGTATCGGGCGTAACTTGTTCCTTTTCTTGCGTATCGACCAAAAAGGGATGCCTGTGCAAGTAGCCATCAATCCACGTATTGTAGGTCATTCGGCTGAGACATTCCTCTTCGAAAGAGACGGATGCCTTTCCGTACCGGAACTATCGGGCACAACGAATCGCTACACATGGGTAGATGTGGAGTATTACGACGATAACGGAACGCTTATAAAAGAAAGATTAAGTGGCGGCTCACGTGGCGCAGACTTTACGGGCGTAATATTTCAGCACGAGTACGACCATCTGCAAGGTATATTGTTTACCGACAGACTGGCTACTGCCGTTTCTCCTGAGGTTCAGAAAGAGGATTGATGCTGCCATTTGAAGAAAAACAATCGACAACATAAAAGCAAAAAGAGTAAATCAAGGAAATGATTTACTCTTTTTTTTGACGAATATAGTTTTGTATGTGTTCGTATTAAGATTAGAAAGTTAACATAATCGTCGTCTAAAGTAAGACTGTAAAGCAAAAGTATAGTATTCATTTTGCACTTATGTTAACTATTATAAATCCTGACCACAACTTTTCTCCACACAAGCAAATTATATAAAGCTGTTTTTTCGAATGTATTCTTTGAAAATAAAAACTGTTTACTAAAAATTACCGACCATTTTTCTATGCTCCGAAAACTCACTCAGGAAGCAACAAAAGGTGTAAACATTTATAAATATTTACAGTAGAAAGGGCATTGGAAAAGCGTTTCCGCTATTTGGAGATCCCCTCGCAGAGAAAGAAATATTGTCGACGTGTTAAATTTATAGCGGCAAAAAACAAGTTATAAGATGTGATAAAAGATAAAGTACATCATCGCAAAGTTGTATCCGGCATGCGACAGCACAGCTCCAAATATAGAGTCACACATCTGCTTGCACGCAAAAAACAGTCGACTGACAGCAAACATTGACAGTACCCACAACAGTGCCGGAACAGGAAGCAATTTCCACACCCCTGCATCAAAAATGATTCCGAAATGAGCCAGATGCGTTAATGCAAAAGCGAGGCTATCGAAGAGAGAAGCCTTTGTTTCGCCAAACTTGAGAACAAAGCTGCCGTGTATTACCCCTCTGTACAGAAATTCTTCGCCGATAGGGCTGAATAGCATACTGGGTATAGCGGCAATAAGGAAGAAGATAAGCCGATGACTATCGTCCAACACG
This sequence comes from Dysgonomonas sp., assembly GCF_035323175.1. Classification (NCBI taxonomy): domain Bacteria; kingdom Pseudomonadati; phylum Bacteroidota; class Bacteroidia; order Bacteroidales; family Dysgonomonadaceae; genus Dysgonomonas; species Dysgonomonas sp. Next base: position 30,938 of record NZ_DAOKYH010000001.1, on the reverse strand, counting down.
ACAGACGTGCTGGCTTTAGAGATATAGACAAGCGAATTGCTGATTGTGTTGCCATACAAAAGATAAAACAGCCCGTATATAGCTCCGCACGCCAATGCACCCAAGGCAAAAGAATAAAGCAAACGAAGGTAACTGTTAGGACGCTTAAAGCCAATTTCTCTCCTGCCCTTGCGAGTGAGAAAAATAAAAGGGGTGAACCACATGATGAAAAAGATGATAAAAGCTGTGCCATATCCGCCCGACATGTTCGCATCCAACACCAGAATAAAACGAGGAATACCAAACAATAGAATTAGCGCAAGACCAAATTGCCAATTATAGCTGAAATAGCGTGACCATATTTTGTGTAGTGATTCCATATCAAATAAGTATTACGATTGAAAGTATAAATGAAGTATCTTTTTCTATTCTGACATAAGATTCTCCACTTGTGAGCATGGCAATAAAAATACATTTTAAATATCATCTCCAAAAGAAGAAACTCCTAAAATCTGAAAAATGAGCTTAAATATTTACTTAATAAGAAAAAACATCGCCTGAATATCGATGAAAATTGTACTTTTGTGATATAAACAATTTATCGAAAGTATTGATTTAAACTTTTATCGACATGAATGGGATAGACTGGTCTAATTTGTCTTTCGGGTACATGAAGACAGATTATAATGTAAGAAGCCATTACAAAGATGGAAAATGGAGTACACCAACCGAAACTACTTCTGAGAGTATTGACATTCATATAGCTGCCACTTGCCTCCACTACGGACAAGAAGCATTTGAAGGACTCAAAGCGTTTAGAGGTAAAGACGGGAAAATCCGAATTTTCAGAATGCGCGATAATGCTTTGCGTATGATTTCTTCATGTCATGGTATTATGATGGCCGAGCTTCCTGTCGAAGTTTTTGAAGAAACAGTATTAAAAGCTGTAAAACTGAACGAAAAATTTGTTCCGCCATACGGAAGCGGAGCTTCTTTATATATCCGTCCGCTACTGATAGGCACAAGTGCACAGGTGGGCGTAAAACCTGCTGCCGAATATATGTTTCTCGTATTCGTTACCCCTGTAGGCCCATACTTCAAGGAAGGGTTTAAACCTACTCCGGTTGCCATCCTGCGAGGATACGACCGTGCTGCTCCGCTGGGTACAGGTACAATCAAGGTAGGTGGCAACTATGCAGCCAGCCTCGTGGCAGGACATAAAGCGCACGAAATGGGATACTCTGCCGTTCTGTATCTCGATGCCAGAGAAAAGAAATATCTGGACGAATGCGGTCCTGCAAATTTCTTCGGAATAAAAGACAATACATATATCACACCGCTTTCGAGTTCGATACTTCCTTCCATCACCAACAAGAGCCTGATGCAACTGGCCGAAGATATGGGAATGAAGGTAGAACGCCGTCAGATACATGAAGACGAATTGGCGACATTCGAAGAAGCGGGACAAGTGGGAACAGCAGCCGTGATCAGCCCGATATTAAGAGTAGATGATCTGGACGAAAACAAGTCGTATGTGATATCTAAAGATGGTAATGCTGGGCCTGTAAGCACCAAGCTGTACAACAAGCTAAGAGCGATACAGCAGGGCGACGAACCCGACACACACGGCTGGGTAACAGTTCTCGACTGATCGGGTATACAATCCTAACAACTTGTTTGCTTGTCTACAATAGTAATTGAATAATGGCAGAAGATAACAATATACAACCCACAGAGAGGATGGTGCTACGCACCGAAGACCTTGTAAAGCGATACTCGTCGCGTACTGTCGTAAATCACGTCTCGATAGATGTGAAGCAGGGCGAGATTGTCGGCTTGCTAGGCCCCAACGGTGCAGGAAAAACCACAACGTTCTACATGACCGTAGGATTGGTGATGCCCAACGAAGGCAAGATTTTCCTCAACGATACGGAGATAACCAAGTTCCCTGTTTACAAGCGGGCGCAACATGGCATCGGCTATCTGGCACAGGAAGCCTCCATCTTTCGCAAGATGACTGTGGAAGACAATATCCGGTCGGTACTGGAAATGACAAAAACATCATCCGAGTATCAGAAAGAAAAATTGGAAAGCCTCATCGATGAGTTTGGGTTGCACAAGGTTCGCAAAAATCTGGGAGACAGGTTATCGGGAGGTGAACGCCGCCGCTCGGAGATTGCCCGCTGTTTGGCTATCGACCCTAAGTTTATCATGCTTGACGAGCCTTTTGCGGGGGTAGACCCTATTGCCGTGCAAGACATTCAGGAAATTGTGGCAAAGCTGAAATATAAGAACATCGGGATTCTCATCACCGACCACAATGTGGACGAAACGCTGAGTATCACCGACCGTGCATATCTTTTGTTCGAAGGGAAGGTATTGTTCCAAGGAAGTGCCGAGCAATTAGCTGAAAATGAAACGGTAAGGGAGAAATATCTCGGACGTGACTTCCAGCTGAAACGACGCAATTTTGAACATTTGAAATAGCAGAATAAAAAATAACAGAGAGCGCAGATTGATATAATCTGCGCTTTTTTTATTGCTGAAAAATAGAATAACATAAGAACGACAGACATATAAGTTAACACGCAGAAATAGCTTTTGATATTCAATATAAATAAAATTTATAAAAAAAACAGCACTCTCAACAAAGCTCTTATAACCAAACTATTAGACACCATATAAACTATCATAATAAAACAAATAAAATTAAAAACAGGGGATAAAAAACACAATAAAGTTGCATTTCTATATCACAATAGGTATTTTTACAATCAAATAGATACCAATCTAAAGAAGAATACACAGAATTATATCCATTTTTACAAAAACTAAACCTATGTTAAAATCACTAAAAACAGCACGTTTACTTTTTTTGTTGTGTACAGTAAGCACAGGGACAATCTATGCCGGGTCTGTAAAAGAAAATACAGAAATCAGCACTGTGTTCCAGGCCGAAAGATGTAACGGAATAGTAAAAGATGAAGCAGGAGAAACCATTATCGGAGCATCGATAGTTGTGAAAGGAACAACTAACGGAACTGTTACCGGTGTAGATGGAGATTTCTCATTGACCAACGTTAAAGTTGGAGACATTATCCGTATCAGCTTTGTGGGTTATATCCCTCAAGAAGTTAAATGGGACGGAAAACCATTAAACATTATCTTGAAAGAAGATTCTAAAGTATTAGACGACATTGTTGTAACAGCACTGGGCATCAAGAGACAGCAAAGATCGTTAGGTTACTCAACTACGTCTGTAGGCGGCGATGAGTTTACCCAAGCCCGTGACCTCAATATCGGGAATGCCCTCTCAGGTAAGGTAGCGGGAGTTTCTGTTGCAGGAAATGCAACCGGAGCAGGAGGAAGCAGCCGTGTAGTAATTCGTGGAAACGCTTCGCTTACGGGAAACAACCAGCCTCTTTATGTAATAGACGGTGTGCCATTCGACAATAGCAACTTGGGAAGTGCCGGCACATGGGGCGGAATGGATATGGGAGACGGACTATCCAACATCAGCCCTGATGATATTGCAAGCATCCAGGTACTGAAAGGTGCTGCGGCATCTGCCCTTTATGGATATCGTGGAGGTAACGGAGCGATCCTGATCACGACCAAATCGGGTAAAAAAGGACAGCCGGTAAGTATCGAATTCAATAATAGTTTAACATTCAACACAATTTACGACTATCGTGATTTTCAGAAGAAATTCGGACAAGGAACCGAAGGTACTCGTCCCTTGTCGAAAGAAGATGCGATAAGCACTGAGACATCAAGCTGGGGAGCTCCACTCGACGGAGGTAAAGCAATTAACTTCTTAGGTAACGAATACAAATATTCGTACGTAGATAACTGGGACAACTTCTATCGCACCGGGGTTAACGATGCTACTTCACTTTCTGTAAGCGGTGCAGCAGATAAGATCCTTTACCGATTTGGCGTATCCAATATGTACGACAAAGGTATTCTGCCTAATTCGTACATCAGCCAGCAAGGTATAAACATGAACACCACTTACGACATTACCTCTAAGATACAGTTGAGCGTAAATGCCAACTATGTATTTGAAAAATTCAAAGGACGTTCTAACCTATCGGATGGTAACGGAAACACGAATGCCTCGTTACTTTACCGTGCCAACTCGTTCGATGTACGCTGGTTGGAGCGTGATGATGCCGATTCACAATGGGGATCTACAGCCGAAGGAAAAGAGCTGCTGGGAGGAGATAACGTATACTTCAACAACCCATACTGGCTACAATACAGAAAAACAAACGTAACAAACAAAAACCGTCTGACTGGCGGAATGACCCTGAAATATGATATCTTCGACTGGCTATATGCCCAGGGAGGTATTACACGCGATGGTTACAATATGGACTTCAAACAAGTGCAACCAATGGGTGCAGCTGCCGATCCGCAGGGTTTTATGACCGAATATTCTAAAAATTTCGCAGAAATAAACTTAAATTACCTCATCGGATTCAACAAAACATTTGGAGACTGGAGCACCAGCGCTACGTTTGGAGGTAACCGTCAACGCAATATTACCAAACAATGGATGGCTGATGGCGTTCGTCCATTCTTAGTACCGGGACTTGAATCGGTAAATAATGTAGGAAATCGTCCGATGACAAAAAGTTATATCGAATATCGTGTAAACTCAATCTATGCGACTGCCGATTTTGGATACAAAAACCAAATATTCTTGAATCTTACAGGTAGAAACGACTGGTTCTCGACACTGAACCCCGACAACAATAGTTACTTCTACCCTTCTGTAGGTGCATCATGGGTATTTACTGATACATTTGCTTCTAAAGGAGCTTTGGAATTTGGTAAACTACGTGTAGCCTATGCCTCAGCGTCCAACGGAACAAGTCCGTATCAGACATTACTGACCTACAAACTGAATGATTATATCATAAACGGGCTCAACAATGGAACCATCAATAATGATGTTTATCCCAATCCGAACCTGAAACCTGTTCGCATCTCTGAGTGGGAAGCTGGATTGAATCTATCGTTCTTCAAAAACCGCTTGTCTTTCGATATGGCTTTCTACAATAAAACCACAAAAGACGACATTGTTACCATAAGCACCAGTAGCGCTTCGGGCTTCAACTCTACAATCATGAACGTAGGTGAAATCAGAAACAACGGTTTCGAATTTATGGTAGATGCGGTTCCTGTACAAACGAAAGACTTTATGTGGAATTCTACTTTCAATATCTCTTACAACGACAGTAAAGTAAAATATCTGGGAGAGAACCAAGGAAAACTGGTGGAGGCTATAGGTATTGCAGGTGCTACATCACGTAGCGGAAACGTGTCTATTCAGAATGTTTTGGGCAGACCGTACGGCGAACTGGTAGGTTACAAGTACAAGAGAGTAGACGGACAGATTGTTTACAAAGACGGAGTTGCTCAGCGTTCAGACGAACTTCACAATCTGGGATCAGGTGTTTATAAACTAACGGGAGGATGGCGCAACCAGCTAACATACCGAGATTTTACACTTTCGTTCTTATTAGACTTCAAATTCGGAGCTAAACTATTCTCAGGAACAAATTATTCATTATACAGCAATGGACTTCACAAGAATACACTTGAAGGACGTGGAACTGACGGAAAAGGAACAATCGTAGGTGACGGAGTTATGCTCTCAGGAGACAAATATGTGCCAAATACTGTAGCCGTATCTGCCGAAAAATACTGGCAGGCAATAGCATCGAACAGTATCGCCGAAGAATTTATCTACAATGCTAGCTTCATCAAGCTTCGTGAACTGTCTATCGGATACACTTTCCCTAAATCGATATTAGGCAACAAAACAGTAAAAGGGTTATCAGTTTCCTTAGTAGGACGCAACCTTTGGACTATCTTAAAACATACCGACAACATCGATCCAGAGGCTGCATACAACAACTCTAACGGTCAGGGATTGGAGCTAAACGGATATCCGGCTACCAGAAGTATCGGTTTTAATGTAAACGTTAAGTTTTAACCTAACAAAACACAGAAATAATGAAAAAAAGAATTCTATATATATTCGCAGCAGCTTGCCTTATGGGGGCAACTACTAGCTGCAATGACTTTGGAGATGTAAATATCGATCCCGAACACCTGAACCAAGGTAATATGGATTACAGCCTTGTATTTACACAAGTACAATCGCAGATAGCAGGGTCTGACTGGGATATCTGGAGAAACTCTGTTATATACGCTGCCAATATGATACAGCATACCTCTTCGGCAAGAAGCCGCTACGGAGTGTTCTACACTTGGTCGGAAGGTTACAACGCCGCTTATTGGGATGGCTATTACACCGGGGGAAGAGCCGCTATCAGAAATGTGGTGGATGTAATGGAAAACTGGAAAGAAAAACCCAAATATGCAAACGAGTATCAGTATGCACGTGTGATGAAAGCATATATGTTTCAACGTATGACCGACTTGTACGGAGATGTTCCTTACTTCGAGGCCGCACGCCCTAGCGTCACCGGTTATCCGAAATACGACACTCAACAGGCTATTTACGACGACCTATTAAAGGAAATGGATGAAGTGAATACGGCGTTGAAAGCCAACATCTCAAATGCAGGCTCGTTCAAGGCTGACGTTATTTTCAACGGAGACTCTGAGAAGTGGCGCAAGTTTGCCAATTCATTGATGCTTCGTGCTGCAATGCGCTTATCGAAGGTGGATGCCGAAAAAGCTAAAACATGGGCAACAAAAGCGTTGGCGAATGGTTTGTTTGACAGTGCAGCAGATAATGCGATACTAAAACATTCGGATGCAGTAGTAACAAACGACTCTGCCGAACCATTCGGAAAAATTCATTCGAACGAAGATGCAGGAAAATATTACATCAGCGAATTTTTCATCGATGAGCTAAAGGCAACAAAAGACCCTCGTATTCACCTCATTGCTACTAAAACAACAAACCCGAGAGCCAAATGGGCTGAAGGCTTCGACTTCGGAAACAGTACCAATAGCGACGAACTGATAGGATTCCCTATCGGGTATGAGCAAGGAACAACGACATGGGGTATCCAAAAAGAGCAAAAAGTTCGTCCATTCTTCCCTGACTACATAGACCCTGATAAGATATCTGATCCGAAAGAAAAGGAAAATGCAATAAAAGCAAATGCGGAAAAATGGAAAGACTGGGAAAGCATCTGTGCGTTTCCTAACCGTCTGACATACTCTCGCCCGGATGTACCTTCGGTATTGATTACTTATACCGAAAACAACCTGCTGTTGGCTGATGCTGCTGCACGTGGATTTATTCCCGGAGGAGAAGCAAAGGCAAAAGAATATTTCGAAAAAGGAGTGAAAGCGGCTATGGAGCAATTTACACTTTACCCTGCGGCTAAAACATTGTATGATATTTACCTGACATCAACAAATGTGGATAAATACCTAACAGATGCATTGAATAGATTTGATGCCAATCCGCTAAAAGAAATTAATTGGCAGTACTACATCACTACATTTGGTGACGAATACGAAGCATTTGCCAACTGGCGTAGAACAGGATACCCTGAAATAAAATCAGTGTATGCTGTACCGCACAATCGTCCGGCTTATACCAATAGTATCAGTACAGAGATACCTCGCCGCTTTACCTATCCAAGCAACGAGTCTCAATACAACGCTACTAATTACGATCAGGCTGTAAGCCGCCTATCGGATGGAGATAAAATGACCTCCCGTGTATGGTGGGATAAACAATAAGGCTTACTGCTAACTATTTATAAACGAGCAAAAAAGGGGCTGTTCTTAAGAAGACAGCTCCTTCTTTTTTACCCAAAAGCCCATACTCAGGCTAAAAAAAGTCATATTACAACACAAACAAAAGACTACTAAACAATTACACTACAATATTTTATCACGATTCACATTCTACAAAAAGTCATATCCAGGCTTACACCACCCTTATTTTCAGTCAATTATTACTAATTTCAAGATACATAAAATTCTATGTTTAACGCTAAATTAAGTTATCATGAAAAAAGCTTTGTACACATTAATCGCTGTTTTTGTATTTACACTGACATGCAGTAGCCTGAAAGCCCAGTCAGTCGACGTATTTTTCACAAATGACAAGCTGAGTTCTGACAAATCGAAAGTAACTGCTGATGTTTATAGCAGCCAGCCGTCAACTGTTATTTTCGAATTGAGAACAAGTAAGCATCCTTCTTTTTCGTACAGTGCAGCCGGATATAAGGTAATAGATTGGTCAAATTATATGAGCTGCTATGTGCCCAATACGAATACGATGATTACTTACATGACTGTAAATCTGCCTCAGGGATACTCTCCTATCGAAATCTATTTAACAAATTACCCTACAGTAATAATGCTACTCAGCAAAGTAAACGGAGTTGCAGCTAGTACCCGCCCAATTGTTTTCGCAAATTATTATTGAAATTTACTCATAAAACAAGATCAAAAGCGTCTGAATATTCGGGCGCTTTTTTATTTCCGACTCTACGCTGCAATTTTATTATCACTACAAAAACATTACCTTTGCAATCTATCCTAAAACATTATGACAAAAGCTATTTTTTTTGATATAGACGGTACGTTATTAAGTTTCAAGACACACTCGGTTCCACAATCTACAATCGATGCTATCAACGAAGTAAAGAGACAAGGCATCAAGGTTTTCCTTGCCACAGGTCGCTTGAGAAAGCAGATACAAAATCTGGGCGGCTTGGAGTTCGACGGCTTTATAACCGTAAACGGAGCGTATTGTGTAACTACCGACCATGATGTCATATTCAAAAAGCTGATCCCCAAAGAAGAGCTGAAATCACTGATCGAGTATCAACAAAACGAAGTAAAATTTCCTTTAGCCTTCATGCTCAACGAAGGTTCGTTTGTAAACTATATAGACAGCAATGTAGAAAAGATAGCTAACCTTGTGAAGGTAAATGTGCCTCCTGTAAGAAACCTTGAGGAACTTATCGATGAAGAGGTTCTACAAGTAAACCTGTATGTAGACCATGCGTTGGAAAAAAGAATAATGAACGAAGCATTGGTAAGTTGCCATGCCAGCCGATGGCATCCTACATTTGCCGATGTAAATATCAAGGGGATAAACAAGAGCACAGGGATAGATAAATTTCTCGAACATTTCGGCATCCAAAAGTCCGAAACGATGGCTTTCGGCGATGGAGGCAACGATATAGAAATGCTTCGTCACGTGGCTATCGGCATAGCGATGGGCAATGCCGGCGACGATGTAAAAGTTGCTGCCGACTACGTTACCGACGACATAGACGATAATGGCGTTGCAAATGCATTGAGGCATTTTGGAGTAATAAAGTAAAAAGAGGCGAAAATCCCTTCCACCTCTTTTCAAACCTAAAATCACCTAAATTCAGGAAATACTGTTCCTAGTTATTTAGACAAGGAATTGCATATCTCCAAATTCACCTTTTTTACTCGTGGTTCGTCCACTTTTATTTCTTTTCTATCGTATGTTATCAAGCCGTTTACTTCGCCTTCCACATCCGTAGTCTGGGTGTAGACAGCAGCAGAGAAACCGGCTTTGATAAGCTTTTTCAACTGTTCGGCATACTTCACGTATTCGTCTGTCACTTCTTTGGCATTCTTAAACTGAACGTATCCCCAGTTTTTGTCAGTTTGCCACAAGTGATTCTGTAGCGGAAGACCTATCCCTCCATACTCTCCAAGCACTGTAGGACGTTCGGCATCGTAGAGATACATGTCTGGACCCGGATAATTGTGCAAGTCGAGCATATCGCCTGTACGGTAGAAGTTACCACCACTGGCAGGGTTTACAAGGCGAGAAGGATCATACGCTTTTGTCCATTCGGCTATCTCCTGTGTCTTGAACTGTCCCCATGCTTCGTTGAACGGAACCCACACAGCGATAGAAGGATAAGAGATCAGATAATCCATTATCGCTTTCCACTCCTGACGATAGTTCGCTTCCGACTCGGCGCTACGAATCAGCTCTGATCCTTTGAAGTAATCTCTGTTTTGCCACTGTGGCGAACGGTCTCCGTTAGGCATATCCTGCCATACCAATATCCCCAGACGATCGCAATGAGTGTACCAACGTGCAGGCTCTACCTTTACGTGCTTGCGTATCATATTGAATCCAAAGTCTTTGGTCTTCTGTATATCGTACACCAAAGCCTCATCGGTAGGTGCTGTATATAATCCGTCGGGCCACCAACCCTGATCGAGCGGGCCAAACTGGAAGTAATCTTTATTGTTGAGTTGCAAACGCATAATGCCATTATCATCACGTTTGAACGAAACCTTACGCATTGCCGTATAGCTCTTTACCTTATCCTGAGCTTTGCCTGCACTGTAAAGTGTTACTTCTACATCGTACAAGAACGGACTTTCGGGCGACCACAATTTAGGGTCTGCAATAGGTAATTCGAGCGTCTGTCCCGCAACGGCTTTTCCCGAAGCTACAGTTTGTCCTTTATCTTTTACTACTACCTCTACAACATCTGAAGATGAAGTATTTGCCGCACATACATCGAATGCTATTTTCTTCGTATCGAGGCTAGGTATAGCCTTAATATTTGCAATATGTTTGTTATTCACCGGCTCTAGCCACACTGTTTGCCAGATACCCGACACAGGGGTGTACCATATACCGTGAGGGTCTTTGTGCTGCTTGCCGACAGGCTGATAGCCGTCTGTAGTAGGATCCCACACTTTCACAACCAATTTTTGCGTGCCTGATGTAAGGAAAGGAGTAACATCGAAGCTGAACGGAGTATATCCGCCCTTGTGTGTACCAACTTTTATATCGTTAACAAAAACCTCAGTCTTCCAGTCTACCGCACCAAAGTGAAGGATCACATTTTTACCCTTCCATGACGATGGTACTGAAAAAGTACGTTTGTACCAAAGTTCGTTTTTCGCTCCAAGTTCTTTTTGCACTCCCGACAGGCTCGATTCTACAGCAAACGGAACAAGTATCTGTCCGTCAAAGCTGCGAGGTTCGGCTTGCCCGATAGGTAAGATTGCATATTCCCAAAGTCCGTTTAGGTTTGCCCAATCGGTACGCTCCATTATCGGACGCGGATACTCGGGCAATACGTTTTTGGGATCGAGCGACTCGGCCCATTTTGTTTTTATTTTATCTCCCGCTGGTTTCCATTGGGCAAAAAGACCGATACTGGTGACAAATAATATTAACAATAAAAAATTCTTCTTCATGTCTTATATTTTGAGTTAATGATTTCTTCTAGAATAATGCTTATTCTATAAAAATTATCGATATGTTATGTTGTTCTTCGTGTAGTGAGAGAAAGAAAACTTTCCTCTTTCTTTACTTCCCGAACGAAGCTTATGTTCTGGGCTCGCTTCGTCCGGGGCAGTAAATACCAATCATTAATTAGGTTGCAATCTCCTATCTATTACAATCACTATATCTTTAAAACACGGGCTTATCTGCCGAAGAAGACGGTTTGCCTCCCTCTACATAAGGCCATGAATTGTTATCCCATTTCACTTGATCGAGTAGCAGCATACGCCCATCGGGGTGGTTAAGGTCTACGCCATGATACAATATCCAGTCGTTACCGGCCTTGTCCTGTACTATTTCGGAGCAGTGTCCGTTGCCTACAAAGCGGGAGCTTTTGCTTATGACCACAGTATATCGATTATCCATCATATCCTTGCCTGTTTTATCCACATAAGGGCCAAACAATGATTCGGAACGACCAACAACAAGCTCGTAGGTACTATTTGCACCTTCGCAGCAACTACCGATAGAAGCAAACATGTAGTAATAATTTCCTCTCTTGTGGATATATGTTCCCTCAAAGGCTGTTCCGGCTATTTGTTTTTTCTGCGCTCCTTCTTTTACCGACAGTCCGTCGTCACTCAACTCTATAGCATAGATACCACGGAAGCTGCCCCAGAAGAGGTATTTCTTGCCTCCTTCTTCGATATAAAACTGGTCGATGGAATTCTGAACGCCGATCTCGTTGCTTCTAAAAAGCTTTCCTTTGTCGGTGAATGGTCCTTCGGGCTTGTCGGCAACAGCTACGCCAATGCCGCATGTCCACTCGCCACCCCATACCGACATGGAGTAGTACAGCACATATTTGCCGTTGATGTAATTAATATCAGGCGCCCACAAACCTCCGTTGGGCTCGAAGGTGGGGCGTGTAGCATCCGTAAATGCCGTTCCTAAAAATGTCCAGTCTACAAGATTATCCGATCTGTAGATAGGAGTATTTCGTGTATTCTCTGTTGCATACAAATAAAAATGTCCATCCTGTGCCTTTATGATTGTTGGGTCGGGCAGGCTCAGAGCCACTACAGGATTTGTATATTTCTGATTTGGAGTTACAGGTTCTTCTTTTTCAGAACTGCTACATGCATTACATCCCGTTGCCACAAGCAACTGTATAATGAACATATATGTAAAAATTTTCTTCATGGTATTATTCGAATTTTATTGCATTATCTTATGACATGCTTTTCGTAGCGTTCTGCACTGCTAAGTTAGCATGCCAAGAATAAAAGATAGGTATACTTTTCAACCAAAAGAGTATCAAAATAAGCCAAATTCGGCTTTTGACTAGTTTTTATTACTATTTGACCGATTTTTATCATTAGCGTCACTCTCCTTTAAGGCTCGTATATTGAAGTTTAAGATGGGCGGGGAATTTCTTCCCTGCCCATTGTTTTTATTTTTTCTTCGGATTAAAATACGTCTCTACTCTGTCGGGGCTCAGCATTTGCCAAAGAGAAGCTACAGTCCAGCCGGGAGCAAAGATGTCGTTATAAAATCCTTTTCCGTTTTTGCCATAGTCCCAGTTGGTATGCTGTACTACTTCGGGATAATAACCCACCTTACCGATATTGAACATGTGTCCTTTTACAGGCATTAGTTGCAACATAGAGCTTTTTATTACCGACGAAAACTGTGAGAAACGGGGTTCGTTGCGTTCTTTGGCTAGCCAATCGAGCACAGTTGCAAATTCGAAGATGAAGACATCCACATGGTTGTTCTCTACCGAGACATTGCCCCATCCGCGCGATTTGAAGCCCACATCACCCAGCATCTGCCCTTGAGCAAAAGGCACATCCCACATATAGTACCACGACAGACTAAAGTATGCCGCCTTTTTAGAAAGGTCGATGTAACGATCTCTTTCTTTTGGGGCAGAAGCCATTGCCAGATAATACATGGCTGTGGATGCGTATAGCGACGCTTCTTTGTCTTCGCAATTGGCATCGAGCGTAGAAGAGAAGTAATCGGCTTTGGATATCAGCTCTTTTTCGAGATATACAGCCGTACGTTTTGCACTCTCCATATATTCCTTGTTCTTGAAGTAGGTATAAGCCATCGTAAGAGGTAAGGTTGCCGATGGGGTGCTGCCTCCCGAAGGGTCGGTAACACGGAATTGGCCGTCAAACTTACGAGGAAAACTACCGTCTTGTCCTTGCAACTTTTGGAAATTAGCAAGCAGTGTTTTTATCTTGGCTTCCCACTCGGGGTGCTTGCGTCCTTGCTTCTTTTCGTAGTTGAGATAATTAAGGATAGCAAATGCCCCTTCCGACTGACGGCGAATGCTGTATATATCTGTTTCATTGTTGTGACTATAATCTACAAACTCACGGAAAAATCCGTTTGGAGTAAAACCATGCTTTAGGTAACTGTCGAACACCGAGTTTGCTTTATTTATTAGGTCGGTATTGTTGGTTTCCTCTCCATACTCCAACGCATTGAAGGCATTGAGCAATACACGCCCTACAAATCCTACCTCAACCGAACCGGTGCTCTCGCAATCATCGGTACGCATGTGTACTCCTGAGAAATATTTGAGATCGTATTTGTTTACATAACTCTCTGTAAAGAAGTTAGACAAAACTCGTTTTGCTTCGGCAGTGCTCATCGCATCGGCATATACCTGCGGGCGATATGTATCGTAAGAATAGTTCCACACATCGGCTACAAAAGCAGAGTAGTCGGCGGCTTTGCCTTTACGAATCTCCCATACCAATTGGCGGGTTTCTCCTTTCTCTAGCTTTTCGAATGCCTGAACAGCAGGAGCCAACGTCAGTTTGCGGATGTATGTTTTTGGTGCTTCGCTATACGGGAATCCGAAAACAAGGGCTGTAGTACCCCCTACATTACGGAATCCGGTAAAGCCAAGCGAAGTTTTGTCAGTAAGGATAATTTCGCCTGCACTGTGGGTAGCCAAGCTTTCATTTTCGAATTTATCGAGACGTACGACTGTATAGAAGTCGCCTGTTTTGTCGCTATAGATACCCGTTAGCGGTGTGCTCAGGCGGTCTTCACGTACCTGCCAGCTGTCACTTGTGGCAAACGAAGGAGCCTCTTTTGGAGAACGCATATTACGGTGATACCAAAATCCGGGCATCAGAAACTGACAATCGGCATGCTGCATAGCCGATAGTTTACACACTTCTTCGAAGTTGTAATAAACAATATCTGTAGCTCGCAGTGTGACAGTGATACGTGTTGCAGAGCCGTTTTCCTCCTTTTGCTGCCTGATCTCTATCGGCAAAAGCTGCGAGGCTTTCAGGTAGCCCGAAGCATCTTCGGTAAGGGTATACGACTCTGCCGGATTTCCGGGCGATTTTAATGTAATCTTATACTCCGATTGTACTTCCTGCGCATCTATCATTGCGCAAGAAAAGAGGAGTAAGACAACAGAAAGCAATCTCTTTTTCATTATATTTTAAGTTTTATTTGGTTGTCGTTTCATTCTTGTATCTGCTTATCATATTTTCATCTTTGCTGTCATCCTGAACGAAGTGAGGAATCTCTTGTATCCTTCGTTCTTTCGGATTTTCAATCCGAAAGCTGTTTGTTTTAGCAAATTTAAAATCCGCCGTAAAAGTTTTCGGATTACAAATCCGAAAAAACGAGAGACGGACGATAGAATCTCTTATCTAGAAAGAGTCGAGAGGCTTCGTTACTCAGCATCACAAAGTGTTGCAAGTATTAATTTAACAAGCTTACTTTCAGCCATGTATTCGGTTTATTTTCTTCGCTGTTTGCAAGCATTTCTTTATAACCATTTACAGCATCACTATAGGCTGATAATCCCAATGCCAATCTTAAGTCTTTGCCACTGCCAGATTTTATATACTTCTTAGGAATGATGATCTTCACATCGTAACCTTTATCATTTGTAGAGGAAACCGCCTGCACATCGCTTACCATTTTGGTATGCCACACCCCCTTTTTCAGTTCACTTACTTCTGCATTACCCTGATAGCTGCACCATACTCTCATCGACTCCATTCCATCGCTGAGATAAACATATACACCATCAGCATCAGAGCTTTGCGAACCATATAATTTATTATCATTAACCTTGCATTCGACATACAGGTTTTCCTCGTCTGTGCCTAATCCCGCACGAAGATTTGTTTCGCCCTTTGCCCCTACAAACAGGGGGTATGCGGTAATATCTTTTGTAGCAACCTTTAGTTCAGGAATAATATATCCCTTGATAAGCCACGGCGCTACCTCTTTGGAGTTGAAATTGGATGAAGCAAAAGCCACAACTGTATTTTCGTCCCACAGTGCCAAAGAGTTCCATTTTGCCTCTTTATCGAGCGGCACATCAAAAGGACGTGTTCGTTTCGTGAAATTGCGAGCGGACTTATCTCCTATCGCTACTTCGAGTGTGGAGTATTCCCAGTCGGAGGCTCGTTTTTCGTTTGTCTGATACGAAATCAAAGTTTCGCCTGTAGGGAGTTTCAGCAGATAGGGAGCACCCATATATACCGAATTGTCTATCTTCTCAGCAAGGGCGTATTCTCTGTGTGGAGAGTCTGCCAGTACAGGTTTCACCCAATTATCTTTCAGTTTTGTACGCACTGTGTATGGTTTAAAGCGGTCTACGTTGTTATCTTCTATAACCACTACTATTTCGTCACCCAATATTCGGGCTACCGGCATACCGTCTCGCCTGTTTTCTCGGAAGGATACCATTTGGGCATCACTCCATGTAGCACCATTGTCGGCAGATCGAAGCAGGGATATCTCCTGTTCGTCGGATTGCTGATACGGATTTTCATTTGCAAAATATATCTGCACCTCCCCGTCGGGCAATTGCAGGAACGAGGGTTCCCAACATCCATCGTTGAAACGTGGGGCTGCATTGTATAGCACCTGTGCCGGCAGCCATGTAGCTCCGTTGTCGGTGCTGCGCCTTATCACAATGGAGTAAGGTGCTATTTCGGGCTTCGCTGGACGATAGTTGCAAGCTGCAATAATGTCGCCATTCTGCAATTGTGTGATCTCTGCGTTTGCGATATTCACTATTGTAGATTCTCCATCTTTGCCTTGATAAGTAAATCGGGGGAATACGGTTACCGCAGACGACCATGTGTGCCCTTCATCGTAGCTACGGCGAAATTCCACACTACCTGTCCGTGTTTCAAAGATGGCAATCAACGAATTATCCTGCATCCTGAGCAAGCGTGGATAACCTCCCCGCTCGGCAAGCTGCTGCATGGAACTGTAGTCCCAAGCTATGCGAATACCATCTACCGTACTTTCGATCTCTTCTTCGGGAGTATTCTTTGTCTCCGACTGACAGGCAGTGAAAGACAACAATACGGATAAGAATAAAGCTGTATATTTCATTATAATACTTTTATAAACTCATTTGTAATCTTTTGCGCTTTGGGACGAAAGAATAATCTCGAGTAATTATTTTAAACTACCTATATCACAAATAAGAGAATATCGGATAGTAAAGTTTCTTCATTTTACACTGAGGCAAAATGAAGAAACTGTCCAAAAAATTATCTTGCAACTTTAGGGCTAATAATATCTCCTGTAATTTTCATTACCGGCACAGCATCGTCCGTAAAACTTACATCTGCAATGTACATCGCACGTGGGTGAATGCTATCTTTGGAGTGATGCGCATGGAATACTATTTTGAGCTGACCCGCTTTGTCGCGGAACATGGCGCTATGCCCTACCCCTACAAGGCTGTCAGGCTTTTGCAAAATAGGATTCTTTTCATACTTTGTCCAAGGTCCCATCGGGCTGGTAGCTGTAGCAAAGCCTACGCCATAAAACGGACTTTCGTAGCTGTTTGCCGAATAGGTGAGATAGTAAATCCCTTTGTGCTTGGTTATAAATGCACCTTCGTTGACACGTGGCCATACCTCTTCCCATGCTTGCGAAACGTTGATACACTTGGTCAGCGTCTCGGTTTTGATGGTCTTCAGATCGCTTTCGAGTTCGGCTACCCATATATTCAGACCATCGTTGAAACGGTCGAAATAAAGATACGGTTTGCCGTCGTCGTCTACAAAGAGAGAGTTATCTATACATTTTTCGTCTGCCATCATCGGCTCTTTTACATCCTGTACAAAAGGTCCGAGCGGCGAATCGGCTGTCGCTACGCAAATATGCTCGTCGGCAGAATAGTACATAAAGAATTTGTTCTTTTCTTTAATATAATATACTTCGGGAGCCCAAAACCAACGATCTGCCCACGAGTCTTTTTTGTCGAGAGCAAGAACGGGTTCTTTTTTCCATGTCAGCAAATCGTCGGATGTGTACACTTCTATTCCATTCTCGGCATTGGTTCCGTAAGCATAGTATACATTGTCGTACAGCATGATAAACGGATCGCCCAATGGTACAGGGTTTTTGTATTCAAAGTCGGTCTTTTCGCTGCTGCCGCAAGACAGGCAAACAAAAGAAAGCAGCAGGAATACAATAGCTTGTAATTTTTTCATTCTATTCTGTTTTATGATTTCCCCCTTCTTATTAAGAATAGAGAAAATATTTTTTTGATGAAGCTGCTCGGGAGAGCAGCCTCATCAAATACTCATATTAATAATTAGGATTTTGATCAATATTCGGGTTGTTATTAGCCTCATCGGATGGGATAGGCAAACAATTGTGACGTCCAATAACAAAATTTTGTATCCATTTTTGCTCTTTTTCATCCCAGCGAGCGAAATCAGCATCTCTTAACTTCAACTCATCGATACCTGCCTGATTGTCGAGCAATCCCCAACGTTTGATGTCAGCCCA
The DNA here is from genome assembly GCF_035323175.1 of Dysgonomonas sp. Taxonomy (NCBI): domain Bacteria; kingdom Pseudomonadati; phylum Bacteroidota; class Bacteroidia; order Bacteroidales; family Dysgonomonadaceae; genus Dysgonomonas; species Dysgonomonas sp. The sequence continues at coordinate 12,901 of NZ_DAOKYH010000001.1, read as the reverse complement.
ACGATGCCCTTCGGTAGCGAGCTCAAGCACACGTTCCATTTGCAGACGCTTGAGGAATGTATCCTTATCGGTGGTTGCCGCAGGGTGGTTTACCGACAGTTTAGGCATATTGGCTCTGGCACGTACTCTGTCTACTTGTGCTACTGCTGTAGAGAGGCTTCCGCCTGACTGAACAATAGATTCGGCATACATCAAAAGTACATCGGCAAAACGAATCAGTCTTACGTTGGTAGGATTGTGATAATCATCATAATCGCGATAATAGTCTGAGCCATACTTGCGGAAGAATACACGTCCTTTCCAGTTGTTTTGACCCCATGTAGCAGCATTACTTGTATACTTATAAATCCTCTCGTTATTGGTAAAATCCGCCTCTTGTCCTTCATAGAAAGCTGTATATCTGAGACGTATATCGTAACCGCTATTCAAATCTTTTTCTTTCTTAAACTCTGTTACCAACCAAGGACGAAGCTCGCCGTCAGTCCAGCCGATACCGGGAGGTGCGAAGAATTGTCCACGGTTCAATCCCAAGTTCGGATCTACATCAAAGTCACCATCTCCGGCAGGAGCCTTGTGTGCATCAGAATATTGTATTTCGAATACCGACTCTATATTATTCTCTTTATCCTTGTTGAAGTTATCAAAATAATTTGTTGTCAGGTCGTAATACTTCTTGCCTTCGCCTTCTACCAGCCAACTCAAATCTGTCTTGGCTTCGTTCCATTGATGTAGCTGCATATAACATTTTGCTCTGAAAGCCAATGCCGCACCTTTGGTCGCACGTCCTTTGTCGTTGTCACCCCATACTTCCGGCAACACTTTTTGCGCTTCTGTAAAATCATTGATAGCCTGCTGATATACCTCAGCTCCGGTATGTCCTTCGGGTTGCATACCCGGTGTAGAAGGTTCGAGCACGATAGGCAGACTCTTGTTGGTGCTACCCCATAGCAAAGCCAGGTTGTAGTAATATAATCCGCGAAGGAAATATGCCTGACCCAGAATCTGATTTTTGTTGTTCTCGTCGGCGAATGTTATATTCGGCACATAGTACAAAACCTGATTAGCTCTGAAAACAGCCTCGTAACAGTCGCGGTACGTCCATGCGTTACCTTCCCAGAAGTTATAATTATTGTATCTGAAGTCAGTCCACTCTTTCAACTCTGCCCATGGGCTCTGGCTAAAACCTTCATCGGAAGTAAGGTCTAAGCGGAACCACATCCAACGGCTATATGTGCCGGGCTTGTAAAACATATTGTATACAGAGTTTACTCCGTACAATGCATCTTTTTCTGTCTTCCAGAAGGTAGCAGTTGTGATCGTATTTGGATTGTCTACATCCACATCACAAGCACTGAATAAAAATACAGTGAATAATATATATATAAGTTTTTTCATTGTTTTGGTATTTTTAGATTAGAATGATACTTGTGCTCCAAAAGTTACCCCACGAGGATTAGGGAATGACCCGCCATCGTAGCTGCGATCCCAGATATTCGTATTCAGGAATTCAGGATCAAGCCCTTTGTATGATGTAAATGTGATTAGATTTTGAGCATTCACATACACACGAATACCACTGAATACTTCACCCAATAGAGATTTTGGAAGATTATATCCCAAAGCCATTTGTTTTACTCTCAAGTAGCTTCCGTTTTCTAACCAGCGATCCTGATTGCCGCGCACGTTGCGAGAATCGGCGTAGATAGGACGCGGATCTTTTGCGTTCGGATTGTCGGGAGTCCAAGGGTCGTAGTCGGCACGATAGTTCGAGTTGTCGTCAAACCTGTCGTAAGCACTGCGAGGTCCGTTGAATGATTTATGCCCGAATGCACCTGAGAACTGCAACTGAAGATCAAATCCTTTGTATTCGAAGCCCCAATTCATCCCCAATTGGAATTTTGGCAAAGTAGAGCCGCAATATTGTCTGTCGGCATCGGTAATCATACCATCATCGTTGGCATCGATAAATCTCACATCACCCGGTCTGGCATTTGGCTGTATCAGTTTGCCTTCACTATTTTTGTGAGCTTGTACCTCTTCTTCGGAACGGAACAAACCATCGGTTTTGATCAGATACCACTCTCCGATAGGGTGTCCTACTTTCGACTTCGTATCCCACTGTGTAAACTCTGTACGTCCATATCCTAATTCTTTAATCTTATTCTTAAGGAAAGATCCGTTTACGTTGAAACTATAGCCAAAGTCTTTACCAATCTTATCGCGCCATGTAGCCGATACCTCAATACCTGTATTCTGCAAGGTAGCTGCATTTACATTCGGGTTACCGCCATTGTTACCGGTTACCATTAGTATTTGCATCGGAGTCAGCACGTCTTTTGTCTCCTTCATAAAGTAGTCTACCGATATCGCTAATTTGTTGTTCAGCAAAGCGGCATCGAATCCGGCATTGATTTGCGAAAGTTTTTCCCATTTCAAATCGGCATTAGCTAGTTTGATTTGAGTCATACCTGTTTGTACAGATTGTCCTGTACCAAACACCGCCTGAGGGAATACGGTAATAAATGAAACCCAATCCCACACACCTATATTTGAAGTACCCAGCACTCCATAGTTCGCTCTTAGCTTCAGATCATCTACCCATGGCACATCGAAAAAGCTTTCTTTACTGATTCTCCACCCTGCCGATACAGAAGGGAAATATCCTACTCTGTTGCTAGGTGAGAATTTTGAAGACTCGTCTCTACGCATTGTAAAGCTCATGAGATATCTGTCGTCATAATTGTAATTGATTCGTCCAAATACGGAGAACAATTTTTGCAAGTCTTTATAGTTACCTGTCTTAGGATTAGATAGTGCTGCATCGAGATTATCAAAGTAGTCGCTTCCCGTCATGAGCACATCATTCTTTGTACCCCAGATTTGTTCATAAGTAGAAGTCTGGTAGCTAATACCCAATACGGCAGAAATATCGTGCTTATCGAATTTCTTATTGAATTCTAATGTATTATCGAATACGAATCCTTGATATTGAGCCTGATTTTTATTTAGTGAAGAAGGATCGTATGGCTGATTGTATGTCCAGTAACCTTCTTTACGCAAATATTTATGCTTATCGTTGCTAAAGTCGAATCCAAAATTGAAGCGATATTTAAACATCTTGAAAGCTTCCAGTTCAGTAAAAGTATTACCTCTGATACGCAAGTTGCTATTTGTTGTATTTTCAAAATCTTCTTTCGCAAACGGATTAGAACCGAAGGTAACATCACGGCTACCGTCACCAAATCCGTAACCACCCTTAGCTGCATTGTTAGAGTCGTGAATAGGGATGGTAGGCAACATACGATATACATCTATAATCGGATTGGTATTAAGTTCATCTACTCCGAAGTGGCTTAGTACAATATTCTCGCCGATACGGAATGTTACATTATCGCCAAAGTTGCGTGATGCTGAAGTATTGGAACGCAATGTGAAACGCTCGCTCTTAGCTCCGATTGTAGTACCCGAATTGTGCTGATAGTTACCCGAAATAAAGTAACGGCTGTCTTTTGTTCCTCCCGAGAAGGAGATATTATGGTCTTGTACAATACCGGTCTTGAATACTTCTTCCTGCCAGTCGGTATTACCGTCAAAGTGGTTTGCCGGAGCTTTGCCCGCATTGGCAAAAGCAAGGTCGTTGAGCTGAATCCATTGGTCGCGGTTTGTAAGATTATATTTAGGCAACCACTGGAGTGTCATACGCGAAGATACATCTATCTTCATCTTGCCTTCTTTCCCTTGCTTGGTGGTAATGATGATAACACCATTACCCGCGCGCGAGCCATATATAGCTGCTGCCGAAGCATCTTTGAGCACCTGAATACTTTCTATATCGTTGAAGTTGAAGTCTCGGTTGGCTCCCGAAACGATACCATCCACCACATACAGCGGCTGACTGTCTCCCAACGTACCTGTACCACGAATCTCTACCTTTCCTTCGCTACCCGGATTTCCGGCTGTACGTACAGTCAAGCCCGGAAGTGTACCCAGAGCATCGCCCACAGTACCGGTTACGATCGTGTTTTTCATTTCAGTCGGATTGAATACCGAAACAGCTCCTGTTAGGTCTGCCTTCTTGATGGTTTGATACCCGATCACGACTACCTCTTCCAAGCGTTTATCGTCGGTAGCCAGTGATACATTTATAGCAGGCTGTCCTGTATAAACAACCTCCTGCGGTGTCATTCCCACAAGGGAGAACACCAAAGTCTGATTTCGAGATACCTCGATAGAATAATTACCGTCAACATCAGTGATAGTGCCCCTTGTTGTACCTTTGATACTGACACTCACTCCGGGAAGCGGATCGTTGATATCATCCACAACCTTTCCCTTTACCTCCACATTCTGCCCATAAACTGCTAATGAACAGACCGCAAACAGTAGAAATAAAATTCTTTTTAACATGTTTCTAGATTTTGGTTTTTTATAATTAGGTTAACTCATTATTTATGAGGATAAATAATAATTTCTTTCCTTTCTGGTATTTGATAAATGATTGTTGCCGTACTCTAGTGGCATTACACAATAATAGAGAGGCATTAAGATAGTCTTCACTTCATGGTTTGATTTTTAATAGGTTTTTCTGATAAATCAAAGTTACAGGAGAGCGAACAAAAGCAAATGTATTTTTCAACTAAAAAAGTGTAAAAAACAGTCCAGACGTGTAATTGCTCAATTATTACAAGTATTTGGTTATTTTTTACCACAAAATAAGCTTCCCGAAGAGTTCGTATGTTCGCAGATATACTGTATTTTTACAAAAATGAAAAACAGAAGACTACTTTTCACCATTTTTCTGACCGTTTTTTATACCATAAATCTATTTGCTCAGGAAAATTCCAATTTTCACTTCCGTAAGATTCAGGTAGATGACGGGCTCTCGGAAAACGCCGTGTACTGTATCCTACAGGACTCGAAAGGCTTCATGTGGTTTGGAACCAAAGACGGGCTCAACCGCTACGATGGGGATAACTTCCGCATATTCAGAAAAAACAATCACAACAACCAGTCTTTGGGCAACAATTTTATCCGTTGCATTGCCGAAGGAAAAGAAAACATACTTTATGTAGGTACAGATGCCGGACTATACAGAATGGATATGACCGACGAGAGCTTTGCGAAGATAAATACCAAAACCGCCAACGGCATAGAGGTTACCTCAGCCGTAAATGCATTGTATATAGACAAAAACGGCAATCTGTGGATAGGAACAATGGCGCAAGGCATATTTATGTACAACCCTGCAAAAAAAACACTGAAAGCCATAGAGATAGAGAAATACAGGCTGGGGCTGAACGCTACGTGGTCTATCGTAACCGACAAATCGGGATCGATATGGGTAGGTACAAGGCTGGGGCTGCTCAGGTACAACCCCGACAAAGGCAAGCTGGAAGCACCCGAAGGCATGTTTAGTATACAAGACAATTCGCAAAACGAAATACTTTGCATGCTCGACGACAACAAGGGCAATCTGTGGTTGGGCACGTGGGACGATGGCATCAGGCTGTTCAACAAGCAAACCAACGAATACACCTCCTTCTTCGGGCTGGGATCTAAGTCGTACTATATTACGCACGTGCGCTCTATATTTCAATATACCGACAACTCGCTGCTTATCGGTTCCGACGACGGGCTGTACCTCTTTAATACAGACACCAAGTCGATAAAACGGCTCGATGCGCCTCAGGTGAAATACAGCCTCAGCGACCAAAATGTGTACTCGATAGCCAAAGACAAGGAGAACGGGATATGGATAGGCACTTACTTTGGAGGAGTAAACTATCTGAATACCTCACTGCTGAATATAGAGACTTACTACCCCGATGTTTTGCACAACCTGCTATCGGGAAAGGCGGTCAGCCAGTTTTTGGAAGACAACTTATCCAACATCTGGATTGCCACCGAAGACGGCGGGCTCAACTACTTCGATACCAAGACAAAGGTATTTTCGCAACCCGTAAAAACCTCTTATCACAACACCCATGCCCTGATGATGGATGGCGATAACCTGTGGATAGGTACATTTTCGCGCGGGATAGACATATATAATACACGCAGCCATTCGCTCGTCAACCACCGAAGCAATATCAGGGACGAAAGCACGCTGAATGACGACTGTATCTTCTCGCTCTATAAAACCAAGAATGGAGATATATACGCCGGTACACCTGTGGGGCTGAATAAGTTTGACCGAAGCAATAACAGCTTTAAGCGTATCCCCGAGGCCTTCGGTTTTATATACGACATGAAGGAAGACGACTACGGCAACCTGTGGGTGGCAACATACGGAAGGGGTGCGATAAAACTGGATATGACCCGCAACAAATGGGTACACTACGACACGATACAAGGACGCAGCAACCCCATTGTAGGCAGCAAGCTAACGAGCATACACATCGACAATACGAAGCGGGTGATATTCTCGAGCGAAGGGCGTGGCATTTTTATCTACGACTACAAAACGGACAACTTCAAAAATATATCGGAAGACGACGGCTTGCCTAACAATGTGATTTACGGCGTGCTCGACGACCCTTTTGGCAACCTCTGGGTAAGCTGCAATAAGGGGCTGGTAACCTTCAACACATCCGACCCAAAAAGTCATAGGATATATAACAAAGCAGATGGGCTGCAGAGCAACCAGTTCAATTACAAGTCGAGCTACAAGACCAAAGACGGCAAGTTTTACTTCGGAGGGATAAACGGATTCAGTTGTTTTTACCCGAAAGACCTGAGCGAGAATAAAAACGGTATTATTCCATCCATAGAGATCACCCAGATACGTGTGTTGGGAAATATCAGTGCCGAAAAGGAACAAGAGATACAAACCCGTTTAAATAAAAAACAGCGCATAAAATTGCCTTACAATCGTTCGTCGTTCACCATATCGTACGTTAGCCTCAGCTATATATCGCAAACCAAAAACCAGTATGCCTATATGCTCGAAGGAACGGACGAGGAATGGAACTATGCGGGCAACAACAAGAGCGTAACCTATGTAAACCTTTCGCCGGGCAAATACACCTTCAGGGTGAAGGCCTCGAACAACGATGGACTATGGAACGAAACGGGCACAGCGATAGAGATAGAAATATTGCCACCTTTCTGGTTGTCGATACCGGCACGGCTCGTTTATTTTGCACTCGTTATATTCTTGATTTATATGCTGGTGTCGTATTATACAAAGAAAAGCAAGATAAAGCAGCAGAAACACCTCGAAGCTTACAAAGCCGAACAGGAAACACTTGCCTTCAAATCGAAGATCGATTTCTTTACCACCATTGCACACGAGATACGCACACCGCTCAGCCTTATCAGCGCACCGCTCGAAGAGGTGATTTCTTCGGGCGAAGGCAGCAAGGAGACTCATCAGAACCTTTCGATGATAGAGAAAAACTGTGACAGGCTGACGGTGCTCATCAATCAGTTGCTCGATTTCCGTAAGATGGATTCGACTAAATATATCGTAAATCCCGAAACAATAAACCTTAGCGAGCATATCAGCGAACTGTATGAACGATTTAAGAAAACGGCGCAGAACAAAAAGATAGACTTTGAGTTGCACATGCCTGCCCAATCTATAATAGATGTAATATCCGATCCGGATGCGCTGACCAAAATAATAGGTAACCTGCTGACCAATGCCTTGAAATTTACCCGAAGCAAAATTATCCTTACTCTTATACCGAACAGTGATAAAACATATACCGTCACTGTAGAAGACAACGGACGAGGCATATCCGACAATCATAAAGAACTGATATTCGACCCTTTCTATCAGGTGCAGCAAGACGACAGCAAGGTAGGCACAGGCATCGGGCTTTCGCTGGTGAAGCATTTGGCAGAGATATTGAAAGGAAAGATCGAGGTAAAAGACAGCAAAACTGGCGGCGCATTGTTTGCGTTCACTTTCTCTGATATATCGAAAGAGTTTTCTATCGACCAAAGCGAAACGGCAAGTAGTGAAAGTATCTCCTTCGAGGATGGAGGACTAGCAACAATCAACGGCAAGAACAGCGTGCTTGTGGTAGACGACAATCCCGAGATGATACAATTTATAAAAAACAGCTTACAGAACGAATATACAGTAGATACGGCACTAAGTGCTACCGAAGCGTTGAAACTGCTCGAAGATAAGAGCTTCGACCTCATCGTTTCGGATATTATGATGCCCGGCATCGATGGTATATCGTTTACCAAGCGACTGAGAGCCGACCTCAACTACAGCCATATACCGGTGATACTGCTATCGGCAAAGACCGAAAATACGGCGAAGGTAGAAGGACTGTTATCGGGGGCTGATGTGTTTATAGAAAAGCCGTTCTCGATATCGTACCTCAGAGCTCAGATAGCGAGTTTGCTGGAAAACAGGAAGGCGATACTCGAAGCGTTCAACCGTTCGCCGCTATCGTCTTACGCAAGCTTGGTAACCAACAAGGGTGACGAAACATTCCTCAACAAGCTGAACGAAGAGATAGAAAAACACCTCTCGGAAGAAACATTCACCGTGGAATCGCTAACCGATATACTGAGCATCAGTCGCTCCAACCTGCAACGCAAGTTAAAGAGCATAAGTGGCGTAACTCCAGGCGACTACCTGCGCAATTATCGCCTGAAAAGAGCATGCAAACTTCTGCTGGAGACAGACATGCGGATAAATGAAGTGGCTTACTACGTAGGTTTTAACTCGGCATCGTACTTTACCAAGGCATTCTTCAAAAGCTATGGCATGTCGCCAAAGGAATTTGTAAATAAGATGAAAAGCGGGGAGTAATATTTTCGGTAGGAGATACAAATAAGTAAGCTAAATAAAAAGAGATAATCGAAAAATATCCTCTTTGCATCTATAAAAAAAGAGCAAAGAGGATATCCAGAAATCAATATGTTATATAACTAATTATAGTTTATTCAAATGGATTAGGAGCACCTTCGCCTCCAACGGTCACATTATAGATAATCCTAACAGTTTCAGAGGCATTAGAAGCATCTACCCATACATACATTCCGCCCATCTGTATGATGTGCTTTTTGCTCACATTTACAATCGGTGCCGTTCTACTACCCTTAAATTGTGTAGGAAATAACCCACCCCAGCTAAATGATGTAGCTCCACCTATTTCTGAGCCAAGAGTTAATGTACCCACAAGCTCTCCGGGACCCAAGTCGATAGTATTATACAAAGCAGTATAAGTGATCGAATTAACCTGATTAACAGAACTTTCGTTTTCAACATTTGCATCACACACTTTAGGTCCTTTCACTTCAGAGCTCTGTCCACATACGCCCCCAATATATAAACACATTAGGGTAACCACTAAAATAATTTTTTTCATAAGCATAAAAAAGTTTAGTTAAACAATAGATTTAAAATGCTTCCGAGTTAAAGAAACATACGTATTATAGTATAATAAGTTTTTTAACTTATAAATGAGCTTTCGAGAAGAATATCGCTGTGTTAAAAACGCTGCATATTCATAGGCTCATCACCATTACTCCATACGAACAGGCTTTATATTAAACGGATTCCCTAAAATGAGAATATTTGTATTTGTTTTATAAAAATAATATAAATTTTTCATAAAAGGCCTACAATATCAAAAGTATCAGATAGAATAGCAAAGAGGATGTATAAAATAATTTAACAACAAAGACAATAGTTTATCTCATCCAAGGCGCATCATTAGGATCATTCGTTATTGTAACCCTAAAATACTTTATTTGAGATGCTCCACAACTATTTCTTGCGATTACCGAATAGTCATAAACTCCTACAGGAAGATATTTAAATAAGATAGAAATACCGCCTTCATCATCTGTCATATATCGGTAGGATAATGGCTGACCATTCACTTTCCATTCATAAGATGTAGGATAACCAGTAAAAGGAGCATTCAACATAAAGGTACTGGTCATATCTCTATATTGAGTAAGGACATTATTATCCGCAGAATAATTGTATTGAGGCACTCCCACACAGACTACGGAACTTTCGGCTGCATCGCTTTTCTCTCCATTAGCTACGGCTGGCTTCACTCCAGAGCTCTGTCCACATACGCCCCCAATATATAAACACATTAGGGTAACCACTAAAATAATTTTTTTCATAAGCATAAAAAAGTTTAGTTAAACAATAGATTTAAAATGCTTCCGAGTTAAAGAAACATACGTATTATAGTATAATAAGTTTTTTAACTTATAAATGAGCTTTCGAGAAGAATATCGCTGTGTTAAAAACGCTGCATATTCATAGGCTCATCACCATTACTCCATACGAACAGGCTTTATATTAAACGGATTCCCTAAAATGAGAATATTTGTATTTGTTTTATAAAAATAATATAAATTTTTCATAAAAGGCCTACAATATCAAAAAAAAGAACCTCATTATCTTTACTTTATGAGTTTACGAAAACAGAATGTATATGTTAATCACTCAACACCTCTTACCCTGATAGGTTTTTCTTCAATGTTTCCAAATTTTCTTTTGTATCGTGAGACAGCACGTTGATAACTAATTCGGAAGGTTGGTCTGCCTCCTCCTTTTTTTCTGCGGTTGTAACCTTAGACAGAGCATTTACATTGTAAACGCCAATACATTCTCCCTCCAGCTGCTGCTGACGGATTGTCAATCGGAGATGCTCTATAGCCTCACCAAAGTGAGGGTCAGACTCATATCGCGAGAAAGTAGCAAGACTGATCCCACAAAAAACGCACAGGCCTTCGATGGTGTATGGGCGTGACACAGGAAGCTCTACCACCTCTCCTACCCTTGCTCCCGAGCGAATCAGCTCGGCTTTGTGCCAGGGATTACTGTCGCACCACTCGAAGTATTTATATGCCTGTGCGAGAAGGCTGCCCGGGCTTTCATACCTTATCTCCCTGCCGTTGTTTTCACGGCTTTTGTAACAGGTTTTGCGGGCAGCCATTATTTATCTTTTTTCAAATGTTTCTTTTCTGTCTTTGCTCTTGCAGGTTTTAGTGCGGGAGTTTCTCGATCTGCAACACGCTCGTTATCGGAGCTTTTAGCAAGCCAGTTTTTCAACTCTCTTACTTTGCGTATCAGGCAACTGGCGCACGACTGAGGGGTTTCGTTTGTGCCGAAAACCCGATTATATAATCCATAGATACGGCTCATCGAGTAACGGTGTGTTTTCTCTACTTCGCGTACCAATGCTTCTACTTCTGATCTTAATGCTAGATTTGTCATTTTACTATTTTTTTGTTGTCGATATATTTTACAATGAAAAATACAATGAATGCAACCACAATGCCGATACCTGCCAAAGTCCACGATTGCCTCGCAAAAGCAAATATTCCCAACAGCATCCATGTGAGATGAAAGGTGAGACAGGGACGACAATTGAAAGGCTTTCGGTCGAGCAAAGTCCACACTTCGGGAAGCCTTAGCGACAGCACCACTCCGCAGTAAAGGGAGGTGACAATGCAACACAGCATCGTAATAATGATAATTAGCGCATCCATATATAATAAGATAATTTTGTAGAGAAATAATGCAGTTTTTGGGGGAGGAAAGAGAAAAATATCCTCTCTGGCATTTCACCCTATAAGATGGAATGGAGAGAGGATATTTACATTTTACTCTTTTGAAAATAACAAAGAGATAGTAAGAAGTGATTAGTATAGCACCCTAAAAGCGTACCTTAATTATCAAATTTCAGGATAGACACCTCCACCGCCTCCGAGGCCTTTTACAGGGATACTTTTTGAAATTCGCTTACCACTTTGGGTTGTAACAGTAATCAAAACAGAAGCATCCAAGTCAAAGTTAGCAACCTTAAAGTAGACACTATTATTATTAGAACTAACAATCGTTGCACCCGAAATACTCCAAGTATATTTGTACCCGGGCAATACATTGGGGATATAAGCACTATAATGATTGCCAGCAAAGAATCTTGAGAAATCAGTTGTAATAAGTATTGCATCCGGATTAACTATCTCTACCACAGAATTCTCTATTGTATAACTTTTTCCCTCATACATAACCATTGCTTTAACTGTACCCAAACCGTATCCTGTAGATTTAAATGTAGCATTTGTTGTACCTTGCCCTGAAACTAAAGTCATATTATTGCCGGCAAGCCAAGTGATAGGTTTTTCACCTTTCAATTTGGCTGGAATATTTAATTTATAAAGATTATTAACTCCAAAATTGACGATTGGCTCTCCTAACGACGTAATAGTAAATGGCATTCCTTTAATTGTAGTGTTAGCAAAGTTGTTCATCCCTTTATAAACTACGTTGACTGATGTCGGTAAGTCTTTATCCGTATACTTGACTGTAAAAGTTATAGTCCTAAAATCATCCTGCGGCTTATTGGGAATTCTCGTATAATAATCACCTTCATAGTACCAAGAAAGGTCTCCCTCTTTTATCGTATTACTCTGTATATGGAAATGATATGTTATTGTATCTTCAGGAAAGACTGATGCTGGACCAGCTAAACCATAAATAATCTCTTTTGGCTTTTCTGGCTCTGGTTTAGGAGGAATACCTGTAATTTTGACCTTTAAGGTCTTGATATTAGAAGGCAAATCACCTTGTTTATATGCTATAACTTTAGCGTCATCCGCTGCGGTATCTCCCCATGTTACGAAAAAGTCATATCGTCTAACTCCTTTCTTTACCCTTTCTACTTTTTCTGTTTCTTTACCATACTGGAAAGAACCTTTTTCTACCTTGATTATAAAATTAGTATCCGCATCTAAAGGAGAGTTAAAGTATAATGAATACATCCATGTCTCTCCTGTAACTACATTCGGATTACCTGAAATAGAACTGATCTGCCCCCACATACTTCCCATATATCCGCATATCAGGGTAATCATCAATAAAATTTTCTTCATAAGCTTAATAATTAGTTTAATAGTTCTTTTT